>NZ_OZ061318.1:0-657555 GCF_964063345.1 Pseudomonas lini
ACGAGATACCCGGCGTGGCTATGCGTGGAGATCCATTGTCAGAGGTGCCCTGTTCTTACCCTTCTTCATCGTCAGGAAAAGTCGAATTGCAGTCCAAGCTCGTTCCGCCAGCGCCTCCAACAATAGCCTGGCGCAAATTAATGTTGGAGCAATAGCAGTTGAACCTGCATTTTGTTAAAGCCGAAAGCGACTCACGGACGCCGTCAATTCTGACCCTAATCCTGCCAAGTTTCGAATCGATCTAGTATTTCGCTCTGCCGTTATCGCAGACGCATCCGCCAATGACCTGACGTGCTTGATACTTTGGTTTATTTCGCCTACAGCAGCACCCTGCTGTTCCGCCGCCGCTGCGATTTGCTGATTCATGGCCTGGATTTCCGCAACAGACTGGCCGAACTCTACCAAGAGAGTCCTGACGTCCTTGGCCTTCGTTACAATTTCACGGGTACGGTCGTTCCCCCGTAATACCAATGAGGAAGCCGCAGAGCTACCTTGCTGGAGTGCATCCACCAGACCTTCAATTTCTGTGGTCGATTGCTGCGTCCGCATCGCCAAAGCCCTGACTTCATCTGCAACCACTGCGAAACCCCTGCCTTGCTCTCCCGCTCGTGCGGCTTCAATCGCCGCGTTTAGCGCCAATAGGTTGGTCTGTGTTGCGATGGAGTTGATGACGTCTACGATCTGACCGATCTTAGCTCCGTCCAGGCGAAGCCTTTCCATTGCTGAGCCAAGCTCCTCCATTTCCTCCCCAAGATGTTCAATCTGGGCTACGGTATCGCGAACGACGGCTTCCCCGTTTCGCGCCTTCGCATCGGAGTTCGCGGCTGAAACTGCTGCGATCTCTGTATTGCGGGCGATCTCTTGCACGGTGAAAACCAGCTGATTAATCGCTGCAGCGACCTGCTCAACCTGTGCTCGTTGTTGATCTATATTGAGCTGGGCCGCACTGCCATCATCGAGTAGTTCTTCGGAGGCATTACTCAATAGGGTTGCGCTTTCACCTATACGACCAACCAAATCTCGAAGGCCCGAGCACATGGAGTGGGTAGCGCGCTGTAGCTGGCCGATCTCGTCGCGGCGGTCTGAAGGAGCAGCCTCCCGTAAATCCCCTGCTGCGATGCTTTCCGCAATGAATGCTGTAGATTTAATTGGAGGGACAAGTTGCCGTGAGATCACGATCACGGCGAAGGCGCTACCTATCATTGCCAGAACGGATGCGGAGATCAGAAACCAATAAATGCCATAAACAGTGCTCTTCTGATCCGCATAAATTTGCGCCGCTGCGCCAGCGAGTATTAATCCGGCATTTTTTATAGAGTTCGCTAAAGCCTCGGCAGCGGTCAGGCGGCTATTTAGATCAGGGGCGGAGCCAGACCTGTAGGTATCTAAAGTCTCCTGAATGCCACCGAGCTCAGAACCTACTGTTGACAGCGCTTTCCCGGTTGATGAGGCGATATCGGTGTGTCTGGGCGGGTTGGACTGATCCTGCTCCAGGGGCAATACTGCCGTCGCATTGACGCTCACCTCGGGAAACTGTTGGTGAAACCTGACGGTTAGAAATACGAGCTTTCTTTCTAGCCCTACCACCTCCCAGTTCTCGTGAATCAATGAAGAGAGCTTATAGGTTCCTACGAAACCAGAAATGGTTACCCCAAGACCAATAATTATGGCAATAGAGAAGCCTAACGCCAGCTTATACTGAACCCTCATATTTTCGATAAGCTTACGTAGATTAAGCACAGCACTACCCCTATGAAAACCACAAACAAAAAAACCCACTTAAAAACACCACCAATACCTAGCCTTCAAAAACTCTCGCGCACGACCATAAGCAACTCAACTAATTAAATGCTAGCTTTGAGACTACAATCCTTACCTATCAAATAGACTCAAAGATAAATTCATTTGATAAAGAGGCCCCAAATATTCTAATGACAGAGCAGACTTCATGAAGTTTTCTGTACCGACTGATTTGATATAACTGAGTGGCCCACCCCGAAATCGCGGGAAGCCCAGCCCCATTACAGCTGCAAGATCTGCATCCTCGGCACTGGAAATCGTGTTATCAGCAAGGCAACGGGCAGCTTCTAAACACATAGGGATCATCAGCCGATCCACTATCTCTTGATCAGAAATTTCCTCTACTGTGATTGTTCCACTTGCATAATTCTCAGCAATAACCGATGAGGTTTTTTGATGTACGTCGCGAACATCAACCGAGTAGTTGTAGAATCCTGAGCCACTTTTCTTGCCTCGAGCACCAGCGTCAAGTAGCTCTTCCGCAATTACTGGAGCGTGATGAAGCATCCGATCAGGAAAGGCATCCTGCAGAACGGTGTCAGCATGCACCAAAATATCTAAGCCAATAACATCAGCCAGCGCTGCCGGCCCCATAGGCCAACCGAAGCGCTCCATAACTCGATCTATTCGATAAAAGCCAACACCTGCATCCAACAAGCGATTGAACGCATTGAAATAAGGAAACAAAATACGGTTTACATAAAACCCCGCTCCATCATTGACGACTATAGGCGCCTTTCCAATCGCAGCAGCAAACGCTACCGCGCGAGAGATCGTGTCGTCGGATGTCTTTTCACCCCGCACAACTTCTACCAGTGCCATCGCTGGGACGGGGTTAAAAAAGTGAATCCCACAAAAATTTTGAGGCCGAGAAAGATGCCGGGCCAACGTGTTTATGGAAATAGTCGAGGTGTTAGATGAAAGTATGGCGCCATCGGAGAGTTGCCCTTCAAGTGTTGATAAGACAGCACTTTTTATATCAACCCTCTCTGCCACAGCTTCCACTACAAGTTGGCATTGAGAGATTGGCGCGTCTTCCAGCGTGGAGGTGACTTTCGCAAAAGCAGTTTCAGCCTCGAACGCCGTCAATTTACCGCGCTTGGTTTGTTTGGACAGGTATCCCTCAATGGTATCAATACCTAGATCCAAGGCCGTTTGCGAGATGTCCTTCAGCACGACATTGAGGCCATGCGTCGCCATCTGGAAAGCGATACCGCCCCCCATAACACCTGCACCGACTACACCTCCCACGTCCACTTTGGGGAACTGGGCCACATATCGTGCAGATCGCTTCTTCAGCGCCTGCTCTGCAATGAACAAACCCACAAGGTTGCGAGCCTCATGACGTTTCGCAAGCCTTGCAAAAAGCTCTCGCTCAGCTCGTAGGGCTTCGTCAAACGCTACAGAAGCATTCGAAAAGACTAGACGACGAATTTCCGCAGGTGCCTGGAAGGCATCATCCTGACTTTCTGATTCAACGCGCGTGTTGAGCGAATAAGCTTGGAGGGGGGTTCGTTTCACCTCCCTTCTACCTTCCCAGAGAGATTTTGACCGAGCTTTAGACTTCAACAGGGCCATGGACTCATTTAGAAGCTCATCACTCTTGACTGCTAGGTCAGCCAAACAAAGAGAAATTGCAGCATTAGAATCGATGCTCTTACCTCCGGCTATATAGGTAAGGGCAGCGTCTAGACCTATTAGGCGTGATAGACGAACCGATCCCCCCCATCCAGGACAAAGGCCAAGCGTTACTTCCGGCAATCCTAGGCGCGAACCATGCGTAATAACTCTGTAATCTGCACTGAGCGCAAGCTCCAAGCCTCCGCCTAGCGCAAACCGATCTATAGCCACTACTGAGGGGAAAGGCAACATCTCAATTCTGTCGCATAGCGTCTGAGAGCGGGCCGCCCACTGCTCAACGTTTTTCTCGCTACCGGAAAATATAGTTGGAAAGCTTTTAACGTCCGCACCAGCAATGAAACTATTTTTTCCGCTGGTGATGACCAATCCTTTAGTCTCCCCAGCTTGCTCGAGCACATCCAACACCTCGCCCCACTCGCGGATAGCTTGCTCATTAAGTATATTAACTGGGCCAGGCATATCCAGGCGCCATTCGATAAATCCTTCGGGCAGCCGAAAGAGACTCATGGTGATTCCAGAGTACATGTAATATTCCTTAAACTCTAAAGTAAATCTTTTCGGACGCTAGTTTCAGAACTTCCATCCGTACCCAACTGTCACGAAGCCCATGTTGGTATGTATTTTTGTACCCTCACTTGGGCCGCTGCCTTTTGAACTTGTGCTTAAATCATATTCATACCCAAGCGTCAACTCCCCGTTGTTTTTGAAGCTACGAGTTACACCAAATGTTGCCGCCTTAGGATTTATACCAACTAATAACGTGTTTTGTAGTGTGTATTCTGAAGGAAATTGTTTACGAGTAGTGCTGTAGCCTGCTCGAACTGTCCACTCCGGTGAAAGTTCATAAGCGGCTCCAAGCCTCACAATGTCCTGCGAGCGCCATCCGAATAGCTGATGGTAAGCATCGCTGTTCTGCCAAGAGATATGTTGCCAGTCCAGTGCAACAGTCAAGGAATCAGTTGGTTTTACTGCCAGACCCAATGCATATTGCTCTGGTATATCAATCGAACCATCCACGGTAGAGAGTAGATCATCCTCATACCCGTTATAGCTGCTCATTTTTATCTTGCTTGCGTACATCGCACCTACGGAAAGCCATGGATTGGCTTTCCAAAGAGCACCTGCACGCCAACCTGCCCCATAGGAATACTCAGCGCCATGCGCTGGATTACTTGCACTCCCATCTGGCAAAGGAATTCCTTGTATCTCAAGTCGTTGGGCGGCCAATGCAAGAGAAAACCCTAGGGAAAGCTGGTCGGTAACCTTATAAGCGATGGTCGGAAGTCCTATCGCTTGGATAAATGCTCCTTTGGCCCGATCAACGTTTGGATTAGGAATAAGCGCGTCATCATAGCGAAACAGTACTCCGCTGGCCGCCGTGGAGAAACCCAATGAAAGCCTGTCATTAACCTGAAAGTTCACCCCGAATTCTGGAATCGGCGCATAACGCTTGCCGCTATGCTTGTTCTCGCTGTTCAGAAACTCGGTTTCCGTGTCGACGTACAGAATTTGGAAGTCGCCATCAATTCGGCTACCCACTTCTGCCATGCCAGCAGGGTTGTTAGCCGCAGCGATGGCATCCTGAGGGAATGCGACGCTAGCTCCCGCCATGCCCGCTGCTTTGGCCCCGTAACCGGTAAGCTGCGTTCCGTTAGCTGCGAAGCAAATATTTGGGATTTGAGACGAAAGGACTACACCTGCGAGGACGAGGATTTTGTTCACGACTTATTCTCTTTATTTTTATTGATAGAGGCGTGTAGATCAAGGCTGCAATCAGGTCAAATAAAGACCCTGAGTGACGAGGGTCTTTTGTCGATCCAGATGAGGCACCAAGCGCTGCTGATCTGTGGCCAGACTGCCAGATTGCGCAAGCTGACGCGCGCACCAAGGCGACCTTGGAATAGGATTTCAGGGACATGTCCATCTTAAAAACGCCAGATGTTGTCCGTCGTGTAGTCCTGAGATAGAGTGAATTGGCGTCATCCCGGTAGCGGAGCATTTCTGCGTTACGTCCTTGTCCGAATCACTCTCCGGTGCCACTAGGTCTGATGCGTGTCCTAATCAGGTTAGATCTAAAATAAAAACAGAGGCTCCTGAAATGCTAAGACAAACGCTCTCTGCGAGCGATTTCGCAGCATATGCCGCGAGGGAGGCCAGTCGTGGTCATCAACCCAAGTGAAGCTCGAGATAGACGGTGGTCTACATCCGATGCGCGAGACTTGGCGCCTCTGAATGCTTTCAAAGCAGTTGTTTCGGCAGAGATTGCTGAGATGTCCGTGGAAAGCAGATTGCAGGACTCATTTCGAGCCTCCTGGACGCGTTATGGCTTGGGGCCGATAGACCTCAACTTTTTAGAGTGCGACGCACAGAAAACCTCTCGCTCAATAGAAATGGCAAAGCGGGATCAGCGGCCCTTTTTTGAGCTGCTTTATGCGAGAAAAGGTCGAATCCAAGTCTCTCATTGTGACGAGATTTCAGAGATTCCTTCCGGTGCATTCGTCCTTCTTTCAGATCAAAAACCTTACTCTTTGGAGTTTCCAGACGGTAGCGTTTGCCTAACCGCACATATGCCAGAGGATTGGTTGAGGCAATGGGTACCAGACCCTAATCGTCTCGTAGGCAAGCCGCTGGGTCTAGGAGTGCCATGGTCGCTTCCATTACAAGGATTATTGACCGCATTTGCCGATGCAGGTTTGGAGACTGCGCCGCTGCCTCGTTTCGTGCTTGCTGACCAATTCGGCGCAATGTGTGCCCTAGTCGCAAACGTCAAATTGCCTGAAAAGCACAATTCTGAACTCGCTACCCGCATCAAAAGTTTCATCTTGGAATACTATCCAAACCCTACCCTTACCCCGGCTACCATCGCGGGACATCTCGGGATCAGCACCCGTCACCTCCACCGAGTGCTGGCGACTTTCAATGAGAGCTACAGCGGTTTGCTGCTTGAGACACGATTGAACAAAGCAGCCCAATTGCTAGCAACACCGTCACAGGCCATCGTATCCATCAGCGATATTGCTTGGTCGGTGGGTTTCGTCGACCAAAGCCATTTTGCTCGGCTGTTCAAATCAGCTTTTAACACTACCCCCTCTCAGTACCGCTCATCGCTCCGTCAGCCATGACGGGGCGGCCTCGCGCACTGCCTTTCTAATTGTTTGGTGTAAGCGGATGGTAACCCCCCTATGAGGTGGGTGACGGAACGAGCTTGTTGGCTTCGGTCAACAGCATCCCCCGAAGCGATGGTCTCTGACAGATAGACTCGTTGAGAGGAAGCAGTTGACCGCCGCAGTCCTAAGGAACTAAATCAGTTAAGGAGTCCAGAATTGACGTAGTCGGTCGTTCGATCAAACGGCCTAATATCCCGCTTTCATCGAATAGCGCTCCGTGCGCTGCCGCTGCATCCGAGTCGGCAAGCAACGCCGCCAAGCCTGCTGGCAAGCCAGCGCTGATCAAAACTGCTTCAAACTCAGCCTGTGGCAGGTTCTGATAAATCACAGGCTTACCAGCCTTCTGGCTAATCATCGAAGCCAGGTCGGATAAGGTATAGCTTCTATTACCTGCCAGTTCGTAAACCTTGCCTGCCTGCCCCTCAGTGGTCAGAACCACCGCAGTAGCTTGGGCGTAGTCGGCGCGTGGTGCAGAACTGATTCGACCGTTGGCCGCGCTGCCCAGCAGGGCGCCATGTTCCACAGCCGTAGGTACACTTGCCAGGTAGTTTTCGCTGTACCAGCCATTGCGAAGTAATACGTGCGGTACGCCAGATGCTCTCAAGGCCTCTTCAGTGTCGCGGTGGTCAGCAGCCAAGCCCAAGGTAGAGATATCAGCGTGTAGAACACTGGTATAGGCAATGAGATTGATCTCTGCGGCCTTGGCGGCATCTATCACAGCGCGGTGTTGGATAGTTCGGATTCCCGCTTCATTTGAGGAAATCAAAAGCAGTTTATCGACGCCTTTCAGCGCATCAGTAAAGGTCTCTGGTTCGTTGTAGTCAGCCTTGCGTAGAGTCACACCCAGTTCGACCAGGTCTTGAGCCTTGCTTGGGTCTCTGACCAGGGCGATTACTTGGTCGGCTGGCCTGCGCTCAAGCAGGTATCGAATAACAAGACGGCCTAATTGGCCCGAGGCTCCGGTGATTGCGATCATGACAAATACCTTGATTGGAAATAGAAGAGTAGTCACCCTAGCCGTGCAGCTAACTTTTCGTAAGTACGCACTAAAAGGTAAGTGTCATGAGCACAGCCACTGAAGTTTCTAACCCGTTCTCAGCCGCCGTTCGACGCGGCGACGTACAGAGCGCTGATTGCCCGTCCCGTGAGGTACTCAAGCACATGACTAGCCGCTGGGGCGTGCTGGTTCTGGTAATGCTGTTGGGCGGGATGCACCGCTTCAGCGGGCTACGACGCAAGATAGGTGGAGTGAGCGAGAAGATGCTTTCGCAGACCCTCCAGGGGCTTGAGTTTGATGGACTTATCGAGCGTAAATCACTACCCGTAGTACCGCCTCATGTGGAGTACAGTCTGACCCCAATGGGTCAAGAGGCTGCGCAGCACATTGAAGGAATGGTTGACTGGATCGAAGAAAACCTTCCGAGAATAATGTCTCATCGTCGTGAGGTTGGAAACTTTGCGCCGAGAAACCCTGGCTGATGCCCGTACTTTCCATTTATTAGACACCCGTGAGCAATCTCACTTGCCCATAGTATCGGCAGTCGATGCAGAGCGTTCTTTAGATAAGCACGGGGATCGTTTCTGTTCACGCGCGGAGTCTGGTTCAGGCTCATCATCACCATCGCCCGGCTCTACTGGGAGGCGATCCTACAAACAAACCGTTCAAGCATCCACGTGCCCAAGGTCTGACCGGGTCTTCCACCCAATGATGTCAATGGTCATGACGTCATCGTCCAAGTAGCGTGTCAGAACCATTCAGCTTCGAGGCTGAAACTTATGGCTTGGGCGTCGCCGATCAATTGGACAAGATCTCTCTGGGTCAATGTCCCCTCCTGCAGCGTTTCGATTGCATAAGCAGCCTTTTTCGCTCGTGTTCGCCTGCGAACCAAGTCTTGAGGTTCGTCGTCGAATTCGAGCTTCGATCATTTCCAGATGACCTCCACAAACGTCTCCTCTTTGCTCCGAGTCCTTCGGTGCAATCCACCCCAGATTGAGCCTCCGTTCCTTTTTGCCAGGAGAGCTGGATGCTCGATACCCTCGTCTCTGGGCTCCTAATCGAATGTCCTTTACAGGCGCGCAACTCCCGTTGCTATGAGTCAATCTGAGCCCATAACGACGCATGCACTTTGGGTGCTGTCACTACAAGAATAAGCAGAGGGCTGAGGCTCATTCTGCGCTAGTCGCTTCAGAGGCCAACATGATCTCTTCCGAGATACACCTCTCTTCGCTTCACCTAAATCAAACTTACTGGGCATGCGCGGATGGACGCGCAGACAAAGCTGTTCAGCTTTTGTTTACCCCTACTGGAAGGCTCCAACTGGGGGCGCTTGATTTGGTCGGACGAGATCAAATCGAGAAATTCTTCACAGAACGCACCCGCGAAAACCAATCATCAGGCCGGATAACCCGGCACTTTTCCAGCGGCTTCGCTCCAGAGGTAGTGAGCAGCGAACGCATGCTTGTGAGATCCGTCGTGATGGTTTTCGCAGGTTCCGGATCCTTACCGCTGCCCTCCGACACGCCTTCGACCATTGCTGATGTGGATGACGTGCTGGTGCTGTCCGCAACTGGAGAATGGCTGTTTGAAAGCCGATTGATTAGGCCAATTTTCGTCGGTGCATCAGCGGCCAAATTTGCTCAGCGAACTTAATATTCTCAGGAAATCCTCACATGTCTAAGAACAACAATGCATCTGTAAACAAACCCTCCGAAGGCTTTCTCGCATGCGTACCTCATGTGCCGCTTACGAAGATCCAAGAGTCTCTGGGGGTGAAGGCAAACGCCGAATTTTGGCTGAGCTACGAAAAACGCGTAGAAGAATTCAAAGCGTTCGATCCTGAGCTGGTGATTATCTTCGGTGGGAACCATATGGATGGTATCCACCTGAAGCTTATGCCCCAGTTCGTGGTGATACATGCAGCAGAGGCCTTGGACGATTGCGGTGGCTGGCCTGGCCCGCTCGACGTCCCGATGGATGTGGCTACAGCGTTGACAGAACACCTTAACGAGCGCGAATTTGACATCACGACCTCATACGCCATGGAGGTCGATCACGGATTCTCTAATCCACTGCACTATTTCATGGGCGAGCTCAACGCCCGTCCAGTTCTTCCTATTCATATCAATACTATCGCAGATCCTCGACCTACCTTGCGGCGCTGCCGTTTACTGGGCGAAGAAATTGGTCGCTTCGCGCGCTCGCTGAATAAGCGCATAGCGTTTCTGGGTACTGGCGGTCTATCTCATCAGACTGACTTTGTGTTTCCACAGTACCACACTGCTCCAAACCTGGATGTACGAGACTACCTTGTACATGGTGGGGAAAAGGGGCCAATTACTCGCGAAAAATGGCGCAATGATGTTGTCATTGGAATGGACAAGTTAAGTAAAAACTTAGTAGATGGGACTTTTACTGCACCGTGGATAAACGAAGAATGGGACAAAAAGTTTTTGTCCACACTTGCGAGCGGCGACCTCACACAATTTGACAGCTGGACAGACACCGAAGTCCTGGATGCCGCTGGTTATGGCGGATCAGAAGTACGACTTTGGATCGCGGCAGCTGCAGCTGCCCAAGCCTGCGATGAACGGACAGATTTCCAGGTTGATTTTTATTCAGGCGAAACAACCTTTGCGGTCGGAGCAGGAATCGTTCATAGCGATCCTTCATCACGCCAAGCCTGATCAGCTATTGGGTAGCACACTACAAATCTAATTATGACCTCGACTTGGTGTCGGCCAAGTTAAATCAGGGTATTAATATGAACAAGAAAGTTATTATCACGTGTGCGGTGACCGGATCTATTCACACGCCGTCAATGTCACCGTACTTGCCTGTAACACCGGATGAAATTGCGACAGCGGCGTTGGAGGCAGCGGAAGCAGGTGCCGCTATTGTTCACTTGCACGCACGCGATCCATCAGACGGTAGACCTACCCAGGACGTAGGTCTGTTCCGTCAATTTGTTCCTAGAATCAAGGACAGCTCAGATGTAATCATCAATATCACCACTGGTGGCTCGCCAACCATGTCGGTGGAAGAGCGCTTACAGCCGGCTCTTCAGCTAAAACCTGAGATTGCTTCTCTCAACATGGGCTCCATGAACTTTGGTCTCTACGAAATGCTTGGTCGTTTCAAAGAATTCAAACATGACTGGGAGCAACCTTATCTCGCCGGAAGTGAAGATCGGGTCTTCAAAAATACATTTAAAGACATTGCTTATATTCTTCAGTCTTGCAGCGAGAATCAAACCCGCTTTGAAATTGAATGCTATGACATCGGACACCTGTACACCGCTGCGCACTTTTTGGAACGCGGCCTGCTTAAACCACCACTGTTCATTCAGTCAGTATTCGGGCTTCGAGGCGGCATCGGCGGCCACGCTGAAGATATCTTGCAAATGCGTCGTACGGCTGATCGCCTATTTGGAAAAGACTATGTGTGGTCGGTTCTAGGGGCAGGCAGAGGACAGATGCCGATTGCAGCTATTTCTGCATCCATTGGTGGAAACGTCCGTGTTGGCCTAGAGGACTCACTCTGGGAGTCTCCTGGTCAACTTGCAACATCCAGTGCGTCACAGGTGAAACGAGTTCGCACGATCATCGAGGCTTTATCGCTTGAAGTAGCAACACCAGAAGAAGCGCGACAAATGCTGCAATTGAAAGGCCGAAATTCAGTCGCGTTTTAGTTTTAAACACCCTATTAAAATAAGATTAACTGGAGTTATTGATCATGTCTAAAGCTTCTGATTATCGCGCCTTCACCGCTGTAGTGCCTCATTATGCGTCCACCACCACTGGAAATACCCCTGAGTATACCGGGTGGATGGATGAACAGATGTCGTGGAAAAGCACTTGTTATATGGGGGACTGGTCGTTCGTCCCGCAGATCCGTATCAAAGGCCCCGACGCACTGAAACTGTTCACCGAGCTCTCTACTAACAGTTTTGACAGTATGCCTCTTAACCGCGCCAAGCATTGCATCCAATGCAATGAGGAAGGGAAAGTCATTTCTGAGGGTGTGTTGTTTCGACACGCCGAGGACGATTTCGAGTACCAATGCGGTACCCCCCAATGGGTTTACTACCACCTCAAATCGAAGGGTTACGACGCGCAAGCCAGTTTCCCAGTCAGCTATAAAATGCAAATTTCCGGGCCAAACGCGTTAGGACTTTGTGAAAAGCTCGCGGGCGAAAGCCTGAGAGACGTCAAATTCATGTACACCAAGAAGGGTAAGGTGAAAAACCTCGATGTTACCTTCCTGCGCCAAGGCATGGCCGGTGAAATAGGTTTCGAGTTACAGGGCCCAATCACGCAACGGGATGAATTGGTTGCGGCGGTCATGGAACTGGCCCCAGAGTTCGGCATGCGCCGCTTGGGCGCGAGAAATCTGATGATCAACCACCTTGAAGCTTGCTACCCCACTGGGAGCATGCACTTCTACAACGCGCTGTCAGATAAAAGTCGTCAGGATTACCTAGACTTCATGGCCGATGATAAGAATTTGCCGGACGAATGGCGGGGCACGCCATTTGAGACGGTTTTGCGATTCAATTTTTCTGGCGCATTCACAGGAAGTTGGGACGGTGATGAGCTCTCTGATTTGTACCGCAGTCCCGTCGAAATGGGCTGGGGCAAAAATATTTCGTTTGATCATGATTTCATTGGGCGTAAAGCACTAGAGATTGAACTTGAGACTCCCCGTCGCAAAGTCGTCACTCTGGAGTTCAATAGTGACGACGTGAAGGCCGTCCATGCGTCTTTGTTCAGCGATGGTGAAGTCTATCGTCAGTTCGAATATCCAGATATTCCGCATCAGATGGCATGGACAGATCTGATCCTCAAAGACGACAAAACCGTGGGTCATGCCACACACCCTGGCTATAGCCTTTACTTCCGCAAAGTGCTTGCGCTTAGTTTCATCGATGTCGCATACGCCGAGCCTGGTACTGAAGTTGAGGTTTTGTGGGGCGATCCAGGTACGCCACAGATCAAACTTCGAGCTACCGTTGCACGTGCTCCTTACAAGCAAGACACTCGCCGAGCCGACCTGACCAAGCTCTGACTCAAGTGTTATTTACTACACCTTGCATTACGTATTAATGATTATGCGTGCGGAGAATTATCATGGCTGCGCCAGATAAGCCAAAAAACGAAAAGACGTACATATTGAATGCTACCTGCAAAGCGACTAAAGGTATTGTCGCGGCAGTTACTTCTTTTCTTGCGGAAAATGATTGCTATATCTGCTCCCTTGAGCAATTCGATGATGAATCGACTGAACGTTTCTTCATGCGCGCACTGTTTAAGCCTGAGGCTGCGGCGCCTAGACTTGACGAACTCAAAGACGGTTTTGTAGATATTGCTGAGCGGCTGGGTATGTCTTGGAACTTCTTTGATCCAAGCCTTCCAGTTAAAACCGTAATCATGGTGTCGAAGTTCGACCACTGCTTGGATGACCTGCTATACCGCCGCCGTAAGGGTGATCTCAACATGGAGATCACCGCAGTGGTATCGAACCATCAGGAACTGCGACCCATGGCTGAGCGAGAAGGTATTCGCTTTGTTCATCTCCCTGTGAACTCAGACAACAAGGCGCAGCAGGAAGCTCGCTTAGTTGAAATTGTTGAGGAGACGCAATCGGAGCTGGTGATCCTAGCTCGGTATATGCAAATTCTCTCAAATGAACTTACCGCTGAGCTCGCTGGAAAGTGCATTAACATTCACCATTCGTTCTTGCCTGGTTTCAAAGGCGCTATGCCCTATCACCAAGCTTTCGAACGAGGTGTGAAGCAGATTGGCGCCACGGCGCACTATGTAACATCCGATCTTGACGAAGGGCCAATCATCGATCAAGTCGTCACGCGTGTTGATCACAGCTACAAGCCACAAGAACTGGTTCGGGTTGGACGCGACAATGAGTGTATGGCTCTAGCGGCAGCTGTGAAGTACCACATTGAGCGCCGAGTTTTTGTCGATGGTAACAAGACAATAGTGTTCCAAGGGAGCTGATCATTTGCGGATACCGCGCCTGTACCCTTTTCGTGAGGAATAAGGAGCAGGTCGCGGTAAGCGATTAGTAAATGTTGACGCTTGCCAGCCCGCTTTTTGTTGGAGAAAAAAATGACTGCCAGGATTATCGATGGCAAAGCGTTATCATCGAAGCTACGACTAGCATTTCGAACTCGAGTTTCTAAACTGGCCGATCAAGATATTCGACCTGGTTTAGCTGTTATTCTTTTAGGGGATAATGCCGCGTCTCGGGTGTATGTAAGAAATAAAATTAATGCGTGCGATGATTGTGGCATCAGGTCATTCCCTCACTTGCTGCCTCCGGATACTACGCAAGATCAGCTGCTTGAAATTATAGACAAGCTCAATGGGAATGACGACGTACATGGCATACTCGTCCAACTGCCTTTGCCATCTCATATCGACATGAGAACGATCCTAGAGGCAATTGCTGTGGACAAGGATGTTGATGGTTTTCATCTATACAATGTCGGAAGCTTGGTTGTTGGCAACAGCATATTTCCACCCTGCACGCCTTATGGCGTTCAGCTGCTTTTGGATACAACTGGGATTGATGTCGCAGGTAAAAATGTTGTTGTTGTAGGTGCTTCGAACATCGTTGGAAAACCTATGGCACTTATGCTTCTACAGAAAGAAGCCACGGTTACGGTGTGTCATGCCAAAACACGCGATCTAGCCCAATACACCATCCTGGCGGACATTCTAATCGTTGCGGCGGGCGTGCCAGGGCTCATCACTGGCCAGCTGGTCAAACGCGATGCAATAGTCATTGATGTAGGCATTAACAAGCTGCCTGACGGGCGTATTGTGGGCGATGTCGATTTCGCTTCCGTGAAAGAACGTGCTTCCTGGGTTACACCAGTGCCAGGTGGAGTAGGCCCGATGACGGTCACAATGTTGATCGAAAACACATTACGGTCTGCTGAACGCCGCCTGGGAATTGGTCGAGGCATTGGCTCTGAAGGGTGGGACGCAGCATCACACTAACACCTTAGATGAGCGGCCTGCAGTCTCCTCTTGGTTTGCAGCGTTACCCATTGATCACTTGGAGGACACGTTCCATGTCTCAATCGATTGATCGTAAATCTGTTGTACTCATCCACGGTTGGGGCGGATCGGCCCAATCCGTGTGGAACGCCAACGGCTGGTTTGACCTGCTTCGTAACTCTGGATTCGATCCAGTGGGTATAGATCTGCCCGGACACGGTGACGCCCTTCGGTCACACGATCCTGCACAGTATGCGGATCTCGCGAGTGAGGTTATGGCCCAACTGCCCAACGACCAAGCTTTACTCGGAATCGGGTACTCGTTGGGCTGTAAAATATTGCTCGAGATCGAAGCAAGGCAGCCCGGACGGTTTACTGCACTTGTCCTCGGTGGATTGGGCGGGAACGTATTTGCACCGGAAGCTCTAGGTACAGTCGTTGCCCAATGCCTAGAAGAAGGGATTCCAGAGGATTCCCCGCCGGTGGCAAAAATGCTCGCCCGTTATGGTGTTTCTGCGGGTAATGATCCACTCGCGATTGCCGCATGCTTAAGACGAGAGCCTAACCCTGTATTGACCCCCGAACGGCTTCAGGCGGTGGAGTGCCCTGTGCTGCTTGTCTCAGGCGACGCAGACACGGTCGCATATCCCGTTGATCTGCTTGCCGACTCTATTACGCATTCATCGGTAGAAATCCTGACCGGCATTGACCATCTGCATCTTCCTGAGAACAAAGATTTTATGGCCGCTGCACTTCGATTTTTGGCTGCAAGCTAGTTCAGCGTTACAGAGCGGCGCTGGAGCCTTCCTGTAATGCTGCATTCAGGTAATGCGCGCATCAGATCGATGCTCGTTCAAGGTGGCGGTTCCAAAAACAATCAAGGCAACCTACTTATGAACTCCATTAAGGCAAGTTTTCGGCAACAACTGAGGGCAACAGATCGCGCACTGCTCGGCACTTTCATTAAATCTCCGTCCCCCCAAGCAATTGAAATCCTCGGGGATCTCGGCTTTGATTTCGTGATTATTGATGCGGAGCACGCGCCATTTGATAGAGGAACAGTTGATCATCTACTGCTGGCAGCTAAAGCCAGCGGTATCGCAGCGTTGGTCAGGATAGCCGAGACGTCTACCAGCCACATTCTATCTCCACTTGATTCCGGAGCCGCCGGCGTAATAGCCCCGCATATAGATTCGGTGGAAAAAGCGAAAGCTTTGGTGGCTGAGAGCCGCTACAGCAAGGGTCGTGGCTTTTCGAATTCGCCTCGCGCAGGCGGCTATGGACAGAGAACGATATGGCAGCACGTTGATCAAGCTGATGATGAGGTCATCGTGATCGGCATGATTGAAGACCCCAAAGCCGTATCCAACATCGACGAAATTCTCGGTGTGGATGGACTAGACGCTGTGTTCATCGGGCGTGGGGATATGGCGGTTGCTCTCAATGATCGGGAACCAGGTGCGCCAGTGGTTCAGGAGGCGACCTCCAAGGTGATCAGTGCAGCTGTTAAAGCTGGGAAAGCGGTATTTCTCTTGGCCTCAACACCGCAGGAGGCGGCAGAGTTTTACTCTCGAGGCGTTGGAGCTTTCGTCATATCGTCTGACCAAGGCTTTCTTCGCACGGCTGCCGCTCAGGCGCTCAGCGCGTTCGCCGATTCCAATTCTGCCAGAACCTAATTCTTTTATCAGGAGCCACCATGGGCCAGTCCACTGATCCCCGAGCTAGTCTCGCAGCATATGGTCAAGCACAAGCTGCTGAGTCCTACCCAGCTCAGTATGCTCGCTTCTATGCTACCCCCCCTTCTGTCTCCCAAGACCACGTGGAAATTTGGTACGCACGCGGCCAAAACTTCGTCGTAGGCCATGTCGATGCAAAACCGGGCGGTGAGATCCAGCGACTAAATCAGGTGGACGAATATGCCGTTCTGTCCCTAGATACCAACGTGCCTTTCGAAATCACCTGGGGAGGCGTCCAGACCCAAGTGAAAGGTGGTTCTATAGCATTCGTACCGGCTGGCCCAAGTTCGATCCGCTTGCAAGATGGAGGTCGTCTCACGCTAATGATTACGACCCAAAACAACGATGTTTGCGATCTTTGCGCGAACTCCGCAGCATACAAAACTCAACACGCGAACATCCCTCCGTTTGAAAAATGGCCGGAACCACCAACCGGCCCTAAGGTAAGGCACTACGGCCTTGATGTAGCTGACGAGCCGGGGAGATTTGGTCGAATCTGGCGTTGTTCGACCTTTATGATCAATGTACTTCCCGTCCAGATAGGGCCACGGGACATTACCAAGCTGTCGCCGCATCATCACGATACCTTTGAGCAGGGATCCCTTGCCCTGGAAGGCGCGTTCACTCACCACGTGCGCTGGCCATGGAATTCAGACTTGAACACCTGGCGTGCCGACGACCACGAGTTCTGTGCCTCTCCATCTCTCGCGGTTATTCCTCCGCCAGCGATTCACACATCGCGAGGTATGGAGGACGGGCGGAATCAATTGATCGATATTTTTTCCCCCCCTCGGGTCGACTTTTCCTTGAAGGAAGGCTGGGTACTTAACGCCGACGAATACCCGCTCCCGGCATCGATATCCCCCCTGTAAAGATCTGCCTGTTTACTTGACCTGCACCAGCACTAACTGTAGGTTTTGCTACACTCGCAGAACGTGTCGAGTCAGAGATGTGTCTAGTAACCAGCTACACAAAAAGCCCTTCTCGGGCTTTTTTGTGTATTCAATGTTGGCACCGATGCCTAATTGACCCAGTTGCCGAGATATCACTGACCCAGTCTGTTCCTCTCGAACCATTGCCCATGCGGGATTTGTGCAGATTTTGAGGTGGGTCAGGCTTGCTTCAGCACGTGGGTCAATTCGGCGTCGGCGTCGGCGTCGGCGTCAACAGGACGTGTCAGCTCAGAGGCAAATTGACCAGCTTAGAACTCTCGAAATGAGCGCGATATGTTTATGCTGCGTCCTTAGAGAAGTGGAATGCTGTAGCTTACAAACACCCGGTTCTGATCTTGATCACGGGCGGCTTCGCTATTGGATTTACCGTTACGCCAGCCGAAGCCAACACCTTTGAGTGCCCCCGACTGAAGGACGTAGTCCAAAAAAATATCCCTTTCCCATTCTTTCTGATTGTCGCCGGATCTCGTTTTGATATTGTCCCCGGAGACGTACATGACCGAGGCTTTCAGGCCTGGGACACCCAGAGCGGCAAAGTCATAGGCATACTGACCGAAAGATGCACGCTCCCCTGCACGGGTGAAGCTCTGGATCAGACGATCTGTATACAGGTACAAGCTGCTGCCTCCGGCGCCTTTATCTACCAAGCTACCCTGGTTGACTTGGGTGAAGCTGCTACCGTCCGAAACGCTTTGGTAGCCCGCAGTTATCGCATGGCCGCCAAGGGTGTATATCAATGCAGCGCTCCAGAGACGGTTGTCGATCACGCCATCACCGTTTTTGGTGTAGCCACTGACCCTGTAACCCGATGTACCGGAGCTGTTTTCACCTGATGAGTCAGTTTTGAAGTAGCGCAGGTCAGTTTTCAGGGATTGATTGTCCGAGAACGCAAGCGTGTGAATCAGTCCGAAAAACTGCTGGCTATAGTAGTTCTCGAGATGGGCATAGTAGTACTGAGCCGTCAGATCCTTGGTGACTTTCCAGTCGCCCCCGGCGAAGTCGAACTGGTTGCTTTCACGCGTACCGCCCATAGCGGCCAGCCCCGTCTGATCAGTTGAACCGCGACCTGTTGCATGTTCAATTCGCCCACCCGTCAGGGTCAGATCCTTGAACTCGCTCGAGGTGATTTGGCCGCCCTCAAAGGTTTGTGGAAGCACCCGTCCATCATTGGCGACCAGAATCGGAAGTTTCGGAATCAAGGTGCCGTAGCGTAGTTCGGTCTTCGACATTTTGACTTTTCCGGTCAGCCCCAGCCGGCTCCACTCGTCGACGGCGCGGTTGTCACTGTCCGAGGGAATCATAGAGCTGCCGACGTGTCGTCCCTTGCCAGTATCCAGGGTAATTCCCAGCAACCCCAGGGTATCAACACCAAAACCAACGGCGCCATCCGTATATCCCGATTTGAAGTCCAACATGAAACCCTGCGCCCACTCCTCGGTTTTCGAAGGGGCAGCGGTGCCATCACGGTTGTCGTTATTGAAGTAGAAACTCCTCATTCCCAAGGTAGCTTTGCTATCACTTAGGAAGTCAGCAAACGCCTGGCCACTTAGGGCAATGCTGCCAAACACCAAAGTTGCAGAAATTTTCTTTACGCTCACTTATAACGCTCCGATTTTTTTATATTTGTAAGTAACAGAAGCAACAAGGAAATCTTCCAAACCAACGCAACACACACGAATCTCACGCAGAGTTCGCTCACGCGAATGCATCAATTGAATATGCGCAAATTGCTCAACACTTCAAGCACCTTTTACTTGTTTGTAGTGCGTATGATTTTCGACTATCTAATTGGTAGCGCCGTGCGAGTTATATCTGCGAACCAAAATCTTCATCCATACCAAACAATTCAGTTCTCCCTAGAGTGAGCTGAACACGCCCTAGCAATTTGAAGCTAAACGGACAATTGCATCGCGACTGCCTGCTTGCTCTCGAAGTAAAAACTTCTGGATTTTCCCAGTTGCGGTTTTTGGTAATTCCGTAAAAATCACTCTGCGAGGGCATTTGAATCGAGCAAGACGGGTTTGGCAGAACACAATTATTTCTGCCTCGCTGGGAGGCTCAATACCACTTTTTAGTTCAACAAACGCGCAGGGGACTTCCCCCCATTTGTCATCAGGCTGAGCGACGACTGCAGCATGTAAAACAGCTGGATGACAATGGATGGTTTCTTCGATCTCTACGGACGAGATATTCTCCCCTCCGGAAATAATGACGTCCTTGCAACGGTCGGTAATTTGTACATAACCGTTGGGGTGCACAACGGCTACATCACCAGTATGAAACCAGCCGCCTTCAAAGGCTTTTCGGGTTGCGCTTTCATTCTTCAGATAACCCATCATCACGGTGTTGCCCTTGAGCAGCAGCTCACCAGTTGTTTGGCCGTCTTTTGGTACTGGCTGCATAGTTTCGGAGTCAGCGACCATTAAGCCTTCGAAGGCTGCCGCACGAGCCCCTTGGCGCACACGGAAAGCGCCTTGCTCACTCGGTGTCAAATCGTCCCAACCGTCTTGCCATACGCAGCTAATCGGGGTGCCGGAAACTTCAGTAATTCCATAAACGTGGTCAACGTCGAAGCCTCGTGAGACTACGGCGTTAAGTACGGTGGCCGGAGGTGGGGAACCAGCAGTCAGCACTCGAACCGGAGTTTTAAGCGCAGGACGGTCTGCGGCGTTCGCAATCATGGCCATAACAATAGGCGCCGCACAGAAATGATCGACACCATAGTTATCTATCGACTCAAACACCGTCTCTGCGGAAACTTTTCTCAGGCACACGTGCGTGCCGGCCGCCGCAGTGATCGCCCAGGTAAAACACCATCCGTTAGCGTGGAACATGGGTAGTGTCCACAGGTAACGAGGAGCCCGAGAAAGCGGCCAGTTAGTCATCTGCAGCATACTCATGAGGTAAGTGCCGCGATGGCTAGCGACGACCCCCTTAGGATCGCCGGTTGTACCTGAGGTGTAGTTGAGCGCTATCGGCTGCCACTCGTCACTTGGCCATACGCCCTCGAAATCAGGACTACCGCTGCCAATGAAGGTTTCGTAATCGATGTCTCCAATGCTTTTGCAAATGGGCGCCAGGTGATCATTGATGTCGATGACCATAGGGCGGTGCTCAAGGAGTCCAAGAGCGGCATCAGCCAGTGCAGCAAACTCTCGATCCACCAAGAGGAGCTTGCATTCCCCATGGCGAAGTATGAATGCCACTCCTTCAGCATCCAGGCGGTAGTTGACTGTATTCAGTACCGCGCCGCAGAGGGGTATCCCAAAATGCGCCTCGAGCATGGCAGGAGTATTGGGAGACAGGATTGAAATGGTGTCTCCCGCACCCATGCCTTTTTCGGAAAGTGCCGAGGCGAGTCGATAGCACCGTTCGCGAGTTTCACTCCAGGTTCTGCGAAGTTCTCCATGAACTACAGCTGTCCGATCCGGGTGCACAAGTGCTGCGCGATCTAGAAAACCAAGGGGAGTCAGGGGCAAATAGTTTGCCTTGCAGTGATCAAGCCCATTCTCATAAGCACCAGGCTTCATGGTGTTGTCTCCTTATTATTGTGATGAAAAGTGGAAAACGCGCTCACCGGCTCCCGATCAGTAACCAAGGTGTTCTCAATACTGGTCTCGTCGGCGTATCCAAGACTCATTCCGCAAACCAGCATTTGATCAGCGGGGATCGCAAGGGCTTGCGAAATCACGTGGTGATATTTCAAAAAGGCTGCTTGTGGGCAGGTGTGCAACTTCCTTCCTCGCGCTGCCACCATCACCGCCTGCAGAAACATTCCGTAGTCAAGGAGACTCCCCTCCTTAAGCACTCGATCAATGGTGAAGATCAAGCCGACTGGCGCATCAAAGAAATGGTAATTGCGACCGTGTTGCGCATGCATCCGCTGCTTGTCACCCTTTGCAATTCCCAGCAGTCCATAGAGCTCCCAGCCTACTTTCCTTCTCCGATCCACGTATGGTGAAGTCCATTCGCGTGGGTAATATTCGTATGCGTCTTCAAGGTTGTTGCTGAGTGACGGATTGTTGTCAATTTCCGCGATGGCGCATGAAAGACGAGTCTTTGCTTCTCCAGTGACAACATGGACGCGCCAAGGCTGCATGTTCACTCCCGTTGCGCAGAATCGAGCGATATCAAGTATCGATTCAATTTCTTCGCGTGGTACAGGAGTGGGCAAAAAAGCCCGAATGCTGCGTCGTGAAGCTATCGCCCAATCAACCGTTTGGCTAAGCAGTTCAGACGATACTGGCGGTTGGGATAAGCGATTCATTTTCATGCGTTAGAGTCCACGGATTCAGTTACAGGCGGATGCATCATGGTTTTAGCTAGACAGGGCTGGGGCCTTTCTGACTTGAGTCGAGTCTGCGCGCGACTGGTTAATCATGGTGACGGCGGCAGCGCCAATAAGACCAGCAAGGCTAATGGCCATGAAGTTTTTCTCAAGCGGAAGGTTTAGTGATACCAGCCAGCCGATGAGGATAGGTGCGACGATAGCGCCAATTCTTCCTACACCAGACGCGAAACCCACACCGGTTGAACGAATCGATGAAGGGTAGAAATCCCCGGCGTACGCATATGCCAACAGCTGGGTACCAAGCGTCGATGCCCCGACAATGAACACCACTGGAAATAGCAAAGTTGTTGAGCGCGTATAGCCCAAAATTGTTAGAGCAATTGCTCCTACGATATAAAAGCAGACCAGTACGTGTTTGATGTTTAGCTTGTCGCTCAACCATCCCCCGCCAATTGCACCGGCGATTGCCCCCACATTGAAAACAATCACAAAGTTCAACGCGGAGCCAAGACTGAACCCAGCCATCGCCATAAGCTTGGTCAACCAGGAGTTAAGGGCGTACACCATGAAGAGGCCGGTCATGAACGCCGCCCAAATCATTATGGTGCTAAAGCCTCGACCATCCTTGAACAAGTTACGAACTGGCGCTTCCTGTTTATCCAATACACTGGCATTTCCGGTCATCACAGTGTTTTCGTCGATCATGAGAGTAGGGTCTATCTTGCGAGCAATAGCCCGTAGCTCATCCTGACGTCCGGTTTTAAGCAGGTAGCCTATGGACTCAGGCATGGTCTTCAGGATCATAGGAATCAAAAGCACTGGCAGCAGCGCCACATAAAACACCCACTGCCATCCGTGACTCTCAATGAGTTGCTTGCCAGTTAGTGCAACCAAGATACCGCCCACGGAGTACCCCGCGAAAACGAGGGTTACCAGGCGCGTACGGAGTTTGAGTGGAGAAAACTCACCCATCTGAGCGGTGCAAATTGGCAGTACTCCGCCGATGCCAAGGCCCGCGATGAAGCGAGAAATGCTGAAGCTGATCGGGTCACTGGTGAGACCAGCCCCGGCAGTGAAAATGCTGAACAAGGCCACACAGATTGCGATCATCTTGGGACGCCCGATACGGTCAGCTAGCGTTCCAAGAAATATCGCTCCGAGCATCGTTCCGAAGAGCGCAGAACCAGCCATGATGCCGGCGCTGGTTGGATCAATGTCCATGTCCTTCATGATTGCCGGAAGGGCTGCACCGACTACAGCGAGGTCATAGCCATCGATTATCAGAATGAGGACACACCAAAATAGAATGAGCCCATGGAAGCGGTTGAACTTCGATTCAACCGCGAGTGCATAAACGTTTATCGGCTGCATATCGCGTCTCCTTCGATCTTGTTTTTGTTTGTGAAGTGCCAGGCACCCGGTCTTGGAGGCATATCCAGGGGGGACGCACCGGTTGAAGGCTCGGTGGTCTGCTTGAGATGCGACACCTTGGGCTACCTGCGTCGCATCGTAGGAGTTGGGCTTGCTGCGGCCTATGCCCTGCGACATCGTTCTGCTTGACCGATTTGGACACCCATAGCTGGCCAGAAACCACCCATGTGATCTTGGGGAGGAGATGTCCATCGGCATTTTGGCGGGTGCAACGAGTTGCAGATCTCAGTACGAAATCTGGCGGGGGAAGTAGTGCTCTTGTTCCGCAAGTAAGGCTTTTAGCTTTCGCCCGGTTCTTCCGCATTGGAGCGGCGATATGCGCCAGGGCTCACTCCCGTCCACTTCTTGAAGGCGCGGTGAAATGCACTGCTTTCCTGGAAGCCTGTGAGAGCAGCTACTTCGGTTACTGTCATATTTGGCTGGCACAGCAGGTTGATCGCCATGTCGCGGCGCAGATTGTCTTTCAAACGCTGATAGCTAACCCCCTCGGCCTGGAGCCTTCGCTGAAGCGTCGAATATGACATGCGGAGCACTTTGGCCACCTTATCCAGCTCTGGCCATTCCTCTGGATTCAGGTCTCTCAATCTCATTCGGATCTGGGCGCTGATGCTGTCCTCGTTACGATATTTTACCAACAGACTAGCAGGCGACTCTTTCAAAAACGTCGATAGGCTGGCCTTGTTTTGCACGACCTTGAGGCTTAGAAAAATGCGGTCAAATCGAATCATCGTAACTGGAGCGCCAAACTGAATTTCTTCACAAAAGCGCATCCGATAGTCGCTATCGTCGAGCGGTCGATTCGGTCTAAAGCAGAGCTCCTTTATCGGAATGCGTCTGTTACCCAGCCAGCAGAGCAATCCATGTACCAAGATCAGCCATGTTCCGTAGCTAAAGAGGCGGCGCTCAATTCCTTTGTCATGGATAACGATGACGGCGGAGTCGTCTTCAAGCCTCAGCTCACCGTGAATATCGTCCAATACGAGGCGTAGAAATTTCAGAATCCGCCGCAACGCTTGCTCTAACGACTCGCAGTCAATCGAAGCCTGGCACATCAATCGGAAGCTACCTCGTCGCATTGGATGGCTATCGATTCCGAAAAACTCATCGTCGAGTAGATCTGAAAGAGCGACCCACAGGCGAGAAAATGCAGCAGCCGAAACCCTGGCCTGGGGAGAAGTGAGGAGTTCCGGATCTATGCGTGCTTGCTGCAATGCGATGGATGTGTCCAGTTGGCGTCGCAATGCGCCATCGAGGGCTTCATGCACCAATCCAATTGAAGTAGTTCCCTTGTCCTGGATGAGCATGCTTATTCCTCTGCGCAGTTGATATTTGACATTATGCTGACCTTCAAATCTCTTCGGCAGGTCTGCATTGAGCAACCTGGCGAGCCTGAATTGTTTATCTACGTTCCAGCTTCACAGCATTGCATGTCAACCCGAAGGTTTTGTAATCAGGGAACGCTTCTGCAACCCCCCTCCTAGCCCTCGATACCTGGCCTCAATTATCCAAAGCATTCAACCAAGCTGAGGCATTTGAGCATTGTCGAGGCCACTGATCACCGACAATATCCGTTTAAGAATCTCCAGCGTGACTTACACCTGAAGTAAACCGGCGGCCGGCACCGATCTGGCCGTTGGGCCTTTTACATGTCAAATAACCGCGTATGCGGTACTGCCAAATTGTGAGGAAACATCATGCGCATCGAAAACTCAGTCTTCCTGATTACTGGCGCAGGTTCTGGACTCGGGCTGGCTTCGGCGCGTGAGTTGGTGGGCCGAGGTGCAAACGTGGTGCTGGTCGATGTGAACGAAGCCGCTGGTGTAGCTCGCGCTGACGAGCTAGGAAAACGTGCGATTTTCGTGCGAGCAGACATCACCAGTGAAATTGATTGCCGTACAGCAATTGCCTCTGCGGTAGGCGTCTTTGGCGCGTTGCATGGGGTGATCAACTGCGCGGGTGTTGCACCAGCCGAACGGATTTTAGGCCGTAATGGCGCACATGGGCTTGAGAGTTTTCGTCGAACTATCGAAATCAATTTGATCGGTAGCTTCAACATGGTTCGCCTTGCTGCTGAGGCTATGGCGGGGGGAGAGCCCGATGAAGAAGGTGAGCGCGGCGTAGTCATAAATACGGCCTCTGTCGCAGCTTTTGACGGTCAGACGGGCCAAGCCGCTTACGCCGCGTCCAAAGGTGGTGTTGCTGCCATGACACTGCCATTGGCACGCGACCTAGCTCGTTCAGGCATCCGTGTTATGTGCATTGCACCCGGAATATTTGAGACCCCGATGATGGCGGGTATGCCTCGGGACGTGCAGGCATCATTGGCAGCCAATGTGCCGTTCCCTCCACGGCTGGGACGGCCTTCCGAGTACGCAGCGTTGGCAGCGCACATCATCGAAAACTCCATGCTCAATGGTGAGGTGATTCGTTTGGATGGTGCTTTGAGAATGGCCGCGAAATAGATCGAGTTAAAAGTCTGTGATCGGGCACAAGCCCCCCAACATGAAACAGAGGATTCAGTTATGAGCCATACCGACCCTATCGTCATTGTCAGTGCTGTCCGAACTCCGTTAGGAGGCTTTCTTGGGAATTTCAAGGAAGTCACCGCTGCGCAGCTGGGAGCGGTTGCAATTCGTGCCGCCGTGGAACGAGCCAGCCTGCAGCCCCGTGACATTGACGAGGTCATCATGGGATGCGTGCTACAAGCTGGGCAAGGCCAGGCTCCGGCTCGCCAAGCTGCCCTGTTGGCGAATCTTCCGGAGCAAGTGGTGTGCTCAACAGTCAACAAGATGTGCGGCTCTGGCATGAAAGCGCTGATGTTCGGCCACGACCTTCTCCATGCCGGGAGCGCAGAGGTGGTGGTTGCCGGAGGTATGGAAAGCATGTCAAACGCTCCCTACCTGTTGGAGCGGGCTCGCTCAGGCTATCGAATGGGCCACAGCAAGATCATTGATCATATGTTTCTCGATGGGTTGGAGGATGCCTACGAGAAAGGCCGGCTCATGGGCACATACGCCGAAGACTGTGCTCAGAGTTATGGATTCACTCGAGGCCAGCAGGATGAGTTTGCGATCAGCTCGTTGACCCGAGCTCAGAAGGCAATCACCGAAGGGCGTTTCCAGGACGAGATTGTCCCTGTGCTGGCCTCGTCTGGCCGTGAGACGGTTTCGATTGAAAGCGATGAACAGCCGGGTAAGGCCCGGATCGACAAAATTCCTACGTTGAAACCTGCGTTTCGCGAAGGGGGGACGGTGACTGCGGCGAACTCCAGTTCTATTTCGGATGGCTCGGCTGCCCTCGTGCTAATGCGCTTGTCTGAAGCCGAGCGTAGAGGCCTTACACCGTTGGCCCGGATAGCAGGTCATGCATCCTACGCGCACGCTCCCGGCCTCTTTGCCTGCGCTCCGGTCGGTGCGATTAAACGCTTGCTGGAGCGAACCAACTGGTCAATGCAGGATGTTGATCTCTTTGAGATCAATGAGGCCTTTGCCGTGGTGCCCATGGTTGTTATCCGAGACTTGAACGTCGGACATGAGCAGTTAAATGTCCACGGTGGGGCATGCGCTTTGGGGCACCCGATTGGTGCGTCAGGTGCGCGTGTTGTTGTTACGTTGGTAAATGCCTTGAGGCAGAACACGCTAAAGCGTGGCATCGCTTCTGTGTGCATTGGTGGCGGCGAGTCGACCGCGATTGCTATCGAACTCCTCTCATAGAGGAGCGTACTGGCTGTAACAAGTTTCCCGCTGCGCCTCGGAAATCTTTTTTTGCGCAAAGGATTTGTCTGTGAACTACCGGCCCCTAATAGTTGATCATGTCGAAGGGGCTGGCTTGATCACGCTTAACCGCCAGACGCACTAAATGCGATCCACGCAACGCCTGGCCAGAAAGAAGGGATGCGAGCATTTGTGGAGAAACTCGCAGCTAAGTTTTGAGCGTCAGTGTCGCGAGTTTAACGCTGCAGAATCCAGGAGATACCGTGGCAGAGAAAGAACTGTATTGGGAAGACCTCACCCCGGGTAGAACTTGGACAGCCAAGCAATCTGTTCCTATCACAACGGAACAAATTATCGCCTTTGCTGCCGAGTACGATCCTCTCGATATTCATATAGATCCTGACCTTGCCCGTTCGAGTCCGCTTGGGGTGCACTGTGCCAGCGGCGTACAAACCTTCGGTATCTCGCAGCGGTTGATGTGTGATGCCTTACTGCTTCAAACAAATGTCGTGGCGGGTGGGAAGATCGATGGTTTTAGGATGGTTGCTCCAGTAGTGCCTGGAGACATTCTCAAGCTCTCAGCTCAAGTCGTTCGATCACTCATCCACGCGGGGAACCATGAACGAGGGTGGATTGTGTTTAAAGTCGACGTCGCTACGACGAGGGGAAAAACCGTCCTTGTTTATGAGATGACGGTATTGATATTGCGCAGGGGCGGACAGGGTGGGTCTTTACCGGGAAGCGTTGGCCAGCATTGAGACTCCTGTGACCCTCTTTTGGCCAGAAGCACACGGATGGTAGAGCCAGCTAGGCGTTACTCAAGAGACCCAGGAGATGCTTGATCTCTGCGCCGAGAAGAACAGGCCATTGGTTTGTTTGCCGATATCACTCAGATGTTTGCATGGGCAGAAAAGCACCAGCCCTGGCGTGCTCTGCTGGTTAATGGCAACCCGACCAACCTGATTGAGATTAATAAGCATGATCCCCCGCAGACTACGAAGAGGAATGAAGCCACATCCTTTCGCCGGCTGAACTATTGGAACTGCATTACCGTTTCCAATAGATGGCAACCAATTACAACGCCCACCCCCGCCGGTCAAAAATACGAGGGTATTCGGCCGTTAAAGAAGGAAAGCCAACTTGCATTCTGGATCAGCCAGGGTACTTTGTGCCGGATGGGTGAGTTGCTGCAGGCCAAATGGAAAATTGTCGATCTGGAACAGCGGACCTGGTTCCTCCCCGGTGAAAATGTCAAAGGCACGCGCGGTAAATAACAGGACCACCATGTTTTCCTCTCGCCTTTCGCCCTGCATTTCTTTCAAGAGCTGAAGATATTGACGGGACATTCCCAGTGGTGCTTTCCCAACAAACAGGCTGATGGGCATGTGGACGTAAAAGTGGTGAGCAAACGGGTGGGTGACCGCAAAGCCCGGTTCAAAAACCGCGAGGCCCTCTCACGACGGCGTCATGACGATATCCTGGTGCTTGCCGATGGCCAGAACGGCAACTGAACACTGCATGACCTGCGCCGTACCGGCGCGACCATGATGCAGGCTTTGGGGGGTCAGCCAGGACCTCATTAATAGATGCCAAAACCATGTGTTGGCCGGCTCGCGGGTGAGACGCCACTACCTATATCACGACTATGCCGAAGAGAAGAAACGCGCCTGGAATCTATTGGGCGATCGACTCAGTGCCGTGCTGTCCTCGACCTACGAGCATCCTCCGGCCGAGTCGATAATGTCTGTTCCTGCATACGCGGCGACGGAGACGCGGTCCCCCACATAATGTCGGACTGCTTTCAGCCATTGACGACAGGCAGGAGCCGGCTGAGGCTGTGTAAAAACATAAACTACCTCGCTAAGGAAACCCACTGCCCCATAGTAAGGTCGCGGGCAAATACGATATTGAAGTCTTTCGATTTTTTTACCAACGAAAACGCCCGACCGACTGCTGCAAGTCACTACCTAAACGAGCTAGTTCTACTGAAGAACTCATCGTTTGCCCCGACTTAATTGCAGACAGGTCAGCCATGCTGTGAATCTCTATGATGTTTTGGTTGATCTGAACCACTGTAACGCCCTGCTCTTCGGCACCTGCAGCGATCTGATGGTTCATGGCCTGAATATCAGCTACTGCTTGAGTGATTTCAAGCAACGAGATACGTGCTTGCTGGGCTAGGTTTACAGCCTCTCTGGTTCGTAAATTGCCGCGCTGCATAAGCTCCCACGCCGTATGGCTTCCATCCTGAAGCGAAATTACGAGACTTTCTATCTGCTTTGTCGATTGCTGAGTACGCATCGCCAGCCCTCGAACCTCGTCCGCGACCACTGCAAATCCACGCCCCTGCTCTCCTGCTCGAGCAGCCTCGATTGCCGCATTTAATGCCAAGAGATTAGTTTGCTCCGCAACAGCTTTTATTACATCAATCACCTGGTTGATGCATGCACTATCGTGCTGGAGTCTTTCCATAGCGCCACCTAACTTGGCCATATCCTCAGAAAGGCATTCTATGTATTCGACTGCACCATTTACTACTTGCTCTCCGCCGCGCGCCTTTTCATCCGCCATGCTTGCCAATGCAGCTGCTTCCTCTGTGCTTTGTGCAATCGCTTGAACGGTTGTCACCAGTTCATTTACAGCAGCAGAGACCTGCACTATTGCCAACGTCTGCTGCTCAATATCAGTTTGAGCCTGCTCGCAAATCGACGAAAGCCCCTCGGAAGCAGCAACCAATTGCGCAGCTCCCTGATTGATGTCTCCTACGAGATGACGTAAACCATTCGCCATTCTACGAGTAGCGTTTTGCAACTGCCCTATCTCATCGTTACGGCAGCTTTCCTCCACATCGACCAAATCACCAGAGGCAATGCGCTCAGCCATCTGAACAGTCGCTTTTAGAGGAGGAACCAGTTGGTGCGATATGAACCAGACACCACACGCGGAGATAAATATCGCAATCAGTGTAGCCCCAGCCAATAGCGTGTATATCAAAGCCACCTTATCATCACGATCACTGACCAGATACGACATCAGTTTGTCTACCGACCTCTCCAAGTCTGCATGTTGACCAGCCAATTGCTCAGCCTCTTCCCTCCAAGAAACTATCACTCCCGGCGCCAATCCGGAGTTATTAGGCACTGCAGCGCGGACCAGTCCAGAAAACTTCCGATCATGGATAACTAATTCGCTAGTCAATCCATTTAAGTCGTTTGCGGCCGGAAACACGAACAAAGGCAAAGCCTCTTCAATGCTACTCTTTAGCCGCTCCATTGATGAGGTTCTATCCTGAAGAGCTTGTTCGTCATGAAGAAACAGATATTGCCTTTCCACCGCCTTTAGATTTTGCACTTCCACCTTAAAATCACTAACAAGCCCACTTTTTTCTAGCAGACCGGAGAGTGCGTAAACACTGTAAAACCCAGTAAGTGTGACAATTAGTCCGACACCAATAACCAGAGAAAACACGAGCATCAACTTGGATTGAACCCCAACCCCTCCCAACATATAGTCACTATTTTTCACAATCACCCCCCTAGTTTTTGTTATAAAATGGTAGTTCTGCGTTTCCAATGCGCAGCCTTTAAGTAGACTCCGAATAAGTCAGCCCTTTCCAATCAATTGCCGGTCGATTCTCCCTCGGTCCTCCACATCAAAACTGTGATCCCAGCGACAAGGATCGCGATTAGACCTAGACCGACCGAGTCAATAGCCAACCTCATGACCACACGAGGGTTTCCCAAATAGAAGCGACGACTTCGTTCTGTGGGCTGTCAGGGCCCAGCGGGAATGGCAACAGTCCTGAAAAAACTAGCCCGACAAAGCTGACCGTGATCGCAATGAATGCGAACAAACCGCTCAATTTTCAGCACGCGATTCGAAACGGAATTATTATCATTGGAACTTACCGAGAGTTACTAGGAGTGGCTCGGTATGGAAACCGGTGCTTGCTTAACCTTTATCGGGAAATTCTCAATAACCTGTTTGACCGCCCTGTTCGCCGTGCGCGTGCAGGCGGCGGTCCCCGCGTCGCCGAACTCCTTGACGCCGTCACCCACGTTCCACAAGTTGGCGACCGGCGTTTCGATCGGCAGATCGTAGCCGGTGATCGCGCGTTGCGCCGGCCACTCATGCGCTGTCACGTCGATCGCGACGATCATTGATTCATCGAAGCCTGGGAAGTAGTCCTTCAGGTCAGCGATGAGCAGTTGCTTTTCTTTCTCAAGGTCGAAGTCGCCACGCGCCGGACGGGGCGTGGATGCCCCACTGTAGAGGTACCACTCACCAGGCCGCAGGATGCGCTTCTGCTCCGGCGCGCTGAAGTTGCCCGCATAGGTCAGGCGTCGGCTCTTTCCGATCAGCGCCAGGCCGGGCCACTGCACCAGCGGCTTGGGACTGGCGAAATGCATGGTGATGATCGCGGCGCCATCGGTCGCTTTCTCCACCGATTCGGCGTAGCCGACGGGGAAATTCTCCGCACCAGCGATGCGGACCGTGTTCAGCGGGCCGACGTTGCTCACCACCACGTCCACCGACACGGAGACAGTTTGACCCTCATGCTCAATCTCAGCACCGGTGACCAGGCCGTCGGAGCCGAAGATCAGCCGCTTCACCGGCGAGTTCAGCCAGACCTCGCCGCCCTGGGATTCAATCCAGTTGGAAAGCCCCTTCCACACCTCGATCGTGCCACCCACTGTGTAACCGATGCTCTTGAACGATGTACCCTGGGTCAGGCAGAAGAGGAACACCTCGGCGAGCACATCCTCGCCGGAGCCCGCGAAGAACGCACCGCAGACGTTGTCCACCAAGTTGTGGATATGCTTGCTGCGCGTGAACCGGTTCACCCATTCAGTGGTGGACTGACCCTTCTTGGGACGAAAAGCAGGTGCGACCGATCCGATGAACTTGAGCAGATAGGGTACTAGCGTTCTGGCTGTTCCGGTCAGTCCTTTGCCCGGATCGACATCAAACACGCGCCTCCCCCACAGCAGCGAGGTCTGCGGCTCGGGGATCCACAGGTCGAGCTTGAGTCCAAGGTCCTTGTACAACTCGGCTACCGCACCGTCGCGCTCGATCGCCAGGGCACCGCTGTTCAGCAGGAACCCATCGACCTCCCGCGTCGAGGCGCGTCCGCCGACACGCTCCAGAGACTCGACTAGCAGCGTACGATAACCAGCCTGCGTCAGCCGCGCCGCAGCGGAAACACCACCTGCACCGGCACCGATCACGAGCGCATCAAATCGAAGCTTATTTTCTATCATTGTCTTTCCTATTGATTCGCCAGAAATAACACGGGTAGAGGATTTATATGATTTTCGATTAAAATCGCCTAAGAACTTTCACACGGGGAGTCGTTCGATTGAATTAAGAATTCAGCCTCCATGCAAAGTAAAATTTCACGCACTGCAGATTGAACGAATCGCACTGTAAAGTGAGTTACATGACTGAGACAACGGTCAGGACTTCCGCTTCATACATTCTAGCCACACGCTATCGTTAATTCATAACAGTTCGCATTGATTTGGCCGCCGCCTGCCCTCCCGCCTTGTCTTTATAATTATCACCGCAATCTTAATGGCGTTTTTTTACAGTTCCCATGGCAAAACTGATGAGCAGTTGGAAGAAGCCACACCCTCTTTCTAAGCCATTGCTCCCGCACCAAGCCCCACAAAACGAGGAGTCATTTGCTGCGTAATCTTCAAAGTAACTGGCCTTGGTGAAACGTCAACGGCTGCTAGAGCGGCACGTGTGAATCCGACTGCCCCGCTCTGCAACCTTTAAACTCGTCAGGACAGGTCACGTACCAGCCGGTTCGCAGCCAACTCTCCGCTGAGAATTGCCGCCTCAACACCCGCGTGAGCGAAGTAATCCCCCGCCAGATATATTCCTCTGGGCATTTCTTGATGAACCGAATCCATTTTGGCGTAATGGCCTGGCACCGCAATCGAAAGCCCACGCTTGTAATAGAAAACCTCCACAAACGACGGCTCCGGCGCGCTACCAAATACCTCGGTCACCGCCATGAGGGCTTCGCGCTTGATGTCCTCTTCACTCATGTCCTTCAATGGTGGGGTGTAGAAGTAAACTCCTACTGCCTCTCCCCCCGGAGGAACGGCCCCTGGGTGACGACGGCTTTGCAACACGCAGGCACCCCAGGTTCTCACCTGGTTACCCGGTAGCGCCAGACTGACCGGGAAGTCTGGCCATGGGTTCTGCTTGTAGCAAACCTGCACATGGGCATACTCGGAATAAGTGCAGTTGCGTAGACTCTCGCAAGCTGAATTCGGTGCCAATCCTTGCAACAGGTCAGCCGATACACCTGGCTCCGATGCCAAGACTACTGCATCGACCTCCACCTCACGGCCCTGAGTGGCCACTACATATCTGGCTCCCTTGCGGCACACAGAGTCGACCCTGCTGGAGAGACTCAAATGCACGCCTTGAGAACCTTCAATCAGCCAATCCGAAATCTGCCCCATTCCTTTGGGTGGAACGGAAAGCGACAGCTTGTAGAACTGCTGCACGACCGCCTGAAAGAGTGAAGTACTCAGCGAACTTAAGGGCACAGCGTACAGAAATCCCATATACGGCAGGGTAATGTAGCGCGTCGCCTTATCCCCCAGCTCACGCTCAGACCACGCTTGCAGGCTCTCACCATTGTCATACTTGGCTAACTCAGCCCCGTCGAAGCAGCTCTTAGGTCCGGAAGAGAACAATTGCTTTAGCACGCCGTAGGCGACGCTAAGTTTTTCGCTAAAACTGAAGACAGGAAGTTTGAGAAAGCTCATCACTTGATCGAATTCAACGGTATAGCGCTGCTGATCACGGTCGATAATGTGTGCTTTGGCATCCCAGCGCACCAACTCCTTGTACTTGCCAAGCTCTTTGAGAATAGCATTGGTCCGCGGATAGATTCCCCCCATCAGAAACAGGGCCCCCGTCCCGAGGTTGAATCCCTCGCGCTGTATTTGACTGGTTCGTCCACCCACTTGGTCTTGAGCGTCAAACAGATATACCTCATGGCCATTCTTGCGAAGCGTATATGTCGCAGCACAACCTGCCGGCCCAGCACCAACAACTGCAATTTTCATAGAGTCACCACACATTTTGAATTATTGGACACTGAGCGGGAAACGGCGGCAGATCTCGCCAACGATCAACTTGGCGGTTTCCGCGCATGCTGCCGTGCCTGCGCCCCCCCACGGCTTCACCCCGTCACCGACATTCCAAAGGTTCTTGATTGGCGTGGTTGGCGGCAGATCGTAACCAGTGATGGCACGTTGCGCCGGCCATTCATGAGCTGTGACGTCTATAGCCACCACCATCGACTGATCGAATCCCGGGAACTGCTCGCGAATATCCTCAAGCAACAAACGTTTTTCCAACTCCACATCGAACTCGCCACGTGCCGGGCGTGGCACCGAAGCGCCGCAGTACAGGTGCCATCCGGCCGGTGCCCTTTGCAGCTCCGGGGCACTGAAGTTGGCGGCATAGACCATGCGGCGGCTCTGGCTGAAGATCGCCAGGCACGGGAAGGATGCCAATGGTCGTGGGCTGGCAAAATGGACAGTGATGATCGCAGCTGGATCACTAGCTTCACGCACCCCTTGCGCGTAGCCCTCAGGAAGATCGCCTACATCGGCAAGTTCAATGGTCGCCAGTGGACCGATATTGCTGATAAGCAGACTGGTCGAGATCTCGATCAGGTCGCCTCCATTCTCGACTATTACACCGCTGACCAATCCATCCTCGGAGAAGTTGAGTCGGTTTGCCTTGCTCCCCAGCCAGACCTCACCCCCGCTCTTCTTGATCACCTCAACCAGCGGCTTCCACACTTCGATGGTGCCACCGACCGGCATGCCGATCTTCTTGAACGAGGTGCCCTTGGTGAAGTAGTGCAAGATCACATCCGCCGGAACGTCTTCAGTGCTGGCAGCAAACATTGCCCCCACCACATTGTTCATCAGACCGTGAATCCAGGGACGGCGAGTGAATTTGTTGAGCCAGACCTTGAGAGATTGTCCCGGCAGCGGCCGCAACGACGGTCGTAGATTAGTGATACTTCGCAGGATAACCGGCGCGATATTGCGGACCCAGCCTGCCGGCCCCTCAGTGATGTTGACATCACGCTCACCCACACGCAGTACGGTACTGGAGCGATGAGGCTCGTAGAGCTTCAGCTCCAGGCCAAGATCACGATAGGTGTCCGCTACGGCGCCATCGAGTTCAATCACCAGCGCCCCGGTGTTGCACAAAAAACCGTCAACCGTGCGGGTAGAAGCTCTTCCACCAATCACCTCCAGCGCCTCCAACACCAGAACACGATAGCCGTTGTGCGCCAAACGCGCTGCTGCGCAGAGACCTCCGGCCCCGGCGCCAATCACAACTGCATCGAAGTTACTATTTTTATTTGACATAAGCGAACTCCAGACTACTCAAACAATTGGAAATCAATACCTCTCAATAACGAACCGAGATTTCGCAGAAACTGTATTTATGCGAGTGTCATCACCGGGATTCTCCTTGTCGATCCTCCGATGTAGCAATGTTGATAACCATCGATATCCGACAGTCGATTGCTCACCACACTCGAGTAGTTTTAGTTCTTCTTTCTATCAGCTGGGCAAACGGCGTTTTATCACTGCACTACTTAGAAGCGCTTTGTATAGGCAATAGAAGCAACAGTCTGGGAATGCGATGCTTCGATGGGTGTATCGGTTATTGGAAGACTGTCATTGGACACTTTTTTCTTAAACCCATAGGCCAAACCAAAATCGATGACATCGTCAGCACTAAATGCGTATGAAACACCTCCCGTGACATTGGTGGTGGGCGTTGAGGGTATGATTGGCAGTACTCCACCGGAGGAAGTTGCCTGCTGGGCATAGTGAAAGCCAGCACGGAACACCCAGCGCGCGTCATAGCGATATTGTGCTCCCAGGGAATACACATTGGTGTCCCGATAGTTGAAAGGCAATTTCAGGTCGAGGCTATCACCCGAGCCATTCTGCTTGAACTGGACGCGGATGTCCTTCATGACATCGCTCCAGAAAACGCGCTTGTAGTCAAACGAGACGGCAAATCGATCCGTGAACTCATGATTGATGCCGACCGCCAGATGAGCCGGCATCTCGAAATTGCGCAGCTTCATGGAGCCAGAGAGCGGAATGTTGCCAGCGACAGCGCTTACCGCCGTCAAATCGGCGTCTCCGGAGAGGTCACCGACATTCGTTTTGAAGTTATATGCCAACCCAAAACGAGTCTGCGGGGACAATTGATAAGTCAGGCCGACTTTGCCACCCAGCCCCCAGGCATCCGTACCACCACCAGCAGCACGATGATTGTCAACAGACAAGTAGCCCGCCGACAGCTCCGGTACGCTCAGCAGTGCGGGGACCAACGAACCAGACAATCGCCCCTGCCCAGCCAGACTACCGATCTGCGTGGCATCCAGCAGCAGTCCCAGGTTTACCGATGTCCATACCGCCTCCAACGAAGCGCCGACAGACAACTTTTCACTCACCTGGTAAGCGGCAGAGAACGGCACTCGTAAAACGAGCAACCGGGAGAAATTATCCAGTCCCGTATCAATGCTGTTGGTAGAGGTGCGGGAGAGAAAACTGTTGTCCCCAAATTGGGTTCCGACACCGTCGGAAGCAAAAGCTCCAATACCCAGAGCATAACGCTCATCACGCCAGACAAAGGAAAGCTCCGGCCCAAAGTACGGCCCATTATTGCGACCATGGTTTTGTGAGCGAGCTGTCTCTCCGGTCTCGGTATTCTTGATCTCAAGGTCGGCAGTAATAATGTCCACACCAACACCGAGATGCGCACCTTCCTGCATCAAGACGAGGGTCGCCGGGTTCATCATCATTCCCGCTGCTCCGATGTCATGAGCCACACCGGTCCCCCCCATACTCAGGGAAATCGGGCCAAATCCGCTGAGATTAAAGGCATCAGTCGCGCACGCAACACCACTACACAGGCAGGCCAGAACGCCTCCGACACCACAGCTGTATATTGTTTTGTTCATATACCAGTCCTTCTTTTATTATTGTATTAAGAATGGAATCTATGGATTTCGGCCGTCTGTGAACTTGTCGTAGAAGACCCTTTCCAGTGGTATGCCATGCTCCGCAAGTCGAGCGATGGCAGCGTCGATCATCGGCGGAGGCCCGCAGAGGTAACCCTCCGCACCCTCGCAGAACCCTGCAGGAATATGCTCAGTTACCAGGCCGCGCGCGCCCGCCCAACTGCTGGATTCCGGTTCATGCGATAACACTGGAATGAAACGGAACTCGCCCTGCCAGTTGGAGGCGATGTTGCTGATGACCTTGAGTTGATACAGATCGTCCTGGGTTCTTGCGCCAAACAACAACGTGCAGTCACGCTTGATGCGATTTACCCGAGCGTGCTCGAGGATGCTCACCAACGGCGCCAGACCACTCCCTCCGGCGATACACATCATCGGTGCGTCGCCACCGTGTAAATGAAAAGTGCCGTGTGGTGTCTCCATCTCCATCGGCTGATCATCTAGCTCACCGCGGAACAACGCCTCAGTGAACTCACCTCCTGGCACCTTGCGGATATAGAACTCGAGGGTGCTGCGTCCCTTGCGCTGCGGCGCGTTGGCGAACGAATAGCTGCGGTAACGAGCGGCGCCGGGGACGCGAAGGTTGGCGTACTGACCAGCCACGTAATGGACCGGGCGATCCGCCTGGACGGTCACTTTAAGGATGTCGTGAGTAAGCTGTTCGGTCGCCACAATACGGGCGGCGAACTGTTCGACTGGTGGCAGCTCGGCCAACAGTGGATCGATCTCGATGACGGTGAGCTCGTCACGTGGGACCGCCTGACAGGCCAGGATATAGCCTGCATCCAGCTCCGCCTTGGACAAGGTGTAGCCGAATGGCGTCGCTTCCCGGACCCTACCCTGTTTCAGACGCGTCTTGCACGAGGCACAGGTGCCAACCGTACAGTCGTGCGGATAGGCAATACCGTTGGCCAAAGCGGCCTCCAGCAACGTTTGTCCCGGCGTTAAATCAATCGTCACGTCCTGGGGCAGGATTCGCAGTTGCTTCGGCGCTTTCTTGCCGAAGATGGACTGAATAAAACTTTGCATTTGAAAAACCTCAGGAGATGCCAGTCACGCTGGGCGATGGAAGGCCTGCTTTGCCAGCATGCCCACAACAACAATGGAAACGACTGCAAACACCAAGGCTGGTACTAAGCCAATTACTGATGCCAAGTTAGCGGTCCCCAGGGCGTTGTCTGCAAAGCTCAGCGCCCGGTTTGGTGCGAACAGCGCAGCCGCGTAGAACAAGGTGTTCGCCCAACCAACCCCGATCACACACCAGCCAAGGAGGCCTGCCCGTTGGGTGTCGAACCCCAGTACGGGCAACGAAAGGGCCACCAGGACAATCAGGAACGCGTTGAGGAACTGCCCGATATGAAATCTCACCCAACCATCGCTATTGCCAGGTAGAACCAGCGATACCAATTTGCCAGGCAAGATCTCTAACCCGCCGATCAGACTGATCAGCAACCCCACTCCAGCCAGCAAGCCGATCAGCAGAATCAGCATGCCGTGCCCTATCATTCGTCTCTGCAGCCCTCGAATCGGGGGCTTTTCTTGGTTCGTGGATAGAGTCATCCGACATGCTCCCGTTCAACCATGCGCCAATGCGGATTTATCAGGTTTCTTCCCGCGCCCGCCCTGGTCATCGAACCAGTCTTCCCATCCCGCCCGACGGTTCTGTTCCTGCGCCAGACGTCGTTCAGCCGGCGAGGCATGCTCGCGGTCCCATCGACGCAGCGCAGGTTTAATGATGACGTTGTGCCACAGCGGTGGAATGAAGCCAGACAGGAAGCACACGATAATGCTGCGCACGGGGATAGCACCCTCGTCCGGCACCAACTTGTAGTAAGGAATGTACGAGTTCAGGTGGTGATCGGCGTGGTTGGTAATTTCAAAGGCGACCAAACGCGACAGGGTGCCGTAATGATTCCACACATGGTGTTTCTCGATCGGCGTGCCTTCCACGCGAATCTGACCGTAGTGTTGATAGTAGTTGAACGCCTCGACCCAGAAACGAGCGACCAGCATTGCGGCAAAGCAAAGGCCAACGGCAACCCAACCACCAATGAAATAAATGGCCGTGAGGAATACCACCACCGTCAGCAACGCGCGCCAGACGGAATGGCGGATGCCATAGCGTGTATGTCCGCGCTTCTCCAAGGTGTCGGCGTCGAGCTTCATTTCCAGCCCAGTGGACATAATCATCGAACGGAACACGAAGCTATACAGATTGGTGCCGCGTGATGCGGTATCGCAGTCCTCGGCTGTCCCCACGTCACGGTGGTGACCGACGACATGGACTTCCATGCGCATGGTGTCCAGGAATGCAATCTGCCCATAGCGCCCCGCGAAGCGCGCGAGACGACCACGAGAGTGATACAACTCATGGGTTGCCGGCACACCCGGTACCACAGACAGCCAAGCACAACCTAAAACCCCAGCAATCATCTGCCAGTAAGTCAGATCATGATTTGCGATTGACCAGGCAAATACGACGTACATGACCGGTAGCATCAAGGTGGATAGCCATACCGGCAGATAGGCCCAGAAGTGGCTCTTCATGTTACGTTTTTTTAGATCATAAGGCAGCAGCGCGTCACCAATGGCCAGAGCCGGGAATGCCGCGATGGCAATCCAGGCATAATCACCTCCCCAATAAAAACCCAGGGTGGCCAATACTTGGATGCACGGAGCCAAATAGTACTTAATATAATCCAACATCAGTCTTCTCCTTTAGGAATAACGAATTCCTAATAGTTTTTTATTCTTTCAAGACCGCTTATTCGTCCAGAAGCATGCAAACGGTTTTAGTTTCGGTATACGCCAGCAAACCTTCTTCCGAAACTTCCCGACCCCAGCCAGACTGTTTGAACCCACCAAATGGGAGTGCCGGATCCAGAATGCCGTGGCAATTGATCCAGACCGACCCGGCCTCAAGGCGGTGCGCCAACTTGTGAGCCTTTTTGATATCACGGGTCCAGATATTGGCAGCCAGGCCGTATTGGGAGTCGTTAGCCATACGGGTGACCTCTTCAACGTCCTTGAACTTCATGACGCTAACGACCGGGCCGAAGATTTCTTCACTGACGATTTTCATCGACGGAGTGGCATCAGCGAATACGGTCGGTTCAACGAAGTAGCCTTTGTCGCCAATACGCTTACCGCCACACACCAATCGAGCGCCCTGCTCCACACCAGACTCGATGTAGCCCAACACACGATCCTGCTGTTTGGCCGACACCAGTGGGCCGAGCATGGTTTGTGGGTCCAGACCGTTGCCCACAGTGAACTGCTGCGCAGCGGCCGCCACCGCCTCGACCACTTGGTCGTAGACGTTTTCCTGTACGAACAGACGAGTGGCGGCAAAGCAAATCTGCCCGGAATTGAAGAACACCGCTAGCGCTGCCCCCAAGCCCACTTGATCAAGGTCAGCATCATCAAACACGATGCTCGGCGACTTTCCACCCAGTTCAAGGGTGACGCGCTTGAGATTGCCCAACGAGTACTCGACAATTTTCTTGCCGACTGCCGTAGAACCGGTGAAGGTGATTTTGTTGACGTCCGGGTGCTGAGCCAACGCGGCACCAGCCTCATGACCATGACCGTTGATAACGTTCAACACTCCCTCCGGCAGGCCCGCCTCCAGGCACAACTCAACTAGGCGCAGCGTACTCAGCGGCGTCAGCTCGGTGGGCTTTATGACCATCGTACACCCAGCAGCTAGCGCCGAAGCGATCTTCCACGCCCCCAGCGCCAAGGGGTAGTTCCAGGGGGTGATGGCGCCGACAACACCAACAGCTTCGCGGCGGGTATAGGCGTGGTACTCCTTTCCATCAAAAGACACCGGTAACGTCTTCCCAGCAATCTTGCTGCACCAGCCACCCATATAGCGGAACACTTCAATCGCCGCTGGCAGATCCAGTATCTTGGCAAAACTCACGGCCTTACCGGTATCGAGAGCCTCAAGGAACGCCAGTTCATCAGCATGCTCTTCGAGCTTGCGCGCGATACTTTCCAACAAGCGACCACGATCGGACGCGCGCATATTGCGCCAGGAACGGGCCTCGAAGGCGCGTCGTGCTTCCTTGACGGCCAAGTCTATGTCTGCTGCACCAGCACGCGGAACATAAGCAATGATTTCGCCAGTTGCCGGATTTTCGATAGCCAGCGTCTCGCCCGACAGTGAGTCGACCCAGTTACCACCGATCAAATTCTTTCGTTTGTTCAGGTCGAGAATGTCTCTGACTCTTTGCTCATCATTCATGGCATTTACTCTTGTAATTATTGTGTTAGCTCGAGCAACTAAACATTAAAGACTCATGAATATTCCGCCATCAACGATTATGTTCTGCCCGTTGACGGTGGCTGACTCATCACTGGCCAGCCACAAGGCTGTACCGGCAATATCTTCGGGAGTTTGCGAGCGCTCGACAGTACGCATTTGCGCAGAAACCGCCTCGAACTGTTCGTGTTGCCCGCTGTTGGCAACAGCGTTCTGCGAATGGATATAACCAGGGGAAATGGAATTGACGTTAATTCCGGACTTGGTCGCCGCGAACTCGCGTGCCATGGAGCGCGTCATCGCAGAGACCGCCCCCTTACTTGCCACGTAATGCAACATGAAGGGAACACCCATATGGGCAATTACCGACGCAATATTAATGATGCGACCACCACCACTCTCGCGCATGTACGGAGCAACAGCACTGGCACACAGCCATGGCCCCATAACATTGACTGCCATCATCTTCTGCCAGTCAGCAACCTGCAGATTCTCCATTGGGGTGTAGTTAACACCAGTGAAAATTCCGGCATTATTGACCAGGATATCAATCTTGCCGAAGCGCTCGACAGCGGCTGCAGCCATGGCTTTGGTACTTTCCGGGTCCGCGACATCGGCCACTACGCCAAATGCACGTTCACCCATCTCGCTGGCGGCTTCATCTGCCCCTTTGATATCAGCAATAACAACGCAGGCACCTTCACGGTAATAGAATTCAGCAATCGCGCGTCCAATACCAGTAGCGGCACCTGTTACAATAGCAACTTTATTCTCAAGTCTCATTATTTTTACTCTCGACTTTATCTGATGAAAATATACCCTAGCCGCCAAATTTCCCGGGAGGGTACCGGCTAATCCTTATGAGTCCTAAGCCATCTCTAGTAAAACTAGGCGATCCCCAAAACTCTTTTGATATCTTCTAACGCCACGGGATTATCCAGCGTGGAAAGATCACCGGGATCTTCGCCGTGCGCTAGCGCTTTGAGCAGACGACGTAGCAACTTCCCTGAGCGGGTTTTTGGTAACGCTTCTACAATATAAGCCTTGGCTGGGCGTGATATTGCACCCAACTTTTTCTCTACTACCTGGATCACGCTCGTTGATATATCTAGCCGTGCTCCAGCATCCAAGGTATGTTCGCGCAACGTGACGAAAACAGCCGGAACTTGTCCTTTGACGGCGTCTGCAAGACCAATCACCGCAACTTCAGCAATACAGCTGAGTGATGACACAACTTCTTCAATCTCTCGCGTCCCAATTCGATGGCCTGCCACGTTGATAACATCATCGGTTCGACCGAGGATAAAGGTGTATCCATCTTCGTCTCTGATCGCCCAATCCAACGAGCTGTACAACAATTCGTCAAAGTGGCTGTAATAACTATCCACCATGCGCTGATCATCACGCCAGATGGTGGTCAGACAGCCAGGCGGCAGTGGTGGCTCAAACACCAGAATACCTTTCTGATTCGGCGCAACATCCACACCAGTAACGCTGTCGATGACTCTGGTCTTGTAGCCCAAATTTGGCAGACCGGGCGAGCCAAACTTGATCGGCTTCATTTCGATGCCCGGTAACATTGTCAGCGCCGGCCAACCGGTTTCGGTTTGCCAGTAGTTATCGATTACCGGCTTGTCAAGGATTTCGCTGATCCAGTGCGCTGTTGGCTCGTCCAGAGGCTCACCAGCAAGAAATAGATACTTCAACTCGCTCAGATCATGACGCTCGATAAACTCCGGCGAGTGCTTCTTCAAGACACGAATGGCGGTCGGCGAGGAAAAGATCGTGCGCACCTTGTACTGTGCGCAGATGCTCCACCACACACCGGCATCCGGATGGGTCGGTAGTCCTTCGTACAATAAAGAAGTAGCACCCACCAGCAGCGGACCATAGACATTGTAAGAGTGGCCGACCGCCCAACCCACGTCAGAGGTTGAGAACATGACCTGGCCTGGGTGCACATCGAAGACTGTCGGCATGGACAGTGCCAAGGCTACCGCATAGCCTCCAACATCACGCTGGATACCCTTGGGCTTACCGGTGGTTCCCGAGGTATACAACAGATAGCTCGGCTCATTCGACTCCAACCACTCCACCGGCACCAGGGTGTCACCAACTTCAGCCTTCAGAGTTGCGTAATCCTCGTCACGACCGGATACCCAGCTAAGGTTCTGATCCAATCCGCGAGAAACGATCAACACCTTCGACGGCAGCTTACTGACCTGAGCCAAAGCCGCATCAACCAGTGGCTTGTAGGGAATGATCTTGCCGCCGCGGATCCCCGCATCTGCAGCAATGACCAGACTGGGCTCAGCATCATCAATGCGCACTGCCAGGCTATGCGCGGCAAAGCCACCAAATACAACCGAATGGATAGCTCCGATGCGGGCACAGGCAAGCATCGCAAACACTGCTTCTGCCATGTTGGGCATGTATATGACTACGCGATCGCCACGACCTACGCCTAGCTTTTTCAGCACGGCGGAAAAGGCGTTTACTTCGATGTACAACTGCTGATACGTGAACTCACGAGTGACGCCGGTTTCGCTGGAGATAGCAACAAGCGCCAGCTGGTCTGCGCGACTCTCCAGGTGCCGATCAACTGCGTTGTAACAAAGATTGGTTTCTCCGCCTACAAACCAGCGTCGGAATGGCGGTTGTGAGTCGAGAATAATCTCGGGAGTTTTGTGCCAGTGGATGCGTTGAGATTGCTCTTCCCAGAAAGCTTCAGGGCTATCAACAGAGCGGCGATACAGCTCCTCGTAGGCACCTGTTGCAAACGAAGATCCCTCAAGCAAACCATCTTGCGTGGTCGTGGTGGCATGGATAGGAGCACTCATGGTTATGCACTCTCCGCTTCCTGCCTAGCCTGTCGCACTTCTCAGTGCATGGCATGGCAGGTTTTTTTTATAAACAGACTGATCTGTCTGTATTTTATATGTCAAATATTGCCCTACGGCGGTGCAATGTCAACAACATTTTTAGCCGTGGAGCACCTTTCTAAATCAGAAACTCATCGACGCCGCCTAACGCAGCTATTTCAGTGTTCACCGATGGCTACAGGGGCACTCGCACCCCTGCTCTTAAGCCAATGAAAACAATTAGTTATTGCTACGTGACAGGAGATCCAGCGCGACATCAATGATCATGTCTTCCTGGCCACCGACCATGCGTCGCTTGCCGAGCTCCACAAGGATATCGAGGGTCTTGAGGCCGTACTTGGCGGCGGCGATTTCGGCATGGCGCAGGAAGCTTGAATAGACACCAGCATAACCCAGCGCCAAGGTCTCGCGATCGACCCGCACCGGACGGTCCTGCAGCGGACGCACGATGTCATCGGCGGCGTCCATTAGCGTGTAAAGATCGGTGCCGTGGTTCCAGCCCAGGCGCTCGGCGGCCGCGATAAACACTTCCAGCGGCGCGTTACCTGCCCCGGCCCCCATGCCCGCCAAGCTTGCATCGATACGGTCGCAACCTTCTTCGACGGCGGTGATTGAGTTGGCCACGCCCAGGCTCAAGTTATGATGCGCGTGCATGCCCGTCTCGGTTTCCGGATTGAGCACGGCCTTGAACGCACGGAAGCGATCGCGGATATCCTGCATGTTCATCGCGCCACCGGAGTCGGCCATGTACACACATGTCGCACCGTAGCTTTCCATCAGTTTGGCCTGAGCAGCCAACTGCTCGGCTGGGATCATGTGGCTCATCATCAGGAAGCCGACCGTGTCCATGCCCAGCTCCCGGGCGTATTCGATGTGCTGTTTCGAGACATCGGCTTCGGTGCAGTGGGTGGCGATGCGCACCACTCGGGCACCGGCGTTGTAGGCCGCTTTCAGGTCATGCACCGTGCCAATGCCAGGCAACAATAGCGTAGTGATCTTGGCGTGCTGGATCACGTCAGCGGCGGCCTCGATGTACTCGAGGTCGGTGTGCTTGCCGAAGCCGTAGTTGAAGCTCGAACCTTGTAGTCCGTCGCCGTGGGCGACCTCGATCGAATCGACCTTGGCCTTGTCCAGGGCTCGGGCGATGTCCTGCACATTCTGGATAGAGTACTGGTGGCGGACCGCATGGCTACCGTCACGCAGGGTCACGTCAGAGATATAAATCTTCTTGTCAGTCATTACTCAGACCTCCGACACGTTGAGGCGGGTTTCGGCAATACGCTCGGCACATGCCATGGCGGCGCTGGTCATGATGTCCAGGTTACCGGCATAGGCTGGCAGGTAATGCGCAGCACCCTCGACTTCCAGGAAGACCGAGGTTTTCAGACCAGAGCGCAGACCCAGCCCCGGCACATTCACCGGGGCATCGACTGGAATGACATCGAACTGCACCTTTTGCTTGAGGCGATAACCCGGTACGTAGCTTTGCACCACCTCAACCATCGACTGAATGGAACGCTCAATCGCTGCCTGATCGGCCATCTCAGATAGAATGAACACCGTGTCGCGCATGATCAACGGAGGGTCGGCCGGATTGAGAACGATAATGGCTTTGCCTTTCGTCGCCCCACCCAGTTTCTCGATGGCCTTGGAGGTGGTTTCAGTGAATTCGTCGATGTTGGCGCGAGTACCCGGCCCAGCCGACTTGCTGGAGATCGACGCAACGATTTCACCGTAATGCACCTTCGTCACCCGAGAAACGGCAGCAACGATAGGAATCGTAGCCTGACCGCCACAGGTCACCATGTTGATATTCGGTGCATCCAACTCGTCATCCAGGTTAATCGCCGGTATGACATAGGGTCCAAGTGCCGCCGGGGTCAGGTCGATAACCTTGATGCCGTACTCCTGCAGCAGTTGGTTATGATGGGCATGGGCACCAGCCGAGGTAGCGTCGAAGACGATCTTGATCTCGGAGAACCCCGGCAGCGCCAGCAGACCTTCAATACCGCCAGAGGTTGTCGCAACGCCCATGCGCTCAGCACGCGCCAGACCATCGGACGTGGGGTCAATACCAACCATCGCGCCCATTTTGATGTGCTGGCCATGGCGCAGAACCTTGATCATCAGGTCGGTGCCGATATTGCCCGAGCCGATAATCGCCACCGCAGTTTTCTTGTTCATCTTATTCATCACAGCTACTCCTGGGAAAAGATGGCACGTACCGGGGTAAAGCCTTCGATACGAGCGGTATAAGTCGTACCAGGAGCAACCGCAGCCATCGGGCCGAGTGCACCAGTTAGAACAATATCGCCGGCACGCAGTGGGGTGCCTGCACGCACCATCGTGTCGGCTAGCCAACACGCAGCATGCAGTGGGTTGCCGAGGCAGGCACTACCCTGCCCTTCGGAAACCAGAGTGTCGCCTGCATGCATCGCCATCTTCATGCCCGCCAGGTCCAACCTCGACAGCTTCATCGGCTGAGTGCCCAGCACAAACAGACCTGAGGAGGCGTTATCCGCCACGGTATCCACCAGGCGGATATTCCAGCCTTCGATGCGGCTGGCCACGACCTCAATCGACGCCAAGGCATAGGCCGTCGCACCGATGATGTCAGCGACGCTGTGCTTCTCGTGGGTAAGGTCACGCTCTAACACCAGGGCGAGCTCCGCCTCAACCTTAGGCTGCAACAGACGCGAGGTTTGAATCTCCTCACCGTCGCAAATGCTCATGCTGTCCAGCAGAGTGCCGAAGTCCGGGCTGTCAACTCCGAGTTGGCGCTGCACCGCGAGCGAGGTCAGACCAATCTTGCGTCCAACCACCCGACGCCCCTCTGACAGCTGTCGTTCAATGTTGATGCGCTGTACGGCATATGCCGCGTCAATCAGTGCCCGTGGATCCTGTTCAGTAAAAAACTCGCGCACAGGCGTACATGCCTGGCGCGTTTGCTCCGCCCGCCAAAGCAGGTCGGCGATCGCTTGTTTGTCAGTCATGTCACACCTCACGCCACGCTACCGTCTGTGAAGAATTTCGTGGCCACCGCGTTGAACTCCTCAGGCTGCTCGTACTGTGGCCAATGCGCAGCTAGCCCCTTCATGACATACAACAGGCTACCTTCGACACGAGCATGGGCGGCCTTGACCGTTTCCATGTCGTGGATAGGGTTGTCTTCGGTCCACAGGAACAACGTGCCTTGCGGCAGTTTTTCCAGCGGGATGAGGTAGTCATCGTGATGGGCCAGGATCTCGTTCAAGCGTGGAAGCACCGCACGACTGGCTGGCTGCAGGTAAATCCCCAGACGCAGGTTGATTAATTCGTCGTTGACCATGTGATGGTTGTCAGGGTGCATCAGCCAGTGCAGGCGCGCCTGAACCGACTCATAGCTCGGTACGTTATCGATGTTGCGCTTGTTCAACTCGATAAAGTGCTTGAGATCCTGTCGTCCTTTCTCAGTCACAATCGGCAGACCGCCTGCCGTATTAAGCATCAAGCGATCGACCCGTTCTGGCCACCGCACCGCAAACAGTGCAGATACCCAGCCTCCAAGGGATTCACCCGACAGATGTGCTTTGGCAATCCCCATGGCATCCATCAGCTCACCCAACTGCTCAGCCAACATCATCGGCGTGTATTCGCAGTCAGGCTTACTCGACAAGCCATGTCCTACATAATCAAACGCAATTACGTGGAAATGCTTGGACAGAGGAATAAGGTTCTTGGCATAGGCTTCAAAATGACCATTAATTCCATGTTGAAATATAATGGCGTGGTCATTATGAGCACCCGCTTCTGCCACTCGAATAGTTCCAAAGTTGCGGGTTTTTACATATCGAATTTCAACACCTAAAAAATCTAGCCACAAACTCATAATCAACTCCTTATATTTATATTTCTTAAATTAAGAACGAGCGAGCACCCCACAACCATGTGGTTCCAACCTCCAGCAATAAACTCTTTTGTTATTTCAGACTATTTTACAGATGCAATCTGCTGATGGGCAATAATTCTCCACTCGGATATCACCTGTGCATTATGCTCAGGGTCTTCCTGGATCATGGCACGCATCGCGAGTCCACGATAAATTGCATAATTCATCCAGACGATATTTTTGGCCCGCTCCGGATCAACACCAAACTTAATTAGTACTTCAATCCAACCCTGTTCAAGGGGAAGGCGATGAATTCGCGACAGTTCTTGTACGGTCTTCCGAAGTTCAGGATCTGCATCCCCCATATTCAGTAAGTCCAGGGCAATCGCAAAATTGGGTCCCATAAAAAACCCCTCGGCCTCTTCAAAGAGCAGGTCCAGGGGGTCGTCGCCTGGGCGGAGCATTTGTATGCGACTCATACTGGAAGCAGTTGAGTCTGCATACACCCGTTCAAGCACAGCCAACAGCAAACTGCTCTTAGTCGGAAAATGATGGGTTTGCGCGCCCCTGGACACTTGCGCCGCATCGGCAACATCGCTCACGCGAAAGCTTGCATACCCTCTGCTAAGGAGCAACTCCACTGCAGCATTCAGGATTTTTTCCCGAGTTGCGTCTCTACGCTCAGCCTGGGTACGGCGCGTAATCTTTGTCGGTACGGTGGAAGTCGAATGCATGGCAAATAGCTCTTTAACAGAAAACTGTTGATTATGGTCGAGTCTCACACAAACACGAAGCTCATCGGCCAGTTCTGCTTAGTCTGTCTGAACAACCTGCCGCCAATCCGTTGCAGGATCGGCTTGCTCCTGATCGCCAAACGTCAGATGTGTCCATAGTCTCTCGAATACCTGGCCCGTGCTAACCTGCCTGGCCCGCACCTCGTCAGGCGAAAGCAGCCCGGCATTGACGTCCTGGATCATTGAGCGAAGAGTGCATTCGATACGAGCAGCATCCTCCAAACACCAGGCAATTCCGACGGCAACATCCAGTGTTGGTCCGACAGTGACAGCACCATTGGCTCGCATCACCAATGCATTGGCCTCACCCAATGTCTCAGCCAATTGTTTTGCCAAACCATCATCACGTAGCAAACGCGGGTCATCCCAATAACGACAGTCCGCAGTGAAGGCTCCGACACCATGCCTAGGGCTGGGTACCTGCCCAAGAGTGGATAGCGCCATGGTGTAGTGGGGCATAATCCTGCATATCCCACCCACCTCTGGGCGTCGCGCATAAACCTGCTGGTGGATGCGCACCTCTCCTAGTACACCAGGCGGCAACGGCTCATCGATTGAAACCACTGTTCCGGACTGCAGTCCGATGGACCCCATTGGTTGCGCCGCACAGACCAGAAAGTGCCTCTCATCAATCCGTGCACTGCAATGCCCCCACGCCTGAACCAAGCCATGTCTGGCCAGTGCTCTAGCAGCAACACGTACATATCGTTCAAGTGCTGCCTGGCTCATTTCAGTTCTCCAACCAATGGACGAACGCCCGTCACCCACACGCTGCCATCCCGTACCTCAACACCCCATGTACGCAGAGGATGCGTACATGGCATGGCACAGGCCTCTCCGGTGCGTACATCGAAACGACCGAAGTGCCAAGTGCATTCGACTTCCGTCCCTTCCAGCATACCGTCTTCAGATAGAGACGCTTCACCATGGGAGCAGGTGTCGTCAGTGACATAAAACTCACCGTTGACGTTATAAACCGCCAGCTTGTGCCCTGAGGGCAGCAGTGCCGGATAGATATCGCCGGGGGCTACATCGTCCGTGACACAGACAGCGACCGGAAACTGATGTCCGGCCACATCATCAATGGCAACGACTTCGATAAGTTGAGCACTCATTGCATGCTGCTCCCACCGTTAACGCTGATAACCTGTCCAGTCACGAAGCTGGATTCGGGCAGCGCCAAGTAGTGAACCATTGACGCTACTTCATCTATTTCAGCGGCCCTTCCCATAGGAATCACGTCAATGAAACGCTGCGCCAGATCGGGTTGGGTTTCGATGAAGTGGATGAGTTGCGGCGTTGCCACCGCGCAAGGCGCCACTGTGTTAAAGGTTACGCCACTGGTGGCAAACTCACGAGCCAGCCCGGAAGTCAGTGCATGCACGCCACCTTTAGCGGCGTTGTAGGCAGCATGATCCCAGAGACCGTTGCGCACTGAATCCGCGCCGAGATTGATGACACGGCCGTAACCGGCCTCCAGCATTTCGGGCAGGAAGGCACGGGTACACCACAGCACGGTCCACAGGTTACGATCCACGGTAGCCTTGAGTGTTTCTGCAGTGTGGTCGAGGAAAGGGCGGATCACCCCACCCCCCGCGCAGTTGATCAGTATCTGTACCTTTCCAAAGCGCTCACGCGATTGCGTTTGCAATTGCGCCACCACATCCTCGCGGGACAGGTCACCAGGGCAACTGATCACGCTGACCGGAAATTCTTGCTTGAGGGCATGTTCAACACCGAGCAGCGCATCGACATCGAGGTCCGAGAGCACCAAATCAGCCCCACTGGCAGCCAGCCTGCGGGCAATACCAAGACCTATACCCCGCGCTGCGCCGGTGACGACTGCCACCTGCCCGGCCAGTGGAGTAACTACTGACATCGTGTTCATGAGCTCACCTCGATAACACCGCTCTTGCCAAATTCAGGATGCGGTACTGCCCCCCAGGTATCCAGAGACTCCGGCACGGCCTCAAGCATCCGCGGCTCTCGTGCCCCAACCTCGGGAAACTCCTCCATGCCGAAGCTATATTCCAAGGTCATGCCGTCTGGATCTTGAAAGTAGATGAATACGCTATTAGACGGCGGATGCCGTCCAGGGCCATAAACGATCTGCACGTTGTTCTTTTTCATGCGATACAGGGCTCGACCAATATCGTCGATATCGGTCACCATGAAGTTCACATGATGCAACTGATTCTCCTTGGCCGGTCCCACTGCAAAGGTATGGTGGAGCGGGTTAGGATGGCAGCGCATGAAGGAAATTCGGTCTTCGATCAAATCGGAAACCTTGAAGTTGAAGTCCTGAATGAAGGCGTCGCAGGCCTTCTCGAACTCTACAGCGCCGATCACCACATGCCCAACGCGCGCAATGTTGGCAACCGTCGGTAGAAACGGCTTGGCCATTTGGGTGGACTTACTGAACATCTCCAACTGAAGCAGGCTGTGCCGCTCGCGTAGACGAAAGCTACGGCCTTGCTTAAGCAGCGTAGTTTCATCCTTCGACACCCAGGCCGGTTTGTAGCCAAGCTCCTGGAAGTGAGTAAATGCGGCCTCCACATCATCGTCGCTTTCCAGCTCGAATCCCACACGCTTGACACCACGTTCCGGCGCAGCGTGAAGCACAATGTTATGGTGGTCGCGACTACAACGCAGATAGGCGATCTCATCATTGTGTTCTGAGACCTCAAGCCCCAGCAGCGTCTTGTAGAACTCCAACGAGCGAGGCAGATCTGTCACGTTCAGTGCGACATATGCAAGCTTGCGGTACCGGAATGGAAAATTCATATTCAAGCCCCCATTACAGAATGATACTTACGCGACCATGAGGACGCAGATTCTCAAGATCGAGTTGGCACCGCTTTTCAAGAATCCGCAGCTGACCATCCACCTTCACCAGACGGTAATAACTAGTGCCCACATAGGTATCGGTGAAGCCACCCTTTATCCGGAAGGTGACGAATGCGGCGCGAGCCAGGATCTCTCCATTGCCCGCATGCTCGAACATCACGTTGCTGACCAGGTGGCGGGTGCGCGAGCGTGGCCATTCCGCATGTGCGGTTTTTTTCATGAGCCGAATCACACGCTCATTCAAACGGGCCCAATCGTCAGCGATGTAGAACAGACTCTTTTCCGGATCGGCATCACGTGGCAGATCGGCCGATGGCACCAGATATCGGCCGTCATTGGTAAATAGTGCGAGCCACTCCTTCAGCTTCCAGCTGTCGAGTAGGTCGGCTTCGGTGTAGAAAAAATCTTCAATATCGCTGCGTGTAATTGAGTTGGTCATGTTCAATCCTCAGCCTCATCGCTTACGCGCATTTGTTCGTTCCAGCGAGTCCAAAACACACGCATCTGCTGCTCGTCGTCGTATGCCGGCTGCTCTTTGTGCATCCCCTTTGAGATGTCATTCCATTGTGCCAACCGATAGTTTTGGAAGCCCTTCTGACAAGCCTCCAGAGCCTCGACATCGTCCGGTGTGGCAAAGCCTCCTGGGCCGAGGAATTCGAGGAAGTTGTACAAGCGATACTTACGCGCACGTTCTGTCTCTTCACGAGGAGCCAGAGCCCAGCCATTGATCAGCATGTAGTCCGGTGCTTCCGGATAGAAGGTACGTACCGTGACAGCCATAATGTCATTGATTACAAGGTTCGGATAAATCAGCAGGTTGCGGTTCTTGCGCGCCATACGCTCAGCCAACTCCTCACCGTGCAACTCGACGAGACGGGCATAAAGCTCGTCCATCTCACGCTTTCCTTCCTCGCCGAACAGAGGGATCCACTGCGCTATCGGACGCCCCCAAGGTGCACTGTATTCCAGCACCGCGTGCCCATTGCCCAAGTCCAGACTGCGCCCCGCAAGAGGTTCTGGATTTAAGCCTCCGTTGGTGTTCTTGATGTAGTCGAAGTAGCTGGCATGAGTGGTGACGGCGTGATAGCCGTCCACACTGTTTTCCACCAACAGTTTCCAGTTGGCGCGGATGGAGTACTCCTGAGAGCCGCTGACGATTGCCATGCCACTTTCCGACTGTTTGGAAATCAGCTCTAGATAGTCTTTGGCGTCAGCCAGATAGTCTGGCAGTGAAATAATGTCTGGATCAAAGCTGATAAAGCAAAAACCAGCGAATACATCAAAACGCGGCACGGCTGTCAGGTTGTTGCAGTCGCTTTTTTTGCAGGCATCACTGTAATGCTCGGCACCAGCCTGGCTTTTCAGCTGGCCGTTATTGCCAAAGATCCAGCCATGGTAGAAGCATTGGAAGTTCTTGGCATTGCCTGAAGGCTCACGACAAACGGTTGCCCCTCGGTGCGGACAAACGTTTAAAAAAGCATTGAGCTCACCCTTGGAATCCCGGGTGAAGAGAATGTTGCGGCGAGCTACGGTACGCGTAACAAAGTCACCAGGCTTGCTTAACTCCGACACATGACCGAGGTACAGCCAACATTTATCAAATATCTGCTCATACTCTCGCTCCAGGAGGTCGGGCCTGACAAAGGTAGAGCGCGAGACTTTGAATACCGAACTTTCCTTATCAACATCAAGAAATTGTTCATTTATTGTTGTTTTCATAGATTCCTCAGAGACTCAAAAACGTTTGTTAAACAATGCACTTGCGTAAATCTATCGACATATCAGCAAGCGCATGATGATCAATACGAACCCCTTGCTTTATCCATCGTCGAGCCATTGCCATATCTTTTGGTGAATTTATTGACGTACAACCCAACACTTGCCCATCTTCGGAAACTCTGAATATGCTGAAAGAGCCTTCTCGATTTCCCGTGCGGCACACTTCTCGGCCGCTGACAGCACTTCCAACAACCTGCAAGTTCAAAGATCCCTGATCAGACCAAAACCAGACGGGCTGGTTGTAACCGTTCTGTACGCCAAGAATATTTCGGCCAACCATTTCGGCATGCAATTGCGCATGCTCCCAGGTTTCCACTCGATAGAAAGAGCCGTTATGCTGATGAACTGCAATATCGCCAGTGGCATAAATACTCGGATTGGCGGTACTTCCGAACTCATCAATCAGCACCCCCTGCGGCACTGTAATCTCACAGTCCACAAAAGGCTCTTGATTGGGTTGGACCCCGACACAAACCAGCACATGATCCACTTCAATTTGCTCGCTATTAGATAGCGTGAGCATCCCGGCCTCATAACGAGCAACAGTCACACCATAGCGAATATCAGCACCTTGTTGGCGATGCCAAGAGTCGAGAAAGTTTGCCGCGCGCTCGCACAGGCTACGCGCCATTAGTCGAGTGCCAGCCTCTATCACCACGGGGCTCCCTTGAGCGGCAACCACCGCCGAGGCCACCTCGAGACCGATCACCCCACCACCGACAATAGCGATACGGCTTTGTGGTTTGATCACTTCACGAAGATTCAGCGCATCCTCGACTGTCCGTAGATAAGTGACACCTGCCCCAGACAGTCCTGGCAAAAATCGTGCGCGCACACCGGTAGCAATCACCAGCCGGTCAAAGCCCACCAAAGTCCCATCAGATAGCAGGGCAGTATTTTCTTCCGAATTGATACTGACAATCTCGAGCCCGAGGCGAAGCTCAATATTGGCCTCCCGGTAGGCATCGGGTTCTCGAATGAACCTCAGCTCATTATCACCGACTTGCAACACTTGCTTGGAAAGCTGCGGCCGCTCATACGGAAAATGCTTCTCGGCCCCTACCAAGATCACTTGCCCTTCATACCCCTGAGCTCGAATCTCAAACGCTACTGCCGCCCCTGCTTGCCCGGCGCCGGCGATGAGAACAGTACGAATAAGGCTCTTCATCTAATGTAACCCTCTCTAGCCTGAGCCTGTCATACAAACAGGCCAAGCGCTTTCTTGTTGTTACAAACAGACAGTTCGGTCTGTAAGTTAAAGAAACGATATGCCGCTCCGAGTCGGTTGTCAACAAGTCAAGACGGGAATATGGCGGGGGTCTGACCGACACGTGGCACCGCTGATTCAGAGTGCTCTCACAGCTCACGGTAAGGGCGGTACCACCTAAGGCGTCAAAGTAAACGGTGCACAGGGGAACACCGCCGTTCCAAACTATCCGAGAGGCCAAGCCGCGACAGGCTGATGAAATGACGCCCTGGCGAGCGAGCTGCCCGCACTCACTGCGCGCCTGACCGGCAGCGAAGCCGAACGCCAGCGCCTGCACACCTGCTTCGAACTGGTCAGCTAGGTTAGCAACGAAAGTCTTTGGGGTATGGATGTCAGGGCAGAGGATCCGCTGCACCCGCATGACGCCTTCTGGTGGACCGATCAAGTGCGCAGACTTCCCCAACCAGCTCGGCAGCTGAAGCGATCGCCTGCACCCCGACGATAAGGCGGCCGCCATCGATGCCCAGGAGCGCAACCTGAACGACCGGAATGGACACCCCGCCTATTACGCGCAATACCGCTTGGCACTGCAAACGGTTCGACAGCAGCGCCGAAGCGCTGCGCGATGAACGCAGCCTGCCGGTGTACGTTGACGGCTGGCTGCGCGGCATTCACCAGCAGCACGACCGGGAAAAGGAACTCGACTAGGTCTTGACCCGTTTCGAGCTGACGCGGGCATTGCTCAGCGGAGGCCTGTGGGACATGGAAGTTATCGATGGTGACCCGATGAATCCACGCCCCTCCTGTTGGTCGGCGCAGTTCTGCAGCATCCTCGGCTTGAGCACCTCCGATGACTTTCCCAATGTGCTGGACAACTGGGCCTCGCGCATTCACCCGCAGGACAAGCCGGAGGTGATCAGCCTGTCCGCCGCGCATCTGGCCGACCGCAGTGGGGAGGAAACCGTTCGGGGCGATCTACCGGATCAAGCTGAAAACGACCAACCTGCAGGCGCTCAACGCCGCCATCGAAGCCGCTCGCGCTGGTGATGCAGGTCGCGGTTTTGCAGTGGCTGACGAAGTGCGCAAGCTTGCAACTCGCCCCAGTGAAGCCGCCTTTCAGGCCGCGACTTGATCGACTTGCGTACGTGAATGGCTAAGGCCTGCTTCTCTACAGCACGCCCTCATGGGCCGCTGCTTGCAGAGCAATCGCGAAAAATGACTCAAAAATCCATACTACGTCAGTACCTTTCCCGAGGAGTATTTCGTGACAGCATTACCCTTCGCCAACTAGCGTCCCTAGCAAGAGCGCCTGGTTGGCCTGCGCCATTTCCCGCAAAAAATTCCACGTTACCTTCATCCGAGCAATGTCCTTCAGTTCAATTGGTATCAGCATCCAGAACGTACGGGTGAATTCGATTTGCTCACTGAGCACCCGCCTCAGGCGCGGATCGGCATCGGCAGAGAATGACGGCAGGATCGCGATACCGGCCCCGGCGGAGGTGGCTTGCTGCTGCGCGAGAATACTGGTGCTGCGCACGGCGATATGCCGGGGTTTGCCGATTTCATCGAGATAGAGGAGTTCCTTGCTGTACAGCAAATCGTCGATATAGCTCACAAACGTATGTTCGCGCAGATCATCCCGATGCTTAATGGGTGGATGCCGCTCCAGATAGTTAGCGGAGGCATACAACTTGAGCACGTAGTCGGTCAACCTGGTAATGATGAAGGGCCCTCGCTCGGGGCGCTCCAGGGTAATCACGATGTCGGCCTCGCGGCGCGACAGTTGTACCATCCGCGGCACAGCCAGTAGATCGATCCCCAGGTTTGGATAACGTCGGGTTAACTCGGCGAGCTGCGGAGCGAGCATCGTCAAACCATAGCCTTCGGTCGCACCGATGCGCACTTGTCCCGACAGTCTGTCTTGCTGCTGCCCTGCTCGCGCCTGTTCGATTGCCGAGAAAGCGCTCTCCATCGCTTCCGCTTGCGGCAATAGAGTGCGCCCGGCCTCGGTCAGGCTGTAGCCCGCGGCCGCGCGCACGAACAGCGAAGTATCCATACTCTTTTCCAACGCCTGGACACGGCGCGATACCGTGGTGTGATCGACGCCCAGTCGGCGCGCAGCGGCAGTTAGTTTGCACGCACGGGACAGCTCGAGGAAATAACGCAGATTGTCCCAATCCATCCAGACACCAACTTAGCTGTGCAAAAATGCAGAATAACCCTGCACTCAGCCGCATTGCTATAGACAAAAATGCACTGTTAGGATCAAGGCCAAGGTTCTCAAGCTCCACGATGACCACCTGCCAATATCTGCCCTTGAAAGGCTGGAGTCCTAATGACAGCGCAAGCAAACACCCAGAACACTGTGCCCACCGTTAAACTGCTGATCGGCGGCCAACTGGTCGAATCCAAGACCACCCAATGGCGCGATGTGGTCAATCCGGCGACTCAGGAAGTCCTGGCCCGTGTGCCCTTTGCCACTACGGAAGAAATGAATGCTGCCGTGGCCAGCGCCAAGGAAGCCTTCAAAACCTGGCGCAAGACGCCGATCGGCGCCCGTGCGCGAGTCTTCCTCAAGTACCAGCAACTGATCCGCGAAAACATGAAGGAGCTGGCGGCGATCCTCACCGCCGAACAGGGCAAGACCTTGCCGGACGCCGAAGGCGACGTATTTCGCGGTCTGGAAGTCGTCGAGCATGCAGCCAGCATCGGCAACCTGCAGCTCGGCGAGCTGGCCAATAACGTGGCCGGTGGCGTCGATACCTACACCCTGCTGCAGCCGCTAGGCGTCTGCGCCGGAATCACCCCGTTCAACTTCCCGGCGATGATTCCGCTGTGGATGTTTCCGATGGCCATCGCCACTGGCAATACCTTTGTGCTCAAGCCGTCCGAGCAAGACCCGATGGTGACCATGCGTCTGGCCGAACTGGCCATGGAAGCCGGGGTTCCACCGGGCGTGCTCAACGTCATCCACGGTGGCGTCGATGCAGTCAACCTGATCTGCGATCACCCGGACATCAAAGCAGTGTCCTTCGTCGGCTCGACCAAGGTTGGCACCCATGTCTACAACCGTGCCACCCAGAACGGCAAGCGCGCACAGTGCATGATGGGCGCGAAGAACCACGCCATCGTCCTGCCAGATGCCAATAAGCAGCAGACCCTGAACAACCTGCTCGGCGCCGCCTTCGGTGCTGCCGGCCAGCGCTGCATGGCGCTGCCGGTGGTGATCCTGGTCGGCGAGGCACAACAGTGGCTGCCCGAGCTGATCGAGAAAACCAAGACCCTGAAAATCAGTGCCGGCGCAGAACCAGGCACCGATATCGGTCCGGTGGTGTCCTGCTCGGCGCTGGACCGGATCGGCAGCCTGATCGCCACCGGGGTCAGCGAAGGCGCCACGCTGGAGCTGGATGGCCGTAACCCTGAGGTGGCTGGCTACGCCCAGGGCAACTTCGTCGGCCCGACTATCTTCTCCGGCGTGACCACCAACATGACCATCTACCGCGAAGAGATCTTCGGCCCGGTAATCTGCGTCTTGCACGCCGACACTCTGAACGATGCCATCGAGCTGATCAACGCCAACCCGAACGGTAACGGCACGGCCCTGTTCACCCGCTCAGGCGCCGCGGCACGGCACTTCCAGGAAGAGATAGACGTCGGTCAGGTCGGCATCAACGTGCCTATCCCGGTTCCGGTCCCGCTGTTCTCCTTCAGCGGCTCCCGCGCCTCCAAGCTCGGCGACCTTGGTCCGTATGGCAAGCAGGTGGTGCAGTTCTATACCCAAACCAAAACCATCACCCAGCGCTGGTTCGACGAAGATGAAGTCAGCGGCGCCGTCAACACCACCATCACCCTGAAATAGGCCGTCAGGCAGGCGCCTGCTTGGCGCCTGCTTCTTAGGAGTCTGCGTCATGCAATTTGAAACCCTGCTACTAGAAGTGCAAGGACGCGTTGGGCTAATCACCCTCAACCGCCCGCAAGCGCTGAACGCTCTCAATGGCCAACTGATCGCCGAACTGAACCTGGCGCTGGATCAGTTGGAGAAGGACCCGCAGATCGGCTGCATGGTCCTCACCGGTTCGGCCAAGGCCTTCGCCGCCGGTGCCGATATCAAGGAAATGGCCGAGCTCACCTTTCCGCAGATTTACCTGGACGATTTCTTCGCCCCGGCGGACCGTATCGCCAGCCGCCGTAAACCGCTGATCGCCGCAGTCGCTGGTTACGCCCTGGGCGGCGGTTGTGAACTGGCGCTGATGTGCGACTTCATCTACGCCGCCGACAACGCCAAGTTCGGCCAGCCGGAAATCAACCTCGGCGTACTCCCCGGAATCGGCGGCACCCAGCGCCTGACCCGCGCCCTGGGCAAGGCCAAGGCCATGGAGATGTGCCTGACTGGTCGCCAGATGGACGCCCAGGAAGCCGAGCGCGCCGGCCTGGTGGCCCGCGTACTACCCGCCGATAGCTTGCTGGAAGCAACCCTCAAGGCCGCCCATGCCATCGCGGGAAAATCATTGCCGAGCAGCATGATGATCAAGGAAAGCATCAACCGCGTGTTCGAGACCAGTCTCAGTGAAGGCGTGCGCTTCGAGCGCCGGGTGTTTCATTCGATATTCGCCACCGCCGATCAGAAGGAAGGCATGACTGCCTTCGTCGAGAAACGCGCCGCACAGTTCAAGCACTGCTGATGCCACCCCATTAAGCGAGGATCCACTATGAACATAGGTTTTCTAGGACTCGGCAACATGGGTGGCCCGATGGCCCTTAACCTGCTCAAGGCCGGCCACACCCTGACGGTCTTCGACTTGTCGCCGGCCTCGCTGGCACGCCTGGTCGAGGCCGGCGCCACCGCCGCGGCCTCGCCAGCGGTCATCGCCCAGAGCGATGCCGAAGTGATCATCACCATGCTGCCCGCCGCCGCGCATGTGAAGTCCGTGTACCTGGGCGACAACGGCCTACTGGCCCATGTACAGCCCGGCGTCCTGCTAATCGACTGCTCGACCATCGACCCGCTCAGCGCCCGCGAAGTGGCCAAGGCGGCGACCGAACGCGGCAACCCAATGCTTGACGCCCCCGTTTCCGGTGGCACCGGCGGCGCGACTGCCGGCATCCTGACCTTTATGGTCGGAGGCTCGCTCGCCGACTTCGACCGCGCCCAACCGATTCTCGCGACCATGGGCAAGAACATCGTGCACTGCGGCGACACCGGCAACGGCCAGGTGGCCAAGGTCGCCAACAACATGCTGCTCGGCATCTCCATGATCGGCGTCGCCGAAGCCATGGCCCTCGGCGTGTCCCTGGGTATGGATGCCAGCGTGCTGGCCGGCGTCATCAATACCTCGAGCGGCCGCTGCTGGAGCTCGGACACCTACAACCCCTTCCCCGGCGTGCTGGAAAATGCACCGGCCTCCCGTGGCTACAGCGGCGGTTTCGGTACCGATCTGATGCTCAAGGATCTTGGCCTAGCCAGCGAAGCTGCCAAGCAGGTCGGTCAACCGGTGATCCTGGGCGCCCTCGCCCAACAGCTCTACCAGAGCTTCAGTAATCAGGGTAATGGCGGCCTGGACTTCTCCGCGATCGTCAACATGTACCGCGAGGACGCCTGAGCATGACCGATGTCGAAGCGCCAATTCTGGCGGCAGTCCGCAACCGCATCGGCCATCTGACGCTGAATCGTCCGGGTGGGCTGAATGCCCTGACCCTGCCCATGGTGCGCCTGCTCCTGCAGCAGTTGCATGCCTGGGAACAGGATCCGGAAATTGTCGCCGTGGTGTTGCGCGCCACCGGCGAGAAAGCCTTCTGTGCTGGCGGCGACATTCGCATGCTTTACGACAGCCATGAGTCAGGCAACAACCAGCACGAGATCTTCCTCGAAGAGGAATATGCCCTCGACGAACATATCCACACGTACCCGAAGCCAATTATGGCGCTGATGGACGGCTTCGTGCTCGGCGGCGGCATGGGGCTGGCGCAAGGCGCCACACTGCGAGTGATCACCGAGCGCACGCGCATGGGCATGCCGGAGGTGGGTATCGGCTTCTACCCGGATGTCGCCGGCAGCTATTTCCTGCCGCGCCTGTCTGGCGAACTAGGCATCTACCTGGGCGTCAGCGGCATTCAGATACGCGCCGCCGATGCCCTTTACGCGCGCCTGGCCGACTGGTGCATCCCCAGCAAACAGATTACCGAATTGGATCGCTGCCTCGACAGCATGAGCTGGACCAGCCATCCCCGGGAAGACTTGTGCACCCTGCTCGCCACACTCGCCGTCAGCAAGCTCCCGGGCTCGGAACTCAAGGCGTTTCGTCCAGTCATCGACGAGTATTTCGCCCTGTCCGACTTGCCGTCGATACGCGCGGCACTGCTGACAGAAAGCCGTCCGGAGTTTCAGGACTGGGCTGAGGAAACCGTCAAACTGCTCGACAGCCGCTCACCGCTGGCCATGGCCGTGACCCTAGAACTGCTGCGTCGCGGGCGCAAGCTGCCGCTTGCTGACTGCTTCGCCCAGGAATTGCATCTGGACTACCAATGGTTCGACAAGGGCGACTTTATGGAAGGCGTGCGTGCGCTGATTATCGACAAGGACAAAAACCCACGCTGGAATCCACCAACTCTGGCAGAGCTTGACCCCGCACGTGTGCAGGCCTTCTTCGATGGCTTCAAGCCTGGAGCCGGCAAAGTCCGACGCACAGTCACCACCTGAGCCCTATAGAACAAGAGAGATGCCCGATGCATGACCTCGAACTGAGCGAAGAGCAACGCATGATCCGCGACATGGCCCGCGACTTCGCCCGTCGCGAGATCTCACCCAAGGCACAGGCCATGGAAAAGGCCGGCTGGATCGATGATGCCCTGGTGGCCCAGATGGGCGAGCTGGGCTTGCTTGGCATGGTGGTGCCTGAAGAATGGGGCGGCACCTACATCGATTACGTCGCCTATGCACTGGCCGTGGAAGAAATTTCGGCCGGCGACGGTGCCGTTGGTGCGCTGATGAGTATTCATAACTCGGTCGGTTGTGGCCCGATCCTGAATTTCGGTACCCGGGCGCAGAAAGATTTCTGGCTTGCCGATCTGGCCAGCGGCAAGGCGATTGGCTGCTTCTGCCTGACCGAGCCGCATGCTGGCTCCGAAGCCAATAACCTGCGCACCCGTGCTGAATTGCGAGATGGCCAATGGGTACTGAATGGCGCAAAGCAGTTCGTCAGCAACGGCAAACGCGCCAAGCTGGCAATCGTCTTCGCCGTCACTGATCCGGAGATGGGCAAGAAGGGCCTGTCGGCCTTCCTCATACCGACCGACACCCCGGGCTTCACAGTTGACCGCAGCGAACACAAAATGGGCATCCGCGCCTCCGACACCTGTGCGGTGACCCTAAATGAATGCAAGATCCCCGAAGCCAACTTGCTCGGCCCGCGCGGTAAAGGGTTGTCGATTGCCCTGTCCAATCTGGAAGGGGGCCGCATCGGCATCGCAGCCCAGGCCCTCGGTATCGCCCGCGCGGCCTTCGACGCAGCCCTGGGTTACTCCCGCGAGCGTATCCAGTTCGGCAAATCTATTGGCGAGCACCAGAGCATCGCCAACATGCTCGCTGACATGCACACCCAGCTGAATGCCACTCGCCTGCTGATCCTGCATTCGGCACGGCTGAAGAGCGCCGGGTACCCCTGCCTGTCGGAGGCCTCGCAGGCCAAGCTATTCGCCTCGGAGATGGCCGAACGGGTCTGTTCCAAGGCGATGCAGATCCACGGCGGCTACGGATACCTGGAGGACTACCCGGTGGAGCGGTACTACCGCGATGCCCGCATCACCCAGATCTACGAAGGCTCCAGCGAAATCCAGCGCCTATTGATCGCCCGCGAGCTGGCCCACTACCCGTTGTGAGTCCATTTTCGCAGGATCACCTCCCCGAGAGGCCTGCGCTTTTTTATTCAATCAAGAGAGACCCCATGAGAGTTCTGGTAGCCGTCAAACGCGTGGTCGACTACAACGTCAAGGTTCGCGTCAAGGCGGACAATTCCGGCGTCGACCTCGCCAACATCAAGATGTCGATGAACCCATTCTGCGAAATTGCAGTGGAAGAAGCCGTGCGCCTGAAAGAGAAAGGCGTGGCGACTGAAATCGTCGTCGTCTCCGTCGGCCCGTCCACCGCTCAAGAGCAACTGCGCACCGCGCTGGCTCTGGGTGCCGACCGCGCCATCCTCATCGAATCCGCCGAAGATCTGACTTCCCTGGCCGTTGCCAAACTGTTGAAAACGGTTGTCGACAAGGAACAGCCTCAGCTGGTGATCCTTGGCAAACAAGCCATCGACAGCGACAACAACCAGACTGGCCAGATGCTCGCGGCATTGAGCGGCTACGGTCAGGGCACCTTCTCGTCCAAAGTCGAAGTGTCCGGCGACACTGTTGCCGTGACTCGCGAAGTCGACGGCGGCGCGCAGACAGTTTCCCTGAAACTGCCGGCCATCGTCACCACCGACCTGCGTTTGAACGAGCCGCGCTACGCATCCCTGCCAAACATCATGAAAGCCAAGAAGAAGCCTCTTAAAGTGCTGACTCCGGACGCTTTGGGCGTTTCCACAGCCTCCACCAATAAGACCGTGAAAGTCGAAGCGCCCGCTGCACGCAGCGCGGGTATCAAGGTCAAGTCGGTGGCTGAACTGGTCGAGAAACTGAAAAACGAAGCGAAGGTGCTTTGAGTTAAGGAGCCTAATATGACTATCTTGGTTATTGCTGAACACGACAACAAAGTAGTGGCCCCGGCCACACTGAACACCGTGGCTGCTGCCGTCAAAATCGGTGGTGACATCCACGTTCTGGTTGCAGGTCAAGGCGTTGGCGCCGTGGCTGAAGCCGCTGCGAAAATCGCTGGCGTGGCTAAAGTGCTGGTGGCCGACAACGCCGTCTACGCCCATCAACTACCTGAGAATGTCGCCCCGTTAGTGGCCAGTCTGGTGATCGAGCAACACACGATTTTCACCCATGTCTTAGCGCCAGCTACTTCCAACGGCAAAAACATCCTGCCGCGCGTTGCCGCTCAGCTGGACGTTGATCAGATCTCCGAGGTCATCTCGGTCGAAAGCGCTGACACCTTCAAGCGCCCGATCTACGCTGGTAACGCCATCGCGACCGTTCAGTCGAACGCTGCGGTCAAAGTGATCACCGTTCGCGCCACCGGTTTCGACCCGGTTGCTGCTGAAGGTGGTTCGGCGGCTGTTGAAGCCGTTGCGGCTGCTCACGACGCGGGCACTTCGAGCTTTGTCGGCGAAGAACTGGTCAAGTCCGATCGTCCGGAACTGACCGCTGCCAAGATCGTCGTTTCCGGCGGCCGTGGCATGCAGAACGGCGACAACTTCAAACACCTGTACGCCTTAGCCGACAAGCTGGGCGCTGCCGTCGGTGCTTCCCGCGCCGCGGTCGACGCAGGTTTCGTACCCAATGACATGCAGGTCGGTCAGACCGGCAAGATCGTTGCTCCACAGCTGTACATCGCCGTCGGTATCTCCGGCGCGATCCAGCATTTGGCCGGCATGAAAGACTCCAAGGTGATCGTTGCGATCAACAAGGACGAAGAAGCCCCGATCTTCCAGGTGGCCGATTACAGTCTGGTGGCGGATCTGTTCGAGGCTGTTCCAGAGCTGGAAAAAACCCTTTAAGGGACTCCTCCGGCACCTCGCCGCCCCTGCTGCCAACCCACCTTACGGATGCCCTTCACGCATCTGCAGGTGGGTTTTGCTTAAAAATATTCACTGGAGGCTTTAAGTGCACATCGGTGTTCCTCTCGAAACCCATGCCAGCGAGGACGCGTGTACCTGCCACGCCAGAAACCATCAAGAAGCTGATCGGCCAAGGCCATCAGGTCATAGTACAAACCGGTGCCGGCGTCAGCGCGAGCATCCCGAACAGTGCTTATGAAGCAGCCGGTGCCACTATTGGCAGCGCTGCCGATGCCTTCGGTACGCAACTGATTCTCAAGGTTGTGGCGCCCAGCGACAGCGAACTGACCCAGATCAAGAACGGTACCGTTGTGGTGGGCATCGCCATCGCCGCCGTGGTCGAGCCGCAATCGCTGGGTATCGTCAAGCAGCTGGGTGATGCGATTCCGGCCGGTAACCGCCTGGAGCTGTTCCTTGGCGCGGCGATCGGTGCCATTACCTTCTCCGGTTCGGTGATTGCCTTCGGCAAGCTGTCGGGCAAGTACAAGTTCCGCCTGTTCCAGGGCGCACCGGTACAGTTCGGCGGTCAACACCAGTTGAACCTGGTGTTGGGCTTGTCCACCCTGGGCCTGGGCCTGGGCCTGGTGTTCACGCTGACCGGCGACCTCACGGCGTTCGCAGTGATGCTGGCGTTGGCTTTCGTACTGGGCGTGCTGATCATCATCCCGATCGGCGGCGCCGACATGCCGGTCGTGGTGTCGATGCTCAACAGCTACTCGGGTTGGGCGGCGGCCGGTATCGGTTTCTCGCTGAACAACTCGATGCTGATCATCGCCGGTTCCCTGGTGGGCTCATCGGGCGCGATCCTCTCGTACATCATGTGCAAGGCGATGAACCGCTCGTTCTTCAACGTGATCCTCGGTGGTTTCGGCGGTGCAGCGGATGTGGCCGGTCCTGCCGGTTCCAAGGAAGCGCGCCCGGTGAAGTCCGGCTCGTCCGACGACGCCGCGTTCCTGCTGACCAACGCCGATACCGTGATCATCGTGCCCGGCTATGGCCTGGCAGTGGCGCGTGCCCAGCACACGCTGATGGAGCTGGCGGAGAAGCTGACTCACCGTGGTGTCACCGTGAAGTTTGCGATCCACCCGGTGGCCGGGCGGATGCCGGGGCACATGAACGTCCTGCTGGCCGAGGCCGAAGTGCCTTACGAGCAAGTGTTCGAGATGGAAGACATCAACTCCGAATTCGGTCAGACCGACGTGGTACTGGTGCTCGGCGCTAACGACGTGGTCAACCCGGCCGCGAAGAACGACCCTAAATCGCCGATTGCCGGCATGCCGATTCTCGAGGCGTTCAAGGCCAAGACCATCATCGTCAACAAACACTCGATGGCCAGCGGCTACGCCGGCCTGGACAACGAACTGTTCTATTTGGACAAGACCATGATGGTCTTCGGTGACGCCAAGAAGGTCATCGAGGACATGGTCAAAGCGGTCGACTGACGGCTAATGGATACCCCAGATCTGTTCCGCTTCCTGATAGAAAGGGTCGAGCTCCTCGAAGGTCATGGGCCAGTCGACAGCTACGTCGTACAGGCTCATGATTCTCAGAGCACCGGGCACCAGCCGCCACGCCTGGGCGACCCAGTACCAAGTGGTCCCGCCCATGCCACGGATATATTCCGACGGGTAATGGTAAGGGCCGTCTATGATTGACCCTCACCCGGTATGAAGCCAGGCGAGCGGTACGCCGTCGAGAGCCCCGAACGCATGCGACATTTCCCCGGTTTCTTTCTCCTTGGCAGTATTACCTGAACCCCGTGTTGCTGACCGCCGTCGGGTGGCTGGAGGGCCAGAAGTTTTCTGTACGAGGAACTTGAACCGGCAGGCGAGCTAGTGTTTCCCGATCGAGTCGCCGGCACCATCGAAGACCTTACACTGGCGTTAGCCGACAGCGCAGGTCTGAAGTTGAACATGGTGCACTATAACGCTCACGTAGATCTGCCCCCTCAAGAGACTGACGACAGTCATGATCAGCACCTCACTCCCTCAAGTCGAGTCGAAGGCAGCTAGCGCTGGACTGCTACTTGTCGGGTCTTTGATCGCGCTTCATCTTGGACGCCAGCAACGCGCACGCTAATCATGTATTAGAGCACGCCTGATGGGCGCTGCTTTGCGGTCAAAAGGATGACTGTGGTGCTGCTCCGAACTCCTCGGAGAAAAGCGCCGCCCATCAAGCAAAAGGTTACGCGAACCTATGCACCACACCTCTTTTCGATCAAGATAACGGTCAGCCGTTATTCAGCATGCTGAGCGCGCCATCGGCCTCCCGGTGGGCCAGGCAAGCGAAGAGGTCGTATGGGCTGCGCAAACTGCGGATTCGAGAGTCCCTTCGGTGCCAGCTTCTGTGAAGCGTGCGGCGCCAGGCTGTCTCACGACTGTCCGCGATGTGGACACGAGGCGGGCCTTGGCGCCAAATTCTGCAGTGAGTGCGGGGCGCCGCTGACTGATGCACCTGCTGCGCCGTCATCGCGCTCCACGCCTATTTTAGGGTCTTCTCCAGAGCCCATTCATTATACGCCCCATTACCTTGCCGAGCGCATCCGCGCCGAACAGGCGGCCATGGAGGCCCGGGGCGAGACCGCCGGCGAACGCAAGACCATCACCGCGCTGTTTGCCGACATGGCCGGCTCCATGGCGCTGATCCACGACCTCGATCCGGAAGAGGCCCAGCGCCTGATCGAGCCTGTCGTCGCGATGATGATGGAAGCCGTCCACTACTACGAAGGCTATGTGGCCAAGACGCTGGGCGATGGCATCCTCGCGCTGTTCGGCGCCCCCATCGCCCATGAGGACCATCCGCAGCGGGCGCTGTATGCGGCGCTGCGTATGCAGGAGGCGATACACCGACATGGCGACCGTATTCGTCTGGAGAAAGGCATTGCGCTGCAAATCCGCGTCGGCATCCACACCGGAGAGGTCATCGTGCGTTCGATCCGCACGGACAATTTGCACACCGATTACGATCCGGTCGGGCACACGATTCACATTGCGTCCCGGATGGAGGGAATCGCCGCGCCATCGTCGATCCTGGTGAGCGAGTCCACCCACAAGCTGGCAGAGGGCTATTTCGAGTTCAGGACTCTGGGGGCCACCCAGGTCAAAGGCATCCCCGAGCCGCTCGTCGTCTACGAGGTGCAGGGTATCGGCGCGCTGCGCACGCGCCTGCAACTGGCGGCACATCGCGGGCTGGCCAGGTTCGTCGGCCGCCAGGTCGAGCTCGACCACCTGCATCAGGCGCTCGATCAGGCCAAAGCGGGCCACGGGCAGGTTGTCGCGGTGGCAGGCGAGGCCGGGGTCGGGAAGTCGCGGCTGTTCCATGAGTTCAAGGAACGCTCGCGGCGCGGCTGTCTGGTGCTGGAGACGTTCTCGGTGTCGCACGGCAAGGCCTTTGCCTATTTTCCGCTCATCGAGCTGCTGAAAAGCTATTTTCAGATCACTGCTCTGGACGACGAGCGGCGGTGCCGGGAAAAGGTCATGGGCAAGACCCTGACGCTTGAGCGCAGCTTCGAGGAACTCGTGCCCTACCTGCTCTATCTGCTGGGTATCGGCGAACGCAGTTCGGCGCTCGCGGAAATGGATCCGCAGATCCGGCGCGATCGTATCTTCGACGCGATTACGCAACTTCTGATGCGCGAGAGTCGCGATCAGCCGATCGAACTGCTGTTCGAGGATCTGCAATGGCTGGACCGCGAGACCGAAGCATTCCTGGCGTGCCTCATCGACCGCGTGGCGAGTGCTCCGATCCTGCTCCTGGTGAACTACCGGCCCGAATATCAGCCTGGGTGGACGCGCGCCGGTCATTGCCGCCAGCTACGGCTCGAACCGCTGGGCCCGGCCGAAGCCCAGAGACTGCTCGCGGCCCTGCTGGGGGACGATCCCACGCTCGTTCCCCTCAAACAGCTCATCCTGGAGAAGACGGAGGGCAACCCGTTCTTTATGGAGGAAGTGGTCCAGACGCTGGTCGAGGAGAAATCGTTGCTCGGCGAACCCGGCCGTTACCGGATCGAGCAAACGCCGGCGGCGCTGCATATTCCCACCACCGTGCAGGGTGTGCTCGCCGCCCGTATCGACCGGCTCCCCGTTGCGCAGAAGGAATTGCTGCAGACGCTCGCCGTCATCGGCAAGGAGTTTGTGTTCAGTCTGATCCAGCGCATCTATGAGGGCCGGGGCGCTCGGATGGACGACGATTTGCGCGATCTGCTGGCCCGACTGGAGGCCGCGGAGTTCATTTACCAGCGGCCCGCATTTCCGGAGGTGGAGTATTCGTTCAAGCATGCGCTGACCCAGGAGGTCGCGGGCCACTCGCTGCTCACGGAGCGGCGTAGCGCACTGCATGAACGCACGGCGCAGGCCATCGAGGCACTGTTCCCCACCCGCATCGCGGATTACTGCAGCGAACTGGCGCACCACTACAGGCTGAGCGGCAATGTCCCGAAGGCCGTGGAATACCTGCACCGTACCGGGCAACAGGCCCTCCAGAATTCCGCCCATCTCGATGCGGTGCGGCACCTCGGCGCGGCGCTGGAATTGCTCGAGCATTTGCCCGACACGCCCGCGCGTGCTCATCAGGAACTGACGTTGCTGCTCTGCCTGGGGCCGGCCTTGATGGCCGTGCGAGGCTATGCTGCGCCCGAGGTTGCGACCACCTACACCCGCGCACTGGCGCTATGCGCGCAAGTAGGCGACGACTCAGGGCTTTTCCCTGCGCTGCTGGGGCTGCGCACTTACTACACGCTGCGTGCGCAATACTCAACTGCATGCGAACTGGCTGAACGAATGCTCAATATTGCGCAAACAGCGCAAGATCCAGACTTGCTCGTGGAAGCCCATGCCGCACTCGGTTCGACATTGCTTTTCCAAGGTGTTCTCAAAAATGCCCATGAACACCAGGAGCGGGCGTGTGCCCTCTACAACTCAGACCGTCATCGCACACATGCCATTACCTACGGCATGGATCCGGGCTACACCCTGACATTTTCGGCCTGGAGTCTTTGGTACTTGGGGTTCCCCGATCAGGCAAGCACGCGCAGCCGGGAGGCCCTTGCTCTGGCCAAGAAGATTTTCCACCCGTTGAGCTTGGCCTTCACTTTGACTGCTACGTCGGCACTAGGACAGTTTCGACACGACGTAAAACTCGCCGAAGAATGTGCTGATGCCGTCATCGAGCTTTCCCTGGAACTAGGGTTTCCGATTTATTTGGCATGGGGGACTATTCTCCAAGGTTGGGCTCGTGCCGAGCAGGGAAACTTTGACGAGGGAATCGCTCAGATAACCAAGGGTATCGCTACTTACCAAGCAGCCGGAGCAGAGCTTGGATGCTCTTATTTTCTGGCCCTGCTGGCCGCAGCTCACGGACGCGCCGGGCAACCGCAGACAGGATTGGCTGCCGTGACCGACGCTCTGGCTATGGTGAACAGAACCGGCGAGCACTTTTACGAAGCAGAACTGTACCGGCTCAAGGGAACGCTTACCCTCCAATGTCCGGGTGAAGACAGCCAGGCTTCTTCCGTGCAGCAGCAAGCGCAAGCATGCTTTCACAAGGCGATCTCGGTCGCTCGACAACAAGGGGCAAAGTCGCTCGAACTGCGAGCCACCGTGAGCCTTGCTCAGCTATGGGAGGCAGGAGACAAAGAGGCGGCCAGGCAGATGTTGGCTGACATCTATAGTTTCTTCACCGAAGGCTTCGACAGCGTTGATTTGCTACAAGCCAAGGCGCTGCTCGATACATGGGCGCCAAACGAGGGGGTGAACGGTCGATGACGCATGAGCGTAAGTCGGTCGCTCTGGCTTTGCAGGGCGGCGGGATGCACGGTGCGTTCACCTGGGGCGTGCTCGATCGGTTGCTCGAGGACGGCAGGCTTGCCATTGAAGGGGTGAGCGCAACCAGTGCCGGCGCGATGAATGCCGCCGTGCTGGCCTACGGTATGCTGCAGGGTGACGAGGCCGGCGCGCGCCAGGCGCTGCACGATTTCTGGTACGCCGTGGCGCAGTCCGCCGAGCGTCATAACCCGTTGCGCTGGATGCCATGGCTGAAAGGAACGCACAGCTTCGGGCTGGACTATTCGCCCATGTATGCATTCGCGGACATGGCGCTTCGTCTCTTCTCGCCTTACCAGTTCAATCGCGACAACTTGAATCCGCTGCGGGGGGTGCTGGAGAGTCAGGTCGATTTCGCCGCCTTGCGCAAGCAATGCCCGCTCCACCTCTATCTGTGCGCGACCAATGTCGAGACGGGGAAGATCCGCATCTTCTCGGGCGAGGACGTCTGCGTCGAAGCGGTGCTTGCTTCGGCCTGTGTGCCGACATTGTTCCAGGCGATTGCGATCGACGGCCAGCACTACTGGGATGGCGGCTATATGGGCAACCCGGCCATTTTCCCGTTGATCTACCACTGCAACACGCGCGATGTGGTGATCGTCCACATCAACCCACTTGTCCGCCCGGGCGTGCCCATTACAGCTGCCGACATCCTCAATCGCATCAATGAAATCAGCTTCAACTCGTCGCTGATGCGTGAGATGCGCACCATCGCCTTTGTCACCGACCTTATCCAGCAAGGCAAGCTCGATCGCGACGAGATGAAGGAGATGCTGATTCACTCCATTCGATCCGACGAGGCGATGTGCGCGCTCAGCGTGTCCAGCAAGTACAACGCGGGTTGGGACTTCCTTTGCGGACTGCGCGACAGCGGACGACGCGAGGTCGAGGCGTGGCTGACGGAGAACTACCGGAATATTGGCGAACGGTCGAGTATTGACATCCGAAAGGAGTTTCTTTGAACGCTACCATGACACGGGAAAAGGTGGCTGGCGTTTTTGACTGGCGCGTAGTGCTGGCGACGCTTGCCGGACGATGATACACATTTCCGAACGAATCTTGGGTAGCACGTAGGCCCCCGCAGCCGCGAAGGCAGGGGCACTCTAACTGCCCCTATCAAACCATTTAGTGTCCTGAGCGTCCGGCTGGCGTGCAGCGGTCTTAGCGATTAATTAATTTATCTACAGGTAACGATATACTGTGCGTCCAATGTCATGGATTGGTTATGCGCATAACCCGACCGACTTCCCCCTTTGCTTTAACGCCTTCTGATCTCTTCGCCCTGCAAAGTTGTTGCGCGCTGGAGCAGAGCCTCCCCCAGCGAGCGCCCATCCTGTTTCTACTGGCTGATGGATTGACGCCCAAGGTCGTCAGCTAGCAGTTATAGGTCACGCCGTCGACGGTATTCAAATGGCGAAAATATTATTTTGAGGCGGAATCGAAGGGTTGAGCGATCTGCCGCGTAGCGGCCAACCACTCAAACTTGGGCCCAAAAAAATCAACGAAATCCTGACACTGACCACCCGGCGTGTCCCCCGGGAAGCCACTCACTGGAGCGTTCGTTTGATGGCCAAGTATGCGCGGGTCACCACGTGTCAGTTCGGCAGGTCTGGGCCGCTTCCGACCTCAAACCCCATCGCCTGAAGACTTTCAAAATCAACAACGATCTCCACTAGTTCACGACTGACGGTTTGAACCCGCCCTGAAAATGATGGTCTTCACATTGGATCCAATTAGCGATCCCCCCACCTGCCTGGGACGAAGCCATCAACAAAGCAAATGTAACTTCTTCAGATGCTGGTAAATGGAATGACCTCATCGAGTAAAAAATCCGATTAAAACAGCCACTGCCAGCAGTTTTCCAGCAGGTAGGCGATGTAGAGATGTTTCGCGGGAGGCCGATCCATAAGGAATGGAGGTCCGTTCGCACATGTCTTCAAACAACTTCAACCCGCAGGCTAAAATCTTCTATCGGCCTATCGACGCCGCATTGCGCTGGTGCAATCTCATTCGTTACGAAGCGCAGATCGTGCAAGCAGCTTGGTCTTGCCCGGAAAAGCTCAGGAATCTGTTTCCTCAATGGCCGTGCCTACAGGCCAATACTGACAAAATTTATGACGCCGTCCGCAATGGGGAATTACCGTATGGCTCCTTCGGCATTTCGGTCCCCCTGGGCACCCCTGTCGAGCTCACGCTGTTGACCGTTAGACACTCCGACTTACGTCTTTGGATGCAAATCTACTACCCCGATCAGCGGCCCGATTTCCTGTTCGAATCGAACGACGACGCTCAAGATAAAATCAGCATGGGTGTTTATTTTGCACTCCAGGCCGAGCGGGATGCCCTCCTGCGAGAGCGCGATGCTCTGCAACGTCAGCTCCAAGATGTCGAAGCTGACCTTCAGGCACTGGGACTTGAGCAGGAAAGCCTTAAAACGCTGGTAAAAACGCAGGGACAGCTCAGCGATCGTAGTGAACATACCTACCTGCAGATCATCGGTGCCTTGGTCAACACCGTCTTAGACGTGTCGCCCGCAGGTAAACCGCTTTCCGTGTTCAAAAGCCAAGCCGCAATCGTCGATGCTTTGACCGCGCGCCACAATGACATTCCCGGTCTCAGCAAACGAACGCTGGATAAAAAGTTCGCGGCAGCCAATCGCACTCTCAAAAAAACCACCTGAGCCAAATCATTGCACTGCAATGCACTCGATTGCAGTGCAATGACTCCCTCGCTTTTCTGATATTCAATTCAGGTCACTTCCCACCACGCGCCAAGCGGCGCCAGGAGTGACCAGCATGTCCAGCTCATCCGTCTCGCTCGCCGACAGCCCTCAACCACCGGCCGAACGTCACATCATGCGGCGTGACGAAGTGGAGCGGAAAACCGGCTTCAAGCGTGCGCACATCTACAACTTGATGAAGGAAGGTAAATTCCCTCATGCCAAACGCATTGGACTGCGCGCCGTCGGCTGGGACTCGCTGGAGATCGAACAGTGGATCACCGAGCGTTTGGCGCAGCAGGCTTGATGCCATGCGTGTGGTATCAGCGGTGTCCACCAAAGGTGGAGTAGGCAAAACAACAGTGGCTGCCAATCTCGGCGGTCTGCTGGCGGATGCTGGCCTACGCGTCCTGCTGCTCGATCTGGATAGCCAACCCACCCTCTCCAGCTATTACGCCTTGAATCACAAGGCTATCGCAGGTGCGTACGAACTCATTGCGCTCAACCAGACAGATCCTGCGCAGATAATTTCCGCGACGGAGGTCGTCGGTCTCGACCTGATCCTCTCCAACGACGACCAAGGCCGACTGAGCACTTTGCTGCTGCATGCCCCTGACGGGCGATTACGGCTGCGCAATTTGCTCGACCATTTCCGTTCCAGTTATGACCTGCTGTTGATCGACACCCAAGGCGCACGTAGCGTGCTGCTGGAGATGGCCATCCTTGCATCCGATCTCGCCCTTTCTCCCATCACGCCGGAAATGCTCGCCGCTCGCGAACTGCGCCGCGGCACCTTGAAGCTGCTCAGCGAACTCGAACCGTTCCGCCACCTGGGCATTCCCCCACCACCCTTGCGATTGCTACTGAACCAGGTGAACGCCATTCGGATGGACACTAGGATGATCATTTGCGGTTTGCGGGAGACTTTCGCTGGGGTTACCAACATCTTGGTTCTAGACACCGTAGTTCCAGACCGAGTGGCGTATCTCAATGCCGCCTCTCTTGGCCTACCGGTCCACCGAATCGAGACGCGCCAATCACGTCAACGACGCTCGCCATCGGCGCTGGAAACCATGCAAGCACTGGCCATCGAGTTGTTTCCGGAATGGCGCGAAGCAATCTCTACGGTGGGCAGGTGCACGGAGGCTCAATGAGACGAATCAACAAGCCGGTATTTCTCGTCATATCACATTTTATCGACCTTGCTGCCAACTGCGTTTGGCAAGGAGTCCTTTGATGTTGGATCAACTGCCCATCATCGTTCAGCCATCTATTCGACCACGTCATCCACCTTGCGAGGAGTACTGCACCGTGGTCTTTCGTCTGCAGGGTGGACGCTCGGCCATGGGTTGGCTCCTCGCAGAACTCTCCCAACATTTCGAAGGTTCGGGGACTGTCGAGATCGTCAAGTTCGAGGTCGGTGACCATTTGTGCATACGGCGTTAACTGAGGTTGTTCCGATGAAGAAGCTCAGTCAGGAGGAGATCACCGACAGGCTGTACCAGGACCACTTCACTCCAGGTCCAAAAGTGGAGCGGCTGTCCGATCCACTCACTGATACGCCTATGTTGGTCACTCTGGAGCAGTTGCGACCCTACGAACACAACCCGCGCTTCATCCGTAATCCGCTTTACGAGGATATCAAGTCCTCGATCCGTGAACGCGGGTTGGATCAACCACCGCCGATTACTCGCCGTCCGGGTGAAACCTATTTCATCATCCGCAACGGCGGTAATACGCGCTTGGCGATTCTCGGCGAGCTGTGGCAGGAAACTCGTGATGAGCGCTACTTCCGCATTCATTGCCTGTTCCGACCTTGGAGCAATGAAATAACCGCCCTTCTCGGCCATCTTGCCGAAAGCGATCTGCACGGCCAACTTACCTTCATCGAGCGTGCTCTGGCGGTGGCCAAACTCAAAACCATGCTGGAACCAGATGGCGCTGTGCTCTCGCAACGGGAGCTGGCACGACGTCTTGCCGCTGGTGGCTATCCCATTTCGCAGTCGCACATCAGCCGGATGCTCGACACCCTCGAACACTTACTGCCCGCCATTCCACAAACCCTGTATGCCGGATTGGGTAAGCCCCAGGTCGAACGCCTGATCGCTCTGCGTAGCCAAGCGGAACGAACCTGGAACCGTTATCCAACCGCCACCGTTGCGTTCGCCGAGTTTTGGCTCGAGATCCTGGGCAACTTCGATGCCGATCCCGAATCCTTCGATCTTGAGCAGATCCAGGATGAACTGCTCGAGCGCATGAGCCGTTTGCTCGGACAGTCCTACCGCATGTTGGCCTTGGAGCTGAGCGACAACCAACGGGTCATCTCGACGCCCGGCGTTGTCGTCACCACGCCTTCGGAGAACAGCCATCTGCCGAGCGTTGATGAAACTGCGGCCGGACCTCCTGCCTCCGAGTCCCGTCATAAATCAAGCGAGGCCAGAACCCAGACCGAAACAGCGCGAGAGGAGCTGCTCACCCCGCCCGAAACGAATGGCGCCTCAGCAGTCAACCCTCCGTCACGTATTCAACAGATTCGCGAACAGATCGATCACGAGATTTCCATCGAAGCAACACCGACAGTCGAGGCCTGCGCGATCGAAGACATCTGGACCATCGCACCCACACTGGACACCCCCGAACAGCTGCGTTTAGCCATTGCCGGACTGGCGCGGGAAATGGCGGCCTATGCCGGACATCCCGCGAGCATCATCGATCAGCAGCATGGATTGGGTTTTGCTCTAGATATGGAGCGGGTAGATCTTGCGACACCTCGCTCGACCGGAGTTCACCTTCTGCTCCTGGCCCTATTGCGCGCTCAAGACGACGTGAACTGGGAGGATCGCAAGCAACTGCCTTCAGCCCTGTTTGGCCAGCTGTTGCTGGGGATCTATAAACTCCCGCTGATAGATCGTCCCGCCGTGGACGTAGGACTGGAGCGACTGCCTGACAGTTTGTTAATCAAACTGTATCGCCTGATCCGTCTGGCCCGTCGCCTGATCGATCTAACGCTAACCTCTGAAGCTGACTCACCGAAGGAGCTGCCATGAACCTGTCCTTCAATATGCTCAACCAGGCCATGCTGACCCAGGTACTGCATGAGCTGCGCCTGGGTAATTTGCAACGCTGCAAAGCCCTCGGACTGGGTGAAGACGACATCTACCTGTTGCAATCTTTACCCGCCACCACGCTGTCGCGCCTGGCCCACGCCACTGTCCCCTGGGTTGAGGTCAAGATTGACTCGCCGGTGCTGCATCGGTTGATAGAGCAATCCGAACGCGACGAACAGAACGAGAGATTGATCAACCGGGCGCTCAAGCTCGGTGCCAGCAGCACCATCATGTATCAGTGCTTCGGCTTGGCGCATTCGGAAACCGCTCTGCGCCGACGTCTGCTCAAAATAGAAACCCGAAAGGGCCGCCCTCAGCATTTGAGCGAAGCGCAGGAACATGCGCTCTGGCAGCGATGGTGCCAACTACGCACGCAGGACGGTACCGAGGATCAACTCGATGCCATGATGATGCTGGCGGAGGAGCAACAGATCAGCTTGGCCATCGTCTGGCAGCAGATTGACCAGTACAGCACCGAAACATGAACACTGCCCCTTCCAGCCGCTGGCAGCGAGTCCTGCAGCAATGCACCCAGCAGCTGAGTGAACGCTGGCCCGCACGCCCTACCACCGAACAACCTTCCAACCAGGCTCTGCAGGCTGGCTTTCTGTTCAGTGGCCAATCACACGAAGTCGTGCCACGTCGCCTGCTGTTGGATAGTCGGCTGACGCCGTTGGAGCGTAATGCCTGGCAAGTGTTTCGACTCATGCTGCAAGGCCAGGGCGTGGTCACGCCGCGCTATGAGGATTTGCAGCCTTACCTATCAAGCGTGCCCTATGGCACGTCTGCCTCCCGTGAAACCATCGCTCGCGTCTTGACCATGCTCAGGCTCACGCGCTGGCTCAGCTTGGTGAGTCGCGGACGCGACCAGCTCAGCGGACGTCTGCAAGGTTCTCTGTACGTCCTACATGATGAACCGTTAACCCCCGCTGAAGCCAAGGAGCTGGATCAAGATTACCTCGAGCTGGTGGGACATTGCCTCAGCCATGCCACCAAGGCGGTGCGGATTGTCGCCCAGCACATGCTGGAAGAAATTCGCCAAGACACGGATATTGATTTAGGTCGATTACCGACACGACTGGAGAGCTGGGGCGAACACTGGATGCAGCAAGGACTGGATTTCGCACCCGAGGACGCCTTACACGATTCCGAACTGGGTGACGATCACCGCGTTCGGAATCGTGTGGGACCTCGTTCGGATTCCGAACCGGGCTTGAACGCCAATATTTCCGGCACCGTTCGGAATCCGAACGCCGCCTGTACTGTATTAAAAGAAAGTATTTGTACTGTACCGCGCGCGACTCCAGCGGTGGATAACCTGCACTGGCCCGATCCGCTGCACCTGAGTCCAAGCGAGCGTCAGGCCGTCGCCGTGGCGCTGAACAAACTCAAACCGGCGGATCGTCAGGCGGTGCTCAACGAAGCCGGTGCACGCTGTACCGCAGGAGGTATCCGCAAGCCAGCGGCCTATCTGATGGGCTTGATCCAGCGCGCACTGAACGGTGATTTTCATCCTTGGGCAGGTCAGACAGAGCCCTCCCCCATTGCAGAACCGCCCCCAACAGGCCCGTCACGCCCGTCCCGACAACAGGGCGAACCCGCCTCCGTCCTCGCCCAAACGTGCCTGAATGAGTTGCGCCAACTGCGCGGCAAACGTCCTGGACGTCAGTAGATTTGATGCCAGTGGCATCAAATCTACTGAGTTCTATTATGAGATCGCAAAGCGCCGAACCTGCGCACTCCGACTGATACGGCCATCGTCTGATGTCACCAGCGTCACTCACGAACGTCTTCGAAATGAACCCTCTCACACCAAACCGAACAGACCGCATTCAGCTTTTTGGCTGCTCTTGACGATCATCTGTCACAACGTTCCCGTCCAAGCCGATGCGAGGACAACACCGTGGCCGATCACTACCAACTCAACCTGGGCTCATTGCGTAGCAGCATCACCCTGACCCTGCACACCCACCACGCTGCCCGTATCTGGCAAGGCCGAACCGCACGCGAAGGCGTCCACTCGATCATGGGCATGGCCGGCTACATCAGTGTCACCAACCTGATCAAACAAACCGCGGCCCAGGACGATCCCTATGCCGACTGGGCCATCGTGCAACTCGAAGAAAAACTGATGCAGGCCAAAGCTGGAATGCTGGAACTGACTCAGCAACTGGATCGGATCAGGCAGGACCTGCCGACACAAATCGACATGGGCGACAACCTCAACATCCACCCCGTCACCTTGCCGTTGTACATCGGCAGTCAGCTGGGTTTTCTGGCGGTCTACCTGCTGACCGACTATGACACCCTGGTGCGCCGGACCCTATTGGCCCATCACACCGCCTTGATCGGCCGCACCGACATGGAAGCCTGGATCGACGACGGCGCCCATCTGCTGCGCAGCCTATTCGGCCAGGCGCAGCGCTATCGGCATGGCGGCGTAACCCGCGATGACATGGCGGCGAACAACGCCCGTGCCATTGCGGCCATCGAGAAATTGGGTTTGCCTCCCATGGACATCCTTGAGGGGCATCGCCGCTCCCAGTTCGCGCCGCCGATCATTCGGCGGGGCGCTGTGGCAGTGGATGACGCTGACGCGTTGGCAGAGGAAACGGGAGAGCTATCTGCAACGGTGGATGAGCCGGAGGACGAAGCATGAATCCCCTGACTTCGGCTCAACCAATGCCCTTCGATGTGTTGACAAGCGATGCCTATCGACAGCTCGAACACGCCGCCTCCCTAAAAGGCCTTTTAAAGCCCTTTAAGGGTAAGGGTGAGTTGGAGCACCTGGCGCAGGTGGCGAGGGAAATCGAGGCGCAGTTATGTCATCTGATGGAGGCTGTTGTGCAGCAAGCCGGACAGCCCCCTTACTCACACTTGGATATTCGATTGGTGCTGCAGAACACCAGCGTGGGCAGCACTTTTTTGCGTTGGCGCAGCCGTGACTTCGCCCGTATGGGGGTTGCGGTCTGGGAACGCCAAGTCTGCAACCAAGCCCTGCCGCAAGTCGTACGCGAGGGATTGCACCGTTTCGAAGGCGAGCGCATTGCACTGAACCTGCAGATGAGCGTAGTGCATTCGCTCTACCGCCAGGCCTCGACCTGCGCGATCAAATTGGCCAGTGCCGAACGGCTGCTGCGCCAGTTCACACCAGCAGTGGAGGTATTAGGATGAGTACTTTTTTCGTCGGTGAAGGCAATATCGGCAGTGCGCCAGAGTTCCAGGAATTTCCATCAGGCAATGACGAGCCACGGCGTTTGCTACGGCTGAATGTGTATTTCGACAACCCCGTGCCACGCGAAGGCAGCTATGAAGATCGAGGTGGCTACTGGGCGCCGGTTGAGCTCTGGCACCGCGATGCTGAACACTGGGGCACGCTGTATCAGAAAGGCATGCGTGTGCTGGTCGAAGGCCGCACCGTACGCGATGAGTGGGAGGACAGCGAAGACAATGCGCGGGTCACCTTCAAGATCGAGGCCCGCCGCGTCGGCATCCTGCCTCACCGCGTGCACAATGTAGTCATGCGGGAACGCTCCACTGAACCGGCAGCATCTGCGACACCCGTCGGGCAAAACACAGAGCGCGCCAGTTCACCTGCGTCGAAACCCAGAAAAAGCAGAGGGCAACCACCTACAGACTGACAGACTTCAGGCATAAAAATTGCGCCTTTGCGTGAAGTTGCTGAGCCATTTTCACTCTCTGCTCGTGAATATGCACACTGTCGTCGGGATGCGACGGGGGTGCAACCTCGTCCCATACCTGGCGGCCCTGACTGACTAATATGAAGATCCTTCGATTCAGGTTTCTCATATCCCTCACCTGCGGTTTCCAACAACGCTGCTCCGAACTCAATCCGGAGCAGTTCTATGCGCCTCTTCCTCTGTGAGAAACCGTCCCAAGGTCGTGACATTGCCAAGGTTCTCGGAGCTAGCCGGCGCAGCGATGGCTGCCTGATCGGACCCGAGACAACCGTCACCTGGTGTATCGGCCACCTGCTGGAGACGGCCCCTCCCGAAGCCTATGGCATGCAGTACAAGAACTGGTCGTTGGATCATCTACCCATCATTCCCGCGCAGTGGCAGGTCGAGGTCAAACCCAAGACTGCGGCACAGTTCAAAGTCATCAAGCGCCTGCTCAGTGAAGCGGCCACCGTCGTCATCGCCACCGACGCCGATCGCGAAGGTGAAATGATTGCCCGAGAATTGCTGGAGCTCTGCAAGTATCGAGGCCCTGTTCAGCGCCTCTGGCTGTCCGCACTCAACGAGGCGTCGATTCGCAGGGCACTGTCCTCGCTGAAGTCTGGTCAGGAGACCTACCCACTCTACCACTCAGCCCTCGCCCGCAGCCGCGCCGACTGGCTGATCGGCATGAACCTCAGTCGTTTGTTTACCCTTCTTGGTCGACGAACAGGCTACGATGGCGTGTTGTCAGTGGGACGCGTCCAGACACCCACCTTACGTCTGGTGGTCGATCGGGATCGTGCGATTGCCAGCTTCGTCTCGGTGCCCTACTGGGAAGTGGATGTGCACCTGTCCTCCACGGGGCAACCATTTATCGCATCGTGGTTACCACCCAGCTCAGGACGAGATGAAGCCGGTCGTTGCCTTCAGCGCGAGATTGCACGTCAGGCAGTCCAAACAATCATTGACGGTTGCGCCGCCACAGTACTCTCGCTGCAGACTGAGCATTCCCGAGAACCACCGCCACTGCCCTTCGACCTGAGTACCCTGCAGGAAATCTGCTCGCGCAAGCTGGGGCTCGGCGTTCAGGAAACCCTAAACATCGCCCAAGCCCTGTATGAAACCCACAAAGCCACCACCTACCCGCGCAGCGATTGCCGCTATTTGCCAGCGAGTATGTTCGACGAGGTACCCGCGGTATTCGATGCCCTGCTCAAAACGGATCCCGCACTGCGGCACGCACTCGGAAGCCTCGATCGATCACTGCGCTCACGGGTATGGAACGATGACAAGGTCACCGCGCACCACGGCATCATCCCCACCACCGAGTCGGCCAACCTTGCGCGGATGTCTGAACAAGAGCGCCAAGTCTACGAACTGATCCGTAGCCACTACCTCGCGCAATTTCTTCCGCACCATGAGTTTGATCGGACCCAGGTCGAACTGGAGTGTGGCGCAGAGCGATTGACCGCTGTTGGCAAACAGATCCTGGTTCAGGGCTGGAAAGGCTTGCTCTACGAAAACACCGAGAAGGATGAGCCCAATCACAAGTCCCAGGTCTTACCCGTCTTGCAACAAGGTACTCAGTGCGCAGTGGACGACGTCGAACTCAAGTCCATGCGCACCGCCGCCCCCAAACCTCTCACTGAGGGCGATCTGATCAAGGCGATGAAAAATGTGGCCAAGCTGGTCAACGATCCACGCCTGAAACAGAAACTTCGGGACACCACCGGTATCGGTACCGAAGCCACGCGAGCCAGCATCATCAAGGGGTTGATTGATCGCGGTTATTTGCTGAAGAAAAAACGCGCCTTAATGGCCTCGGCGGCGGCCCATACCCTGATCGAAGCGGTACCAACAGCGGTTGCAGATCCGGGTATGACCGCAGTCTGGGAACAGGCTCTGGACGAAATCGAAGCAGGACGTCTGACCCTTGATGCGTTCGTCGCCAAGCAGGCGAATTGGATTGCGCAGTTGGTCGCACACTACGGCTCACTTACTTTAGCCTTACCTGTCGAAGCCAGCCCGGTCTGCCCCATTTGCAACACCTCAATGTTCAGGCGAAAGGGAAAATCAGGGTCGTTCTGGTCGTGCTCCCACTACCCCGACTGCAAGGGCACTGTGCCGATCAGCAAAGATGTGCGGCGCCCATGACTCCCCATTGAAGATCAACTTGAATATTGGGGCGACCTTTAAGGCAACGCACTCTGCCTTGACGTCATCCCACCCTCTCTGCTGTAGTGCCTCAGGATCATCGCCAACGGCGACCCAAGACCGATTCGCTCCGGGTAGCTCGGTCGAACTCTTAGAGTTCGGAGCCTTCTCCTCTGCGGGATTACATTCCCGTTTTGTGCTCCACCTGATCGTGGTGGCGGATGACCACTGTTGCCTCTACCAGGCAATAGCGGTCATCCGCCTCGGCGATCGTATTCAGCCCCGGAGCCCACCGGGGAAACACTGGGCACCCTTTGTGCGCGGATGCGTGCCAGCATGTTCCGACCCAGGCCACGACAAGGGTCGGTTGGCGAATCATGATGCAGTTAAACCAAGCTTTGCGAGGAGCTTGTCGACTGCACAAGACCGTCAAAGGTGGCTTTTCTCTTCCTCGCCTGGCGACCCGTCAGGCTCACTCTTCATTTTCTTCATTCCAGTGACTGCCACTGAGTTCCGGCCATAAAAAACTGGGTTGCAGCGTCTTGACGCTCCCCTGTAACGGGCTTATACAAAGGGCGTGGTTCGCTGTCGTTGACAGCCCAGCCCAGGTAGCCAGAACCTTCAAGGCTACGCCACGTTCGTGGTGGTTTACCCAAGTGTGATCAGCGTTCGGAAGCTCGCACGGTTACCGCTTCAGCGGTGATGAATGCCCACTACCCCAGGTTTGCGGACCACTACCGCAGACGTTCCTCTGCTGCATCGCTATTCCCCCAGACGCAAAGTTCTGCTCGTCATTGGCTTGCCGGTACCAAGTCCTTCATCGCTCGCCTTCACCTTACCCACCCTGACGGGGGCTCACTTCCCCGTCAGGGCCTGTGCGTCGCCGTTCCCCTTGAAACAGGAGAACCACCATGGCCCACGCCAACCAATCCCAAGAAGCGACCACTTACTTCAACCTGCACACCGTCGGTATCGGTTACCTCAATCGTGTTCGTGAAGTCCAAGTCCGCCGCGGCCAGCCATTTATGGCCTGCGATATCGCCGCCCTGCACGGCGCCACCGATGCGGTGGAGTACACCCGCTTCGACTGCAAAGTCGCGGGGGGTGAAGCTGAACGCTTGATTCGTCTTTATATGGACGCCGTCAAGGCCGAGAAAAAAGTCTTGCTTTCGTTCCGTATTGGCGACCTGTGGATCGATCCGTTTCTCTACGAGAAAGGCGATAAACAAGGTCAACCAGGCGCCAGTCTGAAAGGTCGTTTGCTGTTCATCGACTGGATCAAGGTCGACGGCACATTCGAGTACAAAGCGCCCGCCAGGCAGGAAGCAACAGCACCTGCTGAGCAAGCGCCCACCAGTGAGTCATCCCCATCATCGGCTGATGCCGAAGTTGAGGAGAGTGAAAACCCAATAGAAACTCGGGTCGAACCTGAATCTCCAGCTGCTCCCCGCACGGCCCGCCGTGATGCCACCCGTACCGTTCAGTCCGCCTGAATAGTCCACGATGTTCCACATCAAGGCGCTCCCTCGAGCGCCTTTTCTTCAATCCGCACAGGAGAATCCACATGGAATCCTTCTGGCTTTGCGACGACTGTTTGTTCGCTGCGGCTTACGAGGACTACAGCACGTTATCGCTCTACTACACGACGGATGAAATCGAGAAACGCATCGCCGGTATCCAGCGTGGACTGGTTCGCTTAATGCCCATCAGTGCCGACTTCGATCCCGAAACCGGCTGGGGAACAAAAGCCTTTTCCCCATTGCCCTGCGGCGGTTGTGGCTCACCCCTACACGGTCAACGTCACCGATTCACCCGGCTGTAAACAGCGCGTCATCGGCTAATGCCCGCGACTCTATTTCCACCTAGGGGACACCGCTCCCCTCGGGCGTGTACCCCTGATTATTCCCTTCGGAGGTACCACCATGAACACCCAATTCACCCTGATTGAAACCTCGGATTTCGAGGCTGATCGTATCGTCCACGAAAACCAGCTGATCGACGAGGCACTGCATATTCTGGATCGTCGGCTGTTCGCCCGCGGCCCTAACCTGACGTCACCTGGCGCCGTGGCCTCATACCTAAAACTGCATCTTGTACAACAGGAGCATGAAGTCTTCGGTGTGATTTTTCTCGATGCCCAGCACCGCGTGCTGGCGTTCGAAATCCTCTTTCACGGCAGCATTGATGCCGCCAGCGTTTACCCCCGCCAAGTCGTTAAGCGCTCTCTCGCACATAACGCTGCAGCCGCCATTTTTGTGCACAACCATCCCTCTGGGTGTACGGAACCCAGTCAGGCGGATCGCGCCTTGACCGCACGGCTGAAGGAGGCCTTGGCCTTGATCGAAGTGCGCGTACTGGATCACTTCATCGTCGGTGAAGGTCATCCGCTCTCCCTGGCCGAATACGGCTGGCTTTAACCCTCGCAGGCGCCTTCGGGCGCCTTGTTCACTTTCATTCTGGAGAACCTTCATGAACCCTACACATCAAGCTCCAGCCCTGCTGCCGGCCTCCAACCCATTTGCTCGCGGCTACGACAACCTGCATATCGAACGATTGCTACTGATCACCTACGAAGACGACTGCCCTCCCTGCTTTCGACCCGTACACGACTCACAGGCCCATCTGCCCGACGATGAGCTGCAACTGTTCCCCTGCCTGTTCAATGACGATTTCGCCTTGATCAGCGAAGGCCAATTCATTCCGGATGAGTTGGATGAACGCTGCCAATCCACCGGTCTGGTGCGCCAAGTGATTTACGCCGTGATGGGAGAAGTGCTCAAAGAGCGGCATCACGTCGGCGACCTGTACTCCCTAGAAGAAGCCCAAGCTATGGTCCATCGCCTAGTCTTCGAAACGGGACACTACAGCCGAGCCTGGGAGATCAGTACCGCACACATTCCCGAAGAAGCGATGCTGTATCTGGAGGCGTGGGTCAGTCACTTCGTTCCGAGGCAAACTGGCCTCTTGTTCGAACTGTTCGCGTTGCCGGATTGCATCGGTTGCAAACTGATCGGCACACCATGGACGGACGACAACGTGCAGAACATTGACGGCAAACCTTATTCAACCCTCAAACAAGAACAACTCGACGCCGGCACGCCGGAAGCCTTAGTCAACGTACTGTATCTCGCAGCATTGGCAGATGTGCGATTGTTGATCTTCGACCCCGACGCTGCCGTCTTGGATGGGCTCGCCGTTTTTGATGAGTAACAACGTGTTCTGCTTTAACACGACCCGTCTTGAATCAACTTTCTCACTGAATCGCTCCTTCACCTCATGTCAGGTTCTGCACTGAATCTGACATGAGGCTTTTCCATGGAGCGTTTTTTCACGCCTGTCTGCCTGTTGGGGTTGCTGAGCGCCTGTACCGGGCAAATCCCCACCCCATTGCCGACCGATCCAGCGATCGACAACGGCTCCAATCGGGCCCAGTTCTCGACAGTCACCGCTGAAGAAAGTCATCCGCCAGAACTTCGCTATGGCCGCTATACGCTGGTCAGCACCGAGCCCACCACGGAACAACGCGATCTTCTCGTCCAGATCATCGACGTGAGCATCCCGTCCAGCCTGAGCCCTTCGGTGCAGGAGGCGTTGCAGCACGTCTTGCGGCGCTCGGGCTATTCGCTCTGTCCAGTTTCCACTTCGGTGAAGGTGCTTTTTACCCGGCCTCTACCCGCAGCCCATTACCGGCTCGGCCCGATCTCTTTGCGCAGCGCGCTGCAAGTGCTGGCTGGCCCCGCCTGGCAACTCACAACCGATGAAGTCAGCCGTTCGGTCTGCTTCGAACGGCAGAAAGCTGATGTTGGCATCGTGCGGGTCACACCAGGCTCGTCGCATCAGTTGGAGGTGCGTCCATGAAAGCCTCAACGTTTCAAACCCTCATTGTCGGCTTACTTTGCCTAGCGATTGCCGGCCTGAGCGGTAGTTTGTATAACCAGTATCAACGCGTGGCCGAACTGCAGAACATGAACACGCAATACCGACAAACCCTGGACACCCTGCGACTTGATTCAAACGCGCTCAAGGATGCACAGGAAAAACTGCAGTACGCGCTGAAAGACCTAAAGCAAATGGTCGATTCCGGTGAGCAACAGGCCAATACCCTCGATCCGATGCTGGACCAGTGGGCGCAAGAAATACAGGAACTGCGCGACGGTCTGGCAGCCCGTGCCACCGCAGCGGACATGACCGCGCTACGCGCACGCCTTGAGCAAGTCGAGCAACAGCTCCTGGAGCTCAAGACCCAGCCATCAACTCCACCATCGACTGCCAGAGCCAAGCCGAAAAAAACGGCTCGCCCTAAACCTGACCCACTCTCGCCACCGTTCTCGGTGTTGAGCGTCGAGTCCCGCGGTGGTGAGCGCTTTCTAGCGGTCGCTCCTCATGACAGTCGCTCGCTTATGGATGTTCGGCTGCTGCATAGCGGCGAGCAGCTCGGCGCCTGGCACCTGAAAGTGCTGGGGCCGAACGCAGCCATCTTCGCGGTGGCCGCTCAGCCAGACCAGACCGTGCATCTCCCTTGAGAAGCGATCATGAACAGAGCGCTATTGCCCACCGTTGTCTGTCTCGCTTCGCTACTGGCCATGGGCGTTGCGATGGGTAACCCCGTCACGACACAGTCACGGATCCAGGACACACAGTCCGCTCCGCTGGGGCGCTCTCAGTCTGAACAGGCGGCAAGCTGGGGGCTGACGGAGCAGGAGTGGACTCGCTTCGAACAGATCCAAGCCGGTCCACGCGGTTTCTGGAGCCCGAACCTCGATCCGTTGACCGCACTTGGGGTTGAGGCCCAGACCGACCAAGAGCGCCAGCGCTATGCCGAATTACAGGTAGCGCTGGAAGCCAAACGCGCCGAGCGCGAGTTGGCCTACCAAAACGCTTACACCGCGGCCTGGGCCAAGCTGTTTCCCGGGCTGCTGCCGATCCAGGGCATGGCATCCCCGTCCCCTGCCAGCTCAGCGGTCGTGCCGCGCCAGGCCCTGTTTGTGGAGGACCACTGCCCAGCGTGCACCGCCGAAGCACAGCGTCTGCAAAGCAGTGACACGGCGTTCGATATCTTCCTGGTGGGCAGCCAAGGTGAGGATGAACGCGTGCGTAGCTGGGCTCGGCAAGCAGACATCGATCCGGCCAAGGTCCAACGACGACAGATCACCTTGAACCATGACCGTGGTCGCTGGTTCAGCCTCGGTGCCCCGGGATCCTTGCCTGCCACATTTCAACAGGTAAATGGACAATGGCAACGCCTCGACTGAGTGGTATTGCGCTCCTGCTGACGATGCTCGCCGGCCAGGCTGACGAACTTCCGCCTCCCGCTTACCAATTGGCGGCACATGACGCCGACATCCCTTCTACGGTGCTGTTCGCGATTGCCCTGCAGGAGAGTGGTATCCGCGTCCGTGGTCGACTGCTGCCCTGGCCCTGGACGCTGAACATCGCCGGAACACCCTACCGCTTCGCCACTCGCCAGGCCGCCTGTCACGCCTTACTTCAGGCGCTCGCCCACCATGACGCCAAGCGGGTCGATGCCGGACTTGGGCAAACCAACTTGGGTTACCACGGACAACGTTTTTCCAGCCCCTGCGTAGCCCTCGACCCCTACCGAAATCTCGCCGTGACCGCCGCGCTGTTGCAGGAGCATCACGCCGCCACCGGTGATTGGGTGTCAGCGGCCGGACGCTATCACCGCCCGGCGGGAGGAGCGCTGGCCGCACGTTACCGCGCAGGTTTTTCCCGGCAACTTGAACGACTGCTGGTTTCCTTCGAACAAGGCACACCGCCATGAAGCGAATCCCCCTTACCTGTTATTTCATCCTGCTCTTCGCACCTTTCGCCCAGTCGGAACTGACCGTAGCTAGGGATCAGCCTAGCGACTTCACCCGGCCCCATTTTCAAGTTTCCAGACCGCCAATCAACAACAAGACTCAGCCTGATCGGGCCATGCATGCGGACCTGTCCACGGTTGCCGATGAAACCTGGATACTGCCCGTCCACAGCTCTCACTTGAGCCCCGGCCAGATCACGTCCCGCGCCCTGAACATGCCGGGCTTGCGACCATTTTTCCTGGTCGGTGAGGATCCCCACTCACTGGCTTGGTTGCGTCAACGTGCGGCTGAACTGCAGGAAATGGGCGCGGCCGGCCTCGCCGTCGAAGTGACCGATACTGAAGCCCTGGCCCGGATTCGAGCAGCCGCTCCGGGCATCACCATCCTGCCGGTCAACGGCAACGACATCGCCACCCGTCTGCTGATTAAGCACTACCCCGTCTTGATCACCGCCACCTCACTGGAACAGTGAGTCCAGGTCATGGCCGAGCATGCAATGGAGTCCAAGCTCCGGCCAGCGGTGGAACTGTATACCGTAGCGATCTGCATCGCCGCTACAGTGCTGTGCGCGTACTCACCCTGGGCCGTGGCCCTGTCACCCGAGATCGGTCTGGTTGCGGCGTTGGCCTATACCCTGTTCGGCTTGATCCGCCTGCGCCAAGCCTGGGAAGTGCTGCGTTATCGGCGCAATATCCGCCGGCTGCCCCGCTACGAGCTGACCAGTCGGCAGATTCCGGTCAGCCGTAAGCGTTTGTTTATGGGGCGCGGCTTTCGCTGGACCCGCCTGCACACCCAGCGCTTGGTCGAGGCCCAGGATCCGGCTGTTGCTCACTATGTCGACCAACCGACCAGCTATCGCCTGGCCCGTGAACTCGAACGACGCCTGGAATACGCACCGTTTCCGCTCTCGACATTGGCCCGAGTCACGGCTTGGGACAGTGCCTTCAATCCGTTGCGCCCTTTGCCCCCGGTAGGTGGCTCGCCGCTGCTGCATGGGGTCGAGCCCGACGAAACGGAAGTCAGTCTGCCGCTGGGCGAACGGGTCGGACACACACTGGTGCTGGGCACGACCCGTGTCGGCAAGACGCGGCTCGCCGAGGTGTATATCACCCAGGACATTCATCGCATCGAACATGAGGTGGTCATCGTCTTCGATCCGAAGGGCGATGCCGACTTGCTCAAACGGATGTACGTTGAAGCCAAGCGGGCCGGTCGGGATAAGGAGTTCTATGTTTTCCATCTAGGCTGGCCGGAGATCTCCGCTCGTTACAACGCCGTGGGACGCTTCGGGCGTATCTCGGAAGTGGCGTCACGCATCGCCGGGCAGCTCAGCGGCGAAGGTAACTCCGCGGCCTTTCGCGAGTTTGCCTGGCGTTTCGTCAACATCATCGCCCGTGCCCTGATCGAGTTAGGCCGGCGTCCGGACTACCTGCAGATCCAACGGCATGTGGTCAACATCGACGCACTGTTCATCGAGTACGCCCAGCAGTTTTTCGCCAAGACCGACCCGAAGGCGTGGGAGGTGATCGTTCAGCTTGAAGGCAAGCTCACCGAGAAGAACATCCCCCGGCATATGATCGGGCGCGAAAAGCGTGTGGTGGCCATTGAGCAGTACCTGGCGGTGAGGCGGGTATTTGATCCGGTGCTGGATGGACTGCGTTCGGCGGTACGATATGACCGTACTTACTTCGACAAAATCGTCGCTTCGCTGCTGCCGCTGCTGGAAAAACTCACCACCGGCAAGACCGCCCAGTTACTGGCCCCCAACTACACCGATTTAGATGACCCGCGACCAATCTTCGACTGGATGCAGATCATCCGTAAGCGCGGCATCGTCTACGTCGGTCTGGATGCGCTGACCGACGCCGAGGTGGCCGCCGCTGTAGGCAACTCCATGTTCGCCGACTTGGTCTCGGTCGCCGGACACATCTACAAACACGGCATCGACCATGGCCTGCCCCAATCGGGTAACAACAGTGACAAGTTGCCGATCAACCTCCACGCCGATGAGTTCAACGAGTTGATGGGTGATGAATTCATCCCGCTGATCAATAAGGGCGGCGGTGCCGGTATCCAGGTAACCGCCTACACCCAGACCCTCAGTGATATCGAAGCACGTATCGGCAACCGCGCCAAAGCTGGCCAGGTGATCGGCAATTTCAACACCCTGCAGATGCTCCGTGTGCGCGAAACCGCCACCGCTGAACTGCTCACCCAGCAGTTGCCCAAGGTCAACGTGCTGACCAAAACCCTGGTGTCGGGCGCCACCGACACCTCCGATCCTGAGGCGAATACGGATTTCACTTCGTCCTCCCAAGATCGGGTCAGCAGCACCTGCGTGCCCCTGATCGAGCCGGCTCACATCGTCAGCTTGCCAAAGGGGCAAATGTTCTCCTTCCAGGTGGGCGGGCAGCTCTGGAAAGTCCGTATGCCACTGCCCAGACCCTCTCCCGACGATGCGATGCCCAAGGATCTGCAGGAGCTTACCCAGCGGATGCGCGCCAGCTACAACGAACAGGCGGGTCACTGGTGGAGTGCCAGTGGCGGCGGCCCGACGCTCGACTTCGATCCAGATCGGGTTACGCCTCCACGCACTTCTTCAGCGGTGGATGCAAGTGTTCCTGCTCAGGAGGCCCCATGACGCCGTCGGCCCTGCAGTGCATCTCGCGGAGTCAAGAAGGATGACTTCAGCTCAGAACCCTCCACCGCAACCCATCCAGCGCCCAGGGCTAATCGTCTCGGCGATTAACCTGGTCCTGCACGTCATCGGTTTGCTGATCGCCTCGTTGCTGTTCTCGATTCTGATCGAGTGGGTCGGTCTGCTGCTGTTCTGGGGTGCTCAAGGCTGGCGACACAGTCAGGCGATGCTGAGCAGCGAACTGGGCTGGCTCAGTGAGCACTTCACATCCTCACTGATTATCCAACAGCCTGGACAGACGATTGTCCAGTGGCTGGATTTCCTCCAGCAGTGGTTACTGGTCAAGACCGGTTTTACGGATTTCGCCCAGCAGGCGCGGGCGTCGAGCCAGGACAAAGGTATCTGGAGCGGGCTCAATCAGCTGTATGTGAGCATCGAGGATTTTGTACTGGCGGCGGTGTATGTCACTTTCACTTTCGTGGTGCGTCTGACCATTCTGGTCTTGGCGACCCCCCTGCTTCTGCTGGCCATGTTCACCGGCTTCATCGATGGTTTGATGCGCCGCGACCTGCGTAAATTCGGCGCTGGGCGCGAAAGCAGCTTTGTCTATCATCGGGCCAAGCGAGCGGTCATCCCACTGCTGATCGTGCCCTGGATCCTTTACCTGTCCCTACCCTTTTCGCTCAACCCAATGGCGGTACTTCTGCCTTGCGCCGTGATGCTCGGGGTCGCCATGGCCATCACGACGGCGACATTCAAAAAATATCTCTGAGTGCGACACGAATGCTTATCTGCGGAAGTGTTCAGGAGGCCAGCTCATGAGAGGCCCAAGTTCCCGGTCGTAAGGAGCCGCCAGTCCCGCGTTAGTGGACAACCCTCACAGGTGTTTGGCTTCGAGAGGAGTTTGATCATGGCATTGGTTGGTAGACGAGATGGGCGCAATTTTGGCTATGGCCGACAACTGAGTTATGCCGGACCGCAAGCCTTGCGCGATCTTTTTGGCGGCGGGCATTACGCCACGGTCAAGGCGCACAGTGATCGCTGGCAGGCGTTTGTCCGCTGGTGTCGTTCGGAGGATGGGCCGGGGTTTAACGATGCGCGACAGGTAGATCGGCAGACCTTGCTGGACTACGCAGGGCATCTTCGCCAACAAGTTGAACAAGGCGCTATCGGCATCGCCACCGCGCAAAACCGGTTGTCCAGCGTGAACCGGACTATGGCGGCGCTTCGCGGCGATCAGTCTGTGGCGGTGCCAAGCCCGAGTAAGGCCTTGGGAATGCGGCGTACCAGTGTTCATCGCTCGACGCCGCAAGGCCAAGACCATGAGCAGGTGAAGCGGATCGTCGACGTGCTCTGCGAACACCAAATGCCGCGCGCGGCGGCCATCGTTCAGTTGGCGCGAGCCACCGGCATGCGCTTGCGCGAGGCCATTTTGGCCGACCTACCGCGCCTAAAACATGAGACCGAACACTACGGCAAAATCAACATCCGAGATGGCATCCAAGGTGGCCGCTCACGTGCGTCGGCGCTTCGTTGGATTACGGTAAATGATCCTATTCGTGACGCGCTGAAATTTGCCGAACAGGTTTCACCCAACGGTAGCCGCAATCTGCTTGCACCGAACGAAAGCTATGTCGATTTACAACGGCAAATCGTCCGCCCCGCACGAGAGATCCTCCATTCGCACAACCTCAAAGGCTTCCACGAGCTTCGGGCCGCCTATGCGTGCGAACGCTATGAGCAGAGCACTCATCATCTTGCGCCCATCAACGGTGGCCGTTGCTACCAACTCGACCGACGCCTAGATCAGGATGCCCGAGTGCAAATCAGCTACGAGTTGGGACTCGGCCGTATCGACCTGTTATCGACTTACATTGGTGGTCGAACATGAGTAAGCCATCCGATATGAAGCCGTTGCTACTGCTCGCGAACGTAGTCCGATATGATCGGATCGGCCGTGACGTGTGAATTGTGCTGGTGGATCTTTGGGAATGACATGGTCGTTTCCTATGTGGATGGCTTCGGGACGCGAGACATCAGCAACCCGCACACTTCGCATAGGTAGCTGCCATCTGGCCCGTTTCTGAGGCCCTTGATCAAAATACTCTCCCAGCACTTCGAATATGGCTGATCGTTCTCGGTGGTTTTCTCTTCGCCCTAGTGGCCGTTGGGGCAAGCAAAGTATTCATACGTGCGCATGGTCATAGCCGTGGTTTCCTCTAGCTGGTGATCAGCCTGCGAACCTTTCCCATTTTTTGATCGCTGCGCTGGTTTTATCCACGTCTATACCACTGACGAGTGAATCGGCAAATGCAAGGTGAGCCTCCATGTAACTGTCAAAGTCCTTCACCTGGACACCATTCGAAAGAGCGCGACTCCACCAAGAAAATGCGACTACCAGCTTACCGAGTTCAGGGTCATGCTGATCTTTCATTCGCTCAAGACCGCCATCGTTATGAGCTACCGCCCAGCCAAAGGCTTTGGAAAAGTCCCGAACCTTCTGCGGCTGTGAACCGCTTGCTAGCTTTTTATGAATAGCAGCGTGAGTTTTTTGATCCTCTACCAAAGACGACACATAAAGAAGCCCGCAGATGCGGCAGGTAGCAATGCTCATAATGCTGATCCCCTTGTAAACGTGGACGCGAAAGTAGTCCTCTCCTACGGGCTTAGCCCGCGCATTGGCGGGCTGGCGGTGGAGCGGCTTTTCCTATGACTTAACGCTGCTGGCTTGACGAGAGAACTGCTTCATAATTTTCTCGACTGCATAATGCGTCACAGTATCTTCAACTTGGGCAGAGATGACCCACAAGCCAAACAGATCGGTGCCAAGCTTGGTTTGTTTGTGGCCCTGCATTTGCGCTAACCGCCTCATGTATTCACTTTGAACCGTGCGAGACAGGTTGCAAAACTCGCTCAGGCTACCGAACTCCTTGCTGAACCCACCATGGAGCACATCAATCACCACCCCTGCACCGATTTGTTCTACAGACGGCGAGCGGCGACATTGGCGCTGGAGAACTCCAAATGCCTTTTGCGTAGGAGTTTTCTTGCGGAAGATCCAGAACACGGGGCGTTTTCCTTGTGCAATTTGCCTATCTATCAAAAGGCGGATGCTGGCCCACCATTTCTACTAAAATCTGACGTCCCTTCAATCAACGCTGCGGTGAACAGTGAACGATCTACCAGAAGCGCTACTCCCTTTTTGTTTTGGGGATCGAACCTACACACTCGCCAAAACCCATACTGATCACCAAAGTCGATGAATACTGGTGTTGTTGTATGCCAGCGGTGAAACAATTTGCTCCTGCCATACCACTGAAAAACTGCAAAACCATTGTCATCAGGACGGGTGCGCATATTCGAGAAGTTCACGCAGTCAGATTCATTTTTTGCCCCATCGATTACCCATACCATTCGCTGGTGGAAGCTCTCGCGATCTTTTACTTCGGAAGGCTCGATAGTCGAGCGCTGAAACTCCACGACTACACCATGTCTTGTACGAACATCGGCGATGTGCTTTTCCCCCGTCAGTGCGTCGTATTGAACGACTTCTTGCCAGTCCTTCGGGAACCGATCCTTCCATCGACGATGCCATTCAGTTTCTGTTTCCCACCACCGATCACAGGTGGCCAAGGAAATATGAGACCAATGCCAAATGACATGTTTGCCGCATTTTGCGACAACCTCACCGCCGCAAGCGCGGCATAACGCCCGCGTTTTAGGCTGTGCCTCTGACTTCACCCCATTGACGTCTGCATATCGCATTCAGGCTTTCCATGTCAGTTCTCGGACGCGAAAGGCGCACCCTGGTACTGCAAAAGGCCCAATCAAGGGCCGGTGGTGTGCAGCGATCCTTTCCCTTAACACTGTGATTCTTGATACAGGCATTCATTTAGCGCCTAAAAATCAGCTACCTGCCCGACTGTCACTTGGCCGTTGCACATTGTCGAGATCAGAGTAGCCACGAATTCATTGGGCTTTGAAACGAGCGATGATCGAGCTACGTTGATCATTTTAGGGAACTGGGCAGGTTTGCCAGACGACCTAAAGTAGTCCGAAGCCGCATCCATGCCATGAGCAAAATGTTTTTTTGCATCGTCATATAGAGCGAAGCGCTCTGATGCAGCCACGCACGCCGCTTCCCTTGTCATTCGGTCCTGCGGGCTCGAATCGTGAGCCTTATCCCCGCCGCAGGCCGATAGCAGAATTGTCGCAATGATAGGTAGTGACTGTCGTCCATAAGTCGTCATAAATTTCGTTTCCTTATTAATGCTGACTAGCGGATACAGTTACCGATATCACTATGCTAGTGCAACCTCGAAAGCGCGGCGGATAACCTCGATGTCAACAGTCATATACGGCTTGCTGTGGTCGAGACAGGCGTGCCCGAGAATGATCTGAACTGTCTCGACACTGCCGGTTGCGGCCAGGACTTTTGCAGCAAGCGAGCGTCTGCCGCTGTGGGAGGATCCCAGCTTAATACCGGCCTGTCGGTAGAGCCTGCTGATGATCTGTTGAAGCGAATCACACGCCCGATAAACCTCTGGCCCACTGTCCAGTTCCCGATGTTTGAAGGCCAGTTTAAAAGCCTGTCCCTTGTGAGTCGTGACCAACTTCGATGTAGGTCGGAACCATCGATACTCATCAGTACCGGAAAGCCCCCAGCTGCGACGGGAACGCACCTCAAACCAAACATCGAGACCAGCTAGGCACCGGGCATGAGTCAAATAAACGTTTCGCGGCCGGCAACCCTTGGTGATTTCTGCGCACAAGTACATCTCGGGCTTGATAGCACCACTGGGATGAAACACGTCGGCAATCTCCAGCAAAGCCAGCTCGGTAACGCGAATGCCGGTTGTATGAGTAAGCCAAAGTAAAAGTACGTCCCTCTCTGGCATTCGACACGTGACAGATGCAACGCGACTCAGGTGCCGAAATTGTCCAGGGCGAAGGGATGTAGCGCGGCGGATTGCGGTGACCATGGGTACTCTCTGTCAGGAATGGCGGTGATTTGTGATTGATCCTGAGAGAGTCGGGTCAGAGCCTCCTGAAAAGCATATCAGCAGGCCCGACATGGTGTTCACGGAAAGTGGGTTGTGACGATATTGTCATCAACAAAACTCATCGAGAGTGCAATTTCCCAGCAGCCCCGCTCCCTCCACCAAAGATCGAAGGACCACATTAGCGGTAATGTAAACATCCCCAGCCCTTCCCCAGAAAAAGCGATTCCTCAGACCTCAGGTTTCTTACGGAATAATTCGACCTCTTACTTGATTCTGTTTCCAGATTCATATGGACCAGCATCATGCCAAATACCGTCGTTCGCTGCTTATTACTACTCGTCATAGCCGTCCATGGAAGCAGCTATGCCGACTCCACTCATGAACAGAGTCAATTCATTCTGATTCTGCAGCAGCTCGACACTATCGAGCGTCTTACGACACGAGCTGCGACAGCCAGCGCGGCTGAATCAGTCGAGCGCTATCGCTTCGACTATCCCCGGCTGACTCAAGACCTCCAACGCATTCGCCAAGGCGTTCAGGGCTACCTGTCTCCCTCCCGTGCTCAACCCCGCGATCCCACTGAGCTGGTCGGTGATTACCGTCTCGACACACTGCCCACGGAGCCGTCGCCATGAGCATGACTGACGCGCAGAGCTCAGCGTTCCAAAACGCCTCCGGCTTTTCGGCACAGAGCAGTTCGACCCTCTGGCTGTCCCTGGTTCTGGTCCTGGCTTTGCTCTGGTGTGCCTGGGTGATGTGGACGGCCTACCGGGGATGGGCGACCGGCAGTGTGCGCTTCGGTGCCTTCGGTGGCAGCACCGCTCGCGTGCTGCTCGCCCTACTCGTTCTGATGTTCTTCACCCTGTCCTAATCCAGGAGATCGCCGCCATGCTCAAGTGCTTTGCCCCCCTGAAAAACAACCTGCGTGATCGTGCCAGCCTGCGCTTGATCGGTCTGCTCCTGGTACTCGGCCCAAGCCTGGCTTTTGCCGAGCTCCCCACCATGGAAGCCCCCTCGCGCGGCGAAGGATCCGGGTTGATCGAGACGATCAAAAACTATGCCTACGACGGCGGCATCCTGCTCGGTCTGCTGATCGCCCTACTCGCTTTCTTGGGTGTGGCCTGGCACTCGTTGACCGTGTACGCCGACGTGCAAAACCAGCGTAAGACCTGGAAGGACTTGGGTGCAGTGGTCGGCATCGGTGCCCTGCTGGTGGTGATCATCATCTGGTTCCTGACCAAGGCTGCCGCAATTCTGTGAGGTCGGCATGAACGACACTATCGAACGCCTGGCTGACGGCACCTTGGTCTTTCTCCCAGAGCGACTCAATCGTGATCCCGCCGTATTGCGCGGGTTGACCAATGATGAGATGTGGGTAGCACTCGGCACCGGCGCCGTCATTGGCCTACTGATGGGCGTTCCTCTAGCGATTGCCACCGCTTCCATTGCCGTAGCGCCGACCGGCATGATCGCAGGCATGGCGCTGGTGCTATTTGCCGGTGGCACGCTACTGCGCCGGGCCAAACGGGCTCGCCCCGAGACCTGGTTGTACCGCAAACTCGAATGGGTACTGGCTAGCCGTTGGCGCTTGGGTCGCGGCAGTCTGATCCTCCACTCCGGTGCCTGGACGGTTCGCCGTTCGCGTCGACTGCGCCCTGCCCTGTCTCGGTGGCAGTCATGAGCCGATTTCGAAACAAGGTCGATGCCCAACAGGCCCACATCTTCAGCCTGCGCCTGGCGGTAATGATCCTTGCCCTGGTCTGTGCCGGGCTCTGGTACGGCTGGCGTTCGGCACCGACCGATCTGACCGTGCATGTACCCCCAGATCTGCGCTCGGGCAGCACACGCAAGTGGTGGGATATCCCCTCAGAGAATGTGTATGCCTTTGCCCTGTACATCTTTGGCCAGCTCAACCGTTGGCCGTCGGATGGCGAGCAGGACTATCGCCGCGCGATCTATGGCTTGCAGTCCTACCTGACACCCGCTTGCAAGGCCTTCCTCGACGGCGACTACGAGTACCGCAAGGCCGCCGGCGAACTGCGCCAGCGGGTGCGTGGCGTCTACGAAATTCTGGGCCGAGGCTACAGCGAAGATCCGGACCTCAGGGTCAAGCAACTCGACCGCGACAGCTGGCTGGTCAAGCTCGATCTCAATGCCGATGAGTATTACGCCGCCGAACCGGTGAAACGGGTAGTGGTGCGCTATCCATTGCGCGTGGTGCGTTTTGACTTGGATCCCGAACGCAATAAGTGGGGGCTGGCACTGGATTGTTATCAGGGCACGCCGCAAAAAATCTCCCTACCTGGAGGTGAGCCATGAAGTGGATGTCTACTCTGGGACTCACCGTCGCACTGATGCTATGGGGAGCTGCAGCGCAGGCCGTCGAGCTGATGCACTGGGAACGCCTACCGCTCGCGGTCCCACTGGTGATCAATCAGGAGCGGGTGGTCTTTGTCGATGAGGCTGTTCGCGTCGGCATGCCCTCAACCCTGACGGGCAAGCTGCGCGTGCAATCAGCCGGCGGCACGCTGTACCTGCGCGCGTCGGAAGCCATTGCCCCGACCCGCCTGCAACTGCAATCGCTCACGACGGGCGAGATTATCCTGCTGGATATCGCGGCCACTCCTGGTGATCAACCGTTGGAGCCCGTGCGTATTCTCAAGAATGCTCAGGTGCAGGCTACCGAGGCGGAATCGAGCACCGCCCCTGTTCCAGAACGCACGCCGACTCCGGTCGCTTTGACGCGCTATGCCGCACAGAGCCTGTACGCGCCGCTGCGCACCGTAGAATCCCTACCCGGCGTACGCCGCGTACCGCTCAAGCTGCGCACCGAATTGCCGACCCTGCTGCCGACCGAAAATGTGTCCAGCACACCCATCGCCGCCTGGCGACTCGGTGATTACTGGGTGACGGCGGTGAAGCTGCGCAACCGTGGTCCAGCGACGGTGCAACTCGATCCGCGTCGGCTGCAGGCCACGCTGTTCGCTGCGACCTTCCAGCATGCTTTCCTCGGGCCGGTCGGCAGTGCTGAAGACACCACGATCGCTTACCTCGTCACTCGCGGTGCTGGCCTCGAACACGCCGTGCTGCTCCCGCTCGTTGTGCGAGGTGCTGACGATGAAAGCTAACGCCTTGCTCAAATGGTTGGTACCGGCTGCGCTACTGGCCGTGGTGTTGATCATTCTGAAAACCTGGGTCGCGGGCGGCAGTAGTTCCTCTCCAGAGAAGCCGGTCGATCAGGGCAACCTTCAGTTATCCGCCGAGCAAGCCAAGTCGCTCGGCATTGCGGGCGATACCCCACGCGATACGGTCGCCACCCTGGTCGGCCAGGTGAAAGCCATGCGCAGCGACATGCTCGGTTTGAAGAAACACAACGATTCGCTGCAGACGGAAAACAACCGCCTGCGCGAGCGGGAAAACAGTGTTGATTCGCGCATCCAGACCGCGCTTGGCAGCGTGACCCAACAGGTCGACGAAGGCCGCCGACAAGCCAATGAGGCCCGACTCAAAGCGGAACAAGACAGTCGCCAGGCTCGCGGTCTGCTGACGCAATTGCAGGAGCAGTTGTCGGGGCTGACCGGCAAAGGCAAGGACATGCCAATCGGATTGGGGCTTGAGTCGGGCGATGGGGCTCAGTTCGAGGGTGGCCATCTTGCCAATGATGCGCTGCAGTGGATTGAACCTTCGGATGCTCCGTCCACCGATGCCCGAGGCAAAACCAAGACTGCCTCCGCACTGAGTCTGCCTACCGCCTTCAACTCACTGGAAGGCTTGAACGATAACGCGATTGATCGCAGCCAGAAACAGCTGCGTGCCGTCACCCAGGGTGAGCGTGACCTGACCCAGTCTGTTGATCGTACCGAAGGCGCGAAGCCGGTCTACACGATTCCCGAAAACGCGACATTGATGGGCTCGGTCGCCATGACCGCGCTGATCGGCCGAGTCCCGGTGGACGGCACAGTGAATGATCCCTACCCCTTCAAGGTGCTGGTTGGTCCGGAGAACCTGACTGCCAACGGCATCGACCTGCCGGACGTCGCGGGCGCCGTGATGAGCGGCACGGCGTCCGGTGACTGGACCCTGTCTTGCGTACGCGGGCAGGTCGAGTCAATCACCTTTGTGTTTACCGATGGCACCATCCGCACGGTGCCTCAGCCAAAGGCGGTAGCCACCCGCAATGCCTCCACCACCCAGAGCTCGAACACCGACAAGATCCGTGGCGGCCTCGGTTACCTGTCCGATCCGTATGGCATTCCTTGCATTGCCGGCGAGCGCCGCTCGAACGCCCAGCAGTACCTCGGCAGCCAGAGCCTGATCACTGCGGCCGGCGCGGGTGTTGCCGCCTTGCTCGGGAATGAGCAAAAAAACAGCAGCGTGATCAGTTCGGGCGGCAGTGCCCTCGGGGTCACCAGTAGCACGGGCAACAGCGCGCTGAATTCAATTCTCAGTGGTGGGGTCAGCGACATCCGCGAGTGGGTCAACAAACTGTATGGCGAAGCCTTTGCTGCCGTGTACGTGCCACCGGCAGCACAAGTCGCCCTGCACCTCGACCATGAGATCACCATCGACTACGAGCCCAAGGGCCGGAGCGTTCGCCATGAAAAAGACCATGCATCTCTGCCTGATCTGGATTAGCGTGTTCTGCTGGGTCCTGGCGGGGTGTTCCACCGACAAGGAGACGCTTCTGCCCCATGGCGAGCAAACCATGCTGGACATCTGGAACGGCGCCGGTTCGCAAGGCACTCAGCAGCAACTGCTGGATGCTCGCCAACAGTTACGCCGCCCACTGGCTCAGGCAGATGTCTCCGCTTCTCTCCAGGAACTGTACACTCGCACAACGACGAACGAGATCCGCAACCTGTTCCCTCGCCTGCCCAATCCCGATCTGGTGCTGTACGTGTATCCGCACTTGAGTGGTACCGAGCAGGCACCGATCCCGGGTTACTCAACCGTCTTTCCGTTCTACCAACGGGTGCAGTACGCGTTGCCGGGTGAACGTCAGGAAGACTTGTAGTGCGTACCGGCGATTCGGGCAACCGCACTCCTGCGTGGAAAGCCTGGCGCCACCCATTGCGCCCGCGCGCCACCTTGGCCGATGACGCGGCACTCTATGCGCACCACCCCAGCTTCACCGATCACCTGCCGTGGGTCGAGTACCTCGACACCGAGCAGTGTTTTCTGCTCGATGACAATCGTTCGGTGGGTGCAGTGTTCGAGTTGCTGCCCATTGGCACCGAAGGGCGCGAACCCGATTGGCTGATGGCAGCCCGCGATGCCCTCGAGGATGCTCTGCAGGATAGCTTTGACGAGCTGGATCAAGCGCCGTGGGTGGCGCAGTTTTTCTGCCAGGACGACAAAGACTTCACCCCCTACCTGACCCGGCTCACCGATTATATCCAGGACAGCGCGCGAGGCACGGTCTTCACCGAGGCGTATTTGGAGCTCAGCCGCCGTCATCTGAAGGCCATCGCCAAGCCCGGTGGTCTGTTTGAGGATAAGGTGGTGACGCGCCTGCCCTGGCGTGGCAATAACCGTCGGGTGCGCTTGGTGGTCTATCGCTGGCTCGAGTCTGGCGATGAGGAGACGGGACTCACCCCGGTGCAATCCCTGCAACAGGCTTGCGAACGTATCGCGGTTTCGTTGCAAGCGTGTGGGGTGCATTCGACGCGAGTCGAGGGCCGAAGTTTGTATGCCTGGCTGCTGCCTTGGTTCAATCCAGCCCCCAAGCTCACCGATGAAGCGCCCGAGGAGTTCTACCGCCGCGTGACCTATCCGGAGCCGGGCGATGGCGAGTCGCTGGAACTGCCCTTCGATCACGATTTCGCCGAGCGCCTATTTTTCAATGAGCCGCATTCGGAGGTCCAACGTGGACTCTGGTTTTTCGACGGTCAGCCCCATCGGGTCATGGTAGTGGACAAGCTGCGCCGGGCACCCTTGATTGGTCAACTCACCGGCGAAACCCGCAAGGGTGACGCGGTGAATGCCCTGTTCGACCAGTTACCTGAAGGGACGGTGATGAGCCTGACCCTGGTGGTCAAACCGCAGGATGTACTTGAGGAGCAGTTGAACCGCCTGGCCCGCAAAGCCATCGGTGAAAACCTGGCCTCGACCCAGACCCGTCAGGATGTCGAAGAGGCTCGCGCGATCATCGGCCGCCAGCACAAGCTGTACCGGGGCACCCTGGCGTTTTACGTGCGCGGTCACGATGAGCACCAATTGCACCAGCGCTCGGTCAGCCTGGCCAACGCGCTGCTGGGTGCGGGGCTGCAACCAGTACGTGAAGGCGACGAGGTCGCCGCCTGCAACAGCTACCTACGCTGGTTGCCAATGGCGTACAACCCGGCCCGCGACACGCGCAACTGGTACACGAGGCTGATGTTCGCCCAGCACCTGGCGAACCTGGTTCCGGTGTGGGGTCGAAGCACCGGCACCGGCCACCCGGGCATCACCCTGTTCAATCGTGGCGGCTCGCCGTTGAGTTTCGATCCGCTATCACGCCTGGACCGAGCCATGAACGGTCATCTGCTGTTGTTCGGCCCCACTGGTGCCGGCAAGTCGGCGACCCTCGTCACCCTGCTGATGCAGGTCATGGCGGTGTACCGCCCTCGCCTGTTTATCGTCGAGGCCGGCAACTCATTCGGCTTGCAGGGCGACTACTTCGCGACACAGGGCCTGTCGGTCAACAAGGTCCAATTGAAACCTGGCGCCTCGGTTAGCCTCGCGCCCTTTGTCGATGCCTGGCGCCTGGTCGAGCAACCGGATCAGGTGGCGAGTCTGTCGATTGATGAGCTGGACGATGAGGCGGTAGCCAGTCGCGAAGACCAACGCGATGTTCTTGGCGAATTGGAAATCACCGCTCGCCTGATGATCACCGGTGGCGAGGCCAAGGAAGAAGCCCGCCTGAGTCGAGCCGATCGCAGCTTGATCCGCGAGTGCATCCTCGATGCGGCGCAGACCTGTGTTGCCGCCGGCCGTCAGGTACTGACCCGCGACGTGCGCGACGCCTTGCTGCGCATCGCCGCCGACCCGCACCTGCCGGAGAAGCGTCGCGAGCGTGCCCAGGAAATGGGCGAGTCCATCGACCTGTTTTGCCAGGGTTTCGAGGGTGAACTGTTCGACCGCGAGGGCACGTCTTGGCCCGAGAGCGATGTGACCATTGTCGACCTGGCCACTTACGCTCGCGAAGGCTACGAGGCGCAGATGTCCATCAGCTACATCAGCCTGATGAACACCGTGAACAACCTCGCCGAGCGTGATCAGTATCTGGGCCGGCCGATCATCATGGTCACCGACGAGGGTCATATCATCACCAAGAACCCGCTGTTGGCACCGTTCGTGGTCAAGGGCACGAAGATGTGGCGCAAGCTCGGTGCCTGGTTCTGGCTCGCCACACAGAACCTGGCCGACTTCCCCACGGCCGCGCAGACCATGCTCAACATGATCGAATGGTGGATTTGCTTGAACATGCCACCGGCGGAAATCGAAGAAATCGCTCGCTTCAAGAAACTCACGCCGGCACAGAAAGCCTTGTTGCTCTCCGCCAGCAAGGAGCCGGGCAAATACACCGAGGGGGTCGTGCTGTCGAAAAAACTCGAAACGCTGTTTCGAGCCGTGCCGCCCAGTCTTTATCTCGCCCTGGCCATGACAGAGCCCGAGGAAAAAGCCGAGCGCTGGACACTGATGCAAGAGAATGGCTGCTCAGAGTTGGAAGCGGCTCACTGGGTAGCTGAACGGATCGATAGAGCACGAGGCATAGAACCCGCATAGGAAAATCTATTCAGGTATCGCGCGCTGAAGCGAGTGACCGGTTATTACGATGTGCCTCGAACCCGCTGCTGAATCCTCAACAAGAATCCGGCTTCAAAAGCATCTTGGCAGTCACCGACAGGAAAGGTCTTGCGTGTTTGCGCCAGCTCCCACCACAGTGGAATCTCGCTGGGCGTATCAAGCCAAGCCTGAGCGCATTGCACACCACGTTCGATCATTGGGGCAAATTCGTTGCCCCAAGGTGTCAGAAGACTTGGGCAACCATCTGCCGCAGGAATTGAGATGTAGTTTTCGTCCATACACACCCTAGGGTTCTGATTTTATTGTTAGACGCTGGACCCAGCCTCGAAATCATAACGTAACCAAATGAACGCTGGATAACAGGTATGTGCATCAAATGGCCTAGATCAATACCAATGTAGACTATATCCCGTGGATTGAGAGTCCCTCAAGGCGCAATTTGCGCGCATGACTCAAGACTACGAACAGCTTCGTCTGCAGCTGGCGGAAAACATCCGCTGGATGCGACGCATAAAGAATCTTACCCAAGAGCAGTTGGCGCTCATGGCCGAAGTCGATCGTACCTACGTCAGTCAAATCGAACGATGCACGGGCAATCCGTCGCTGATGGTCCTGTGCAAGCTCGCCAATATCCTCGAGGTTACGACGGATCAGCTACTCACCGAGCCAGACGCCCTTCGCCGTGCGTTGACCATCGAATAGCCACCTCGTCGCCCTGAAAATCCTTGTAAACCGACAACGCCAGCTTCAGCTTTATCACTGACGGTGTACGGTCAATCATTGAACGTGTCCAGGCCATTAGCCCAAAGAGCCTGGATCATGCCTGTCCTATGCCCGTCAATTGCGCCCCAAAAGCTACGACCTTTGGCGCTGAGCATCCTGCTGGCGTGCGGGCCAAGCATGGCGCTGGACACCGGCAGCATCACGTCCTCGGTGTTGTCGCCCAATTGCCTCGCCTACAGGGTCGTCGGCATTTGTTTCTGGCTCCTCTGCACGCCCTTCGGCTGCACAGTCAAAACCTCGACCAAGGTGCGTCATTTCATTCCTGAGCTGGTGGTCTCGAGCTACGCCACCACCGGCAACAACCCCTGGACCGAGATGGCCCCCCTCTCCTCTCCCATCAGCGGTGCGGAAGGTGGCGGCAACCTGATCACGCCGAACACCCAGCGCGACAACCTGCCCCGTTTCAAGAACGTCGACGGTATTGGCCACCCCGGTGGCTGGGCCGCCACGCAACTGGCCTCGCAGTCCGGTTACGCTTGCGTCAGCGGCGCTACTGCGTTCATGCCCTACTACCTGAGCACCCTGGACTCACTGGCCTGGCGCCAGGGCATCCCGGAAAACTTCTTCCCCGAGGCCCTCGTGCCGGGGATCCGTGAAATCGGTCGTCAGGCTTCGGGAAACATGTGGGGCAGCGTCTATCCCCGCCAGGGCTTTCTAGTACAGCCCGACGACTTCAAAGCGGCCGCGGTCATGGCGCAACGGGCCGGCGATGTCATCACCCGTAACGGACAACCACATGTGTACTTACCGCTCACGCCCGCCAAACGCGACGGCTACTGGCCACCTGGCCCGGTCGTTGAAAACGACGCTTCGACCCACAAGTGGCAATTGCTCTACCCCCAGGCTCAGCCCACGTGCGGCATCTTCCCCAGCGATCCGGTCCAGAGTGCGGATGACGGCTACGCCTGGTCGCTGTGGCGGCCCTATAGCTGCTGCAAACGTGAGGGGCAGACCTTTCTGTTCAGCATCGACTTCGAAGGCGGTGCATCATGAGTCGGCTTCTCGCGCGCCCCTGTTTCGGCGTGGTGAGTCTGTTGCTCTGTGGACTGCTCGCCATGGCCACGCATGCCCACGCCGCCGAAAGCGATTACCGCCTGGGCACTCAAGGCGAAGTGCTCGACGACCGGGTGATGTACACCATCGGTGGCGGCTCGGCAGTCGGCTCACCGAGTTCGCTCTACCGACCCAGCGGTCTCGGTGTCGGCGGGTCCTGGCGAGCGAACATGATGTGCGGAAACATGAGCCTCACCAACACCTTGCAAAACCAGCTGAACGGCGCCACCGAAGGTTTCCAGCAGATCATGGGCAGCATCGTGCAGAACGCAACCCAGGCGGTGATGTCGCTGCCGGCGTTGATCATCCAACGCGCTAACCCTGGCCTCTATGAGCTGTTGAGCAACGGGGTGATGCAGGGCCGTATCGACTTCGACCGTTCCAAACTGACCTGCCAGGCCATGGCCGAGAAGATGGCGGACAAGGTTGGTCAAGCCGGCTGGGGCGCGTTGGCCAAGAACCAGGAGATGCAGGGTAATTTGGAGCAAACCGGCGGTGATGCAGTGGCCGCGGTGAAAAACACCGAAGCCCATAACGGCAACAATGGGGTGTCCTGGGTCGGTGGCTCGAAGGCTGGAGGTAATGGGCAGACGCCCATTCGGGTGACCGCCGACGTGGTGCGCGCGGGCTATAACCTGCTGCATAACCGTACGGTGGATGACAGTGCCTCGATCAGTAGCAGCGACTGCCTGGGTGGCGCTATTTGCCAGACCTGGGCCTCGCCCCAAGAAGAATCCGAATGGGCCGTTCGCGTGTTGGGCGAGAGCGAAGTCGCGACCTGTGACACCTGCGAAACCCTGCGTGCGACCGCTGGCAGCGGATTGACGCCGTTGATTCAGGAGGCCTACAGCGAACGCCTCAAGGCCCTGCAAGGGTTGCTGTCTGGCTCTCTGCCGCCTACCTCTGACAACCTGGTGAAAGCCTCCAGCCCGATGCTGCCGGTGACCCGTGGCGTGATCGAAGCCTTGCGCGACGATCCCGACCAGGATCTGCTGGCGCGACGCCTGGCCAGCGAGACGGCCCTGTCCAGCGTACTCGATAACGCGCTCCTGCTACTGCGCACCCTGCTGGCAGGCAGTCACGAACCGAACATCGCTTCAGCCGAGCCGGCCCAGACCGCCTTGACAAAAAACATCGACGCCCTGGAGCGCGAAATACGTCTGCTACAAACCGAGCTGCAGGTTCGGCAGATGCTCGCCACCAATACCGCCAGCCTGGTGCTCGATAGGCATGCCGGGGGTGCCGACGCTTCGCGCACCGTCGAGCAAGGCGACCCCGAGCCCGGTCGACTCAAGGACGCAGACGCCAGGCGCAACTGAAGCCATGAAACGCTCACGGCTGTTCACTCTGCTTTCAGGTCTGGGGATTGCCGCGGTGATGATCCTGAGCGCCGCACTGGTCGCCTGGATCGGCCGCACTGCGCTGGGCAGTTTCGAGGTCTGGCAGCAGGCATTCGAATCCGTACGGCCCTATCTGCGGTGGTGGCGTGCCCTGCTCTACGGCGCCCTCTTTACGCTTTGGTGGGATCTGCTTCGACACTACCGCCATCGACCACTGGATCGACTGCGCGTGAAGCGCATTGGGACACTAGGGCTCGTGCTCTTGACCGTCGTCGAGTTCACCCGACTGTGAGGTCACCACTATGCTCATGAGTACCAACAGCTACCTCGAGTTTTACCTCTCCCTGCTGGCTTGGATCATCAATAACGGCCTCTGGAGTGTATTGTCCGATACTGGACTGTTCGCCGCACCCTTCGGCGCGATCATCTTGCAGGAATGGTTGTCTGCCCGTCAGCAAGGCGCGGATGAAGGCAACAAGGGACTGCTCTCGGTGCCGCGAATCGAAAACCGGCTGTGGCTGGCCTATATCGTCGTGTTGTTCGGTTGCGCGCCGGTCTTTCCGTTGAGCCTCGCCTCGATGGCGTTCGATGACGCGGCGAGCCAGCGCTGCGGCGTGAGTGTGACCAAACCAGCGGAAACCGCTTGGGGGACCACCTTCAATACCATCGGCGAACGCTCCGCCAACGTGCCGATCTGGTGGTTTCTGGTGCATGCCTTGAGCAAAGGCGTGACCGCGGCGGCCACCGCCTCCATTCCCTGCGCACCGGATATCCGGCAGATGCGCATGGAGATCGACAGTTCGCGCATCGACAGCCAGTTACTGCTGCAGGAAGTCGCCGACTTCACTCGCGACTGTTATGGCTATTCCCGTTCTCGGTTGTTTACCAATCGCCCGCAGTTGGATAAGGCACAAAGTCATGACGCCTCCTGGATCGGCTCAAGCTATTTTCTCGACACGCCCGGCTACTACGACACCGATCGTTCACGCACACCGCGAGTCAGCTGGCCGTATGACGACAGCCGCGATGTTTCCTTACCGCGGCTGGAGAATGGCGGGGGCTACCCCACCTGCAAGCAATGGTGGAGCGATAGCGGTGTCGGGTTGCGCGAACGTTTGATCGGGCAGGTCGATCCTTCGCTGCTGACTCAGCTGAAAGGTTGGTTGACTGGCCGTTCAAGCAACGAGATCGAGGATGCCACCCTGCGCGAGCTGGTCAGCCCGCGCCAGCAATCGATGTCCATGTCGCCCGGACAGGTGTACCAGGACTATGGCTCCAGTGCTCGCGGCGGCTCGATCAATCAGGGGCTCAATAACCTGGCCACCAACACCGGGCTGGCCCTAGGCTCCTTCAGCAACTTCCCGGCGATGAATGCGCTACGCGCCGCCCTGCCAATGGTGCAGGCCTTCCTGATCATGGGCGTCATCATCAGCTTGCCGCTGATCCTGCTGGTCAGCACCTACCAGCTGAAGACCGTCATGACGGTGACGTTCGCGCTGTTCACCTTGCACATCCTGACCTTCTGGTGGGAGTTGGCCCGCTGGGTCGACTCCAGCATGCTCGACACCTTGTACAACCAAGTTTCGGCGTCCAATCAAGTGCTGTTATCGCTGCCTACGTCCGGGTTTATGGAGGGGACGGTCACGGCGCAGGTGATCGAGTACGTGATGGGGGCAATGTTCATCGTGCTTCCAATGTTGTTTTTGGCTGCGATGAGCTGGGCAGGATACAGCGTTGGCTCAATTGGCGATGGCATGCTTAGCAAAGGAGCAGCTCAAGCGCAGGACGCTGGAGCAAGGGGCGCTGGAGCTCTGATGTCTGCTGGAAAGGCCTTGAGGAAGGGGTGAAGAACTCGACTACAGATCCTTTAAATCAGGCTGACCGGGTGCGCGGCCATATTCATACTCACCATATGGGTCGCCATATGCTTTGTAACGGTGAGCATCCTTAGGTTTGATAGGCGTTCCATTGGCGATGGCCCAACACAAGACAATAAGGATCATCACCGACACTGTGAACCATAAGCTAACTAGAAGGAGTCCGGCAGCAACTGCCAACTTGATGATTAGAAAACTCCCGCGAACAAGTATTTTACCTGCGGGCATGCCTGCCATCACCACTCGCTCAGCCACGCGGGATTCAAACATTTTCAACCTACGGTGACCACGCTTTACCAACATGCCACAGGCGTACGCCCAGCGGTGGGCACGTGAATTCTGAACAGGTTGCTGAGTCGCCATGGCCTCGCCCTCTTCTGAGCGTTTTCATGATTGAAACAGGAGTAACAGCGTACTACTGAAAACTATCCGTGCCTGACCGTTTATCAGCTTGCCCAGCCAAAAAATCTTCACTGGAAGATAGAAGACGAACATCAGGACACAGCTTTTCTTCGGAGGTTGACCCGTATAAATCGCTCCGCTAAATACAAGGTACGGATCGCTGTTATCGACAGCATCTTTCCAGGTAGCCAGAGCCTTCAAGACTACGTCACTTCGGTGATGGTTCTCCCCAAGTGCGATTAGCGTTCGGTAGCTCGCACGGTCACCGTTTCTACGGTGATGAACGCCTACTGCTCTCCTGAGCGCCTTTCGAGCTCTGCTCGCCAGGCAAATCCCCTTGTTTTTCTTCAACCCACCGCGGGGAAATCCCTTCCCCCAGCGGGACAGGTTTCTTCGCGTTTTCAACGGAGGCACACCATGTCCAACTTACTTACACCGGAAGTACTGAACACCCTTCGGTTGCCCATTGTGTTCACGCCTGGCGCGTGGCAACGCGCAGTACTGCTCGATCGCTGGGGTCATCCTGAGAAGCTGCAGGTCGATCGGCTGAGCAACGTATTGCGCGCAGCCTTCGAGGCTCACCTGGCCTATCCACACGAGCCCTATGTGCTGTTCGAGGTAGCCCAAATCGCCCCAACGGGTCATCCACGCCATGATCCGTTGCTGCAACTGAGCCTCAGCCTGCTCCTAGAGCCTGGCCAGCCTAACGCCTTGCTGATAGCGCTTACAGGAGAACATCAACGCTAAACGCATACGGTCGTACTCGACACCCCGATCCACACTCAGACGGCATGTAAGCCCTGCATCAATCCAACCATCACCCACCGGGGAACCCTCCCCGACGGGCAAGGCGTTCCTCCGTTTTCTCTCGAGGAAAATGCCATGCGCGATATCTACCAAGACGTGACTGACAAGATCGTTACCGCGTTAAACCAAGGCGCTGCCCCTTGGATCAAACCCTGGTCCTCAAGTGGCTCAGCTGACGTCGGTCACCATCAACCCTTCCCCATTAACGCCATCACGCGTCGCCCCTACTCGGGGATCAACTTGCCGTTGCTCTGGGCCGAGGCCAGGTTGCAGGGATTCACTCAAGATCGTTGGCTGACCTTCAACCAAGCCAAAAAGGCCGGCGGACACATCCGTAAGGGTGAACACAGTGCCTTGGCAGTGCTCTACAAGCCGATGGAGCGTGAAGAACAGAACGAGTCAGGTCAGCCCATACTCGATGAACACGGTGAGCCCAAAGTCGCTCACTTCGGTATTCTCAGGACGCATTTTCTGTTCAACATCGAGCAAACGGAGGGGTTCGAAATGCTCAATGAAACCCTGCTTGAGACGGAACCGAGTGATCCCTTCCAGGCCAACATCGCTGCGGAAAATCTGCTGTTAAGTTCGGGTGCACACATCGTTCATCGATCTACCGACGAAGCCTTTTACCATCCGATCAGGGATCTCATCCAACTACCGACAAAAGCGCAATTTCACGATAAAGGCGGGTACTACGCCACCGCACTGCACGAGCTGACGCACTGGACCGGGCATCACTCTCGGTTGCAGCGCGAAGGCGTGACGTCATCCTGTCCGTTCGGCTCGCCAGGCTACGCGTTTGAGGAGTTGATCGCCGAAATGGGCGCAGCTTTTTTATGTGCCTACACCGGTATACAGGGAGAGCTTAGGCACGAGGGCTACATCGACTCCTGGCTCGGCCTGCTTAAGGCTGACAAACGCGCGATCTTCCGCGCCAGTGGTCATGCCCGCAGCGCCTCGGAGTATGTGCTCAACCTGGAGCAGCAACTGCAGCAAGCGGTCTTGGATGACTCACTATGTATGAACGATGGAGCTTAATTGTTACCTCACCCACTGCAAGTGCTTCACAGGGCCCAACGCGAGTTAGGCCCTTTTTTTCTGTACCGGTACTCAGAAAAAAGGGCCATGCCGCGGGACTCTGACGCAAAGAGCACCAGATGGGTGCACACCCGCAGCACGCCGTTACGTATCCAGGTTCTGCGCCAGAAAATCCACTAGTTCGAGCGGACTTCGGCTGTCGATCACCTTGTAGATCAGATCGCGTTTACTGCGCGGCAACTTCTTGACCACGCTCTTCGCCGAGGCCCTGACGGCTTCGTCTGTCCCATGGATGCGTGCCGCAAGCAGCAGCACTAGTGTGGCGTCAGTGAGGGTCATGATAGGACTCACAAAAATTTGCACCGCAGTGTACCGAGTTCTCCGTACCCAACACTAACTAGATCATCGATGTACTCACCGCACAGCAAGAGAGTGAGCAATATTTCAGTCTTTTATTATCTGGGTTCCTCACCAAAACTATGAGCCAGCGTTTCGATGACGGCCCGGATCAACCCCGTACTCTTCACCGATCTGCCGTACTCTGAAGTACGCGACAAAGCCTCAAGCAGCACTTTGCCGGGAGTTGTTGCTCACCTCGAACAGCCCCACCAGCTTTTGCAGTTTATTGGCATCGAGCCGTACCGTTTCCGCACTGGTCTGTAGCACGATCACCGTCTGGCGCATCTCTGCGGACGACTGGTCGACCTGCTTGATCGTTTTGCCATAGTCGAGGCTGCGTTCATTGAGTTGCTGGATGATGCTGAACATGCTTTCCACTGCCTGATGCAGTTGCACATTTTCCGAGGATGCCTCTTCGGCCAGGCGCAGGCTGTTGTCAACATCCTTGACTCCGTTTTCCATAAAGCCCACGGCTTTTTGCGTTTCGTTTTGCAGGCCTTCGACCATCTGCCGGATGTCGTCGGCGGCGCGGGATGTGCGCGAGGCCAAGGTTCGAACTTCATCGGCTACCACCGCAAAACCACGACCATGTTCGCCGGCGCGGGCGGCCTCAATGGCGGCGTTCAGCGCCAGCAGGTTGGTCTGGTTGGTGATGTCGCTGATCAGGCCGGTGATATTGCCGATTTGTGCCATCCGGCTGTCAAGCAACTGCACGCTCGAAGAAGACCGCTCCACGACATCGCGAATTGACTGAGTCCCCACCTGTACCGCGAGAAATTGCTCGCGGGCTCGGCTGACCACTTCGTCCATCGCTTGCTTCATTTGTTCGGCACTGGCCGAGGCTTGCTGGATCTCGCCCAGTTGCTCTTCGACGATGATCATCATGCGATGCACCGCCTCCGCAACTTCGCCGGAGGTGAGGCTGGCCTCCTGGCTGCGGCCGAGCATCAGCTGGTTGGTTTTGCCGACGCTGTGACTGGCCTTGATCACCTGCCCAACGACCGCATCCAGATGGTCGATAAAACTGTTGATCCAACGGCCCATATCTCCGGTCTCGTCGTTGGCCATACGCGTGGTGTCGAGGCGCTGACGCAGATTGCCCTCGCCTTCAGCGATGGTCCTGATCACACCGGTCATTTCGTTTAGACGCGCAGCCAACCGCTTCGGGCCAAAAGTGCTGAACAGGAGCGCAGCCGCCAGCATGCTCAAAGTCTCGCAAGCATCGATCAGGCTCTGCTCCAGACCACTGTAGTGCTGGACCAGGAAATTGCAGGTGAACAAGCCAACCATGGTTGCCAGGTAAGGTTTCATTAACCCGTAACTCAGCGAGCGCCGTCGATAGACTTCCTCCAGATCGGCTTCGCACATCATGCCCCAGCGGTCAGGCGAACCGGGCAATTGGAAAGTAACGCCCTTGCCAACCACCGGAATGTGCCGGTAGTCCGAGTAGCCGGGATAGGTGACGAACAGATTGGAGCCAGTGCGAATGGTTTCCCGCACACCGGGGTGCAATTGTTGAGTCGCCGGATCAGTGAAGCGCAGTTCCAGTTCGGTGTGGCGCTGTATTTGTACGGTCTTCCAGGGGGTGCGCACGCCACTTTTGAGATTCTCGCCGCGAGTGAACGTACCGTCCTCGAAGCGCGAACGAGACAGGGCAATACCCGGCTGAATCGTTGGATCGAAGCGCGACTGGACCATGAATAGATAATTATCTCCCGACTCGGCAAAAATATGCCCGGCCTCACGCTGGATCAGGTCACTCAAGACATCATTCGGCACGCGACCGCAGAGACAGCCAAGGACTTTGCCGTCAGCCTTCAGGGGCTGGTAGAACATCAGCGTGACCTCATCGTGAAAGCGCGAAGATGAGGGACCAATCTGCAAAGTCAGAGGATCGCTGTAAGGGCCGTGGAGAAACGGAGCTTTCAAACCTTCGGCCAATGCTTTGGGATTGCAGGGGCTGCTTTTGCCATGACCACTCCAGGTCGAGGCGATGACTGCGCCGCCTGTATCGACGACAAAGAGTTCGGAAAAGTCCTCGGCCTGGCCGAGCTTGTCCAGCAGCGGATGATTGTCGAGATGGGAGAAGTCGCGGCTAAGGGTCGCGGCCAGTTCGGCCAAGTGTTCCCACTGCTCCCGAGTCCAGTTGTGCAGCAATTTGACTCGGGTTTCGGCAATAGCCTCGAATGTCTGCTCAATCACCGGATAGGCAGACCGATTGAGTCGGCAGGACCAGTTCATCGCCAGTTTTCCTGTCTTGCCAAACCAGGGTAACCAGTGCTTTTCGGCGGAGGATAACTGCATGGAATTGCTTGATAGCGACATTCACTTCCCCAAGTACGACATACGAGTGCCGAAACTTCAGGCAAATACCACGCCAACTCGAAAGCTTGCTATCCATCGCCGCAGCTTAAGAACTTAGACTCCGAGTTGGGTTGCGTAGGAACCTCCCAAGCTGAAGGTTATCGGCGCTAGGTAGGAGCTCAGAGCGGCAGAAGGTTATTTGCGAGCGATCCGATTGGAACATTCGTGTTTCAAATAAGTGCGCGATGCGATCCGTGCTCACAAACAGGGCCGCAAACGACTACCCGATACCGCTGATAGCTCGACAAGAGTATTGCAGCCGACCTCGTTCAGATCATTGATTTGACCGCCCCCCTGGGAACCGGTATCACCTCACCGATCACTCATAGTCGGCGATATGACGCTGGATCATTGTCTACCGCTGATCAGCGAAATCATGGCACAGCACCAACCGGCTCCCTCCTCGCTCGGCAACTAAACGGTACCCGGAGAAATCGGTATTCCCATTGCCGCATAAAGGGACTCGCGCCAAAAGGACGGGTAAGGGTTGGAAGGGAATGGGGACTCAAGGGTAAGAGCGCTATCCGAAAAGGCTAAAAGGCCGCTGACCCAGTCACTTCCCGGAGGTCACGATGCTCGGTTTGTTTCGCCACAAAAGGCAGAAGCCGCCTCCGACCGTGAGCGTCGCCGAAGGTTACCTGCCCATCGAGTCGGCCCACAGCTTGTTAGCAGCGGAGCACCGCCGCCAGTTGCTCGATCGCATCTGGCAGTACACCGCCCTCTCCCACGCCCAATTCACTCATCTCTACTTGCAGCCGATCCATCGCTACGCCGAACAGGTCCAGCAACTCCCGGCCAGCGAGACGCACCATCATGCTTATCTCGGCGGCATGCTCGACCATGGTCTGGAGTTGGTCGCCTGTAGTCTGAAGCTGCGCCAGTCGTATCTACTTCCCACTGGCGCCGCGCCCGAAGACCAGGCCGCCCAGACCGACGCCTGGTCCGCCGGTATCGCCTACGGCGCCCTGCTGCATGACATTGGCAAGATCGCCGTGGACTTGCTGATCGAACGCCAGGATGGCCGTCCTTGGCATCCTTGGCACGGTCCCCTGGATCAGCCCTACCGTTTTCGCTACCTCAAGGATCGTGACTACCACCTGCACGGCGCGGCCGCGGGTTTGCTCTACACCCAGATTCTCGATCGCCCAATCCTCGATTGGCTCAGTGGATTTCCGTCACTGTGGGCCAGCCTGCTGTATGTCCTGGCGGGCCAGTACGAACGTGCCGGCGTGCTCGGTGAGTTGGTGATTCAAGCCGACCGCGTCTCCACCGCGCAGAACATTGGCGGCAACCCGAGCAAGGCGCTGCAAGCGCCGATTCATTCGCTGCAACATCACTTGATCAGCGGACTGCGTCACCTGGTTCAACACGAGCTGAAACTCAACCAGCCGGGTGCCGCGGGTTGGTTGACTCAAGACGCCCTCTGGCTCGTCAGCAAGACGGTCACCGACAAGCTACGAGCCTATCTGCTGTCGCAATCGATTGAGGGCATTCCCTCGTCCAACATCGCTGTGTTCGACGAACTCCAGTCGCATGGGCTAGTCGAGTCCACCCCAGAAGGCAAAGCCATCTGGACCGCGCTTGTGGCACAGGGAAACTGGCAGCAGAACTTTACCTTTCTGCGCCTTCAACCGGCGCTAATCTGGGGGAACGAAAACCGGCCTGAGGCGTTCAGCGGAACGGTGAACATTGCGGCCCATGACCACTCAACTGACAACCAGGTACCAACACCAGCGCCCGAGACAGGCAGTGCAGGATCAGGTCAAAGCCAACCGCAGCCGGATCCCATGGCGCAAGAGGATGCCGATTACCTCGGTACGCTGCTGGACATGTTCGAATTGGAAGAGCCTAAGGCCAGAGATGCACTGTCAGAAAGTACTGTCGAAACTTCAACGCTTCAACCGGATAGCCCAGGCCAGACATTCCTGAATTGGGTCAAGGAAGGCATTCTGAGCCACAAACTGATCATCAACGACAGCAAGGCCAAAATCCACACGGTGGGTGGCAGCGTATTTCTGGTCACGCCTGGTCTCTTCCAACGCTATACGCAAGAATTCCCCGGTATCTCTCAGGGCACCTGCCAAGAGATCGAAGAATGGCGTTGGGTGCAGAAGCAGTTTGAGAAACTGAAGGTCCACAGGAAGCGCGACAATGGTTTAAATATTTGGGTCTGTCAGGTGGAAGGTCCTCGGAAGAAAGGAAAACTCCAGGGCTATTTGCTAGAAAAACCAAAACTATTATTCGAAGCTACGCCGGTGCCTTCGGACAATATTTTTTTAAAAATTGAAAAATCTTAAATGTCCGTAACATCCCAGACTCGACTCAGGCAACCAGGCGAAGGATTGCGCACTGCGCGTCAGTCCCTGTTGCCAGCTCAACGATTTAAATACATCTCACAGGGCACAAGTCGAAGCCGAACGCACCACGCTTTGACCCTGCAGATGCTCCCTGCCAGCGCCTTAGAGTTACATCTCGGCAATCGCCCATTTCATAATATTTCGCTCAAACGGGGACAGCTGCATTCCATCCAGGTGGATCGCCAAGTGCCGTAACTTGTTCAGCAGGTCATTCAGGTTGTCAGATGGAAGAATTGAACTCTTAATACGCGTCGAGACCTGCGTGGGAATCCCATATTCGTCCAGCGCCGTCAGTAAGGGATCGTGAAAAAGGTTCTCCATCTGCTCAGAGAAGAAGCTGAAGTCTCCTGGCTCAATATTGCGCTGGGTGAAGACATCCGCCTGGATCTTGCTTATGGCCATAAAATCACGAGGAAGGCGATAGCACAGAACGTTACGGATAAACTTGAGACGAAGGTTGATCGCTTCGCTCGCAGTGGTGCCCGCTCGGTTAGTGTCGATTGCGTTCTGCAGATACGCTGAGAAGTCTTTCTCCATTCGGATAGAGTTGATATGAAAGGCGAGCTGAGGGCCTGAAATGATTCCATAATCCATCAGTTTGGTCTGAAGGTGATCACAGACTAAGGTGCACACGTATTCGAGCTGGTTTTGTTCAGGGTTTCCTTTCCAAGTGAGCATTCGGCGACTCACTGCAAGATTCCTGATAATTGATTCGGCGATCTCTATCTGCCGGTCAACCGGGATATGCCGATTTTCGACGAGGGTCGCAGTAGACAGCAACGGTGTCGCATACGCCCGATCCAGCCGTTGACGGGAGATATCCGTGAGGTACTCCGGCTCTAGCTTCATCAAAAGCCCCATCGGAGAATCTTCGTTCTGCAGTCCGATCGGGTAATCAACAGTGAGATCTTTTTCTTCCGGCGGAGCCTCCAGCATGTAAACCTTGCCGATGAAGTAGCGGTTCATGCGACCCGCGCGGCCAGAAATGTTCTTGAACGTGAAGAAATCGAACGGCGTGTTACTAACCCGGCGGTCATAAATGATGACGTTTTCTGCTGAGGTATTGACCCCCTCAATCATCGTTGACGTGCAAATGATGTGCTTGATTGTCCCCTCGTTGAAGAGCTTCACAAAATACTGTTGCAACGCTCTAGGGACGCCACCATGGTGAATGGCGATACCAAGCGATATGGCCTTGGCGACGTTCCACTGGGGGTGGTATTCCTTCGCGATCCATTGAGCAATGTCTTGGGTCTGCGCGAGCGGCGAAAACCCACCCTTTTCGATAAGGAGCTGTGCAACCTTGTTAGCGCTTGCTGGCGACTGAGAGTAGATGAGCGTGGGGGTGGCAATTTTGCGGCAGAGTTCTAGGAGCTTGTCCTTGCGTGCATCTCCGTTGGTCGGCAAATTGAAATACTCAACATCGACGGCCACTGTGGAAAAATTGGAGGGGATGAAATTGTACTCATAAGCGTCAAGACCGTGGATATTTTGGATATGCGGGCCGAGTAGATAGAACTGCGCCCCCTGTCTTGCCAGCTTGTGGAAAGCCAAGCTCAAATCAATTGCACGGCTGCCAGTTTCCGAGTCACTGCACAGGTCAAGTTTATAGAATTCATCTACGACGAAAAAGCCGACGTCCTGTAGATCGTCACGCTGGAGGACTCTCTCCTGGGTCAGCAGGTAAACGTTTACTCGTGCGTCGTCGGCTTCCTGAGTCGGATGTGTAATGACATTGCACCTCTGTTTGAAGCGCTTGACCAGACGTCGGCGCGTTTCGTCGATGAGGGCGATGGTTGGGACGATGACCACGATCTTGCGAAATTTTTCCTGGGCCAGAACGGCGTCTATCACCAAGCTTTTACCGACGCTTGTTGAGGCACTCAGCACGACGTTGCGTCCTTGCATCAGCAGGCTGAACACATGAGCCTGCAGCCGATGAAAAACCATGCCCGCTTCAACTCCGTCCACCCGATGCACCTCATAGGCCAGACGGTCTGAAATCGATATTCCATCGAGGTACGGAGTGATGTAAGGGTATAGGCCCACCGCGCGGATCATACTCAGCAAAAGGGATTGCTCAACTTCACCAAACAAGGCGAATTTATCCAGCGCACGGATGACGAGGTCCCGTCCTTCCCACTCTGGGTTCCCCCGGTTCACGGCAACACTGATAGCTTGGAGAAGCTCGATCCTGGAGCTTGAATCTTCACCGAGCCGTTCGAGTCGTTCCTTAACTACTTCATATCTCATGTCAGCCTAAACCCTGCAACGTGAGTTAAACTCTTTGATCAAGTTCTGGATGCTTTCGATAGGAACAAGGAACACAGCAATTCGGATTTGATCCATTTTCTTCGGCAGATGGACTTTCAATGAACTGTAGTGATCGTTGATCTCGTGCTTCAGCCGATCAATATAGTCGGAGAGGTATCCAGAGGATAAGGCATCACTGTCATAAGCCAATAACACAGGAAAGCACAGCACCTTCAGCATTTCTTCAGCAGGCGCGTTTCGTTCTAATGCTTTGTTCAACTCCTCCGAATTGGAGCGAAGGTGATTCGGTTCGCGCAGCGAGATAATGATCTCGCGCTCGTTGGTCAGTGCGGCTTTGTTAATTGTCGAATCCAGAGTACTGCAAACCTGCGCCACAGTCTGGGCCATGGTTCCCACAGTAATCATCCTCGCCAACCCCAACCAGAGTTGATCAACCTCGCCTGAGCGCTGAACAATATGGGCGTTCCCGAACTCGGATAGGCCTGTCTTTGAGGCAAAAAATACTTTGCACGCGATAGGCTCGCTATTTTCCTTATTTCTCAAAATCACATGCAGGATTAGTTCTGCAATTAACTTATCGCGCTCCATGCCATTCTGAGTGAACGTAGCAATCGCCTTCGACAGAATCGTCTGAGCATGGTGAACCTGAAAATTCACAATCTCGCTGGCTTGTAAACAGAACTCGGGAAGCCACTGAACCAGGTGCTCAGCAAGTTCCTTATGCCTCCACTCGCCAAAGTCATACTGAACGTCGTACCCAGTCAGGCTTCGTAGCAATCCCTCGTCGGTTGCAGCATGGAATTCGACCAGAAACGGCGGAGGCTTGGATTTATAGGGCTTCGAGTAAGTGATGTTTTTGCTATCAGCCGCCGCCAAGAGTGCATCAAGGCGATCCATGGCATTCGCGCGCGTAATGACCTTTTGGATAGATTCTGAGATGACGTTTGCGGTTGCCGCATCATCTGCCCAGCTCAGAAATTCCGCGTAAATTGCCTGCTGTTGTTTGTGCGTAGGCCACGAGCCTTGAATGTCGATTATTTCTGCAAGCTTACGCAGATTCACTGACTCCAGCGCGTCCACATCGCCACAGATCTGCCACACAAAATTATCCGCCCAATAGCAAAAGTCACGCCCCATGGGTGATCGTGTTTTCTTAAACTTCTTAGCAAGGGCTGTCCCACGACTGGTCGCAAGGTCAGGCTGAGTTCGCTTTTCAAGCTCTAACTTGAAGCAACTCAAAGCTTTGGCGGTATCGCGCTTGGTGACCATTCGAAACAGAGCTTTTCCAGGGCGGCAGTCACATAGCAGTGACTTCTGCAGTAGAGAAGTTTCAGCCCGACCGCTGTCCAGAGCTGTTGCTTCACTCTGGTTCCACTTGCTGTCACCTTCGGTGGTTTTGACCTGAATATATTCGTTAACCGTCTCACCAGACTGGCGAGAGACCAGCACGATGTCGTCAGCAGTCTCACACTCGACGTGCTGGTAACTGCTATCGCGAAGCATCTTCAGTATGAAGGAAACGGCAACGTGATCCTGGTACTTGAAACCTTGCCTTGCCGCAGGCCCACCTTTGTTCGATGGGATATTGATAAGCACCATGACGTCCCTGTATCGCTTGAATCGAGCCGGTCACGTCGGCATCCTGAGTCACTTAGGGATAGCAGACGCGCGTGTTAGTACGGAAGCTACCACTAATGGCAATTGGCCGACTATCCCTATTCCTCAACCCCCTACCCTCGCAACGTAAGAGCCGCGGCACAGGAGCATTATGGAGAAAGCATGAGGACCACACCGCTAGGTTAGAACGACCTTAAACAGGCGCCTCGCGATATACCTCGAAAAGCCTCCAGATATAAGGGGTCCCGTATGCACCAGCTTATGGAGTAGCCCAGGAAAGCCGCCCATTCAGGCTTGTGCGCTTCAAGCAGCGACAGTATGGCTGCAAATACTCGTTTATCTGTAGATTTTGGAGCTTCGTATCGGACGGCTCGAGGCATCGCAGTTCGTACCCAATATTCTGCCTGACGCTTGAATTTCATACATTGCAAATGAAGACGCCATCAAGATGATATTACGCTAAGCTGGACGCAACGAGGCGGTACCAAAGGAGAGGATATGGCATCGGCCAGGCAGGATTTTGAGCGTTTTGTGGGATGGCTTTATCAGACTGAAAAAGACATCCCTGCGGATGTCCGTCGTCTAGCTGCCTTGGTTTTGTCGAAATTCGATGAATTGGCTGGGACCTCGCGTCAACGAAGCCAGCGATCCATATACCTAGTTGAGCTGATTCGACGAGAACTCGAGGGTACCGCAGATATTGCTCCGGTCGCAGTTGCTCAGGCTGATCTCGGGACATGGCCTTGGGCGAAACTTCGACATCTGACACTCGGTCCATTTCGAGGCTTTCGAGCAGCCGAGCCATTCGACCTCACCAAGCAAATCGTCCTTTTCTACGGCCCCAACGGTAGCGGCAAAACCAGTCTGTGCGAAGGACTGGAGTACGCGCTCTTGGGAGATGTCGAAGAGGCGGGAAGCAAGCGCATTGCAGCCCGCACTTATCTCGCCAATGTCCATGATGGGCGATTCAACGCACCAATACTGAAAGCGACCGATCAGCAAGGGCGAGAAATAAATGTCGTTGCCAACGCTGACACCTATCGTTTCTGCTTCGTAGAAAAGAACCGGATCGACGCGTTTTCCAGAATCGCCGCACGCCCCAATGCCCAACGAGCGGAACTCATTGCCACTCTCTTCGGCATGGATCAGTTCAATGAGTTCGTGGGCCATTTCAATGAGAGCATCGATGGGCAGCTTATCCTTCTCGGCGAACAACAGACCACATTGACTGCTCGCCGAAATGCGTTGGCAGCAGATAGAACGACCGTTGAAAATGAAGCAGCATCCCAGCAAGCACTGGCGGAAGAAGAGGCAGCCCTAGCGAAGGAGTACGACGCCGAGATCACATATGACGTGCTTAAAGAGCTTATCGGTACCGCCGAAACTCCGGGTCGCCTTCAGGAACTCGAAGCGATTTTGGAAGCGGTACCGCTTAATGTGCTCGGCGTAACGCGCCAGGGCCTTCTAGATGCTTTTGAGAAAACACACAAATGTGATGAGGAGCTCAAAGACATCGTTGAAGCTCTTCGCGCCAGAAGCGACCAAGTCTCTTTTAAGGCGCTTTATGACTCGGTCCTGGCCCTACAAGAAGTCGTGGGAGACCGGTGCCCGGCCTGTGACACCCCACTGAAAGGTCAGACTCACGTAGCTGCAGATCCATATCTAAGGGCGGGTGAAGGGCTTAAACAGCTTGAAGAGCTTGGTGTTCTCCAGGAGCAGCAGCAGGTTACGCAGACCACGTTTGGGCAAGCGTCACGTGAGTTGCGCCAGATGTTCAGTCCCGTCGCCGCTTTCATCGATGCCCAGCCCGGAGAAAATAAGGCCATTTCCCAGTGGATTGGTCAGCTTCCAGAAGAACCGGTTGAACGTTGGTGGTCAAGCATCTACCCCCAAACGGTGGTGATTCAAGATGCACTACCGTCCCTTGATGAAATCCTGTCTGTGGTGGATCGCATGGCAGCACAAGACGTTGCGTCGTTGCAAGCTCAGCAGGATCGCCAGCCGCACATTACGGAGCGTCGACGGCTCAACGAATTCCAGCTCAAGGTTCAAGCCCAGGATCTTAAGAGACAGCAACTGCAAGAGAACGTTGAGGCTGCAAATAGCCGTATCAATGCATTCGACGAAACAAATGCTGAGCTAATCGCCCAAGCGAACCAAGAGATTCTCGACATAGAGCGGGATACCCCCTTCAAGGGGACTTATGACCGATTTCTTGTAGAACTAAGGTCCTATAGGGATCAGCTCCCGGGGCAGTTGATAGCGGGACTCAACGACGCAGCCAAGGATCTTTACAACGCATTCAATCGCAATGATCGGGATGAGGACAAATTATTCGCACTGCACCTTCCAATTGGAGGTGAAGGGAAGATTGAGATCTGCTTCCAAGGTAATCCGGGAGCTCGGGTCGATGCACTTCACATACTTAGCGAAGGCCATATTCGCTGCCTCGGGTTGGCAATCCTCATGGCTAAGGCGAAAAGCATAGAATGCCCTGTCATCGTCTTCGACGACGCCATTAATGCAATCGACCACGATCATCGAGGCGGTATCCGAGAAACAATCTTTGAAAGTGACCACTTTGCTCAAACTCAATTAATCGTCACCTGTCACAGCAACGAATTCATCAAGGACATCCAGCAACATCTCCCCGTCCAGAGACGCAATGGCTGCCAAGTCTATCTGTTACGCCATCATGACGGCAACTATCAACCCAGAGTGACCGGAAACGTACCTAGCGCAAACTACATCGCGAAGGCTAGGGCCGCAAGAGAGGCCCTGAATGATAGAGATGCCCTAGCAGCGTCACGCCAAGCCTTAGAAATGCTGTCTGAAAAGGTATGGCGTTGGCTCGGCAGTCACGACCAGGGTGTCTTAAATATCATGCTCGCCGGGGTTGGTGCCGAGCCCGGGTTGAGAAACCTTTGTGAAGCACTGGTCAAGAAGTTACGGGATGCACAAACATTCAACCATGCCAACAAAGGCCCCCTGTTGACGGCCTATGATCGCATTTTGGGAATCCCAGCCACTAACCTAGTGTGGACCTACCTTAACAAGGGAACGCACGAAGAAGCTGACCGCGATGATTTTGATGCAGAGCTTGTGGAGTCAGTAGTTCACACCTTAGAAGAGCTTGATCACCTCGATCTACGGGCTGGACGCTAACGATGCGATGCCTGTGCAATGCCCATCTTTGGTACCCGATTAGAAGTACTGATGCGAGTGTGAACATACCCTATGCGATCCATGCCTTTTACTCGACCTACACTCATTGCTGCAGTCGAATTGCTAGAGCAGAACACGCAGGCACGCTTTAATCAGGTTGTGCTCCGGCTTGGCCTCGAGGATGAAATCACCTCAAGCACTAGCCTTAGCGTGGCCAAGAAATGCGATCTCCTCGGCCGCATCGTGGTGCAACGCGCCGAGACCGTAGTTCAGACGCTTGATGGCACCATGAGCTTGGGTGAGGCCGTAATTCGACAGGCCGCGCAGCTGGAGCAACAGGATCAAACTCAATCCTTGCATGCAGCTTTCGCGCGGAGCTTGGCGCGGGACGGCTATGTGCTCGTCTTTGATGACCATGGGCTAAACGCCTCCATTCGCGCCGCTCTGCCCGGCGAGGTCCTACTTCCTGAAACCGACGACGAGGTCCACCGCCTCCTGAAATTTTTCGGGTTCGTTATCCCTCTCGGTCATATTGACCAGGCGATTGAAGCCCACACACGCGGCGACTGGGCGGCCTGCAATAGCCAGCTTCGGACCTTCTTCGAAAGCCTGTTGGACGAGATAGCCCGTAATATCCGGCCGCTAGAGGCGGCTCATCGCCCAAGCTCTGAGAACCGGCGCGCACTCCTTGCGGAGATCGGTTTTCTTGCTGTGGACCGTAACGAATGGACGCAGGATGGAAAGAACTACATCAACGGTCTCTTCAAGATGCTCCACTCGGAAGGCTCCCATCCGGGCCTTTCCGACGAGGATCACAGCACCTTCCGATTACACGTAGTGCTCATTACGGCGAGGACTTTCTTGCGCCGCCTATCAAACGGCCGGTGATGCCCATGGCTTTTTTCTCGCAAGATCAGTTAGATGCGATCGCCCGCGCGCTTGGCGATACCACAGAGGGTCTGAGCGGACCTGAGATCGAGCACCTGCTGACCTCGTGCAAGATTGCCGATCCCGGACCTATGACGAAGCGCGTACGTATCTACAACGCTTTTGCAGAATGCCAGAACACCAAACGAAACCGTACCAACATCCTCGAGTTCATTCGGCGCGCCATGAAGCCCGCTCGCTACATTCACGAGCCTAACCGCTACGAGCCAATGCGGGCTCGCCTGAACCAGGCGCTTGTGTTCGCCGGGCTTGTGGTCGATGAGGCCGGCGAGCTGAAGTCGGCGGATGTAGCCAATACCTTGCCAGAAGCTCTGCAGAGGGCTCGCGACTTGCGCGCGGACCTTGAAGGGCGAGGGGTTCACCCAGATGTCTTGAAATTCTGCCGCGCCGAACTTCTCGTTGACAACTACTTTCATGCGGCGCAAGAAGCTGTCAAAAGCGTTGCTGACAAGATGCGTACCCGCACCGGAATAGCCGATGACGGATCTGCTCTGGTGGATCGTGTTCTCTCTGGCAATCCCCCTCTCATGGCTATCAACGCGCTGTCAACGGCTAGCGAACGTAGCGAGCAGAGTGGGTTTGCCAATCTTGTCCGCGGTACATTCGGCATGTTTCGCAATCCGACCGCGCATGAGGCCCGAATACATTGGGCGATGACCAAGGAAGACGCACAAGACCTGATGTCGATCGTTTCTCTGATTCATCGACGCTTAGACATGGCGCAAGTGCTATCACGCACATGACCATTAGAGGTATCGAGAGCTAAATGGCAAACGAACTAGAATCCGATCGCATCGGCCGCATTGGGGAGCGACAGTTCGAATTGCTCTGCGAACGCGCTGCTCTCTGTTGCAATAAGAGCGCCATCGACGTCATGGGTTGGGACTTTATCGTCGAATTCCCGATGGCGCTGGCCGGACAACCGTCGTTGCCTCTCGATCAACGTCTAACCAATGCTGCTCGGGTTCAGTTGAAATCAACGCTCGGCCGCACCGGGAACCGTATCCGTCTAAGCCTTTCGGCCATTGAACGCCTGGCCAAGGATCCTCGGCCCGCCCTCATCATCGTGTTTTGCCTGAGCAGTGACGGCGAAATCCACACCGCGTATCTCGTCCATCTTATAGGGAAAGAGCTCGCACGCATTCTTAAACGGTTGAGGCTCGCGGAGGCTCGTAAGGCGCATGACATCAACCACACCGATATCAGCTACGCCTACGAAAAAATTGGGTTACGTTTCAAACCGACACCCGGGGGCTTGTTGGCCGCGCTGAGTGACGCGTGTGGGCAAAATCCTAGCGCCTACACAATCGAGAAGCAGCGGCAGCTTGTCAAACTCGGTTATGAGAATGGCCGGTACGAGGCAGAAGCCGTTATTCAAATCGAAGGTCCGGAGCATTTCAGCAATATCCTACTCGGCCTTGCGCCGTTAAAACCGCGCCATCTCCAAGTGTTCGATAGCCGTTTTGGCATACGCCTTCCCTATCAAGGCACACTTTTTGACGACATCGAGGCGCTTTATCTTACGCCTCCCGCCCTGGGTTTCTGCGAGATTTCGATACGTGGCCTAGGCTTCGGACAAGCTGCACGGTTCGACGCTGAAATGTTTATCGGACCGCCGCTTTCAGAACTTCATGGACCGGAGCTTCTGATCCGCTCCGCAGAAATGATCATCCGTCTGACTCCAACGGGACTGAAACTTGAAAGCATCGGCTCGATCGATGATATGCAGCAAACCTTGGAGAAATGGGCAGAGCTACTTCGCGCGCTCACGCTCATGTCATCTGGTCGCGCGACCTTGACGATTACCGGAAACCGAAAAATTCCCGCGATCACGTTGCATGTCGATCAACCGGTCACAGGGCCGTACATCGAAGAACTGCCGCTCATTTCCACATTCGCGGACGGGTGGTTGCGTCTTCTAACAAACGCTGGCATGCGCTCCACTGCTAGTTTGACGCTCGATGCTTTCTGGGAGGCGAATGAAGCACGGATGGCCGTGGACATCCTGCTAAACCCGCAGCCCGACGCGCGCTTTGAATTTCAAGCTATAGAAATTGAAGAGGCATTTCCCCCTGCGGAAGGGCTGTATTTCAACATCGCGTCATTTGCCGATACCAGCATCGCTTTCAGCGCGAAGGTGTTCTTTGTAAAGACCGAAGATCCTGACTGGCAATATCGATCCACCCGCTTCGAGGCCCTTGATGTTCGACCGAAGGTCGATGACTTGGAAGAATATGGGCTCGACCAAGCGAACGCCTCCGGTCTGAAATTGCTCATCGATCCAAGGAACATCACAACGGTGCCCCTGCGGAATGCAAACTAACCACCGAGCCCATGGACATGCGTGCATCACTGAAACAGCATTGGCCCGAGTGATTGCCGTGCTCGGTGCGGCGCAGCCGCACTTTGCTTATCTGTTCGCTAACCGCCGCGCCACTCGGGTGAAAATGCGGGTGTATGACGGCTTTGGGGGCTGGTCAGCCGCTCGCCGATTTAATCAAGGCATGTTTCTTGGCTTGGCATTCGCCACGGCTGCGAGGTTGAACTAGACGGAACCTGCCAGTATGGACCAACATTGCCCTGGTTAATCCTCGACCGAGTGATTGGCGATTACCCGATAATAGATGGTGCGGCTTGGTCATTGGAATGACCCATCCGCACCAGGATTGAAGGCTGTGATAGCGAATCCAACGGCCTATGACCTATGACCTATGACCTATGATCGAAGGTCGAAGGTCGAAGGTCGAAGGTCGAAGGTTATTGGCTAGGGCGCGCCAGTAAAATCGGCTGGATGACCTCGCGTGCAATCAACTCAAGACCCGGGCCACCAAAGAACAAACCTGAGACCTTCTCGGAGTCCAGTACGCCATCTGCGTGGGCCCTCTGCATTTGCAGGGCAAAAAAATTCATGGTGAGCTGGAGCACCTGCCATGCGATGGGAGTCAATCCATTATGCTGACTCTCGTCCTTCGCAATCAGAGAGCGCAGAACCTGTGGAGCCGGTTCATGATCTACCAACCAGTGCCCTTGCAACATCACACAGAACACAAGCATCTCGCGAATCAATTTCAGGATGGGTGCTGATAGCCAGACCCGACAACTCCGATCAAGGCTATCGACTTATTCCCCATATCCTCTTCCATACGACCGCGGATTTGCCACCAGGCGCACTGAATACTAGCCACGGCCACCCAGTTCTGTGTCAGAATTCGCCATTCGCGATCGCTGGCACACACGGTGCGAATGGGGGCAAAACTGGGGGCACAATTCGTTTATTTTAGGCTAGAACCTTCGCGCTAGAGCCCAGTCAAAATGTTCTTTGGCGACCCTGACAGTCTCTGAATCAAGCCACGCAGCGCTTAATTCTGCCTCGCCGCCGTGTATTTCTAACGAGCAGCGCAACGCGTCATGTGGAAGGCTGCGGGTCACTACCCGCCCTGCCCCAGAATTCTTCGGCAGACTGACTGAGAATTGCTTTTGGGCGGGTCAGATGAATTTCCAGGGGTATATCCCAGCTTTCGTCGAGCGCTCTGACTAAGCGCCCATCCAGGATTTCTTGCTCGGTGAGGCTCTTGGGCAGCCACGCCACTCCTTTGCTTTCCAAGGCCATGGACATGAGTACCGCTGCCAGGTGGCTGCTGAAAAGTGGTTTGAGGTGGAGGTAATCTTCCTTGCCACGCAATCTGTGGGCGACGATACGCCCCAGTCCAGACTCATGGGTGTAAGCGAGGTATGGCAATGCCGCAGGAGAGGTGCCGAAGTTAGTGGATGCACTCGTGAGGGGAACGAGAACGTCCTCGCCCACCTTCTTGCTGGTGAACTGATCAGGCGCCAGTAAAGGCGGAACATCGGGATGGCGGTGGCAGAGCAGAAACTGAACCTGGCCATGTATCAGCATCTGCTCACAAACAGCCATGCTATCTGAGTGCAGTTTAACGGCCTCAATGGGGGCACCGTTTTCTGAGCTTCGAAGCCATTTCGGAAAAAATGTAAATGACAGGGAATGAGTCGCTGCGAATTGCAGCGACTTGGCTGCCATTCCTGCTACCTCTTGAGCCTCGTTGCGCATCCTGTACAAGTGTCGAGCCGCTTCCTGAGCACTGGGCAAAATTTGCCTTCCTGCCTCGGTAAGGGTTGCGCCTTGCGGTGTACGCACAAACAACTCAACGCCCATCCAGTTCTCCAATGAGCGAACTCTGCGGCTGAAAGCCGGCTGAGTAACATGCCGCGCTTCTGCCGCCCGAACGAAGCTGCCGTACTCTGCAAGCGCTGAAAGATCTTCGAGCCAAACGAGTTCCAAGGGCCATGCCTCCTGTGCATAGGGTACGGCATTAATAGCATTGGGCGGGTGACATCGCAAAGCATAACGTGGGGCCACAAACAACAAGAGGAACCCGTCATGCGTATCGTAGACATCCGTGAAAAAACAGTTTCTATTGCCTCTCCAATTGCCAACGCCTACATCGACTTTTCCAAAATGACCTGCTCGGTCGTCGCTGTTATCACGGATGTGATTCGCGACGGTAAACCTGTCATCGGATACGGTTTCAACTCCAACGGTCGCTATGGTCAAGGCGCTTTGATGCGTGATCGCTTTCTGGCGCGGATCACCGAAGCTGATCCAGATACTCTTGTCGACCATAAAAACAACAACCTGGATCCGTTTGCCATCTGGAAAGCCCTGATGACGAACGAAAAGCCAGGTGGTCACGGTGAGCGTTCGGTCGCAGTCGGCACCATCGACATGGCTGTATGGGATGCCGTTGCCAAAATTGAAGGCAAACCCCTCTATCGCCTGCTGGCTGACCGCTACCGTAACGGGGTGGCAGACGACAAGGTCTGGGTCTATGCAGCAGGTGGCTATTACTACCCTGGCAAAGACCAGACCAAGCTCAAAGCAGAAATGCAGAGCTATCTGGATCGTGGCTACGACGTCGTCAAGATGAAGATCGGTGCAGTACCGCTGGACGAAGATATCCGTCGCATCGAAGCGGTACTCGAAGTGGTGGGGGATGGTCGTCGATTGGCGGTCGATGCCAACGGTCGTTTTGATCTTCAGACCGGTATTGCATACGCTGAAGCCATCAAGAAGTACAACCTCTTCTGGTACGAGGAGATCGGCGACCCGCTTGATTACGCACTCCAGGCTGAGCTTGCCAATCACTATGAACTGCCTATGGCGACCGGGGAAAACCTGTTCTCCCACCAGGACGCCCGTAACTTGCTGCGTCACGGCGGCATGCGCCCGGATCGCGACTTCCTGCAGTTCGATTGTGCGCTGTCCTACGGGCTCGTGGAGTACATGCGCACCCTGAAAGTGATGGAAGAAATGGGCTGGTCTTCCCGCCGCGTAGTTCCGCACGGTGGTCACCAGATGTCCCTGAACATCGCAGCCGGTCTGCACTTGGGCGGCAACGAATCTTACCCCGACGTGTTCCAGCCTTTCGGCGGCTTCGCCGACGGAATCAAGGTGGAAAATGGTTATGTCGGCCTGCCAGATATTCCAGGTGTTGGCTTCGAAGCCAAGTCCGCCCTGTACGCAGTCATGCGTGAGTTAGGCGAAGGCTAATCAACCTCGATCTGCGGTTTCTTTTAAAGAGGCCGCAAACTCAGGCGTCATCTACTGACGCCAAACCACATGCCCATCACAACAATAAAATGAGGTGCTTCCGTGGAAAAGTCCAAGTCCCGCTGGTACAGCCAGCTGTATGTGCAGGTGCTGATCGGTATCGTCATCGGCGCAGCGATTGGTCACTTTGAACCGCAATTCGGAGCCAAGCTCCAACCTTTTGCGGATGGCTTTATCAAACTCATCAAAATGCTGTTGGCGCCTATTATTTTCGGTACCGTCGTCGTTGGTATCGCCAAGATGGGCAGCATCAAGGAAGTCGGGCGGATCGGCGTCAAGGCGCTGCTCTACTTTGAAATCCTTTCAACCATCGCGCTGGTCATCGGCCTTATTGTGGTCAATGTCGTAAAGCCAGGCGCCGGGATGAATATCAACGTTACCACGCTTGATGCCAGCGTTATCGCCAAGTACAGCCAAGCCGCCAGTGAGCAGGGCGGCACCATCGATTTCTTTCTCAACATCATCCCGAGCACCTTCATTGGCGCATTCTCGAATGGCGTTATGCTTCAGGTCATCTTGATTTCGGTTTTGATGGGCGTTGCCCTCGTTCAAATGGGCGAAACCAGCAAGCCGCTGATCAACACCATCGATCTATTCTTGCAAGGCTTGTTCAAGATCGTGGCAATGGTTATGCGTCTGGCTCCGATTGGTGCCGGTGCCGGCATGGCGTTCACTATCGGCAAGTACGGAATTGGTACCTTGCTGTCACTCGGCCAGTTGCTGGTCGCGCTCTACATCACGACCTTGATTTTCATCGTGGTAGTGCTGGGTACGGTTGCTCGATGGTCGGGCATGCCGCTTATGCAATTTCTTCGTTATTTCAAAGATGAAATTCTCATCACGCTTGGCACCTGCTCAACCGAGGCCGTGCTTCCGCGAATGATGGTGAAACTTGAAAAGCTGGGCTGCAAGAAGTCAGTGGTGGGCATGGTGCTACCCACTGGATATGCCTTCAATGCGGATGGCACCTGCATTTACCTCACCATGGCGGCGATTTTTATCGCACAGGCAACCAATACGCCACTGACGTTTATGGATCAGATGATTCTGCTGGGTGTCTTCCTGCTGACCTCAAAAGGCTCCGCCGGCGTGGCGGGTGCCGGGTTCATAACCCTTGCGGCAACGCTCACAACCATCCACTCCATTCCGTTGGTAGGCCTTGTCCTGCTTTTGGGTATCGACCGCTTCCTCAACGAAGCGCGAGCCGTGACTAACCTGATCGGCAACGGTATCGGCACCATCGCCATTGCCAAATGGGACAACTCCTTTGACGTCGAAGCCTGCGAGCGGGAGATTGCCGCAATGAAACACGAAAAGGCAGCGCGAAAAGCATTGTTGCCGCAAAAGTAATCAGCAACGTTTACCGGTCATTTGCGCTTCAACCATGGCCATGACCGGTAGTGATTTCCAGGTCTCGTTCAACGCGGAACGATCCCAAGAAGTCCTCGAATGAATTTGATGGAGCCGACAAAATGATTGAGCGATCTCATCATGAATTGCGCAAGGCGTTTGGTGATTTACTCCAGGGAACCGCCTGCAAATTTGCTGCTTCCGTGTTCGATCCTATCTCGGTTCGTATGGCATCCGACCTTGGCTTTGAAGTTGCCATTCAAGGTGGCTCCGTCGCCTCGCTTCAAGTGCTCGGAGCTCCGGACATTTCTCTGCTCACGCTTGATGAATATGTCGAGCAGGTTTCCAGAGTCGGTCGGGCCAGCCAGATCCCAATCATTGGGGACGCTGATCATGGGTTTGGTAACGCACTCAATGTAATGCGAACAGTGACCGAGCTGCAGAAAGCCGGTGTTGCTGCCCTAACGCTGGAAGACACCCACCTACCGGCCAAATACGACGAGCAGTCGCACGTACTTATCGAAATGGAAGAAGCCGCAAGCAAGATTTACGCTGCGCGGTTTGCCCGTTCAGATGATGCCCTCAGCATCATCGCCCGTACGAATGCGGCCGTTACCACTTTGGAAAACTCCATTGCACGCACCACGGCCTATCAAAAAGCTGGGGCTGACGCGATTTGCCTTGTCGGAGTAAAGGACTTCCAACATTTGGAGGCACTCACCTCGCATCTTTCCGTGCCGATCATGCTGATCAATTATGGAAACCCGGCACTGAGCGATGTTGAGAAACTGAGCGCAGCCAATGTGAGGATCGTGGTCAATGGACATGCTCCATTTTTGGCCGCTATCAAAGCGAGTTACGAGGCACTGCGCGAACAAAGCGGCACAGAGGGGAGCGAGCTTTCCCTCCCTGAGCTGCTTTCTAAATACACACTCTCGGACAATTACCGAGAGTGGGCAAAGACCTTTTTGAAGTCAGAACACGATTCGAATTAAGTTTAAAACAGGTGAAATAAAGCGTCATGAAAAAGACAATCCTGGCCTTCAGCCGCGTCTCACCCAGCCTGCTTGAACCTTACAAAGACAAGTACAACATCATCGTCATGAGTCCTGAGCTTGGTGACATGGATGCCCAGTTCGAAGCTGCCATTCCCAGCGCTCATGGGTTGATCGGCGGGAATCGTCGTCTAGGCGAAGCTGAGCTGGCTTCGGCTAAAAACCTTGAGATCATCTCGAGCATATCGGTTGGTTACGACAACTATGGCCTTAGCTATCTCAATAGCCGAGGGATCATGTTGACCAATACGCCGGATGTATTGAACGAAACCACGGCTGATCTGGCTTTCGCCCTGATTCTCGCCACAGCAAGACGCATTCCTGAGCTTGATGCCTGGACGAAAGAGGGGAACTGGACGAAAACCATCGACGCATCCCATTTTGGGTGTGACGTGCATGGAAAGACGTTGGGCATTATCGGTCTGGGCAAAATCGGAGCAGCCATAGCACGCAGAGGGCGTTTCGGTTTTGGAATGAACATTTTGTACAGCGGCAACAGTCGTAAACCACAGCTGGATCAAGAGCTCGGGGCAAGATTCGTCTCGCAAGAAGAGCTTTTAAGCGAGGCTGATTTTGTCTGTCCGGTCGTGCCATTGACGGACGGAACGAGAAACCTCATCGGACGCAAAGAGCTAGCGTTGATGGGCTCGGAGAGTATTTTGATCAACGTTTCTCGTGGCCCTGTGGTTGACCAGGACGCACTCATTCAAGCACTTGAAGAAAAGACGATACGAGCAGCAGGTTTAGATGTTTATGTGAAGGAGCCGCTCACGAACTCGAAGCTCTTCAAATTGAAAAACGTCGTTACCGTGCCTCATATCGGCTCTGCGACAATCGATACGCGCCATGCAATGGCACAGCGTGCTCTGGTAAATCTGCTTATGGGTCTCGAAGGACAGCGACCGAGAGACCTCGTGAATGTCCACGAGCCAGGACACAGGTGGACGGAGTGACCACAAGGTCGCTGGCAATAGGGCCGCCCTACTGGATGGCGCGCAGCTTCTCGGTGGGCACCTACTCACGCCGCATCAGGCTAAATCGGCCTTTAGCTAAAGGGCACTGGGCTCCGATTCCTTTAGCCGTACGACGCGGTATCCGGTTTTTAAGGCTACACGTTTTTCTTTAGGCTTTCGGGGCTGCCAGCGCACAGACCATCCATCACCAGGTTCATCAATCTGGCGAGACGCGAGCGCCATTCGCTCTGGGAATCCATTTGCCATATTCCGGCAATGGCTAGAAAGAAATCGTCGTTAGTAATCCCGCTACGAATCGTTCCGGCTTTTTCATTTGCCCTCAAAAGCAACTCGGCTGCTGCCTGGACTGGAGCGTATCCCGACTTCCCTGGGAACTCGTAAATAGACGCAGCTTGTTGTATCGCAGTAGCGAGTCCTGCCTTCGTCATTGCATATTCAGCAAGGCAGTCCATCCATTCTCGGAGGGCGTCCTTAGGTGGTTTTGTCGCGAGGAACTGTTCCGCCAACGATGCCACCTGCTGCATTTCGAATTGATAAACCTCGAATACCAGCTTCTCTCTGGTAGGGAAGTGGCGATAGAACGTGCCCTGCCCCACCCCGGCCTTCTTCGCAATTGTGCTCAACGGAACCGCAGGATCGTTAGTCAGCTCCACCACCGCGACCTCCAGTATCCGTTCACGGTTTTTCTTGGCGTCAGAACGCATCACCAACTCGTCAGTCATGAGCAAAGTTTTCCTTCAATGTATTGCTAAGCGGACAGTTGTCCGTTACGGTTTACAAGTGGACACTTGTCCGTTTACGCATCATTTCTGGAGTTTACTATGAACAGCACTGGCAATACGATTCTGGTTACTGGTGGCACCTCAGGTATCGGCCTTGGTCTGGCACTTAGGCTTCACAAGGCGGGCAACACAGTAATCATCGCGGGACGTCGCAAGGCTCTGCTCGACAAGATAGTGTCGGAACATCCAGGTATTGAATCAGTATTGCTGGACGTCTCCGATCCACAATCCATCCAGCGCACCAGCGAAGCGCTTGCGGTCAGCCACCCAAATCTGAACGTCCTCATAAACAATGCTGGCATCATGCATTGGGAGGATCTGACTGACCCGGAATACCTGAGCACCGCCGAAGATATCGTGACAACGAACTTACTTGGCACGATTCGCATGGTATATGCATTCACCGCCCAGCTGATCAAGCAGCCCAGTGCAACGATTGTGAATGTCAGTTCGGCGTTGGCATTCGTCCCGCTACCTGCGACACCGACCTACAGCGCAACCAAAGCGGCAGTTCATTCGTTCACTCAAAGTCTTCGAGTGCAGCTAGAGGACTCGCCGGTCGAGGTTATCGAGCTTGCGCCGCCGGGTGTACGTACCACTTTGCTTGGGCAGGAAAACGACGAACACGCCATGCCCTTGGACGAGTTTTTGGATGAAATCTTCGAACTGCTCGAGATCTCTCCGACCCCACGCGAACTTGTCGTCGAGCGCGCCAAGCCATTACGGTTTGCTGAAGCGAGCGGTTCACATCATGAGATATTGAAAATGCTTGCGGGATACAAACAACCGGCAGAATGATGTCAACCGTGTGAGTAGCATCTGATGCCATCGCTGTAACCAGATGGCATCTGCTTGCCTGGACGCTCAGTCGCCTCTCGCTCAGCGTGCTTGAGTTTTTTGACCAGACAAGTACGACGTCGCCATGATGGATCTCGAGATGGGTGCCATGGAAAATCAGTTTGAAGCTCTCATTCGCAGCGCTCTAGGATTGATCGGCACCGCTTAATAGCTTGATTATTGTTCGTAGGTGAGGATGCGATTGAAATGAAAATCGGAATTATCGGCGCAGGCAACATTGGGGCGACTCTTGCCCGTAAGCTCGCTGCGTGCGGCCATGAAGTCAAACTGGCAAACTCGAAGAGTCCTCATACCCTTGAGAACCTTGCCAACAAAATCGGTGTGCACGCGGTGACCAAAGAAGATGCTGCGTCCGACGTGGATGTCGTAATCCTCTCGATCCCCTTTGCAAAGTACCCGGATCTGCGGCAAACATTGAGTAGTATTCCCGAGAAGGTCGTCATCATCGACACCTCCAATTACTATCCAGGACGAGACGGGGCGATCAAAGAAGTGGACGACGGCAAGCCCGAGAGCGTTTGGGTAAGCGAGCAGATTGGCCGCCCGGTTGTTAAGGCATGGAATGCCGTCCTCGCAGCAACTCTTGCCGGCCACGGCCAACCAGTCGGGGCTTCCTCACGCATAGCCCTACCTGTAGCTGGCGGTGACATCAATGCTGAGGCAATCGCGCAAGATCTTGTAGAGGATACCGGCTTCACCGCGCTTGCCGCTGGTAGCCTTGAAGACTCGTGGCGTCAGCAACCAGGCACACCGGCCTACTGCACCGAACTGAAGTTGCCAGAGTTGAAGTCGGCCTTGTGCGCGGCAGATAAGTTGAGGGCGCCTCAAAACCGGGATGCCCTGATGACCAAGTTCATGACTCCCGGTGGCAATTTCACACACGAGGAAATTGTTGCCATGAATCGGGAACTGACCGCCTGACTATCGAGAGCCCCCTAACCTCCATCTACTAGCAGTCTGGAAGTACACTGAAAGCCACCCAGTTCCATCTTGATTTTCTGTCAGAAATCGCCATTCGCGATCGCTCGCATATTGGCGGAGATTGGGGGCAAAAATGGGGGCATAACGCACTTTTTTTGACCTAAAACTACCGTTCTAGAGCCAAGTAAAAATGTTCTTTGGCGACCCTGAGAGTCTCTGAAAGTGGACGGTCGCGTCATTATTCAAGGGGCGTCAGGTGAATTTAGCGTCATCCAAAAGTCCACTGCTTCCGATCAATGACCTGGGCTACCCCAGCGCCTCTTTTGGGGGCGTTATCGGGGGCAAACACTGTGTACTAAAAAAATTGCGGACGACCGGATGTTGGCGGTTGGCTATGCAGTCAATCATGGGCGCTACGCCGGGCCAGTTCTGGCGCAGTCGAAACAGTCGCGCCGTTTAATAAAATACCCACCCAATCACGTATTCGACGGCGATTGCGGCGTATCAGGATTGAGCTGCTGACGCCTGAATTGTCCAGGTGGCTGGCCGTGGATCTGGCGGAAGCGTCGCGAAAAATAGGCCTCGTCGGCAAAGCCGCACAACCTCGCAACCTCCCCCACCGGCCTTGTTCCATTGAGCAGATAATTGCGCGCCGCGTGCATCCGGCGTTCGAGTACCAGTTCGGTGAAGGTCTTGCCGATTTCCTTGCGCAACCAGTGCGTCAGGTACGTCGGTGACAGGTAGGTCGCGGCAGCAACCTTGATCAGGTTGAGGTCGGGGTCGGTGATGTTTTTGCGCAAATATTCGGACATCCGGCTCAATGCGTCGCGTCGACTGACTTCAGCGGCGTTCTCTTCAGCCAACCGTTTCAGCGGCTCGGCATACAGGGTGCAGACACTCCCCACCAATTGCAGCAGCAGGCCCTTGAGCATCTCGCGGGTACCGAACTGACGGTTCTCATCGAGCACTCGCATCTGTTCGATCAAGCCACAGACTTTTCTGAAATCCTCATCGGCCAGAATGAAATCCAGATGCTCCTGAAAGCGGAACGGTGACAACTCCGGCGCCAGCAGAATCGAGACTTCCTCCAGATCCATCGGGTCGCACTGCAAATGCGGCAGCAGGAAGGTCTGGGAAAAATTGATCACCATGAAGTTGCTGTCGGCCGGATGCGGAATCACGTGCACGCGATGCGGCAGGATGAAGGCCAGCGTGTTGCGCGGAAACGGTCGTTCGACGTTGCCGATGTGCTGCACGGTATCGCCACCAAGGTTGACCTGGATCTGGAAATACTCGTGGCGATGCGGACTGGTTTCGGCGCGCCGACCCTTTTTGTCGCGGATGTAGAAGTCCGTCAATTCGCTGCGTTGCTGCATGACATAGGTGGGCACTCGACTGGGTGACGACATCTCCTGAGGATCCTCGGCAGGCACATGTACAGGCTGTCATCACGCCGGAAGGCAGGCGGCGACGTGGGTGATTGTGTAGGCGGACACGGTTGATATCAACACATCATAGGATGACTACGATAATCCTGAAATTAATTGTATCCGTGTGTGCTTCGTCGACTGTCCAAAAAAAAGAAATTCACAAAAAATTAATTAACTTATACAAAACAAATACTTATGAAGAATATTGAATAGAAAAGTATAAATTTTCTGATTCAATTTTTCTTGGACACCTGCATTGACGGCTGTTTTCAGGAGAAAAAACGATCTAACGCCTCCGTTGATTTCTAAAGGTTGTACGACCACATTGACAGCCAATGCAGCCCGACCCTTCCAAAAACAATCAAAAGGTGCGCCCCCATGAACCCGCTTTTTCCCCTCGCGACCCCTCCCCCGAACGCCTCTGACCGAAGGCGTATCTGAGCACCTGACAGCGGCTGTCCGCGTCTCTCGTTCACGTAGCAATTGCTCTGCCCCGGGACTGGAGGCAACGGCTTCGGCTGCGCGCAAACATCTCGATTCTACTAACAATAAAAAGGTCTACTCATGTCGAATTCGCAAACCTCCCCGTCCACCGCGCCGTCGGTGAGCGTCGGCGCCCGGGACGCCGCACTGTCTCAGCGCCTGCCGACACGTCGGCGCTGGTTCATGCTGTCGTTGCTGCTGATTGCAACCATCATCAACTACATCGACCGCGTGAACATCTCGATTGCCGCACCATTCATGGCCAAGGATCTGGGCCTGGACAAGATCGAAATGGGCCTGATTTTTTCCGCGTTTGCCTGGACCTACGCACTGGCCTTGGTCCCCGCCGGGTTCATCGCCGATCGCTTCGGTTCCCGGTTCACTTACGGGGTGTCGCTGATCAGTTGGTCGACGGTCACCGTGTGCCAAGGCTTTGCCACAGGATTCGCTTCGCTGTTCGGGCTGCGACTGGCTGTCGGTGCCATGGAAGCTCCAGCATTTCCGGCCAACAGCCGAGCGGTCACGGTGTGGTTCCCGGCCCGCGAACGAGGCCTGGCCAGCAGCATTTACGTGTGCGGCCAATATCTGGGCACGGCACTGTTTACCGGCGTGCTGTTATGGCTGGCGACGACCTATGACTGGCGCCATGTGTTCTACAGCACCGGGATTCTCGGCATTGTATTCGGTGTGATCTGGCTCTACTTGTACCGCGATCCGCTGAGCTGCAAGAACGTCAGCCAGGAAGAACTGAAGTACATCGAAGCCGGGGGCGGACTGGTCAAGAGCAGTCAGGAACGCACCAAGTTCAACTGGCGGCAGATCGCCGAGCTGTTCAGCTATCGTCAGATCTGGGCGATTTGCATCGGCAAGTTCGCCAGTACCTCGGCGCTGTACTTTTTCCTGACCTGGTTCCCGACGTACCTGATTGAAGAACGCAAGCTGACCATGATCAAGGCCGGGATCTTCGCGGTGCTGCCGTTCGTGGGCGCAACCGTCGGCATTCTGCTGGCCGGCATCGTCTCCGACTTGCTGATCCGCCGCGGCTATTCGATGTCCTTCGCTCGCAAGTTGCCCTTGGTGGTCGGATCAATGCTGGGCATGTCGATCGTCCTGGTGAATTTCACCGACTCGAACGTGATCTGCATTGCCGTGCTGACCATTGCCTTCTTCGCCCAAGGCATCGCCTCGTCATCGTGGGCGGCGGTATCGGAAGTCGCGCCCAAGGAACTGATCGGCCTGACCGGCGGGATCACCAGCCTCGCCGCCAACATCGGCGGGATCGTCACCCCGATCGTGATTGGCGCCATCGTCCACGCGACGGGCTCGTTTGCCTACGCCTTCTGGTTCATTGGCGGCGTGGCGCTGATTGGCACCCTGTCCTATTCGTTGTTGCTCGGTCGCTTGTATCGCATCGAGCTCAAGGCACGCTAAGTCCGGAAAACATGAGCGCAGAAAAGCGTTTTTCTCCAATACGAGGCGGCTTTCGTCCAACTTCGCAAAACGAAGCCGCCGTAGGCTGATGCTTCCAACAGGACCACGACAAAAATGACTATGACCGAATACGTTTTCACTCCGGATTTACCCGTGACCTTGCCAGTTGCCGGCAGCCAGCAGCGTTTCCCCGTTGGCCGGGTATTTTGCGTCGGCCGCAACTACCCTTGGCCAGACACCCAGGGTCAGTCCCGCCAGCCGCCCGTGTTTTTCATGAAACCGGCGAGCAACGTGGTGGATGCGTTGGGTGACGTGGCGTTCCCGCCGCTGACCGAAGAGTTTGCCCACGAAATCGAATTGGTCGTCGCCATTGGTGAAGGTGGCGCCAATATTCCGCAGAGTCAGGCGCTGGCCTATGTCTGGGGCTACGCCGCCGGGCTTGACTTGACTCGTCGTGATGTACAGCGCGCGGCCAAGAGCAATGGCTTGCCGTGGGAAGGTGCCAAAGTGTTCGACGGCGCCGCGCCGATGACCGCCATCGTGCCAGTCACTCGCGCCGGACACCCGGACGGCGATTTGTGGCTGAACGTCAACGGCGAAGAGCGCCAGCGCGACAGCCTCGACAGCCAGATCTGGTCGGTGAGTGAAATCATCAGCCGCATCTCGCAGTCGGTGGCGCTGCGGGCCGGTGACCTGATCATGACCGGCAGCCCGGCAGGCGTCGATGTGCTGCAACCCGGCGACATCATCAACGCCGGGATCGATGGTATAGGCCAACTGGAAATGCGCGTCAGTCAGCGACCTTGAACCCGGCTTACGCCCTCGTGAATTGAAGAAGGAGATAGCAACATGAACAGTCCTTTGAAAGTGGCCCTGGTGAGCGGCGCCGGTAGCGGAATCGGCCGCGCCGTGGCCCTGGCTCTGATGACCGACGGCTTCACCCTGGTATTGGCCGGACGCCGGCCGGAGCCATTGCAGGCATTGGTCGAGTTGGCGCTCAGCGAGGGACACGAAGCGTTGGCGGTGCCCACCGATGTGCGCGATCCGGCCAGTGTCGATGCCCTGTTTGCGACCATCACCGAGGTATACGGACGCCTCGACGTGGTGTTCAACAACGCCGGAGTCAACGCCCCTGCCGTGCCGCTCGATGAGCTGACGTTCGAACAGTGGCGAAACGTGATCGACACCAACCTGAGCGGTGTTTTCCTCTGTGCCCGTGGCGCCTTCGGGCTGATGCGCCGTCAGCAGCCACAGGGCGGACGCATCATCAATAACGGCTCAATCTCAGCCCATACCCCTCGCCCGTTCAGCAGCGCCTACACCGCCAGCAAACACGCGGTGTTGGGACTGACCAAATCCCTCGCCCTGGACGGGCGCGAATTCAACATCGCCTGCAGCCAGATCGACATCGGCAACGCCCTCACCGAGATGTCGGTGCGCATGACCAAAGGCGTGCGCCAGGCCAACGGCTCCATCGCCGTGGAGCCGATGGTAGATGTCAAGCACGTGGCCGATGCCGTCCGCTACATCGCCGCTCTGCCGCTGGAGGCGAACGTCTTGAACATGACCGTCATGGCCAGCGCCATGCCGTTTGCCGGTCGCGGTTGAACCGGCCTTTTTATTCCGCTACACGAGGTTTACATGAAGCCAGAAGTCTTGCAGCTCAGCCCGATCCTGATCCCCGAAATCAACGCGCGGCTCGATGAGCTGTTTACCGTCAGACGTTACTTCCAGCAGGCGGACAAGCCGGCTTATTTGCAGGCGCACGGCGCGAACATTCGCGGGGTGATCACCGGCGGCCATACCGGTATCAGCCAGGCACTCATGGCGCAACTGCCGAAACTGGAAGTGGTTGCGGTCAACGGCGTGGGCACCGATGCGGTCGACCTGGCTTACGCCAGGGATCGCGGGATCCGCGTGACCGCGACCATCGGCGCGCTGACCGAAGATGTCGCCGACCTGGCCATCGGCTTGTTGATTGCCGTGTGCCGTGGTCTGTGTACCAGTGATCGTTATGTGCGTTCGGGACAATGGCCCCATAGCCCGACTCCGTTGGCCCCGCTGCCGTTGGCGCGTCAGGTGTCCGGCATGCGCATCGGCATCGTCGGCATGGGCCGGGTCGGCCGTGCCGTGGCGACCCGGGCCGCAGCGTTCGGCTGCCCGATCAGTTACACCGATTTGCAGCCAATGAGCGATGTGAACCACACCTTCGTTGCCGATCTGAAGCAACTCGCGGCCAACAGTGACGCGCTGATTCTCGCCGCCGCTGCCGACAAGGCTGAAGCCATCATCAATGCCGAAGTGCTGCAAGCGTTGGGCACAACTGGGTATCTGATCAACGTGGCGCGGGGCAAGCTGGTCAACGAGGTCGATCTGGTGGCAGCGCTTGCCGCCGGCGAGATCGCGGGTGCGGCGCTGGATGTGTTTGTCGATGAACCGAACGTGCCCGAGCCACTGTTTGGTAAAGAGAACGTAGTGCTGCAGCCCCATCGCGCGAGTGCGACGCTGCAGACCCGCACGCGGATGGGCGAGATGGTGGTGGCGAGCCTGGTGGACAGTTTCGCCGGGAGAGTACCGCAGGGTTCTGTGACTGACTGAAGGGTGGCTACCGAGGGGACCTTGCGCCTCTTCGATGGAGGTGCACTGAAAGCCAGCCAGATCCATACTGGAACCGGTCAGAAATCGCCAGTCGCGAACGCTCGCACACCGGTTGCGGCTGGAGGCAAAAGTGGGGGCAAACCAAAACTTTCTCGGTCTGATAATACCGTCCTAGAGACAAGTCAAAATGTTCTTTGGCGACCCTGAGAGTCTTTAAGGCGCCTGAGGGTCTGAGTCAATCTCCTGCAACGGTGAATGCAACGCTGGCTGGGAGGTAGGGTCTTGCTATTTTCCAGCCAGCGTTTGTGTGACTAAGCGACGGTTCAGAGATCCAACCCCTTGCATCGTTATACATTCGTCGGGAATGTCTGCTCTTTCAGCTTCTTCATCACCAACTCGATGAATGCAGACACTGCCAAGGGCAAATGTTTGCGACTGGGGTAAAGCAAGTGCAGACCATATCCAGTGCGATAGTAATGCGGGAGCACAGACACCAATCGGCCAGCCTGAAGATCGAGATTAGTCAGGGTGGGCGGCAGCAACGCAATGCCTAACCCAGCCAAAGTGGCCTTACGCAAAGCTTGAGCAGTGTTGCCATTGAAACGGCTGGTAATCTGAATATCTTCCTCAACACCGCCGGGCCCCATAAGACGCCACGTCGTAATTGCGCTGGGGTGAGCAAAACTCACGCAGTCGTGATTTTCCAAGTCCTTTAGCGTGACAGGTACGCTTCGTTTACTGAGGTAATCAGGACTGGCTACCAAGCGTTCATTGCCTGCTCCAAGTAGTTGCCGACCGACGTATCCCGAGTCCTGCAAAGTGCCGCCTCGAAATGCAATGTCAATCCGTTCGGCGATCAAATCGGCACGCGCATCACTTAGCACGAAATCCAGTCGCACTTGAGGGTGCCTGGCCAGGAATTCAGCCACCCACTCCATGGGGAAAAAGTCGAAAAAGTCAGCCATCGCCGCCACGCGCACAGTGCCGCTTGGTTGCTGGCTACCTGTCATCAATTGCTGTCCGGCATCGAGCAAGCCCTCTACCGCGCCAAAACACCGCTCATGAAACAGCTCGCCCGAATGGGTCAGTGTGAGTTTGCGTGTCGAGCGCTGTAGCAGCCGTGTGCCGAGCTGAGCCTCGAGTTGCTGAATTCGCCGGCTCAAGGTGTTCGACGGCATTCCAAGCTGCCGTGCCGCTTCGGCAAAGCTGCCGTTGCGCACCACTTGAACAAACAAGGCGACGTCGTTCAGGTCAAGCATCTTGTATGCACTACTTCGTTAAATGGATTGGTCCAACCCAATTATGCCATCTAATCAAGCAATCAATAGTCGCTTATCTTTCCGGCATGGCTCCTGTTAGCCCTTAACTGCTCCCTCGAAGAAAGGACATCGCTCCATGACCACATCCACTTCTCATACTTCTACTCACCGTCGAATCGTTTGGGGCGTTCGTGCGTTCTTGATTCTGGCATTCGCTGCGGCTGGCGTCGCCAAGCTGATCGGCGCCCCGCAAATGATTCAAGTATTCGAAGCCATCGGCATAGGCCAATGGTTCAGGTATCTGACCGGTGCCGTCGAGGTAATCGGCGCCCTGTTATTACTGAAACGTGCCACGGGCTTTCTTGCAGGCCTGACGTTGACAATGACCATGATCTGCGGGGCGGCTACGCACCTTCTGCTGATTGGCGGCAACCCCGTGCCCGCGATGATTTTGGCCGCGCTGTCTGCGTTTGTAGCCTGGCAAATGCGCCCTCTCTCACTGTTCAGTGCAGAGAACTAAGCGGGGTCCCCGGAGGTTCGGGCCCCGGTATGCACATCGGCATGGAGAAAACACATGACCAGCCACATCGTAGCGCAGCAACGCGCTGTCACCCATCGCACCAAGGGCAGCACGCATGGCCCGATAACCCGGCTTATGAGCCCGGGTGATCTGGGTGAGCGTCTGAAACCTTTCATTTTCCTTGATATTTTCAGTATGAACGCCAGTCGCGGCCAGTCGAGTTTCGGCATGCACCCGCACTCCGGGATCGCGACGGTTACCTTCATGACCGAAGGCGAAGTCGCCTATGAGGACACCACGGGTGCGACAGGTGTATTGCTTGCTGGAGGTCTCGAGTGGATGCGCGCCGGCAACGGTGTTTGGCACGACGCGACGCTGATCAGCAAGTCCTTTATGCAGGGTTTCCAGCTCTGGGTGGCTCTGCCGCCGTCGCTGGAAAACGCCCCTGCGCTGAGCACCTATCTTGCACCCTCCCAAGTTCCGCAATCAGGACCGGCGCGCGTGCTCCTGGGGCGATATGGCGACGTGCAAAGCTTGATTGAAGCGCCGAGTGACATGAACTATCTCGCCGTTAATTTGAAGGACGGCGAGCACTGGCGATACTCCCCGCCGTCCGGTCACACCGTGGCCTGGCTCGCGGTTAATGCAGGACACCTGGACGCAGGAGGCCTGATTAGTCCTGGCGAACTTGCCATTTTCGACGAGACCGAGCAACACATCGACTTTGTGGCACACGGCGACTGCTCATTCGTGATGGGTTCAGCGGTGAAGCACCCGCACGATCTGGTCACGGGGCACTACTCGGTGCACACGAGCGAAACGGCTTTGGCGCAGGGCGAATCCGAAATACAGCGGATTGGCGCCCGCCTGCGACAGCAAGGACGACTCAACTAGCGGCTGCTCGAACCCGGGCGAGAAACGTTTCGACGGCTCGGCGTTCTGCCGAGCCACATCGCTTCTCCCGCTGACAGTGATTACACCTTCTCGATTTCTTTCAGATGCGCATAGCTATCAACAAATCGCTTAAATTTGTGTTCACCACATGTGTACGCTTCATACTTCGCGGGTAAAGTCTCACTCACGCAGGTTGGCACAGGCTCAACAACCGCATCGAAATCCAAATCAATAAAGAACGGTATTGAATAACGCTCCAGGCCGCTGGTATTGATGACACGATGCATTGTCGAGGTGTAGCGATCATTGGTGAGGGTTTGAACCAAATCACCAATATTGACGATAAACGTGCCTTCAACGGGAGGTGCAGTAACCCACTCCCCTGCACGGTTCCTGACTTGCAAACCGCCAACTGCATCTTGAGACAGGACAGTCAAGAAACCGTAGTCCGTGTGCGCCCCGATACCAATCTCCTCTTGGGAAATCCTTCCGATCTGGGGCGGGTAACGCAACACTCGCTGAATAGTGATGGGCTTACGCTGAAAATGTTCAAAGTAATCTTGTGGTAAACCCAAACTCAGCGCGATCCCGCCAATAAGCATTCGCGCGAGCGCTAATACTGAGGAATGATAATCTTCGGCAACCTTCTCGAATTGCGGCAGTACAGACGGCATTTGATTAGGACCAAAGAATGGAGAAACCTCATCATAATGAGCTCCGCAATCAAAACACTCTTTGAAATCCCGGGTATTAGCAGGGTCTACGTTTTCCGCGTACATTGGAATATAGCCACGTAACGTGAGCCCGGAATTCACAACATTAAGTTTGTTCTTCTCCTCATAAGGAAGCTTGAAAAAACTTTTGGTAAGCGCATACATTTCATCTATTAATTGTTGGTCAATGCCATGGTTTTTTATATAAAAAAACCCTACCTTTTCGCATGCATCACCTATTTGGCTTGCCACCTTCAGCGGATTTTCGCCGTTTATAAGCGACGATATATCTATGACTGGAATTTCAGTGAAAGCTGTCTGTTTGCTAGCCAAGCGAATATCAAATAACTCTGTCACCTATGCTCTCCTTTCCGAAATATCAATAAGGCAGAAGATTAAGAAAGCACGACTGTGCCCTCTTCAATCCCCTGAATCACATCTGAACCATCACCTATAACACCCACGTTCACGTTCGCCTCAACGAGTGCGGTTTGCCGCTGCGCGCACGTTCATCACGGCGCGGGCACGGACCGCTCAATGCGATGGCAGCCAGGCGCGTACGAATCCAATCAGCCCGGTTCTGACGGATGTTAATCCTGGTTTTTTTGGCACGCAAGCAAAATGTACACCTGTGTCACCAATCATTGACACAGGTGTACATTTGTCCTAATTTTTAGTCACCGAGCCTGATGAAGCCCACTTTGGAGCGCACCACGATGTCCAGCGATCCCTTGCTGCAACCCTATAAAATCAAGAATCTGACCCTCAGAAATCGGATCATGACTACATCCCATGAACCGGCCTACCCTGTGGACGGCATGCCCAAGGATCTCTATCGCGCCTACCACGTGGAGCGCGCCAAAGCCGGTGTCGCCCTGACCATGACTGCCGGTTCCGCTGCCGTATCCCGAGACAGCCCACCGGTGTTCAACAATGTGCTCGCCTACAAGGATGAAGTGGTCGGATGGTTGAAGGACCTGACCGACGAATGCCACGAACACGGTGCGGCGGTGATGATCCAGTTGACTCACCTGGGCCGTCGCACCCGCTGGGACAAGGCCGACTGGTTGCCGGTGGTGTCGCCATCACACCGTCGCGAGGCTTCGCACCGCTCCTTCCCGAAGAAAATGGAGGAATGGGACATTGAGCGGATCATCAAGGACTATGTAGACGCCGCGGAGCGCATGAAGGCGGCAGGTCTTGATGGTCTGGAGCTTCAGGCTTACGGACATTTGATGGACCAGTTCTGGTCGCCGTTGACCAATGACCTCGACGGCCCTTACGGCGGCTCGCTGGAAAACCGCATGCGCTTTACCTTCGACATCCTGCGCGGCATCCGCCAGCGGGTCGGCGAAGATTTTCTGCTCGGGGTTCGCTACACCGGTGACGAAGAATTACCCGGGGGCTTCAATGCCAGCGAGGGCATGCAGATTTCCCACATGCTCAAGGACAGCGGGCTGGTCGATTTTCTGAACGTGGTACGCGGCCACATCGATACGGACGCCGGCCTGACCGATGTCATCCCGATTCAGGGAATGCGCAACTCACCCCACCTCGACTTCGCCGGCGAGATCCGTTCGGCAACAGGCTTCCCGACCTTCCACGCCGCGAAGATTCCCGATGTGGCCACAGCGCGCTACGCAATCGCCTCGGGCAAAGTGGACATGGTGGGCATGACCCGCGCGCACATGACCGATCCGCACATCGTGCGCAAAATCATCGAGAAGCGCGAAGAAGACATTCGCCCGTGCGTGGGCGCCAACTATTGCCTGGATCGCATCTACCAGGGCGGCGCCGCCTACTGCATTCACAACGCGGCGACCGGCCGGGAAACCACCATGCCTCATGACATTCCCAAAGCCGCCGTCAAGCGCAAGGTGCTGGTGGTCGGTACCGGCCCTGCCGGGCTGGAAGCGGCGCGGGTCGCGGGTGAACGCGGCCATGACGTGACCGTGCTTGAAGCGGCTGACCAACCCGGCGGGCAGATTCGTCTGACTGCGTTGAGCGAGCGTCGTCGCGAGATGATCAGCATCATTGATTGGCGCATGGCGCAATGCGAACGGCTGGGAGTGAAGTTTCACTTCAACACCTGGGCCGAAGCTGACACTGTGCAAGCCTTTGAGCCTGACGTGGTTATCGTTGCGACCGGCGGCCTGCCGGATACCGAGGTGCTCAGCAAAGGCAACGAACTCGTGGTTTCAACCTGGGACATCATTTCCGGCGACATCAAGCCCGGTCGCAACGTACTGATCTTCGACGATGCGGGGGATCATGCTGCCCTGCAGGCTGCCGAGGTCATCGCGCAAAGCGGCGCAAGAGTCGAAATCGTCACTCCTGACCGCTCGTTTGCACCAGAAGTCATGGCCATGAACCTGGTGCCCTACATGCGTAGCCTGCAGGACCTGGACGTCACCTTCACCGTCACCTACCGGGTCGATACAGTTGAAAAACGTGATGACGGGCTCGTTGCAACCTTTGGCAGCGATTACGGACAGGTTCACAAGCAGCGCGTGGTCGATCAGGTGGTCGTCAACCACGGCACCCTTCCCCTGGACGACTTGTACTTCGACCTGCGCCCTCTCTCCACCAATGGCGGCGCGGTAGAGCAGCATGACCTGATCGCCGGCACGGCACAGAACATCGTCACCCATCCAGAAGGACGCTTCCAGCTGTTCCGGATCGGCGACGCCGTGTCTGCTCGCAACACCCACGCGGCCATTTACGACGCTTTGCGCCTGGTGAAAGAAATCTGAATCCGAACCTCCATTTTTGTTGGAACGGAGGCTCGCCAGCTGCGGTACATGCCTTCCACGAAACCGCACTCGCCGCCGGTGGCATCTGTGAAGGCCAACCGGGTTCGCGTAACTGGGCTGAAAATGCCTATGCCGCATACGCTCGGGACCTTGATGGCAACAAACTGGCTGGCTATTGCTTCAGGGCCGAATAATCTCAACCGTCTGACGCCTAAAACAATGAAGGCCCTTCAAAGGGCCTTCATTGCTTATCTCTTCGGCTACATGCCTTTGCGGGCAATCTCAGCGCCTGCCTGCACCGCTCGTCCCACAATGGATTCGATGTTTTGATCGGCCATCGACTGCAGCGCTGCTGCCGTCACGCCACGGTAAGCCATCAACGACTCAATCATTTGCCGCGGATCGCGGCTGGCAAGCATCTGGCCGCCCCCCACCACTACGCCTTGTGCAGCGCGCTGCGCGATGGCAAGAGGAATTCCCGCAGCCACCGCCTGATTAGTCAGTGCCATTTGCAACATTGCCGGGAAGGCCGGCCCAGTCCCGGACAACGCGCTGAGGTAATCAATACAGTCTTCATCAGGCACTTCGTCCGCCGAACCTACGCACTCGAACAGCCGCTGCACCCACTGGCGGTCGTGTTCAACAAGGTTTCCGACACTGTACCAGGGCGTGAACGACTGCCTGATTTCCACGGCCGCATTCGGCATGGCCCGCACTATTACATCCGCACCGGTTGCCGCGCTGATGGCTGCCGCCGGAACGCCAGCCATCAGAGAAATCACTACCTTGCCGCGGGCGTTGATCTGCAGTTCACGAAACTGCTCCGGCCGGATGGACAGCACGACCAGATCGCTGAGGTCCACCAACTGCTGGTTGTCGGCCAACAGCTTCACACCTGGCTCGAAGGTGCTGACGCCTGAGCGGTTCGAGATCAGCAAACGGTCAGGCTTGATGAACCCGCTATCGAGCAGCGCCTCGGCAATTGCACGCCCGAGCCAGCCGGTGCCGCCGATGATACCCAGGGTTTTATTCATCGGCAGTGGACTCCTCGAAGGTATCAACCAAGGGAACGAAAACGCCGGGTTCTTTTTCCGCGTAGCCGAACTTTCCATAAAAGCGGTCAAGCTCGCGCCGCTTCGGTACTTTGCCGGTAAACACGCTCACGTACTGAGGAATCCGTCGAAATCGAACAACGATATCTTCATTGGTTTTCATGGAGATGTAGCCGATCTGCGTGAGGTAGATCGTCCTGGCCCGAACATCGGCCCCCTCGGCGTCGTAGCCAAACCGTCGGAACATCGCGGCCAGGGCATTCATCCGCGCCTCATCGGCTAAAGCGATTTCAGCTTTGACCTCGTCCGATTGCAGCGCCCAACTGCGCACGGCAAATTCGAACTGCGAGTCGAACAATTCAGGGTTCACCCAACACTCGAAGACGTTGAGAATCGCTTCGGAAATACTTTCTGCATAACTCTCACATTGGCTGACCATACCGCCGGTGTTCTTGTCCCGCCATCGAGCCAGGAGTGCCGTGAGCAGCTGTTCCCGATCTTCATAGAACCAGTAAAAACTGGTACGAGACAAATTCAAGCGTTTGGCCAGCGGCATCACCCGCACAGCATCAACACCCGACTCCTTAAGAGCTTCGTAGGCGGCGTCCAGCCAACCATCGACGGAGCCTCGCCAGCCAGCGTCCTGCGCTTTGGTTTTCGCCCTTCCTGTCTGCGACATTCGGGTGCACCTTTATTTGAAAATTCTTCGACACTGTACACCCCAGGATCTTTGGCGTACACGGCATGTACATGGGCGTACATTTTCGAGACGCTCGATCGCCAAATCAAGTACACGCCATCAATAATGACCCGAATCAATCACTGGTCGAAAAAGTGCGGACACAAAAAACGCGGCGCACAAAGTACTTCATGCGCCGCGCTGCTGAAGATCAACTATAAAGCGCATGGAATCGAAGCTAATTCTATATCGCTCCAATCACTGTTCATGGGCCAAGTGCCCGCTGACGGCGCAACTGTAAATTGCGAAGTCCAGCACTAAAACGGCCGATTCTCAACAGGTACTCGCAGAATGTTTCGTGTCGATATCAGTGTTATTGACTCCAGCAGCGCTAACTTTTATCAAGACTTCGCCGACACCCGAAGAAACTCTCGATTCAGAAACTTTGGATAACGTCAGGTTATCTTTGGCCCAGCGAAAAAGTTGCTAGACGCTGCGATCCATTGAAATTAAATAATGGCTACCCCATAAACTTACCCGTTAGGTTGCCCGATGAAATTCAATAATAAAGTGGTGCTCATTACCGGCGCTGCCGGCGGTGTCGGACAGGCGTTAGCGTTATTGTTCGCCCGAGAAGGTGCAAAGCTTGTTTTGTCTGATCTTGACGAAGCCGGTTGCAAATCTATTTCCGCCAAAGTCCGTGACTTGGGCGCCGAAGTGCACTACCTGGCAGGCGACCTGCGCCAGAAAGAATATTGCGAAGCGATTGTCCAATCTGCCGTCGACACTTTTTCGGGGATCGATATCGTACTGAACAATGCAGGGATCATTCCCCGCGGCACGATTGAGGAAACCACTGACGACATGTGGTTCGACGCCATGGGCGTAAACCTGAATGCGGTGTTCTTCATCTGCCGTGCCGCGATACCGCACATGAAAAATCGCCCCGGCGCCGCGATCGTCAACACATCATCTGTCTGGGGCATTTATCCAGGGCCCGCCCACGTGGCGTATTGCACAAGCAAAGGAGCCGTCGCGGCTTTAACCAAGAATCTGGGCCGTGATTGCGCACCTTTGGGCATCCGTGTCAACGCCGTGTGCCCGCACGAAATCAATACCCCGATGATACGCAGCGGCTTTGAACGTCGCGGCCTGGATCCGGACAAGGCCGTGCAAGAACTGAACAAGAGCGTGCCATTAGGCCGTATCGCCGAGCCGGAAGACATTGCAGATGTCATCGCATTTCTGGCGTCCGACGAGGCCAGGTACATCGCCGGTGAAACGGTAGAAGTCACAGGCGCCAAGCCGGTATCCGGCTAAGGAGAAGTAGCGATGCTCAAAGGTAAAAATGTAGTGGTGACCGGGGGCGGCAGAGGGATTGGCCGAGGCATCACCGAACAATTGCTTGAGGCGGGAGCGTCTGTGTTGATCGCTCAGCGCCAGGCACTCGACGCCGACTTGCAAAATCATCCGCAAGTCTATTTCGTCGAGGCTGATCTCGCCTCGATGGAGTCACCCTGTTTGATTGCTCACTTCGCCCAGGAGCAGCTTGGCGGAGTCGATGTATTGGTTAACAACGCCGGGTTCATGTTCGAGAAATCCATTGATGATATGACCGAACAAGACTGGGATCGCATGATGGCTGTCAATCTGCGGGCGCCAGCGTTCTTGTGCAAAGCGTTGGTGCCGCAGATGCGTCAGCGAGGCGGTGGCAGCATCATCAACATCGGCTCGATCGAAGGGATAGGCGCGAACCCTGAACATGCCGCGTACTGTGCCTCCAAGGCCGGCATCCATGGGCTGACTCGAGCCTTGGCAATCGATCTCGGCCGGGACGGCATTCGCTGCAATGCCATTGCTCCGGGATGGATTAATTCCGAGTTGAGTGATGCGTACCTCGCCGCTCAAGCTGATCCCCGTTCGGCACGCCAGGCACTCCTGCGCCTTCACCCGGTCGGACGTACCGGATTGCCGACGGATGTTGGCGGGACAGTCGTTTTCCTGGCCTCGGAATCATCGGCCTTCATCACCGGACAGGTGCTGGTGGTGGATGGTGGACGCACGGCGAAACTGCCACTGCCGTTTTGATCGAATCAGTCCCACTTGCGACGGAGGGAGTCACTTACCCGCCTCCGTCGCAGGCTGCGCGGAGCCAGACTCTGGCCCGCTGCAAAATTTTGCACCAGTTGGTAAGTACTGCGTCCTCATAGAAGATCCAGGCTGAATCATAGACGCATTAGGTACGGAGGGTTGCATACCTCCAGCAAGCATCGGAACCGACGATAGGCGATTGTTCGGAGCATGCCGGAATCAGGTGGTGATTGGGTGCTAAATGCCCTCGCAGAGTGCTGATACCAGGCGTAGGATCGATACGATGACTGCTAATCACGCGTGGTTGGAAGGTAACTTCCAGCCGATCTACATTCACGCGCAAACGCAAGACATATACCGCCGCACTGTAAGGCCGCGGCCCCCCTTCGCAGTACAAGGGCCGTGTTCTCACAACAACAAAAGCGAGGTGAAAGCATGTCTGGTAATCGTGGTGTCGTGTATCTCGGCGCAGGCAAGGTCGAGGTGCAGACCATCCCCTATCCGAAAATGGAAGACCCGCGCGGCAAGCGCATCGACCATGGCGTGATCCTGCGCGTGGTTTCGACCAATATCTGCGGCTCCGACCAGCATATGGTACGTGGCCGGACCACGGCCCAGGTCGGGCTGGTGCTTGGCCATGAGATCACCGGCGAGGTGATCGAGAGGGGCCGTGACGTGGAAAACGTGCAGATCGGTGACCTGGTCTCGGTGCCGTTCAATGTCGCCTGCGGCCGTTGTCGCAGTTGCAAGGAACAGCACACCGGCGTCTGCCTGACGGTCAACCCGGCGCGCCCCGGCGGTGCCTATGGCTATGTGGACATGGGCGACTGGGTTGGCGGCCAGGCCGAATACGTGCTGGTGCCGTATGCCGACTTCAACCTGCTGAAGCTGCCCGACCGCGACAAGGCCATGGAGAAAATCCGCGACCTGACCTGCCTCTCCGATATCCTGCCGACCGGCTACCACGGCGCGGTGACCGCCGGTGTCGGCCCTGGCAGCACGGTGTATATCGCCGGTGCCGGCCCGGTCGGACTGGCTGCTGCCGCCTCCGCCCGCCTGCTGGGTGCGGCGGTGGTGATCGTCGGTGACGTCAATCCGCTGCGTCTGGCGCATGCCAAGGCCCAGGGCTTCGAGATCGCCGACCTGACCCAGGACACTCCGCTGCACGAGCAAATCGCCAACCTGCTCGGTGAGCCGGAAGTCGATTGTGCGGTCGATGCGGTCGGCTTCGAAGCCCGTGGCCACGGCCATGACGGCGCGCAGCACGAGGCCCCGGCCGATGTGCTCAACGCGCTGATGGGCGTGGTGCGGGTCGCCGGCAATATCGGCATCCCCGGTCTGTATGTCACCGAAGACCCGGGCGCGGTCAACAAAGCCGCCAAGCATGGCAGCCTGAACATCCGTTTCGGCCTCGGCTGGGCCAAGTCCCACAGCTTCCACACCGGCCAAACCCCGACGATGAAGTATAACCGTCAGCTGATGCAGGCGATCATGTGGGACCGGATCAACATTGCCGAGGTCGTCGGCGTGCAGGTGATCAGCCTGGACGACGCGCCGCGCGGTTACCACGAGTTCGATGCAGGGGTGCCGAAGAAATTCGTCATGGATCCGCACAAGCTGTTTAGCGCCGCCTAAGGAGCAGGTTGGGAAAAGGGCAGCTTTGAGCTGCCCTTTTTTATCGCCGTGCTCATCCAGGAAACCAACCACACATTGATTACTTCATATACTCAGGTACGTTCATGCCTTCGCTTTAATCGCATACAGCCCACCGATGATCACCAACGCTGCGCCGACAACTACCCAAGTATCCGGGCGCTCGGCAAAAACGATTACACCAATCAAAGTGGCGAACACCAGAAGCGCATATTGAAAGGCTGCAAGGTAGAAGCGGTCGCATATTTGAGCGCTTGAATAAGCAGTACCTGAGCGACTACTCCCGTCAATGACAAGATCCCCATCAAGAGGCCCTGAACCGGAGTCGGAGAAACCCATGCGGGCAGCCCCACAAATGTGATCGTCAGGGCACCCACACTTGCCATAAAAAGCATGTTCGTCGCAAAGGAATCGTGCTGACTAATTCGGCGCGTCAGTACATTGAACACTGCAAACCCCAAAGCAGACAGCAGGGGAATCAGCGCCGCGAGTTCAAAGACGCCCGCGCCAGGTCGGAGGATGATCAGTGTGCCGGCGAACCCTATGGCAGCCGCTATCCAACGTCGTAGCCCGACAAACTCTCCTAGCAGCCATCCCGCCAATGCCAAGGTCATCAAAGGGAACACCGCATAGAGAGCGTGCATTTCAGCCAGGCCTAAATAACGCAGCCCAACTCCGAACAGTACTATTTCACCCACGGCTAACAGCGCTCGAATGATTTGGAGCCAAGGATGCTTACTGCGAAATGACTCTTTGCCCTTACCTTGGTAGGCGGCATATCCGAGGGCAAAAATGACAAACACCCAATAGCGCACCATGACCAGTTGGGCAACCGGGAAGTCTTTGACAAGTACCTTGGTTATTCCGTCCTGGCTCGCAAAGATAAGCATTGAGAGCAGGCACAGGAAAATCCCGAGCTGGGGCCTTGCGACCCCAGGACCAGCGGCAACGGCGGGCGCAGTTAAGTACGCCGTGTTTTTTGTTTGATCGTTCTTCAATCGCACTTCGGTCATGTCCTCCTCCTTAGCGTGCCAGCAACATCAGGTCTTGAAGCGTTTCACTAACGGATCCAGCACAAACAGCAACGCCACGAAGTCGATAGCCCCACCGTCGCGGTAAACCCCACCAGTCATAAAGGTTGAACAGGCGTTCTTTACTTCACCAGCCGCGTTTCTCTGGAAGGCCGGTAACCAAAATACGAGCTGTAGCATTTGCTGAAATGGCTCGGTGAAACAAAGCCGCATGCGACCAGCACATCAACCTGAGACAGCTCTGTGTGCTGAAGCAATCGCCGTGCTTCGGTAATGCGTAATTCCAGGTAATACCGTTGCGGTGTGCTACCCAGTTGTTCTTTGAACAAACGCTCTATTTGTCGACGGGAACGTCCGGCATAGGCCGCCAGTTGTTCCATTTGCAGCGGCTCTTCAAGGTTGGCGTCCATCAGCTTGACCACCTCTTTAAGGGGGGCGCTCAACGAGATGTTCTGCGTCGGTTTGATGCGCCGATACCGCGACTCTTCGAAAGAAAGAATATCCTCGATGCCCTCGACGAGTGCCTTGCCGTGCAACCCCTTGATCCACTCCAGGGCCATGTGAAAAGCACCCGCTGGACTTGAAGCCGTGAGCCGGTCTCGATCCACGACAAAGGCTTCACTGGTGACATGCGTGACTTTTGAAATTTCTGCGAGCGCGGGTCGGTGCTCGGGATGAATCGCACAACGATACCCTTCCAGCAAACCTGACACGCCCAAAAACCACGCCCCATTCCACAGTCCGGCCAGTGTGATACCAAGCTCTGATGCTGTTTTGAGGAGGCTGATCAGCTCGTGATTGACTTTGAGTTCCGTGCGGTAGCCGCCGCATATGACCAACAAATTAAGGTCTTTAAGTGCTGCGACCTCCAGGCGCGCATCAGGCCGAATGACCAGGCCAAGGTCGCTGGTGACCTCACCGTCTTGCAACCCGAAGGTTCGTGAAGAGAACGACGCGGGATGCAAAAGGTTGGCGGTGACAATCGTATCGAGCGCTTGCGTAAATGCAGGCAGCGAGAAGTGCTCGAGCAATAAAAAACCGGCCCGGGCATGAGACGTCGGCGCTACCCGAATCTCCCCCAGATAACGGAGGTTTTTACCCTTCATGCACCCGCTAAAATCTCGTCGCTCGATCACTTTACGCCTCGCTTCTTTACTCTAACGAACGCACTGTCTATGCGAGCTGGAACCCGTGGGCCAGAGGGTCTTTGTCATCTACGAAAATGGTGTTGTGGCCTATCACCTCAGCCCAGCCGCTGACACTTGGCTTCATGCCGTCGAAGCTTGCGACTTTTACCGACGCCTCAACCTTTCCTTCGTAGATAGTACCGATCAGACTTTCAAGTCGATAAATGTCGCCGACGTTCAGTCGTCCCTTTCCAAAGAGCTGAGCCATCCGGGCCGAGGTACCGGTACCACCGGGAGAACGATCAATCGCTTTATCACCGTAGAACACTGCACAGCGGCCATGCACGGTTCTGCTTTGTGGTTTGTCACACCAGATAATGTGGTGAACACCACTGATTCTGCTGTTCTCCGGATGCACAGGGTCACAAATGTCCGAGAGCGCTGCGCGCAGTTTCTGGCTCAATCCCACGATGTCGGCCGTCGTCTGCCCTTCTAGTCCAGTCCAACATTCCTGTGGTTCGACTACCGCGTAGAAATTCCCGCCGTAGGCGATGTCCACCGTAAATGTTCCAATGCCAGGAACTTCCACCACCACATCAGCGCTGTGCAGGTAGCTGGCGACATTGAACAAGCGAATGGACTCAACAAATTCGCCGCCCAGGGTGTATTCGACATCGACACGTCCTGCCGGTGTTTCAATGGCGAGTTTTCCCGCCTCGCGAGGCGTCACCAAGCCCTCTTCAATGACCACGGTCGATAATCCGATGGTGCCCGCTCCACACATCGGCAGGCAGCCGCTGACTTCGATAAACAACGCACCGAAGTCGCAGTCGTCACGTACCGATGGATAGATAATGACGCCAGACATGATGTCGTGCCCTCGAGGCTCGAACATCAATGCGGTGCGTACCCAGTCGTGGTCACGTACGAAAATATCGCGACGTTCCGCCATCGATACGGAGGGCATCAGCGGTGCTCCGCCCGCTACAACCCGAACCGGGTTGCCACACGCGTGCGAATCAATGCAAAAAAAGCTGCGTCTCATGCTGATGCCCTTTCAAAGGAGTTTGCTGGGGGAGTGACGCTGCAACGCGCCCCGTGACAGTCGATCCAGCAGCAGCGCAATAGCGACAATGGCCAGGCCCGCTCGAAGCCCCAAGCCCATCTCCATCCTGGAGAGGCCACGGGTCACTTCAGCCCCCAGACCGCCCGCCCCCACCAGACCGGCCAACACCACCATTGCCAACGACATGAGGATGCATTGGTTCAGGCCTACCAACAGCGTGGGTGCGGCAGTCGGCAGTTCAATTTTGAACAGAATGTCTTTAGGTGAAGCACCGGATGCCTGGCCCAGTTCAAGGAGATCCTTGGGCAGCTGTTTGAAGGCCAGGGTCGTCAATCTGAGCATCGGCGGGATGCCGTAAACAATCGTTGCGATGATCGCGGGCACCCGTCCCAAACTGAACAACATCACGGCGGGGATCAGGTAAACCCAGGGTGGCACCGTTTGCATGATGTTCAGAATCGGCAGCAATGCTTCATCGACACGCTTCACCCGGGCAGCCAGAACCCCCAGCGGGAAAGCGATGGACACCGAGATCAGGACGGCCACACTGACGAGCGCGATCGTCTGGATGGACGCGATCCAAAGGCCCGCGAACAAACAGAAAGCCAACATCACCGCAGCGAAAACAGCGACCCGCTTATTGGCAAAAAAGAACGCCGCAACGACGACAATTCCGATGAGTAAATACGGATGGGGAGCAAGCAGCGCTCCCTCCACTGCACCGAGTACCGCCTCAACGACCTGACTGATCCCTTTGAACAAGCCATGTAAATTCGTGTTCAGCCAATCAACGGCAGGCGCCAGGTAATCGCCTGGAGAAAATTGAATGTGCGTTGTCATTGAGAAGTCCCCACCCGCGTCTGTGCAGCGCTCTGCGCCAGACGATCCAGAATCATGGTCAGAATGACGATAGCGATGGCTGCGTTGATCGACTTGGCGATATCCAATGTACGAACGGACCCGTAAATCGCCTCGCCCAAACCGCCCGAACCTACAATGCCGGCAATGACGACCATGCCGAATGCCATCATCAGGCTTTGGTTAACGCCGGCCATGATGCTGGGCATGGCGAACGGTAAGCGGATCTTGAAAAACATCTGCATCCCCGTCACGCCGCTGGCGTCTCCCAATTCGATGAACTCCTTGGGCGTCATGCGAATACCCAGGGATGTCAGTCGTAGAGCGGGGGGAAGCGCGACGATAAAAGTCGCCAACAGCGCCGTGGCGGGGCCGTAGCCGAGCAGCGCAATGGCCGGTAGCAGGTAGATGTAAGGCGGCATCGTCTGGATCAAATCCAGACAAGGATCAACCACACGATCAAAGGCCGGCGCCAAACCCGCGATGACTCCCAGCGGAATGGCGACCGCCAGTGCCAACACGGTAGCGGTGAGCACCAATGCAAGCGTACTGACTGTTTCTGGCCACAAACCGATGATGTCGCAAAGCAACAATGCCAGACCTGAGAGAATCGCGAAGCGGACGCCAACAACACGCCAGCCAATCAACGCCATGACGATCGCTACGACGTAATGCGCTGGAAAAGCGATACACCACAGCACGCCTTGGTAAATGCCGTTCAGCACCGCATTGAAGGCATCGAACACGAACTCGCCATTATCCGAAAGCCATTCCAGCCCTGTATCAATGGATGCATCAAACTGACTGGAGAAGTCCGGCGTGCTCATGCGGACGCCTCCATCGCATTGGCAGCTGTTACGGGCGCCAATTCATTGGGAATACCTTGCACGCCCCGCAGCAGATCACGGGGGGTAATGATCCCCACCACTGTTCCTTTATCGACGACCGCAAGTGCGTCGCGCTCGGACTTCATCGTCAATCCGATAAGTTCATTGATGTCGGCGTCAAGCGAGGTTTTGCTGAGCCTGGAGATGTCGCACGTCGGGTGTGTTGCCTTGTAGGCCTGGACCGACGTCATGACCGAGTGAGCCTTCACCAGATGCAGTCGGGAAATGCCGGCGACAAATTCCGCCACGTAGTCGTCAGCCGGGTTGAGCACGATCTCCTCGGCGGTGCCGACCTGAATGATGGCGCCATCCTTCATGATCGCAATGCGGTCACCGATGCGGATGGCCTCGTCCAGGTCGTGTGTAATAAACACCGCGGACTTGCCCAACTCCTTGGTCAGCTGGCGGAACTCATCTTGCAACTGTCGGCGAATCAGCGGATCAAGCGCGCTGAAAGGCTCATCCATCAAAATCACTTCTGGATCGGCAGTCAGTGCACGTGCCAGTCCGACCCGTTGCTGCATGCCCCCGGACAGCTCGCTCGGATAGCGCGAAGTCCACTCGCTCAATCCGACCTTCGCCAGCGCCTGCTCGGCCACTTTGTAACGTTCAGCCTTGCCCACACCCTGCACTTCCAGGCCAAACGCGGTGTTCTCAAGAACCGTACGGTTCGGCAGCAAGGCCACGCTTTGAAAAACCATACCGATGTGACGCGCCCTCACCTCTCGCAGCTGTGCCGGCGACAAGGATGAAACGTCTTTGCCTTTGACCAGCACCTTACCCGAGCTAGGCGTGATCAGTTTGTTCAGCAACCTTATAAGGGTGGATTTGCCACTGCCGGACAACCCCATGATGCAAAAGATTTCCCCCCGGCGAACCTGGAGACTGACATCGGAAACCCCGACCACGCAGCCGTAATTTTGCAGGATCTGGGTCTTTGAAAGACCCTGCTGGACAACCGCATCCATGGCTGCCGGTGCGCTTTTACCGAAGATTTTCCAAACCGACTGGCAATCCACCAGCACTTCGTCAGTATTAATTGTGGCCATTGTCATTTCGCAATCCATCGAACCAGTTGTTTGCTGGTTTTTTAATTAATCAAAGGGCGGCAGTGGCAAACAAACAAAATTTAATAGTTCTTGATATTTCCCCAACGATTTACAAGATCGGTATGACTGTCAATCCAGCCCTTGATAGCCTCGTCCATGGTCTTGCCATCCTTGACTTCAGCATTCATTGCGGTGATGTCGGTGATGGGTACATAAACGCTGGCCATTAGTTCACGCGCACGCGGATTGGCTTCCGCGAAGCCTTTGTGTCCGATCCAGTAATAACCCTGCAATGGAGGGAAGACCCCTTTTGGATCTTTCAGGAATTTGAGATCAAACTTCTTGGTCATCCATGAAGGATCCCAAACGGTTACCGCCACCCATTCCTTGCGATCGACTGCCGACTTTAGAGCCGCGGTCATTGCCGAGGTACTGCCTTCGACCAGCTTGAGCTTGATGTCGTACGCTTTGACCACGTTGTTCGCGTCACTCATCAGACCCGAACCAGGCTCGATGCCTATGATTCTGTTCCCCAGTTTGTCCGCGTTTGCGTTCAGCTGTTCAATGGAGTCGATGTCCACGTAACTGGGTACTGCCATGCCCTGATAAAGACCAAAGGAGACCGGTGACAGCTTCTCGATTTTGTTTTTGTTCTTTTTCCAATAATCGGCGGCGGCATAATCAATCTGGGATGCCAACACCTGAATATCCCCTTTGCTGAGTGCGGCGTAGGCGATACCCCACTCGGAAAACTCCACAACTTTTACGGTATACCCAGCGTTCTCAAGTACCTTCTTGGTTATACCGGTAATGGGCACTAAATCCTCCCAAGACATGGTCCCCATTACGATGTTTTTTTCTTCTGCCTGTGCCTGCAAACTCATCATGCCCACAAGCGCGAGCGCGCAGAATGCCTTCCAAATATTCTTCATGGATTGTTCCGTTCTTATTAGTAACTTATTAAACGGCCTTTATAGAAAAAGCCGACAACTTAAACTTGTTAACCTTCTCGCCCGGCCCAAAATTCATGCCAACGAATGACCGAACTGACGCCCAGCTTCGTTATTATCTTGGGGGGTAGCCTGCTGGGTCCTGGCGCGTGACTGAAACTGTCCAGAAGATCAGTACGTGTACCTGACGCCAACTCCGCCGCCATTACACCTGCCAAGGTGCTCTTGACCGTTCCCAACCCATTTTCGCAGCAAGCCGAATACAGGTTTTCTTCGATCTCGCCAAATGCAGCGGCGCTGTTACGGCTCAAACACAGACGGCCGGCCCAGCTGAACTCCAATGCAGTGGATTTCAATTCGGGAAAGCGTGCATCCAAGGAGTGTCGCTGTTCTTTGGCAACCGCAGCTACACGCTCTGGGGTGACCTGGATACTCGGGTCATAGGTGAATTTTGTCCGGATGACGATACGTGAGAGACCGTCTGTAGAGATTTTACGAACAGTCGCTCCCATTGGATCAGCCGGCAACAATGCCCACCTGGCTTTACCCGGCACGTCTTTCTTGAATGCATCATCGCTGTACGGTGCCGTCATGGAGGCATACGTAAACACGTGCAGCAGGCGTCCTTGATAATGGCCAAAGTCTTCAATGTGCCCGTTAACCCCCAGAATGACCTTGGGTGCTTGCACCGTCCCGTTATGAGATCGAGCGATCCAGCCGCTACCCTGTTTCGACAATTCAATAACTGGAGAGCGCTCAAAGAGAGTGATTTTCCCTTCCAGCCCTGCTGCCAGGTCTCTGATGTACTGTGCGGGTTGAATCAACACTGCGCCGGGGGTATAGATCCCACCGTGGTAATAGGTGGACCCGGTGATTTCGCGCATTTGCGCTGCATCCAACATCTCGAACTTTTCGCCAATGCGCTCAAGGGATTTGGCGTAATTGACGTTCAGCTTCAATCCCCGCTCAGTGGCAGCCGCGTTGATCTTCCCGGAAGGGTCGAACGTGTCGGCAGACATGCCGTACTCCCGCGCAGCTTCAGCGGCAAAAGCGATGGCAAAACGATTTTGGGTGATTTCCAGCGCCGTTGCAGACTCACTCGCCACCGAGTATTCCCCGGACGACAGACTGTGTGGCACATCGATCATGAAGCCAGAGTTTCTGCCCGCCGGCCCCTTGGCGACTTCATGAGCATCGACCACGACAATGCTGTCGCCAGGGTGTAACTGTGAAAGTCTGCGTGCGGCGGAAAGGCCGGCAAAACCGGCACCGATTATCAGCCAATCCGCCGTCACGTCTCCATCAAGCATGCGGACAGGCGCAGTGCGTGTGGAAATCGCCTCCCAACCTGAAACCCCGGTGTCTACCGGCAGACGCTTGATGGTATGGGTGCTCATTTTTCAGTCTCTTCATCCGACCGATCAGACACATCGATCCAGATGGTTTTGATTTCGGTGTACTGGTCATGGGCAAAAATGGATTTGTCCCGACCGCCAAACCCTGATTCCTTGTAGCCGCCGAAAGGCGTCGACGCATCACCCTCGCCAAAACAGTTCACGGTGACGATGCCGGCGCGGATTTCTCGAGACAATTTGATCGCCCGACGCAGGCTGCCGGTATAAACAGAGGCCGCCAGGCCGTACACCGTGTCATTGGCCAGCGCAATGGCTTCGGAGAGCGTATTGAAGGTGGTCACCGAAAGAATCGGGCCGAAGATCTCTTCCTGGAACAGCCGGTTGTCTCGACCGACACCGTCAATCACGGTCGGCTCTACGAAGGCACCGTCTTTGGTCGCGCCGCCGTACACGACTGCGAGCTTCCCGGCGGCGGCATGCTCAAGGTACGACTTCACTTTGGCGAAATGCTCAGGGCTGACCAGCGACCCTACGCGGTTCTGCGGATCGAGTGGGTCGCCCATCTTCCATTCGCGGATGTAGGCGCCCATGCGCTCGAGCAGCTCATCTTTGACCGACGCATGGACGATCAGACGCGAGGTCGCGGAGCAGTTCTCGCCCATATTCCAGAACGCGCCATTGACGACATGCTGAGCGACGAGATCCAAATCCTGGGCATCGTCCATCACCACCGCCGGATTTTTCCCGCCGCACTCAAGCACGATGCGTTTCAGGTTCGAATCGGCTGCGTAATGCAGGAAACGGCGGCCGGTCGCGGTGGATCCGGTGAAGCTCACCATGTCGACGTCGTTGTGCAAGCCAATCGGCTCGCCGACCTCTTTGCCCGTGCCGGTCACAATGTTGAGGACACCGGCGGGTATACCGGCTTCAAACGCCAGCTGAGCAACGCGCAACGTGGTCAGCGAGGTTTGTTCAGCAGGTTTGACGATGACCGAACAGCCCGCAGCGAGCGCCGGGCCGATTTTCCAGGCCAGCATCAGCAGCGGGAAGTTCCAGGGCAATACGCAGCCCACCACGCCGATCGGCTCCCGAACTACCATGGTCAGCGCGTCGCTGCCCACTGGGGCGGTGTTGTCATAAATCTTGTCGATCAGTTCTGCGTGCCAGCGGATCGTGTGAATGGTGTCCGGGATGTCGACCAACTGACATTCACTCACAGGCTTGCCGCTGTCGAGACTTTCGAGGACGGCCAGTTCGTGTTGATGGCTTTCAAGTAGATTCGCGAACTTCAGCAGAACCGCTTTGCGCTCCCTGGGAGAAATCGATCTCCAGCGTCCATCCTCGAAAGCCTCCTTGGCGTTACTCACCGCATAGTCGACATCCTCGGACGAACAGGCTGCGACGTCGGTCAAAAAGTCACCAGTCGCCGGATTGTTCGTGGCGAAGGTTTTGCCCGAGATCGCGGGTTTAAACGCGCCATTGATGAACGCCTTGGATGGCAACGAAATGTCTTTGGCCAGAGCGGCATATTCGGCCTTGCTCAGAAGATCACCCATGGCTGGCTCCCGAAGAAATGTTGGCTACGTTACGTTTGAGTTCAGTAATGACCGACGCGAAACTCTGCTTTTCGTCCGCTTCAAGTGGCTGCAATGGCAGGCGCACGTTACCGACTTTCAATCCGGCAACTTCGCAGCCGTACTTGATCGACTGCACGAACTTGCCGCCGTCCAGGGCATTCATCAGCGGCATCATCGCCGACATGATTTGACGGCCTTTGTCGAAGTTCTTTTCGATCACGCAAGCTTCATAGAGCGCTACGTGCTCCTTGGGCAGGAAGTTGGAACCTGCGCACACCCAACTGCGAGCGCCCCAGGCAAAAAATTCGAGGGCCTGGTCGTCCCATCCGCAGGACAAGGCGATGTTGGGGAACTGCCGGGCCAGCATATGCACCTGGCCCATGTCGCCGGAACTTTCCTTGATGGCGACGACGTTTTTCGATTGGCTGACACGCGTGAAATATTCTTCATCCATCGAAACGCACATGCGCCCCGGATAGTTGTAAAGCATGATCGGCAAGTCCGCTGCGCGATCGATAGTGAGCGCGTGAATCGCGTTTTCCTGCGAGGTTGGCAGCGCATAAGGTGGGGACGTGACGAGAATGGCGTCCGCTTTGATCGCTTTGGCATCCTTGGCATACTGCACGGCATCTTCGGTGCGAATCGCCCCGGTACTGACGATCAGTTGCACCCGAGTGCCGATCACATCTTTGGCGTAGGCCGCCAACTCGGTGCGTTCTTCCGAAGTCTGCGCATAATACTCGCCGGTCGACCCGCCGATAATAATGCCGTGCACCTTCGCCTCAATCAGCGACTCCAAAACTTCCGAGTACACATTCCAGTCAATCTCCCCATCAGAGTTATAAGGAGTTACTGCTGGCGTATAAATACCTTCAAATTTCAAGATAAATGCTCCGAATGCGAGTTAGGTGGAAGATCAACGAGCGCGTTAGCTTTGATGCCTGAGGCGCGATAAACATCTCCATGTTTTCACGGGACAGTTCCCAATGCTCAAACACGGGATCAACTACGGTACTTTGGTTAACTGTTGAATCCAGACTGGCATGGGCAAAGAAGGCGGTCAATAGAGTGGATTTCTGGCGTATACATCTCTAGAGGGGTGCTTCATACGTCCTGAAAAACAATTTCTCCTTTATTTTCAATGATTTGAAATTTTCTCATCAGCACCCCGACGTCAATCGATAACATTTGTTTATGCATTGATAAGAGTAAATGTTTCTTGTTGATGCATGATTGCCGTCGTAGCCTTACAACAGCGATATTCTACCGACGAATTGGATAACAGAATTTCTCGTACATTCGTTCCATTAGTTAGGATCTGTTTGTCCGGGCTCGAATAAGGTGCTGTAGAAATATTCCTATTGATGCAACATCGGCACTACAGAAATGTCTGCATTAGTAAGGATTCGCGGATAAAAGCAGCACGGTTTGATGGGCTTGCATCCACAGACGGTACTGCGAATTCAAGACCGTTTGGCCTCACCTCGCTGAGCAGGCTGAACGTGTCGCCCCTTGGTATTTTGGAGTGTGTTGACCGTGAGCACTAAATCGGCAGTTTCAAATCTAATCGCGCAGCGTAAGCCTGACCACGCGCTGCCAGGTGCCCTTTACAGCGATCCAGACGTTTACAGACAGGACCTGGAACAGATCTGGCACAAAAGCTGGATTTTCGCAGGGCACACATTTGAGCTGGAGAAGTCGGGTCAGTACCTGTCGCTGCAAATCGGCGATTACCCTGTCGCTATCGTGCGCGGCGCAGACAAGCAGATTCGGGCCTTCCACAACGCCTGCCGACATCGCGGTTCCAAGGTGTGCCCGGAAGCCAGCGGCAAGGTCGCCAAGCTGGTGTGCCCTTACCACAAATGGACATTCGAACTGGATGGCCGCCTGCTGTTCGCCGGGAACATGGCGGAGGATTTCGACAAGTCTCAGCATGGGTTGAAACCCGTGCATTGTGAGGTCGTTGAAACCTACATCTATGTGTGCGTCGCTGATGTCGCTCCAGACTTTTCGTCGTTCAGAAAATCTCTGACGCCTTTCGTTGCGCCTCATAACCTGGACGACTGCAAAGTCGCGTTTGAGTCGAACATCATCGAGAAAGGCAACTGGAAACTGGTTTTCGAGAACAACCGCGAGTGTTACCACTGCGATTTTACTCACCCGGAATTGATGCACTCATTCGTGGACAACCCATCAGTGGGCGGCGCCGGCGGCGATGAAGATCTCGAACTCAAAGAGCACTGGGATCGCTGCGAAGCTGCAGGTTTGCCTAGCCGATTGGTCATGGATGATGAAGGTCGTTTCCGAATGACGCGCATCCCCCTGTTTTCCGGGGCCGTCAGCTACACCATGGATGGCAAGCCTGCGGTCGCTGGCCGGTTGGACACAACCGGTGAAGCCAACATCGGTGCCCTGCTTTATTTCAACTACCCATCCACCTGGAACCACTTTCTGGGCGATCACGCGCTGAGCTTCCGCGTCCTGCCCCTTGGTCCGGGCGAGACAATGGTCACTACAAAATGGCTCGTCAAGAAGGACGCGCAGGAAGGTGTCGACTACGACATCGATCGCTTGACCAAGGTTTGGCTTGCAACCAATGACCAGGATCGCACCTTGGTTGAAGGCGCACAGGTCGGCGTCAGCTCTCCTGCTTATGAGCCAGGCCCATTGTCGGTGGCCAGCGAAATTGGCGTGTGCCAGTTTGATGATTGGTACTGCAAAACGATGCTTGAGCAGCTCAATGACACGATCCCGTTAAGGTCTGTCGGCTAAGTGCAACACTGCCGGTGGTGAGAACCACGAATGATCACCACCGGTACATCCACGCCATCCGAGTCACGGCCCCGCCAGTGCTCCTGTCTTCTAAACAGCTCCGGAAAACTGGGCGAGAATCCAGTCGCGTAGCCGACAACACGCGTCATCATTGATCCGGTCTTCACGAAATGTCAGATAGTGCTGACTTTCATGGAGAACCACTTCTTCTTCGATCGGACGAATCAGCGTGCCGTTTTCGATCAGGTTTTCGACCAGGTGATTCCATCCCAGCGCTACGCCTTGGTGGGTTAACACCATGCTAATCACCAGGTTGTAGTCATTCGCGTTGAAAACGTGAGGGCTGTCGTGGGGGCGTTTCTCGATATCAACATCGTGATAAGCCAGCCAAACGCCCCAGTCAACGTGCTCCGCTACCTGGGATCTGCCATAGGGGCTGAGGTTTAGCAAAACCCCGTCGCGTATGCCTTCCAAGCTGGACAGTTCAGGGTGCTCGTCTTTGTAACGAGGCGTGCACACCGGGTAGATGACGTCATGAAACAACGGATAGCTACGATAACCATCCTGCACCTTGGCCATCTTGGTGATGAAGATGTCCGGAGTTACACCCGGCTCCATCGACAAGAAGTTTTGAGTGGTTACCAGATTGAGGTCGATGTCTGCGTTCTTGGTAAAAAAACCCGGCAGCTTCGCTGCGAGCCAGAGGGCTGAAAACGCGGGAGAACAGCAAAGTGTCAACGTGCGCTTGCCTGCATTGTTGGTGCGAATGCGCTCTGCCGCCTGGGAAATGTTGACGAAAGAAATCTGTGCAGCATCAAAAAAGATGGATCCAGCTTCCGTCAACTCGACTGCTCGTCCCACCCTCTTGAAGAGATCCACCCCAAGGTACGCCTCAAGTTCCCGAATCTGACGGCTAATTGCCGCTTGAGTAACACACAGCGCTTCAGCCGCACGCGTAAAGCTCTGATATTTGGCGGCGGCTACGAATGACTTTACTGCTTTCAGAGACGGCATTTTCAGCAGCGTCATGTCTGGATCGATGTGCTTAACCATAACCTAGAGTATTGAATATCCGGTTCGGGGCCCTTTGGAGGGCCGTTAGGGACGAGATCGGCAAGAGGGTTTCCACCTAGAGCCTAGGCTGGAGCGTAGCTGAAACAGAGGGTCTAAGACAGGGCCAGCGGCAGGCGCCTTCGCAACCAGCACTGTCGCAGTCGTAAATTGATACGACTAATTAATTGATAACATGACGTTATTGATTGGCCGGAAGAAATGTTGTTAGACGCTGACTCTATAAGGTAATAACTTGGGTCTCAAGGAACTGATTAATTCAGCGCCGAAAAAAACAAGAATAATAAACATCACATAATAAAGAGGATGGTCACAATGACTAACTCCCAACCTTTCTCCCAGCTTGACTGCCCCCATAAGCACCGTCTTAACTGATTAAGATACGCATATCTAAACTCTTGATCTTACGTCGTATTTGCAGCAGGAGGGGTTATGAGTCTTGGTGACGAGATACTCTCGGTAAACAACATTTACAAAGTCTTTGGTACTCAGCCAAAGCTCGCGATGGAGATGTTGGCTCGCGGTGCTGATAAAAGTGAAATTTTCAGCAAAACCGGTCAAGTCGTTGGCGTTTTTGACGCCAGTTTCTCCGTAAAACGTGGAGAGATTTTCGTCATCATGGGTCTTTCCGGTTCTGGAAAGTCGACGATGGTGCGGTTGTTCAATCGACTGATCGAGCCAACCTCCGGAACAATCCATCTTAACGGACAAGAAATCACTGGTCTTTCGGACGCCGATCTTCTTAGCGTTCGTCGCAAAGACATGAGTATGGTGTTTCAGTCGTTTGCGCTGATGCCACACATGAGTGTTATCGACAACGTTGCTTTCGGTCTGGAAATCTCGGGTGTCGAGGAAAGTGAACGGCATAAACGTGCACTCGAGGCACTTAAACAGGTGGGGCTCGATGGCCACGCCTACAGCTATCCGCACCAACTGTCCGGCGGTATGCAGCAGCGGGTAGGCCTGGCCCGAGCGCTGGCCAACGACCCCGCCATCCTGCTGATGGACGAAGCCTTCTCGGCACTTGACCCGTTGATTCGCCACGAAATGCAGGGCGAACTGATCCGCCTGCAGGCAGAACAGCATCGCACCATCATCTTCATCTCCCATGACATTGACGAGGCTATTCGCATCGGCCATCGCATTGCGATCATGGAGGGTGGCCGGGTAGTACAGATCGGTACCCCGCAAGAGCTGCTTTGCAACCCCGCGAACGATTACGTCAGAGCTTTCTTCAAAGGTTTCGATGCCTCGAAGATCCTCAAGGCTGGTGACGTTGCGAAAATTTGCGCAGAGCATCCGTACGCCATGGATCAATCCACTCCTACGCTGCGCGACGATGTACTGCTTCAGGACGTCTTTCACATCGTTGCGGATGCAGTTAATCCGGTTGCCGTGCTGGATCGCCAGGGTGTGTTCAAAGGCACGATATCCAAGAGCCTACTGCTCCAGACAATGAGCCGTCACTAACAGGCTCTACTCGCTGGCTTGCCAGGCTCGGACATTCAGGTGATTAGCATGAACGAATTCAGTTTTTTAGACCCGTTTCAATCCATCAACGTCCCTTTGGGGCAATGGGTAGAAGTTGCCCTGAATTATATGGTCCATAATTTCCGCGAGATATTTCGCTCGATAAGATGGCCTATCGACCAGGTACTTAATGGTATTCAGTACGGATTGCTGGCTATTCCTCCGTCAATATTCATTATCATCGCGACGCTCTTTGGCTGGCAGGTGGGAGGGAGAAAAATAGGTATCCTTTGCTTCGTTACTCTCACTCTATTAGGCGTGATAGGCGTGTGGAATGACGCCATGATTACCCTCGCCCTGGTGCTCACTTCACTGTTTTTCTGCGCAGTTATTGGCATACCGCTGGGTGTCCTGTGTGCCCGTAGTGACCGACTGGAGATGCTTCTGCGTCCGGTACTCGACGCCATGCAAACACTGCCTGCATTTGTTTATCTGGTACCCGTCGTGATGCTGTTCGGTATCGGGAACGTACCGGGTGTACTGGTCACGATCATCTTTTCGGTAGCCCCACTCGTCAGGCTCACTAATTTGGGAATTCGCCAAGTGCCGGAAGATAAGGTTGAGGCCGCCCGGGCTTTCGGATGTACCCCACGCCAGATGCTGAGGCGAGTTCAACTTCCTTTAGCTGCACCGACAATCATGGCGGGTCTGAATCAGGCATTAATGTTGTCGCTTTCCATGGTGGTGATCGCGTCAATGATTTCGGTTGGCGGGTTGGGGATGATGGTACTTCGCGGGATTGGCCGCCTTGATATGGGCTTGGCAACCGTCGGTGGTTTGGGCCTGGTATTGCTGGCGATTTTCCTCGACCGGTTGACTCAGGCAATGGGCGAACGCAGTAACAGGGCAACCAAAGGTGAGCATTGGTATCAGACCGGCCCGGCGGGTGTCATTTATCGCCTCAAGAGAAAAAACACAGTTACAAAAATAGAAGTTAGTCCCAAAGAAAGTTAACTCCGCTAAGCGGCGCGTCGTGAACCAAAAGAAATGCCAACTTAGTAATCCAGCCAAGGTAAACGATAATGAACTTCACAACATTCGGAATAAAACAGAAATTCATTCATTCTGTCGCGCTTTTAGTACTAGCGGTTTCACCTGTGTTCGCATCAGCCGCCACGGCGCAGGAGCCCGGAAAAGGGGTATCAATCACCCCGATTTTCCCGTCAATCGCAGAAGAGCGATTTCGCGGAGAGATCGCAATGGCGGGTCTCAAGGAATTGGGCTACGACGTTGAGACGCCTAAGGAAACCGAGTACTCCACCATGATGGTTGCGCTTGCCAATGGTGACGCGGATTTCTCAGTGCATTTGTGGGAGGAATTGCACAAATCTTTCTACGAGAAGGCCGGCGGCGATGAGACGATGGTGAAAACCGGCGCTATCATGCCGGGCGTGTTGCAGGGCTACATGATTGACAAAAAAACGGCCGATGAACACCACATCACCAATATCGATGATTTGAAAAAGCCAGAAATTGCCAAGCTGTTCGATAGTAATGGCGACGGTAAAGCCGACCTGACAGGTTGCAATCCCGGTTGGGGCTGTGAGCTGATCATTGCCCACCATATGAAAGCCTATGGCCTGGAAAAAACCGTCACAAATAACCAGGGCTCCTACTTTGCCTTGATGGCTGACACCATCGCTCGTTATAAACAAGGCAAGCCGATTCTCTATTACACCTGGGTACCTCAGTGGATCTCCGGTGTTCTGGTCGAAGGTAAAGATGTTGTGTGGTTGACCGTGCCGCGTACGGATCTTCCAGGTGGCAAAAACGATACCAACACGACTTTCAATGGTAAAAACCTTGGCTTCGCGGTAGACAGTGTCAGGGCGGTTATCAATAAAGAGTTCGCCGAGAAAAATCCGGCTGCGGTGAAGTTCCTGTCTGAAATGCAGATCACTACCGACGATGAAAGCGCGCAAAATCTCAAGATGCACAATGGTGAAAAAAGTGCAGCTGACATTACTCGTCACGCCAAAGAATGGATTACGGCCCATCGCGCGAAATACGACAGCTGGCTGGCAGACGCACGAGCCGCGGCTAATACAGCCACCGCAAAAAAATAGTCCCTTCATTTAAATCTGCATAAAAGGTTGCCCTGCCCCGGGCAACTTTTTATCCGTTTCGGCGTTCATCATTCAGGAATCATGAAATGCAGTTGTATTCATTCGTCCAGAATTTCAGTTACAAGGACGCGCCCCTGCATACACGCGAGCTGGTTAAAACTTGCCTGCTCGACATCATTGGTGTGGCCGCCGGAGCCCGCAACAATCAAACCAGCGTCATGCTCAAAACTTACGCTGACGCCCACTACTCTGCCAATAAGCTGTCCAGCCGCCTTTGGTTCGACGGCAGAGCCGTACATCCATTGGGCGCCGCGTATGCAGGCGGTTTCAGCGTAGATAGTCTGGATGCACATGAAGGTCACTTCACATCCAAAGGGCATGCGGGTGCAACCGTTGTCCCGGCCATTGTTGCATTGGTAGACGCGTATCGCAGTCAAGGCAAAGACATCAGCGGCGAGGAGTTCCTCAGCGCACTGTGCATTGGTTATGAGACGGCCTTGCGTGCGGGCCAGGCATTAATGGCCACTGCCCCGGAATATCATGCCTCAGGTGCATTTTCCGGAATCGGGGTCGTTTGCGCCGGAGCCCGCCTGCTGAAACTGGACGAAACGACGTTTCGTCACGCGCTGGGTATCGCGGAATACTTTGGCCCGAGGTGCCCGATGATGCGCCTGGTGAGCTTTCCGACGATGTTGCGCGATGCCCATGGCGCCGGGGCGTATGCCGGACTGAATGCACTACTGATGGCACAGATAGGTGTCACTGGCGCTCCAGCCGCCACCGTTGAACCTTTGGAGATTTCCACTTTCTGGCAGGACATCGGAACCCGTTGGGAGATCGACGAGCAATATTTCAAACCTTGGCCCGTCTGTCGCTGGGCACAACCGGCACTCACGGCCATGACCGATTTGATGCGAGCACATCCAGTCATCACTGCGGAGTTGATCGAGACCATTGATGTCGAAACATTCCACGAGTCTGTGTGTTTGCAGGGGCATTTTCCGAAGAATGCGGACGAGGCCCAGTATGCGCTAGCGTTCCCACTCGCTGCTTTGATCGTTCGCGCAAAGCTGGGCCCTGACGAAGTCACCGGGGATTCCATTCATTCGCCAGACATTTTAAGCATTAGCGAGAAAATAACCCTTCATGAGGCGCCTGACCTGTCCGCCAGATTCCCGGAGGAAATTCTCTCTCGCGTGACCATTACCCTGAAAGACGGCACACGCCTTGCGAGTCCGACTGCTACAGCCAAGGGCGACCCCGGCAATCCCATGTCGAGTGACGAACTCACCGCTAAATACCATTTACTGGCTGATGACAGCTTGGGCATTACGCTCAGCAATGCCATCAAGAACAATATTGAAGCACTGCCTCTCTGTGACGATTGCCAATCATTCTTTGATTTGCTGCTGTCCGCTCCAAAAAGCGCTGTCTAGTTTCCGCAACGGTTTTTTAGCTAGTCGTTCAGGTGTCAAAGAGGATTTATGCCATTCGTATTCGAGAGCGTGCTTAAAGACAAGAATATGGGGTACTCCTATACGGCCGAGAAACCATTGAAGCCGCAGGCGGTGACTCGTGTAGCTTTCGTGCTTTTAAACAATTTCTCGATGATGTCATTCACCGGCGCTATCGATGCGCTAGTGACCGCCAACCTGATTAGCGAGACACCGGCATTCGAAGTGTTAACCGTTGGTATCAAAAGTCGTCTGGTCATGAGTGATCTGGGAATTGCAATTTCAGCAGACCTGGAGTTATCCCAATTGCCAGATCGTATAGATGTCCTCATCGTTGCGGGCGGTTTACGAGTAAAGCTGATCAGCGAACCACAATTACGGCGCAAGCTACGCAACGCCGCTTCTCTTGGCGCAACCATGGGCGGGTTGTGGAACGGCGCATTTTTCCTGGCGGAAGCTCAGTTAATGGACGGTGTCGAGTGTGCCTTTCATCCAGATGGGCGAGCGATGATGGAGGATGTTTTCCCCAAAGTCCTGGTCTCTTGTCGAACTCACGTCATCGATAGAAATCGCATAACGTGCGCCGGCGCTAGCAGCTCGTTACGAATGATGCTGGAACTCATCACTGCTAAACAAGGCGTGTCACTGACCCATGCTGTCGAGGAAATACTCAGCTGCGATCAAACCCCTGAAGTCTCTGGGATATCGACGGTCATCGTTGACGCTGACCCCACCTTGCCACAAACCCTGAAGCTCGCTTTAGAACTGATGCAAAAGAACATCGAAGAGCCGCTATCCATCGACGAACTGGCCGAATGTGTGAACATTTCCCGACGACAATTGGAGCGCCGCTTCTGCCGTTTCGTCGGCGCCACTCCCACACGTTACTACTTGGAACTGCGCTTGACTCGAGCGCGTCAGCTTATTCTGCAGAGCAATCGGCCGATCACCGATATCGCGATCGCGACTGGCTTTTGTAGCTTCGCCAATTTTCATATGCGCTTTCGTGACTTCTTCGGCGTAGCGCCGAGTAGTTATAGAGCGACGTATGAGCGCAGGCGTTAGTTTTCCGAAACGCAAACACGTAAAAAACCAAAGAAATCCGCAAAATCCAAGCCGAGTAAATGATGATTAACATCATCGATAAGGATTACCGAGAATTATGAATGCTCCATCGTCAGTGTTGATACCGACGGCTAACTACAGCGAGCGGATGTCTACACGCATTGCCTTCCTTATCGCGGGCTTACTCATGTCCGCTTGGGCGCCTCTGGTTCCATTGGTAAAGGCACGCGTCGGTTTGGACGATGGTGGCTTGGGGTTGCTGCTTCTCGGCCTTGGCGGTGGATCTATTGTAGCCATGCCCTTTGCTGGATATCTCACTGCGCACTATGGGTGCCGACCGGTCATCATCTGGGCAACTATTGCACTGTGTGCCGTTCTTCCGCTTTTGAGCACCGTGGTGTGGCTACCTGGCCTGGTGATAGCTGTCATTATCTTCGGCGCCAGCATGGGCATGCTTGATTGCGCCATGAACATACAGTCCGTCATCGTCGAGAAAAACAGCGGGCAGGCACTTCAGTCTGGCTTCCATGGCCTTTACAGCGTCGGAGGTATATTAGGCGCCGGGGCGATGACCGCTTTACTGACCTTCGGCCTGGATCCACTGATGGCTGTGCTCTGCATCGTTGCCACAGTTTTGGGATCACTTTACAAGGCTGCACCTGCTTTGCTGACTTATGGCACTGAACGGGGTGGGCCATTGTTCGCGGTGCCCAAGGGTATCGTGCTGTTTTTAGGGACGCTCTGTTTCATCGTATTCCTCACTGAAGGTGCAATGCTTGACTGGAGCGCGGTCTTCCTTGTCTCGAACCGAGGGTTAGAGCCGAGCATCGCCGGTTTGGGCTACGCATCCTTCGCCGCTGCGATGACGGTGGGCCGCCTGACGGGGGACGCCATCGTCAGCAAACTAGGCGGCGTGCGCGTAGTAGCGCTAGGCGGGCTCTGTGCAGCCGCAGGTATGTTCGTTTCACTTGGAATCGATGGCTGGCCCGCGTCCCTGGTCGGCTATGCCCTGGTCGGGGCTGGCTGCTCGAACATTGTCCCAGTGATCTTTACCGCTGTAGGCCGGCAACAACGTATGCCACAGGCGGTTGCCATCCCCGCTGTCATCTCAATGGGCTATGCAGGCATTCTGATAGGTCCCGTATTTATTGGGGCCGTTGCCCATCTAAGCACCTTGTCATTCGCACTGGGCTGCCTGATTGTTCTGCTGGTTTTTGTCAGTGCAACAGCTCGATTACTTCGCAATTAACCGAATCTTTTCAGGCGCGATATCTCTCCACTTCGTCCTGGAGAGACCCAATAAGAATTGCTTCAGCGTTATTCCCCCACGGAGAGGTTCAGAAGATGAATGATTTTGCTTTTCCAGGCGTCAACCTTGCTGTGACTACCCCGTTCGACACCGACGGGAAGATCGACTTCGCACGCTTTGAAACCCTCCTTGAGCGCTACATCAGTGCGGGAGTAAATGGGTTCGTCCTGAGTTCAGGCACCGGCATGCATGTCTATCTTTCCAAGGAGGAATCCAAGGAGTTGGTGGCCTTTGGATCGAAGGTAATACGCGGCCGCACCAAGATCATCGTCCAGACCTCGGCGCTGCTGGTAGACGACGTCGTAGAGCGGACGTTACACGCCGCTGACTGTGGCGCTGATGGGGTCATGTTATTGCCGCCTTTTTTTGAAGGCCCTACCGACGACGAGGGTGTGATCCAATTTTACTCAGCCGTAGCAAAGGCCGGCTTGCCGATCATTGGCTACAACGTACCTCAAGCGGTCGGCGTCGAAGTCACTCCGGATCTTCACCGCAAACTGTGCCAGATCCCTGGTTTTTCAGGCGTCAAGGACAGCAGCGGCGATCTCGGCAAACAAGCCTCACTGATCCGCACCGGGTTGCCTGTGATGAATGGCGCTGACCCTTTGGTTCCCTATGCTCTCTTTGCTGGCTGTGCAGGGCTCATCTGGGGCGGTGCGAACATGGCCCCCAGGACCTGCGTCGCGCTGGTAAAAGCCGCCACTCAACATCGTTGGGATGAGGCTCGGGAAATCTGGATGCTGCTTGAACCCGTGATGTCGCTGATTTGGGAGGGCGACTACGTTCAATCCGTTTATGCGGGCGCCGACATCACCGGATACGGCGCCGGCCAACCCCGGCGCCCCCTCACTCCCCTGTCTGCCGAGCGGACCAGAGTGTTACGCGACGCGCTAGGGCAACTGGTAGAACTCGAAGCCGCTGCGTCCTGAGCAAGGGGAACACCATGTTCGTCGCTTCAAAATTACCGAAACTGACCACAACCTCCGGTTGGGTTGAGCTGCTGGACCGGCGAACGCCGACGCTTCCCCTTCAAAAGGCAATTACAGTCGATATTGCAATCATTGGCGCAGGCTTTGCGGGCCTTTCCGCCGCCCGCCGAATTTCGCAAATCGACTCCACGATCACTGTCGCCCTGCTTGAGGCCACGATCATTGGGGAAGGTGCCGCAGGACGCAACTCTGGCTTCATCATCGACCTGCCACACGAAGTGTCTTCAGATGACTACGGCGGAAATTCCCTGGTTCGTTCCAAACAGGATATTTTCCTGTATCGAAGCGCGATCGATCTCGCTGCCGGTGTTGCTGAAGATCAGCAATGGGGACCAGAGATCTTCAATCCATGCGGGCGATACAGCGTGGCCATGGGATCGCGCGGCGAAGAACATATCAAGGCCTATGCGAAGCAACTGACAGCTTTAGGCGAGCGTCATCAAATACTCAGTGCTACGGACATTTCGCAGATCACAGGTACACCTGCCTATACGGCTGGCCTGTTCATGCCTGGCACGGTCATTGTGCAACCGGCTGCATACATCCGAGGCGTCGCGGATAGCCTGCGTGCACCGATACAGGTATTTGAGCAGACGCCGGCTTTATCCTTTGAAGTTAAAAACGGCAGCTGGCTGATCAAGACACCTAATGGCTCCGTGACAGCTCAAAAAATAATCTTGGCCAACAATGGATACGCGCGTGATTTTGGCTTCTTTCAGAAGACGCTCATGCCTATCTTCACCTATGCATCCATGACGGAGGCGTTTGATCCCGACCTGCTTTCTGGACAAAGACAGTGGGCCGCCACTCCTGCCCTGCCCATGGGCACGACCGTGCGGCGAATCGCTGGCAACGACGGTGATCGAATACTGATTCGTTCACGCTACACCTTTAGCACCAAGGTGCAGGTCAGCGAAAGCGCGGTGAACAGCGCTGGCAAGGCTCACGATAAAAAGTTCGCCAATCGTTTTCCGATGCTACCAAAGGTTCGTATGCAGTACCGGTGGGGTGGGGAAATGGCGGTGACATTGAACGGAGTACCCGCGTTTGGAGAAGTTGCGCCTGGTGTGATCAGCGCTTGCGGCTGCAACGGTCTCGGGGCTTCAAAATCCACCGCTGCCGGGATCGCCGCAGCAGATTTCGCGATGGAAAAAAGCACTCCGATTCTCGACATCTTCAACAACTACGCGCCGCCCAAGAAGTTGCCAGCAGAACCTTTCCTCAGTATCGGGGCGAGCGCCAATCTTTATATGAAAGAGCTGCTCGCTGGCCGTGAATAAGGTGCCCTCGCCTTTGTAAATCAAAGGCGTTCCCAGCGATCCACTTTGTCTATTCGAGAGGTAAAGGGCTATGCAATTCAACCGCACTGTGTCGGAGCAAGAACTCCTGATGCATGGAGTGATTATGCGGGAGGCACTCCTGCGAATCCTTGCCCGTCATTCCCCACTTTGTGGGATCGACGGCGTGGATACTGAAGCCTGTGTTCGCTCCTTGGCTGATGCCCACTTGAACATCGGCCTGCCTCCCTTCAAGGGCAATCCCCTGCCCTCGTTCTTGCATTCCACGGTCTCACAGGCGTTGTCGGACGCGCCCAGAATTCAGCGCGACTTCAAGACTCTGCTATCAGCGCTTGAGCCCCTATTACGCAATAGTCGTTGGATAAAGCGATTCGCTGCTGAAGGGGATGATGCCGATCTCGAAGAAAAACATCGACATGCATTGATTCTCGGAGAAGGTGCACTGTTCGAATGCTCAACGATGACAGTGGGACTGGCGGTGATGGCGCCCAACCTTTGCTACCCGTTCCATACGCATCCCCCCGCAGAATTCTACGTCGTTTTATCAGAAGGCGATTGGTACCGGGAAGATGTCGGATGGTGGAGTCCGGGGCCTGGCGGTGTGGTGTTCACCCCGTCATCAGCTGTCCATTCAATGAGGTCTACCCACAAGCCACTGCTAGCACTATGGGGACTGATAGAGGAATCGTCACCCAACAAGCGACGCAACGGTTTTCAACCATTTTATGAGGCGTACACATGACACCTTCACTACCGACTACGATGCATGCAGTGTTACTGAATGGACTGGGCGGAATAGAGCAACTTGAGTACCGCACGGATGTAACCGTACCCCAACCCGCCCCTGGTGAAGTGCTCATTCAAGTACGAGCCTCTGCTGTCAATAACACCGATATCAACACCAGGATTGGTTGGTATTCCAAATCAATCAGTACCGATACCGGCGCCGGTGGTGCAAGCGGGTTTGAAAACGTGAACGGTGAAGATGCCTCATGGTCAGGCGCTTCGGTGAAGTTCCCACGCATCCAGGGCGCCGATTGTTGTGGTTACATCGTTGCAGTGGGTCAAGACGTTTCCCCCACCAGAATCGGTGAGCGTGTAATCGTCAGTAATTTGCTACGCACCTACGTCGATTACAGGCCTTATGAATGTTGGACATTCGGCAGCGAATGTGACGGCGGATTTGCGCAATTTGCCGTTGCGCCCTCTAAAGAAACATTCAAGGTTGAATGCAACTGGACAGATGCAGAACTCGCGTCGATTCCTTGTGCGTATTCAACTGCAGAAAACATGCTTCACCGGGTAAGGCTTGGCGCCGAAGTGGTGCTCATTACCGGCGCTTCCGGGGGAGTAGGATCCGCGGCCGTCCAGCTCGCCAAACGCAGAGGCGCAACGGTTATCGCACAGTGTTCACCTGCGAAAGCATCCGAGGTGAAGGCACTAGGAGCAGATCACATCATAGATCGCAAAGCCGATCTGGTTTCGCTGTTAGGAGAAAACTCCGTTGACGTGGTGGTCGACGTTGTAGGGGGTGATGACTGGCCGGATCTTTTGCGTGTTTTACGGTTAGGCGGGCGTTATGCAATCGCTGGTGCGATTGCCGGCCCGATTGCAGAGATTGATCTTCGTACCCTTTACCTCAAAGACCTCACTCTTTTCGGTTGCACATTCCAGGAGGACGAGGTCTTTAACAATCTTATTTCATATATAGAGGCGGGAGAAATACGGCCCGTCGTGGCTAAAACCTACTCTCTAAACGACATTCATCAGGCGCAAGAAGATTTTTTGAGCAAAGCCCATATGGGCAAGCTTGTTCTGATCATCCCGGAGGTTAACCAATGAAAATTGCCAGCGTCCATATCTACACATACGAACTACCTGTTCTTAACGGCCCTTACACCATGGCCAACCAGGTTGTAAATTCATTGACCACTACGCTGGTCAAGCTTGTAGCAGATAACGGACTGTTTGGGTGGGGAGAAACATGCCCTGTTGGCCCAATCTTCTCCGAGTCACATTCAGGAGGCGCGGTTGCGGCTCTAGTTGAAATGGGTAAAGGACTCGTAGGCACTGAGGTGCTACCCGTACCTCTGCACCGACGCATGGACGGATTGCTCAAAGGTCACAACTACGCCAAAGCAGCAGTCGATATTGCCATGCATGACCTCCTGGGGAAGCATTTAGATCTAAGTGTTTCAGATCTTTTAGGCGGTGCACTGGCAGATCGTGTTCCCTCGTATTCTGTTGTCGGGATCAGCGATGCAGATGAATCTGCACGCCTTGCTGTCGAGAAACGCGACCAAGGTTATCCCCGTCTTCAGCTGAAGTTAGGGGGCAGACCGATCGAAGAAGATATCGCTGCCGTCAATAAGGTGTGGGAAGCCGTAGGCAGCTCGCGTATCAAACTCGCCGCAGACGCTAATCGGGGTTTGAATACTCGCGATGCTCTGCGACTCTGCCGCGAATGCGCACACGTCCCTTTCATCCTTGAACAACCATGCAACACTATCGAAGACTTCCAAAAAATCCGCTCGCAGATTAGCCATGCGATATACATGGATGAGAGTTGCACCAGCCTGAATACTGCGATTACGGTAGCGGGAACCGGATTAGTCGACGGATTTGGAATGAAGGTCACCGCACTGGGTGGCTTGCATCCGATGCGAGCATTCCGGGACATCTGTGCCGCGCGTAATCTGCCCCACACGTGTGATGATGCATGGGGCGGAGACCTCATTGCGGCCGCCTGTACCCACATTGGCGCGACCGTAGCCCCTGAACTGCTTGAAGGCGTCTGGATTGCCGCTCCAATGATTGATGGTCACTACGACCAAAAAAACGGGGTGCGCGTTGAGGGAGGTTATATCAAACGCCCCCAAGGTGTCGGCTTGGGCATCGTCCCCGAAGAGGGCATTTTCGGCGAACCGGTGGCGTCGTTCTAAATCAGCAGACTGGTGGCGACTTTTCAAATGCGGTTTCGCGATGCCAACAAAATCTGACTTTTCTACACGATGGCATCGCTGACCGCAGGCGCAACGGGCGATAGCCATCTGCGCCCGGCGGCTGCCGATTCAATCTTATTCAGCACAACCCTATACCTGTCCCAGCCCGCCATCGACCGGAAGATCAATGCCTGTCACGAACGAGCTGTCATCGCTTGCCAGAAACAGCGCAACAGTTGCCGCCTCTTCCACGCGTCCGACCCGGCCCATTGGCATGCCCGCTAGCAGAGCCGGCAGTGCTTCCTGAATAACCTCAACCGGAACGCCCAATTTTCCGAAGATCGGAGTCTCGATCAGGCCGGGGCTGAGCGAATTGACGCGGATGTTCCGGTCCTTGAGGTCCGTCGTCCAGCTACGGGCAAAAGAGCGCGTCGCCGCCTTGGTCGCGGCATAGACCGAATGCAGCGGGGAGCCTTTTTTGTGCGCCACCGATGCGTTGAGGATTACCGACGCCCCCTCGCTGAGCAGCGGCAGAGCCTTTTGCACGGTGAAGAACAGACCGCGAACATTGGCATTGAACTGCCTGTCGAAGTCCTCCGGCGTCACCGCCTCGAACGACGAGAGACTGTTGACGCCCGCGTTGGCGAACAACACGTCGATCCTGCCGAAGCGCGTGCCGACTTCAGCATAGAGGGCGTCCAGTGCGTCCAGATCGGAAACATCCGCGACGATGGCCACGGCGCTTTCGCCTATTTCGGTGGCGGCTTTATCGAGGGCGGATTTGGTGCGGCCGACGATGACGACTTTTGCGCCTTCCTCGGCGAACAGCTTCGCTGAGGCGAGGCCGATGCCACTGCCGCCCCCGGTGATTAAAGCGACTTTTCCAAGTAGTTTTCCCATTTCATGTACTCCTTGCATCGATAGGGTGCGATAAAGCGCGTCGCACCGGCGCGGTTAAAATCGCCTTCCAAGTCGACATGCACGGCCTTGGAACGCTGATCTCTCAAGCTTCGTTGGTGATGACAACCTTGCCGAACACATTGCGCTTGCCGAAATGCTCGAACGCGGCCTTGCCGTCGTCGAACGCGAAGCGGCTGTCGATCACCGGACGGATGCCATGCTGTGCGACGGCCGCGATTACATCTTCCAGGTCCTGGCGATTACCGGTTGCAATCGTCTGGAAACGCGCAAAAGTGAGAAACATGTCGAGGTAACCGGGCATCTCGCCCTCCGCCAGCACGCCAACCATCGACACTTGGCCGCTGAGCGCGACCGCCTTCAGCGATTGGGCGAAGGTGCCGGGGCCGCCAACCTCGACCACACGATCAACGCCGCGCCCGCCGGAAAGCGCCTTCGCCTGCTCGCCCCAATTGGGGTTCTCGATATAGTTGATGACATGATCGGCGCCCAAGGCGCGTAGCCGCTCCGCCTTCTCGGCCGACGAAGTCGTGGCAATCACCTCGGCGCCGCGCGCCTTGGCGAACTGGAGCGCGAACAGCGACACGCCACCGGTTCCCTGCGTCAGTACGCGATGCTGCGGCCCGACGCTTGCGATCGCGTTCCAGGCGGTGACCGCGGCGCAGGGCAGCGTCGCGGCGTCTTCGAAGCTGATCGAATCGGGAATGGCGACCAACTCGTTCTGATCAACCGTGCGATATTCGGCCATCCAGCCATCGATCTGGGTGCCATATTGCGGGCCGAACTCCCGGAACGGCCCCGTATGCCAGCCCTGCATAAAGTTGTTCGTCACCCGGTCGCCAACCGCAAAGCGGGTGACCCCCGAGCCGACCGCCTCGACAATCCCGGCAGAATCGGACAACTGCACCCGCCCTTCTTCGAGGGAAAACGGCGACCAGCCGTTGATGATCGTGAGGTCGCGAAAATTGAGCGAGGTTGCCTTGATATTAACCAGGACTTCGCCCGGACCCGGTTCAGGCGTGGGCTCTTCGCACAACTCCAGGCCGTCGATTGAGCCGATTTTCTGCAAACGATAGATCTTCATTGCGTAGCCTCTAAATTGTGGGACGAGTATGGCGGCGCTTGACTGGATCATCCATTGCCTGGAGTATGCAATTTATAACCCATCGTCCGAGATCACCATGCATCCCTTTGACGTCGTCCTAAACGCCATGCAGCTCGAAAGTTCGCTATTCGTTTGGATGCGCGCCCATGCGCCGTGGGCGATTTCGTTCGACAGCGGCGGCCAGGCGCGGCTTATCGTTGTCGCCAGGGGGCGGGGCTGGTTCACCCAGGTCGGCCTCCCGCCGGTCGTCGTACAGGAAGGCGACTGCCTGATCATCAAGCAGGGGGTCATGGGCATATTGGGTGATGCGCCGGACCGTATTGCAGTCCCCTGCTGGCAGATCGCCGACCATGTGACCGGCGAGACAGTTTCCTTCGGTGGGGACGGCGAAGCGTTTGAGTTCTTCTCGACCTTGTTCACGTTCGACCACACCGCAGGCGAACCCCTGTCAGCACTGCTGCCCGATGTCGTTCATATCGCGATGCCGGAGTCCGACGCGGGACGGATGGTCTCGATCCTCGAACAGATCGGTGCAGAGGAAGCACAGGCATCGCTTGGCGGCTCCTATGTCGTCGGCCGGCTGCTCGATGTGCTGTTCATTCAGGCGATCCGAACCTGGGCCAGTTCCGAAGGCAATATGCCCGAGGGTTGGCTTGCCGGGCTGACCCATCGCCAACTGGCGCAAACGCTGCACCGCATCCATGCAGACCTGGCGCACCCGTGGACGCTGGAGCAACTCGCCCGTGACGCCGGGATGTCGCGCTCCACCTTCGCGGCGCTGTTCAAGTCGGTCGTCGGAGTGCCGCCGCTGACCTATGTCGCGACGTGGCGTATTTATCGTGCCAAGCTCATCCTCGCTGCCGGCCACTCGATCGCAGCTGCAGCGGAGCAGACGGGATACGGCAGCGACATCGCACTCAGCCGCGCGTTTAAAGCCGCAACCGGTGTGTCACCTGGACAATGGCGAAGCGAGCGGAGGACTTCCGGCAGGAACGATCCGCGGCCTGATAGATCGGCGGCGCTGGGCTTAACTCGGGTTTAAAGTTTTCCTGCCGATATGTCGGCACGCAGCACGGGGCCAAAGAAGACGCCCGAGGTAACCCAAGCTTGTATTGATCGTCTATCTGCCCGCGCGTACCATGGCTCGCTCCATCCTCCAAGGCGGTGATGTATGCCCTCCCCTCAAGGTCGACTCGCCGGTCGCGTAGCAATTATCTCTGGCGGCGCCAACGGCGCAGGGGCAGCCTCTGCCCGATTGTTTGCGCGCGAATCTGCCAAGGTGTCTATTGTCGATCGCGATGTAGAAGCCGGTCGCAAGCTGGAACAGGAACTCAACGCGCAAGGGTTTAGTGCGTTCTTCGTTTGCGCCGATGTGTCCAAAGCCGATGAAGCCGAGTTCGCCGTAAAAGCCACGATCGAGAAGTTCGGCTGCATCGACATTCTGTTCAATCATGCCGGCATCATCATCGTGAAACCTTTCCTTGAATTCAGTATCGAGGAGTGGGACGAGATGATGGAGAACAACGCCAAGAGTGCATTCCTAATGACCCGACTTGTGCTGCCAGGAATGCTGAAACGTGGTTACGGCGTTCTTATCAGCACCAGTTCCTCTGCCGTGCGGGCTGCCACTCACCTTGAATCCCTGTACTGCGCCTCGAAGTCCGCCATGCACCAATTGGCCCGGGCGATTGCGGTCGAATACCGCGACAAGGGCATTCGTAGCAACACCATTTGCCCAAGCTTTGTTCGCACGCGCCATGGCGAGCATGAAATTGCCCAATTGCGCGCTTATGGCATTTTTGCTTCCGAACAGGATGTGAACATCATGCAGGGCAGAATCTGCGAACCTGAAGAAGTTGCCAATGTCGCCTTGTTCCTGGCCAGTGAAGAATCCAGCTTCATCAACGGCGCTGAAATTTTCGTGGACAACACGTTTACGGCGGTTTGACAGATGCTTTGGGGTCTTCAACCAGTCGAACAGCAATCAGCCTACGGATTGACCGTCGAAGCACTGCGCCGCCATGTTCATCTCGGGCTGCTGCTCCCGGGTGAGCAGTTGCCACCCGAACGGGCTCTCGCCATTCAATTGGGCGTGTCCCGGGTGACGCTACGCGAAGCACTGCGGGTCATGGAAACCGAAGACTACTTTGTGGTGCGCCGAGGCGCGCGCGGGGGTGTCTTCCTTAACGAGATCGACGTGCTGCGAGAGTTGTCCTCTCGACGCATCAGTCGAGATCCATCCATGGTGATGCGGGTTCTGGAGTTTCGAGAAGCCAATGAGCCCCCGGCCGCTCGCCATGCTGCCGCTCGCCGCACCCCCACCGATATTGCAGCACTTGAATCGGCCTTCAACTCGATAAAGTGCGCAGACACCTCCGCCACCCTGCGCCGTGCCGAGTCGATGTTTTATCTGGCGCTTGGCGCCGCATCGCACAATCCGCTTCTGTACAAGTCAATCGAAGACGCCCTGGTTGCGCTTTTCGTACTTCCTGACCTGACGCAGGATCGCAGCGAACGTAACTTGAACATCGAAGCGGCCCGGCTGTTGCTCGAATCCATCCGCAATCGGCAAGGCGATGAAGCCGAACGCGCAGCACGCGAACTCATCACAACGGATCGAGTCCGTCTCCGTGACATTGTCGGTTTTGCCTGAGCGGCAACGACGCACTCTCAGCGTTTCCCCATAATTTACTTTTATATTCAGTCTCTTGCACTGCCGCACTAGATAGGCGCAGCAGCGTTGGATACCTAATCGCGACATGGCGACTGACGGCGTTTGACAGCCTTTTTTCGTCATGGTCTATTGGTATTTATTACATACCTTTAGACCAGCACTTATAACAACAGAGGCACGCGCCAGATGGCAAATAAACCCAGATTGGACAATCAAAACGTACTTATCACCGGGGGCGCAGGGGGCATTGGTCGAGCAGCCGCCATGCTGTTCGCAAAACAGGGGGCGAACCTTGCCATCATCGACCGGGATCCGGTTGCTGGCTGTGAAGTGGTCGAAACGATCAACGCACTGGACGGCCGGGCAACGTTTTTCCAGGCAGATGTGAGTGATGCGCCGAAACTCATTGCGGCCATCGAGGCGGCTACCGCGGAGTTGGGCTGGATCGACGCCCTCTTCAATCATGCGGGCACCATCGTCGTTAAAGCACTTCATGAAACCACGCTCGAAGAATATGACAGCTTGATGGCGATCAATACCCGATCCGCCTTTGTTACCTGCAAAACGGTGCTGCCAGGGATGCTGAAAAGAGGCAAAGGCAGCATCGTGATTACGTCGTCGATCGGCGGGGAAAAGGGCTTCGCTCTGGAGAGTGCGTACTGCATGACCAAGGGCGCCGTGCTGCAATTGGCCCGCTCGATCTCTGCGGAATACCGCGAACATGGCATTCGCTGCAATGCCATCTGCCCAGGGTTTGTGCGCACCGCCCATGGTTTGCGTGAACTCGACCAACTCGATGCCCAAGGCCAAACCTGGGAAGAAGCCGGCTTGTCAGCCACCCAGGTCCGAATCTGCGAAGCCGAAGAAGCGGCCGCCGCGGCACTGTTTTTATTGTCCGATGAAGCCAGCTTCATCAATGGCGCCGCTCTCTATGTCGACAACGGTTGGGCCTCGAAAGGCTGAATCAGCTTCGCCTTGGGCATTATAAAAATATAAGAGGTGTTCAAAATGTCAAAACACACTGAACCCAAATCAGGGAGGGACGCAAGCGAAGACGCTCGCCTTCTGGCCCTGGGTTATCGTCCCGAGTTCAATCGCGTACTCGGGCTGTTTGCCGACTTTTCGCTGGGCTATTCCTATATGAGCCCCATGGCAGGGATGTTTGCACTCTTTGCTACCGCATTGGTCGCAGTGGGCCCGCCCTTCTTCTGGACCATGCTTGTCGTTTTGCTGGGCCAGCTGTTCGTTTGCCTGGTTTTCGCCGAGGCCGCCTCCGCTTATCCAATCGCCGGCGGCATCTACCAATGGGCCCGACGCTTGGGCGGACAACGCTGGGGGTTCCTGACGGCCTGGATCTACCTGTTCGCACTGATTGGCACAGGCGCTGGCATCTCGGCCGGCGGCGCACCCTTTCTGTCGGTACTTCTGGGTGTGCAGCCATCACCGGAATTCAACGCAATAGCCGGTATTTCCATTGCGCTAATCGCCATTCTGGCTAACTTCGCAGGCACCAAAATACTCGCTCGCACCACTGAAATCGGGGTGTGGGCAGGTTTGATCGGGCTGGCCATTTGCGGCGGATACATGCTGGTCTTTGGTCCCGTGCAACCAGTGTCGGTGCTGTGGGACAGCTTCGGCCGTGGTGAAGGCAGCTACACCTCTGCACTGTTCTTCGCGAGCCTGATCGGCGTCTGGATTTTCTATGGATTCGAAGCCTGCGGGGACTTGGCCGAAGAAGTCAGCGGCGCCTCGAAAGCAGTACCTCGTGCAATGTTGATGACCATCATCTGCGGCGGTGGTTCTGCGCTGTTGATGACCTTGGGCCTGCTGTTCGCACTGCCGGACATGCAAGGCGCAGTGGACGGAACCTTGGCCGACCCGGCAGGTGCTGCGGTTCTGCAAGTCATGGGCCCGGTCGGAATGAAAATAACGCTGGTCTGCCTGCTGGCCGTAGTCATCAGTGCGGTCACCTCGGTGATTGCGTCTACCAGCCGACTGCTTTTCTCCCTGGGTCGGGACAAGATGATTGTCGGGGCCAGCCTGCTAGGCACGCTTAAAGGTCCTCGTCGCCTGCCTATCAGTGCCCTCTGGGTCACTGCCACATTGACCATCCTGATATTGTCGATTGGTTTCGTGTCCAGTAACGCAGCCACTCAAATCATCAGCTTCGCAACAACCGGCGTCTATGTGTCCTTCCAGATGGTAGTGATCGCATCGTTGCTGGCCAGTCTTCGCGGGTGGCGTGCCGATGGGGATTTCAAGCTGGGATCTGCGGGCCTTGTGGTTAAAGTGATTGCGCTGGTTTTCGGCATTGCCTCCATCATCAACCTGATGTGGCCACGCACGCCGGAAGCTGGATGGCTGAGCAACTACCTGATCCTGGTTTCGATTGTCGTCATCGTTGCGTTGGGGCTGATTCAGATGCTGATGCTCAACATGCCCAAAGAGCCCCTGCAGGGGCAGTCCAGCCCGAGTATTTGAGGCTATAAAGCAGGTATTGCGTTGATTAACAAAGCTGGGGCTCGGGCAACCGACCCCGGCTTTTTTTTAGCCGGCTCAGATGTTTTTCGGGGATCCGGATAGCCTGGTTTGATCCTGATTTTTGTTTTGGGGCTGACGGCCTCTTCGCGGGCTAGCCTCGCTCCTACGGGGATTTGTGCACGCCGCCGGTCCAATGTGAGAGCGAGCCTGCTCGCGATGGCCACGACGCGGTTGGTGCCACCTCCTTTACACTCCCTGCAACACTGATTTGTCATCATTTCATTTGATAGCCCATTAATGGAAGGTGCATGCTAGAGGGCTGCCTTTGGGCTTATATCATTCTGAATGATAGTTACCTTCGCCCCATTCGATTCGTGCCATACACCCCCCGCCAAGCATCATCCGCCCATCTCAATACATTGGCGGATGAATCCATGGAACATTCACTCAAACATTTGCGCTTCCCCTTGGCCTTGTTGGCCGTGCTGGTGATGAGCGCTTGCGGCAAGACTCCGGACGCTGCCGCCACCATGCCTGCGGCCAAAGTCAGCGTGGCCAAGGTGCTGGAACAACCGGTCAACGAGTGGGACGAATTCACCGGGCGCCTTGAAGCGCCGGAAACGGTAGAGATTCGTCCACGGGTTTCCGGCCAGATCGATGACGTGGCCTTCACTGAAGGCGCATTGGTCAAGAAAGGCGATCTGTTGTTCCAGATCGACCCGCGCCCCTTCCAGGCTGAGGTCCGCCGCCTCGAAGCCCTGGTTGCCCAGGCTCGCGCCACCGCCACCCGCAGCGAAAACGAATCCCAGCGCGGCGAACGCCTGCGCACCAGCAACGCGATTTCCGCTGAACTCGCCGACTCGCGCACCAGCGCGGCTCAAGAAGCCCGCGCCGCCGTCGGCGCCCTCCAGGCCCAACTGGACCTGGCAAAACTGAACCTGAGTTTCACCCGCGTCACTGTGCCTATCAGCGGCCGTGTCAGCCGTGCGGAAATCACCGCCGGCAACCTCGTTACCGCCGATACCACCGCGCTCACCAGCGTGGTGTCCACCGACAAGGTCTACGCCTACTTCGACGCCGACGAGCGTGTCTTCCTTAAATACACCCAGCTCGCCCGCCAGGGCCAACGCGGCGCAACCACGCCGGTGTACCTCGGCCTGTCCAATGAAGACGGCAACCCGCACCAGGGCCAGATGAACTTTGTCGATAACCAGGTCAACCCGAAGACCGGCACCATCCGCGGTCGTGCGGTGTTCGACAACAGCGACGGCACCTACACCCCGGGGCTTTATGCACGCCTGAAACTGGTGGGCAGCGGCACTTACTCCGCGGTGTTGATCAACGACGAAGCGGTCGGTACCGACCTGGGTAAAAAGTTCGTGCTGGTGATGGATGCCGACAACAAAACGGCTTACCGCCCTGTCGAGCTGGGTCCGAAGATCGAAGGTCTGCGCATCGTGCGCAGCGGCCTGAACAAGGACGACACCATCATCGTCAAGGGCTTGCAGCGGGTTCGCCCTGGCTCACCGGTCACCCCTGAAGTGATCCCGATGGCTAGCCAGGAAACCCTCGCGGCCCTCGCACAACAACGACAAGCGCTGGAAGCCAGCAACCTGCCCCAAGTCGCACCTGCCAAGGTCGCGCCGGGTACGGTTGTGAAAGTGGCTGCTGCGACTCCACGCGGTTAAGGGACAATTACTCCGATGAATTTTTCCCAATTCTTCATTTCACGGCCGATCTTCGCAGCGGTACTGTCGCTGCTGATCCTGATCGCCGGCGCCATCTCGCTGTTCCAGTTGCCGATCAGCGAATACCCGGAAGTCGTGCCACCGACCGTTGTGGTCCGTGCCAACTTCCCGGGCGCCAACCCTAAAGTCATCGGTGAAACCGTGGCCGCTCCTTTGGAGCAAGCCATCACCGGCGTCGAGAACATGCTGTACATGTCCTCGCAGTCCACCGCTGACGGCAAGATCACCCTGACCATCACCTTCGCTTTGGGCACTGACCTGGACAACGCGCAAGTGCAGGTTCAGAACCGCGTGACCCGCAGCGAGCCGAAGCTTCCCGAAGAAGTGACGCGCATCGGTATCACCGTCGACAAAGCGTCGCCCGACCTGACCATGGTTGTGCACTTGACCTCGCCGGACAAACGCTACGACATGCTCTACCTGTCCAACTACGCCTTGCTCAACATCAAGGATGAGCTGGCGCGTCTGGGCGGTGTCGGTGATGTGCAGCTGTTCGGGATGGGCGACTACTCCCTGCGGGTGTGGCTGGATCCGAACAAAACCGCTTCGCGCAACCTGACCGCGACCGATGTGGTCACCGCGATTCGGGAACAGAACCGTCAGGTGGCGGCCGGTGCCCTGGGTGCCCCGCCAGCACCGAATGCCACGGCGTTCCAGCTGTCGATCAACACGCAAGGTCGTCTGGTTTCTGAGGAAGAGTTCGAGAACATCATCATTCGCTCCGGCGAAAATGGTGAAATCACTCGCCTGAAAGACATCGCCCGCGTCGAACTCGGCTCCAGCCAATACGCCCTGCGCTCCCTGCTGGACAACCAGCCGGCGGTGGCGATCCCGATCTTCCAGCGCCCTGGCTCCAACGCGATCCAGATCTCCAACGATGTTCGGGAGAAAATGGCCGAGCTGAAGAAGAACTTCCCGGAAGGCATGGACTTCAGCATCGTCTATGACCCGACGATCTTCGTGCGCGGCTCTATCGAAGCGGTGGTTCACACCCTCTTCGAAGCGCTGATTCTGGTTGTGCTCGTGGTGATCCTGTTCCTGCAAACCTGGCGCGCCTCGATCATCCCGTTGGTGGCGGTGCCGGTTTCGTTGATCGGTACATTTGCCGTGATGCACCTGTTCGGCTTCTCATTGAACGCCCTGTCGCTGTTCGGGCTGGTACTGGCCATCGGTATCGTGGTCGACGATGCGATTGTGGTGGTGGAGAACGTCGAGCGAAACATCGGGCTCGGATTAACCCCTGTAGAAGCCACCAAGCGTGCGATGCGCGAAGTGACCGGTCCGATCATTGCGACGGCGCTGGTGCTGTGTGCGGTGTTTATCCCGGCCGCGTTCATCTCCGGCTTGACCGGGCAGTTCTATAAACAGTTCGCCCTGACGATTGCGATCTCGACCGTGATCTCGGCCTTCAACTCGTTGACCTTGTCGCCGGCTCTGGCTGCGGTATTGCTCAAGAGTCATGACGCGCCGAAAGACCGTTTTTCCAAGGTTCTGGACAAAATCTTCGGCGGCTGGTTGTTCCGTCCGTTCAACCGTTTCTTTGACAAGGCCAGCCACGGCTATGTCGGCACCGTGGGCCGGGTTATCCGCAGCAGCGGTATCGCCCTGCTTGTGTACGCCGGCCTGATGGTGTTGACGTTCTTCGGTTTCTCCAACACCCCGACCGGTTTCGTACCCGGCCAGGACAAGCAATACCTGGTGGCCTTCGCGCAACTGCCGGATGCCGCGAGCCTGGACCGTACCGAAGACGTGATCAAGCGCATGTCCGACCTGGCCCTGAAACAGCCTGGCGTGGAAAGCGCGGTGGCCTTCCCGGGTCTGTCGATCAACGGCTTCACCAACAGCCCTAACTCCGGCATCGTGTTCGTCACCCTCAAACCGTTCGACGAGCGTAAGGATCCGAGCATGTCCGCCGGTGCGATTGCCGGTGCATTGAACGGCCAGTACGCGGGGATTCAGGAAGCCTACATGGCGATCTTCCCGCCGCCGCCGGTACAAGGCCTGGGGACCATTGGCGGTTTCCGCCTGCAGATCGAAGACCGGGGCAACCTGGGCTATGACGAGCTGTACAAAGAAACCATGAACATCATCACCAAAAGCCACAGCGTGCCGGAACTGGCTGGCCTGTTCACCAGCTACACCGTGAACGTGCCGCAGGTCGATGCCGCCATCGACCGAGAAAAAGCCAAGACCCACGGCGTTGCCGTCAGTGACATCTTCGACACCCTGCAGATCTACCTGGGTTCGCTGTATGCCAACGACTTCAACCGTTTCGGTCGCACCTACCAGGTCAACGTTCAGGCTGAGCAACAGTTCCGCCTCGAATCGGACCAGATCGGTCAGCTGAAAGTACGTAACAACCGGGGCGAGATGATCCCGCTGGCGACCTTCATCAAGGTCAGCGACACCTCGGGGCCGGACCGCGTGATGCACTACAACGGCTTCATCACCGCTGAAATCAACGGTGCGGCAGCCCCCGGCTATAGCTCTGGCCAAGCCGAAAAAGCCATCGAGAAACTGCTCAAGGACGAATTGCCCAACGGCATGACCTACGAGTGGACCGACCTGACCTACCAGCAGATTCTGTCCGGCAACACGGCGCTGTTCGTGTTCCCGCTCTGCGTACTGCTGGCGTTCCTGGTACTCGCGGCGCAATACGAAAGCTGGAGCCTGCCACTGGCGGTAATCCTGATCGTACCGATGACCCTGCTGTCGGCCATTACTGGTGTGATTGCCTCGGGCGGCGACAACAACATCTTCACCCAGATCGGCTTGATCGTACTGGTGGGACTTGCGTGTAAGAACGCGATTCTGATCGTCGAGTTTGCCAAGGATAAACAGGAAGAAGGCCTCGGCCCGCTGGCCGCGGTGCTGGAAGCTTGCCGTCTGCGTCTGCGGCCGATCCTGATGACCTCCTTCGCGTTCATCATGGGTGTTGTGCCTCTGGTTTTCTCCAGCGGTGCCGGTGCCGAAATGCGTCATGCCATGGGTGTGGCGGTGTTCTCCGGGATGCTCGGGGTGACCTTCTTCGGTCTGTTGCTGACGCCGGTGTTCTACGTACTGATTCGCAACTTTGTGGAGCGCGGTGAAGCGCGCAAAGCGGCCAAGGCGCTGAAATTGGAAAAGCAACTGGAGGCGCAACAATGAGCCTGAAAGCCTTCCTGCCGAGCCTTCTGGTACTGGCCCTGAGTGCCTGCGCCGTTGGCCCGGACTACAAAACCCCAGCGACGGAGGCGGCCAACATCACGGCCGCCACCGATGGCAGCGCCGGTCAGAAGAACTTCGACCGCGCCCGTTTCGAAGGCATCTGGTGGCAGCAGTTCGAGGATCCGACCCTCAACCAGTTGGTGACGCAATCCTTGCAAGGCAACCGCGATTTGCGCGTAGCCTTCGCTCGCTGGAAAGCGGCCCGGGCAATTCGCGATGACGCCAGCAATGACGCCATGCCGACCATCACCAGCCGTGCGAGCAGTGATTTGGCCAAAGGACAGATTCCCGGCCAAACCACTAAACGCGTCAGCAGTGAACGCTATGACCTGGGCCTGGACATGGCCTGGGAACTGGACTTGTTCGGTCGCATCCAGCGCAACCTGGAATCCAGCGACGCCGAACAGCAGGCGGCCGAAGCCGACCTTTACCAACTGCAAGTCACCATGATTGCCGAACTGGTGGACGCCTATGGCCAACTGCGCGGCGCGCAGTTGCGGGAAAAGATCGCCCTAGCCAACCTGAACAACCAGCAAGAGTCGCGCAAGATCACCGAAAGCCTGCGTGATGCCGGTGTCGGCGATCAGCTGGACGTGGTTCGCGCCGATGCACGCTTGGCCTCTGTCGAAGCCAGCGTGCCGCAACTGCAGGCCGAACAGGTGCGTCAGCGCAACCGCATCGCCACCCTGCTGGGTGAGCGTCCGGACAAGCTCACCGTCGACCTGAGTCCAAAAGACTTGCCGGCGATCGCCAAGGCCCTGCCGATCGGTGATCCGGGCGAACTGCTGCAGCGGCGTCCGGACATCCTCAGCGCCGAACGCAAACTGGCGGCCGCCACCGCCCGTATCGGTGTGGCCAAGGCTGATTTGTTCCCACGGGTCAGCCTCAGCGGCTTCCTCGGCTTCACCGCCGGGCGCGGTTCGCAGATCGGCTCCTCGGCGGCCAACGCTTGGGCACTGGGCCCAAGCATTACCTGGGCGGCATTCGACCTGGGCAGCGTGCGCGCCCGTTTGCGCGGTGCCGATGCTGAAGCCGAAGGCGCCCTGGCGACCTACGAGCAGCAAGTACTGTTGGCGTTGGAAGAATCGGAAAACGCCTTCAGCGATTACGGTAAACGTCAGCAGCGCCTGATCTCGCTGATTCGTCAAAGCGAATCAAGCCGCGCCGCTGCCGATCTCGCCGACATTCGCTACCGCGAAGGCACCGTGGACTTCCTCGTGCTGCTCGATGCCCAGCGCGAGCGCCTGGCAGCCGAAGACACCCAGGCCCAGGCCGAAGTCGATTTGTATCGCGGCATTGTCGCCATCTACAAAGCCCTCGGCGGCGGCTGGCAGCCAGAGACGGTCGCCAGCAAGTAACGTTTCAAAGAGCTCCTTTGGTTGGCCGCAACCAACCAATTCTTTTTGCCCCGCGCCTCATTCGGTCGCGGGGCTTTTTTTTGTCTGCACACCATGGCTCAAACACCACAATCCCCTTTGGGAGCGGGCTTGCCCACGATGACGATTGCACATTCAGCATTGATGTTGGCTGACCCACCGCCATCGCGGGCAAGCCCGCTCCCACAGGGTTAGCGGTGTTCTTGAGTCTCGCGGCTTTCCATGACGGTGACGGTGGCAGTGGTCCCGGCACGCAGGCGGTTTTTAGCGACATAGTCAGCATCGATCTGAATCCGCACCGGTACCCGCTGCGCCAGCTTGACCCAGGTGTAACTGGGGTTGATGCTCGCCAGCAGGCGACTGCCGGGGGAGTTCTCGCGGTCGGCTATAGCAAAAGCGATGCTTTGTACGGTGCCGCCGAAGGTCTCGCCGCTCATCAACTCGACCCTGACCCGGTCGCCCTCCTCGATTCGCGGCAGCTTTGTTTCTTCAAAGTAGCCGCTGACATAAAACGAGTCGCTGTCCACCAGCGCCAACAACGCTCCCCCGGCGGTGGCGTAATCGCCCTGACGAGTCAGCAGGTTGGTCACGTAACCGCTGACAGGTGCTGCGACCCGCGTGCGCTGCAAGTCCAGTTCGGCCTGGGTCAACGCGGCAATCGCCAGTTGCACATTGGCTTGAGCCAGCCCCAGGTTGGCCTGATTGCGCAACAGCTCCGCCTGCGCCACCGCCACTTCGGTACTGGATTTTTCCCATTCTTCGCCGGAGATCGCGAAACCCTGTTTGAGGGTTCGACGGCGACGCTCTTCGCTTTGGCGCTGCCTGAGCAGCGCTTCGCTAGAGACAATCGTCGCTTCAGATTGGCCCAGCGTGGCTTTTGCGACTTCCACCGCGCGCTTGGCATGCTCCACTGCCAGCGTATAACGAGCCGGGTCGATCTCCAGCAACAACTGGCCTTTCTCGACATGCTGGTTGTCTTGAACACCCAGGCTGACGATGCGCCCCGAGACATCGGCAGACAACGTCACCACATCGGCGCGAACCCGCGCATCCCGAGTCCAGGGCGCGCGGGTGTAATGTTCCCAGGCGAACCAGCCGAGGATAAAGGCCAGCAATACCACCGCCACAGTCACGAGTCGGGCAAGGATCTTCTTCAAGGCATCAAGCTCCCATCACCAGAATCAGCGTCGCACAAACGCACGCGTACAACGAGCCTTCGAACAGGGCCTCATGCCAGACAAAACGCAGCACGCCAAAGCGGCGCAAGATCCAGTCCAGCAGCAGGAAAATGGGCAGGGACAGCAGCAACGCCTGGGCAATCGGCGGCAAGTAGACGCCCCCCAATTCAAAATCAATGGGCAAGGGCTGGCTCTCCTTCGGTTTGGACGGGTTGAAAGTGTTGGCGATGTCGCTCCAGAAACGACACCACAATCAACAACGCCACGCGCATCCTGAATACCGACCACAGGTGTTCATGAACGTCTAAATGCAAGTCGTCCATTTCATCGCCCAAGACACGCAAGTTTCCGAGCAGCTGCTCAAGGTCAATCCCGGGTCGCCCGGAGATCAATCGGCCTGTCTCACGCACGGCAGCCAGCAAACGGTTTGGCTGGTCTGTAGTCAGCAACGTGTTGCTTTGCCCCTGTTGCCTGAGCTGGTTCAAAGCCACACCCAGTGCCATGCACCCAAGGCTGACTTCGAACAGCTCGCTGGAGCGCTTGTCGTTGGTAGCCGGCAATAATCCCAGCATCATGGTCAGGCGATCGACCATACGGCTTTCAAACGCAAATTGTTGTTCATCGGTGGCGGGCGTCTTCAGCAAAGCGTAGACCTGCTCGCAGTTTTCATTGAACAGTCGACGCATCCGCAAAACGGGCCTGAAGGGGAAGATCAAGGCGTAGACACTGAGCGCCAGCGCGGCTGCGCTGATATACGCACCGGCAAACTCGAACCACTGAATGGCACTGTTTTGGCCGCTTCCTGTGTTTTGCGGGCCCAGCAACAGTATTGTCGTTAGCCCAAGACCGATGCCTGTGCCAGTGGTTGACGGATTGGCCAGTCCCACCGCGACGGCATACAGCAATGGGGCAAGCAACAAGGCGAGTAACTCGAAGTTACTGATCATCGGTATCAGCATGAACAGATAGAGCGCCGACACCACCAAGGCCAGACCCAGCCCTCTGGCAAAGCTTTGTGCGGCCAGCAACGGCCGCGGAAAAGTCGCCATCAGCGAACAGAGAATCCCCACCACAATCATCCCGCCACGGGCCCCGTCCCAAGCGGTCTCGATCCAGATCAACCCGGCCACCAGCAACGCGAAAAATGCCCGGATTGCATTCATTGCCGCCAAGGTGAAGTCCAGATGCAGCGGATTTTCCTGGCCACGGAACACGCAACTGGCTTCACGCCCTTCCTGGATCGCGTCGCTCAGTTCCAGAATCTGCGCCAGTTGCTCTAGCATCCGTGCCTGCTCCCAACGCAGTGCCCAAGCCAATGAACGCAGGGTGGCAGGCATCGTCTCGGTGAGTTGTTCGGCCTTGTAGGCCTGGTCATCGAAACGCTGTTGCAGCGCGGCGAAATGGTGCCGCGCCTCGCTCGACAACGAGCGCCCTTGCAGAGCCAGTTCATCGAGAAACGCCAGTTCTTCGGCGCGCAAACGCTGTATCTCTTCCGCCAACGCGCCTTCCCAGCGTTCGGTGAGCAGTTGCCGCTGGTGACGCAGGGCCGTCAACCGCGAAGTCAGCAGCACCAATTGATTGCCAAGTAACTGCACCAGACTATTGGCGCTGCGCAACCGTGGCGCATCGTAATATAAATGCCGACGCACCCCCTCCAGAGCACTGATTGCGCCGAGCAGCTGCATCTGTCGCCGATGAAAATCGACCTCGCTTTCTTCGGTTCGGATGACGGCAGCAGCGTGTGTCGCGAGCAGCTTGATGATCTGATCGATCTTGGCGAAGTAGTCCCGCGCCACAGCTTCCGGCCGCGCTGTGAGAAGGCTGACCACGCAGACGCAAGCCACCGCCAACAGCGTCTCGGTGACACGAGTGACGGCTAGCAGAAACGTGCCTTCCTGATCGGGGACCGCCAGCAGCGCCACGACCACCGCCGTGTACCCGCTCAGAACAAAGGCCTGGGAACTTGTGTAGCGCAACAAGGTGCCGCCGGCGGTACAGAATGCCAACCACAAGGCCAGGGTGAGGATGAAAGGCAGCGGAGCCTGGGGAAAGATCGCCATGATCAACACCGCCACCACTGCTCCGAACGTGGTGCCGATGACCTGGCCGAAACTTCGGGCCAGGGCCATGCCGCCCAATGGCTGGCTGACGATGACCACCGCCATGATCGACCACTTGGGCTGCTCAAGGTCGAACAGGAAGGCCAGATACAATGTCAGCAGCCCGGCCACAATGGTCCTCAGGGCGAACAGTAGCACCTCACGTCCGGGGTTGAGTATCGCCTTGAAATACTGAAGCAGCGGTTGCATGGGAGCGCTCATTAAGTCATCTCCAGCAAGCGTAGTCATTGCTTCAGTGCCTCGACAGGTTTCAGTGTCGACAAAACCTGTAGGCAAATTCGCCGACGACTACGTATTGACCTAAGCCAGGGTTTGACTCACAGCCCGGCCTGACCGAAGCTGGTGGCTTTGCAAAAGCCTGCCAGCTCCCGGATTCCTGCATGCCTCAGTCCCGCCGCTACTTGCTCATCAGCCTCTGCGTAGTGTTTGCCCTCGCCCTCGCCTGGTTTTTCCTGCGTAGTACGACGCCCGTGGTACCTGCGGCGATCAAGCATGGCTACAGCGAAGCGCTGGCGCAGGCACGCGCGGGTCAACCGGGGGCGGCGCGGGTGCTTTACCAGCAATTGGGTCGTCCTGACCTGTCGACCAAGCGCCGTGTCTGGCTGCATGCCGAACTGCCCAACTACCCGAGCCCCCAGGCCCTGAAGCTCGCGGATGCGGACCTGCAACATCCATCGGCGGAGGTGCGTATCGCAGCGATCAAAAGCATCAATGGGCTGGTGCCCAGTGGGCAGCGCAGCCTGTTGCTGGGGCCCTTGCTCGATGACAGCGACCCGAGCGTCCGGTTTGCGGCGGTCAATGCCTTATTGGGTCTGACGCCGGATGAGCTGGGCTTGTACTTCGGCCCCTTGGAGCAAGCCATCGATGTCTGGGAGCAGCTCCTCAAGCGTCAACCGGAAAGCGCCGAAACCCAATACCAAATCGCGCGCCTGCACTTGCACAATGCCGAGCTGAAGGACGCGCAGCAGGCCTTGGAGCGCACGTTGCAACTGGCGCCCGGCAACCTGCCGGCACTGGTGATGCAGATCGAAGTGCTGGATAGACAGGGCCAAAGCGATGCCGCCAGGCAATTGTTGGCGAAACAGTTAAAGGCCCAGCCTGACTCGGCCTATCTGCAACATGCGCTGGGGCTCTGGTTGCTGCATCACGGGCAAAGTGAGTTCGCCCTGCTCGGCTTGTCCAAAGCCGTGGAGCTTGAGCCGGACAACAAGGATTACCGCTACGACCTGGCCACCACGCTGCATGGTGAGCAAGAGCTGGAGGCTGCACAGAACCAGTTGCAGGAAATCGTTCAACGCCACCCGGCCGATCGCAAGGCGCGCGTGCTGCTGATCAACTACTGGAAGGAAAGCGGACAGTTGCAGAACGTGCAGATCCTGCTGGCACAGCTGGAACAGCTAAACCCCGACGATCCGGCGCTGCAGCAAGGTCTTTAATCAAGATCAAAAGATCAAAAGATCGAAAATCAAGATCAAAAGATCGCAGCCTTCGGCAGCTCCTACAGGGGCCGGCTGGTCAACGATATAGCTGCCTTCAGGACAGCATGTCCTGCATGATCTGTTGCAACACATCCAGATCGAACGGCTTGGCCAGGATCGGCGCTTTGCGGGTGATCGGACTGTCGGTCTCGCGAATTTCCTGCGGATAGCCGCTGATGAAGATGACCTTGAGCTCCGGTCGCAGCTTCACGGCGGGTTCGGCGATCTGCACGCCAGAGATTCCCCCCGGCAAGCGGAAGTCGGTGATCATCATGTCCAGATGCGGTTTGCTCGCCAGAATTTCAAAGGCCTGCTCGCCGTTTTCGGCTTGCAGCACCCGGTAACCCTCACCCGACAAGTAAGCAGACAGCACCATCAAGATCGAAGGGTCATCCTCGACGATCAGTACCACATCTTGTGCATCTTCGCTCATGGAAAGCCTTTGTTCGATCAATAGCTGCTGATACGACCGTGAGGTCACTCAGAGGTTGCGTTTACCTGGCTGTTTTCCTGCAGCGGCAGACAAACGCGAAACAAGGCGCCTTCGCCAATCCGGCTCTCGACGGTGATGGAGCCACCATGGGCGGCGACAATCTGCTCCGAAATAAACAGCCCCAGGCCCAGCCCGGCTACAACGGCCTTGGCGCTAACCCTTTCGAACTGCTGAAAAATGCGCTGCTGATTCTCTTCACTGATCCCGATACCGCGATCCTGAACCTCAACCCACGCTTGCCCGTCCTGATTGTACACGCGTACGTCGATCTGGCTCTTGGCGCCATAACGCAGCGCGTTGGTCAACAAGTTGGAAATCACTTGTTCGATACGGAACTCGTCCCAGTGGCCCATCACGGGCTGGTTGGCCGTCAAGGTAACCGACGACTCCGCGGCCTCGACCTGCGGTGCAAAGTTTTGCAGAAGGTTGTTCACCAGTGGCACCAAGTCAAACCGACTGGGGCGAATCGACAGCTTGCCGGTGCGGATCCGCGACACATCGAGCATGTCTTCAATCAGACGGATCAGGCTTTTGATTTGCCGCTCGTCGCGGTCGACCATCGCGTGCATCTTGTCCATCGTGAATGCCGCGGCGTTATCCCGGGCCAGGTGCATTTTGCGCAACTGGGTTTCGAGAATCAGGCCATTGAGCGGCGTACGGACTTCGTGAGCCACGATAGACATGAAGTCATCACGCATGCGCACCGCTTGCTCCAGCTCATTCTGGGTGTTCTGCAACTGTTCGAGCAGCGCCTCCTGCTCCCGGCGACTTTGCTCCAGCGCTTCGACCTGATGCTTCATCGCTTTGCTCTGGCGATACAAGTCGACGAAGACATTGACCTTGCTCTTCACCGCGTGAACGTCCAGCGGCTTGTGCAAAAAGTCTACCGCCCCGCTTTCGTAGCCCTTGAACGCGTAATTAAGCTCGCGGCCGGCGGCACTGACGAACACGATCGGGATGTTTTTGGTTTTTTCCGTGCCGCGCATCAACTCGGCCAGCTCGAAACCGTTCATGCCAGGCATCTGCACATCGAGAATAGCCATGGCGAACTCGTGTTGCAGCAATAGCGACAAAGCTTCGTCGGCGGACAGGGCTTTGTAGACGATACGGTCTTCACGCCTGATCAAGGCTTCGAGCGCCAGAAGGTTCTCCGGCAAGTCGTCGACGATCAGTAATTTGGCCTGGATATTCCCTAACATGCGATTCCTTCCAGTCCGATAAGCAGACGGCCGATGCCTCGAAGATCCAGCGAATGAGTATCCAGCACTGCCCTATTCATGATTTGCGGTATATCCGTTCGGGTTTGACCAATGCTTCAAATTGATTGCCATAGACCGAGAAATCCAGGGTCTCTTTACTGCCCAATGCCAGAAACCCCCGATGACACAGGGATTCATGAAACAAGCCAAACGCGCGACCCTGTAGTTTTTTGTTGAAGTAAATCAATACATTACGACACGAAATTAATTGAGTTTCCGAGAACACGCTGTCGGTGGCCAGGCTGTGATCGGCGAAGGTCACGTTGTCGCACAGGCTCTTGTCGAAAATGGCATAACCATAGGCCGCCGTGTAGTAATCGGCGAATGATCGCTGCCCACCTGCCTGCTGGTAGTTGTGAGTGTAGGCCCGGACATTCTCCAGGGAAAAAATCCCCTGCCTGGCTTTATCCAGCGAGCGCGGGTTGATGTCCGTGGCATAGAGGATGGTGCGATCCAGCAGGCCTTCTTCGCGGAGCAAAATCGCCATCGAATAGACCTCTTCGCCGGTGCTGCAACCAGCGATCCAGACCTTGATCGATGGATAGGTCCTGAGCAGCGGCATCACTTCCTGACGCAGCGCCAGGAAGTGTGAAGGGTCGCGGAACATTTCGCTGACCGGGATCGTCAGCAATTGCAGCAGTTGCATGAACGCGATCGGATCGTACAGAACCTTCTCTTGCAGCGCCGAGATGGTCTTGCACTCGAACTGATTCAAGGCGTGATTGACCCGGCGTTTGATCGACACGCTGGAGTAGTCGCGAAAGTCGTAGCTGTACTTGAGGTAAATCGCCTCAATCAGCAAGCGCAATTCGATTTCCGTACTGCGCTCCATTAGTGTCCTGCCTCGCGAATATGTCCCTTTTTGGGGAGTGGCTGATGTTGCCAGACAAGGCGCCGCGACAAGTCATAGCTGGCTATGGCGAGGCGCGGCAACGCAGTATGGCGACAACAGACGCCGCCAAAAATAAACATACTCGCGAGGCAGGACACTTATATACGTTCCATCTTCGGCAGCCACACACGGATCAACGAGAACAGGCGATCCAGGTCGATGGGTTTGGCCAGGTAATCATTGGCGCCGGCCTGCAAGCAGCGCACCTGATCGTCCTTCATGGCCTTGGCCGTCACCGCAATGATCGGCAGCTTGCGCCAGCGCGGGTCCTTGCGGATGTTGAGGGTGGCGTCAAAACCATCCATCTCCGGCATCATCACGTCCATCAGCACCAGATCGATGTCCTCGACTTCATTCAATTTTTCGATCGCTTCACGGCCGTTACGGCCAATGACCACGATTGCGCCCTTCTGCTCCAGCGCACTGGTGAGGGCGAAAATGTTGCGTACATCATCGTCCACCAGCAGCACTTTACGTCCCTCGAAAACCTTGTCGCGGCTGCGAGCGGTCTTGAGCATCGTCTGGCGCTCCTGGGACAAACGGGATTCGACCTTGTGCAGAAAGAGTGTCACTTCGTCCAGCAGCCGCTCGGGGGAGCGCGCGCCCTTGATGATGATCGAGCGCGAATACTTGCGCAGCTCGGCCTCTTCGTCGCGGGTCAGGTTACGTCCGGTATAGACGATCACAGGCGGGAACGAGCAGATATCCTCGGTAGACATGCGTTTGAGCAAGTCGTTGCCGAGCATGTCGGGCAACTTCAGGTCGATGATCATGCAGTCGAAAATCGTGCTGCGCAGCAGGTCGAGCGCATCCTGCGCCAGGCCGACAGCGGTGATTTCGATGTCCTCGTCGCCGATCAGCCGGGCAATGCTGTCGCGTTGCACATCGTCGTCTTCGACCAGCAATATCCGTTTGACCTTCTGCGTCAGTTTGGCTTCGAGGCGGGCAAACACAGCCTTGAGTTCCTCACGCGTGGTGGGCTTGACCGCATAACCGATGGCGCCCATATGCATGGCGGCCTCGACGCGGTCTTCGACCGAAATCACGTGCACCGGGATGTGTCGGGTTTCGGCATGCTCTTTCAAACGCTGCAATACCGTCAGCCCGGAATGATCCGGCAGGCGCATGTCCAGCAGGATCGCATCGGGAATGAACTGCCTGGCCAGGTCGTAGCCTTCGTCGGCGCCGTGGGCTACCAGGCACTGATAACCCAGTTCATGGGCCAGGTCGTAGAGAATGTGCGCAAAGTTTGGCTCATCCTCCACGACCAGAATGCAGCGAGTGGCGAATGGCGCCTTGTTGCGATCATCGTCGAAACGCGGAATGTCGACGTCGGCAATCAGCGGCACAGGCGCAGTCACCACGGCGCTTTTGGGCATGACCACCGGCGTGGCTTTGATCGTCTCGACAGGCGCATCGCCCGGCTCGACGTAGTGCTGCGGCAACACCAGGGCGAACACACTGCCCTGCCCAGGCATGCTGGTCACACTGATGGAGCCGCCCAATAACGTGGCCAGATCACGAGAGATCGACAGGCCCAGGCCGGTGCCGCCGTAACGACGATTGGTGGTGCCATCGGCCTGACGGAAGGCTTCGAAAATGCTCTCCTGCTGATCCGGGGCAATACCGATGCCGGAATCTCGGACAATAAAGGCGATACCGTTGTCCGGCTGAGCAGCGACGCTCAGGTTGATCGTGCCCTTTTCGGTGAACTTCACCGCGTTGGACAGCAGATTCTTGATCACTTGCTCCAGCCGCTGGCGGTCGGTGAACAGCATCAGCGGTGCATCGGCCTGTAACTGGATCTGGAAATCCAGGTTCTTTTCCGCAGCCATCGGCTGGAACATGCCACGCAGGCCTTCCACCAGACGCGCAACATTGGTGTTCTCCGGACGTACCTCAAGCTTGCCGGCCTCGACCTTGGAAATGTCGAGAATGTCGTTGATCAGGTTAAGTAAGTCGTTGCCGGCGGAATAGATCGAGTCGGCGAACTTGACCTGTTCGGCACTGAGGTTTTCCTGCGGATTTTCCGCCAGCAGTTTGGCCAGGATCAACGAACTGTTCAGTGGCGTGCGCAGCTCGTGGGACATGTTGGCAAGGAATTCGGATTTGTACTTGCTGGAACGCTGCAACTCTTCGGCGCGCGCTTCAAGCTCAACCTGGGCCTGATTCAGTTCAGTGTTCTTCAGATCCATGGCATCACGCTGCGCGGCCAGGATCTGCCCCTGTTCGGCGAGTTGTTCATTGGTTTGCTCCAGCGCTACCTGCTGGGTTTCCAGGTGGGCCTGGGATTCCTTGAGAATCCGCGACTGCTCTTCCAGCTCTTCGTTGGCGGTCTTGAGTTCTTCTTGCTGAACTTGCAGCTCTTCGTTGAGGTGCTGGGTTTCGGCCAGCACTTCCTGCAAGCGCTGGCGATAGCGGGCGGCCTCGATCGAGGTGCCGATGTTGCCGGCAATCAATTCGAGCAGTTCGACATCACGATCCGTCAGCGGCCGCAGGAAACCCAGTTCGATCACACCGTTGACCCGATCGTCGTCGCTGGTCGGCACCACCAGCACGCTGTGCGGTAAACCTTCACCCAGACCGGAGCTGACTTTGAAGTAGTCGCCCGGTACGTCATCAAGCCGAATCAAGCGCGCCTGTTGCGCCACCTGGCCGACAATCCCTTCGCCACTGTAGATCTGCTGTTCAAGCGCTTCCTGTTCCCGGGAGAAACCGTAAGACGCGATGCGTTTCAGGCCACCATGGTCCTCACGGACATAGATTGCCGCAACAGCCGTCCCTAAATATTGGGCGCAGAACTGCAAAATGTTGCGCCCCAACAGATTGAGGGATAGCTGCCCCAGGACTTGCTCTGCCAGTTCGGTCTGACCGTTGCGTAACCAGGCTTGCTGTTCCAGACGCCGGGCACTGGCCTGTTGCCCAGCGAGGTTGGCGCTGTAGCTTCGGGACAGTTTGAGCAAGTCCCGACGGCCAATGTAGGCCAGCAACCCGCTGATACCGGCCACGAACAGCAGATAAAGGCCAATACTCCAGATCGTGGTTTCGCGCACTTCCTCGTTGCGAGTGGCACGCAACTGCTGTTCCAAATCGATCACATCTTCGAATTGCTTGCGGATCTCATCGGTCAGCCGCTTGCCGCGCCCGGCCTTGACGGCGCCACGGTAGTCACCGCTGGCGCGTTGCAAATCGATCATCGATTGCGCGTAATTGGCCCATTCCGTCTGCAAGGCCTGGAGCCGGCGCAGACGATCGGTCTGGACCGGATTATCGGCGGTCAATTCGAGCAAGGTATCGAGAGCGACGGCGATTCTCGGCTTGGCCGTCTCGTAGGGATCAAGGAAATGTTCGTCGCCGCTGAGCAAGAACCCGCGCATGCCGGTTTCCAGATCGACGGTCAGCTTTATTGCCTCATTGGCATTATTGATCACCCGGTCGGTGTGCTGGACCCACTGGATCACCGACAGCAGATAGGAAATCAGCGAAACGAAGAACACCGCGCTGATGACGCCCACCCCCAATGGCAGGCTGACGTTGCGGCTCAGGAGTTTACGGAATCGTTGCTCATCAACCGAGGACGCAGAGGTCATGGGGAAGCCTTGTCGTACTGTTGAAAAGCATCGAGTCTGCCCCAAAACGGCCGAGCTCATCCATTTTTCTGACATGTTTCGCGGCAAAAACCTGCATTTAGCTGCTCTGGGGCAAAGGAGCGGTTATTCTCTGCAGCTCTTGTACGGCTATTGTTTTTGTAACGCGCCGGCACCTTGTCATGATTCGTCACTTACTCATGCAAAAGCCCTGTGATTTCGATCGACGAAACCGCACATTCAATCTTTGAGAGCCCCACTATGCCCGCTGACACCTCCACCATCCTAGTCGTCGAAGACGATGCCATCGTGCGTACGCTGATCGTCGATGTACTGGAGGAGCTCGAGTTCACGGTGCTTGCGGCGGATGGCTGTGAAATGGCGCTGGAGTTCATCAACGATGAAGACCAGGACATCGACTTGCTGATGACGGATGTGGGGTTGCCGGTCATGGACGGTCGGGAATTGGCCAAACAGGCGCGGATGCTGCGTCCCGAGTTGCCAATCCTGTTCGCCAGCGGCTATGCCGAGAGCATTGAGGTGCCTGACGGTATGCATGTCATCGGCAAGCCGTTCTCCATCGATCAGTTGCGGGACAAGGTCAGGGGCATGCTCACACCCCAGCTTTAATTCCCCCGTTTCTCCCCTGCCCTCTACTCTGCACCAAGGAATACCCCTCAATGAGTCAGCCCCGCGCAACCAAAGTCCTGGTGATTGGTTACGTCTGGCCCGAGCCCCGCTCTTCTGCGGCCAGTGGGCATGTGATGCAAATTCTCGATACGTTCCTGCAGCAAGGCTGGGACATCACCTTCAGCAGCCCGGCCGGCACCGGTGAGCACCGGGCAGATTTGACGGCGTTGGGCATTCGCGAAGTGCCGATCGAGTTGAATAACAGCAGTTTCGACACCTTTGTCAATGAACTGGCACCGGATATCGTGTTGTTCGACCAGTTCATGATGGAAGAACAGTTCGGCTGGCGAGTAGAGAAACACTGCCCCGATGCTCTGCGTGTACTGGAGACCTCCGACCTGCAAAGCCTGCGACATGCCCGGCACCAGCGGCTCAAGGAGCGCTTGAAGGCCAGTGATGACACCAATGACTTCAGTGAGTTGTTCGCCCCGGCATTGCCAGAAGAGTTCGAGCTCATGGCCGATACCGATCTGGCAAAACGAGAGATCGCCGCGCTGTATCGCTGTGACTTGAACCTGATGATCTCCGAAGTCGAGATCGAACTGCTGGTCGAGCAGTTCAAACTGCCACGCAACTTGCTGCACTGGTGTCCGCTGATGGTCGATGCGCCGAGTGTGCCGCCGCCAGCCTTTGAAGATCGTGCGCATTTCCTCAGTATTGGTAACTTCCGGCACGCGCCCAACTGGGATGCCGTGCTCTGGATGAAAACCACGATCTGGCCGCTGATCCGTGCGCAGTTGCCAGAGGCGCAACTGCATATCTATGGCGCCTATACGCCGCCCAAAGCCACCGCGCTGCACAATGCGGCCCAAGGGTTTCATGTGATGAACTGGGCAGAAGATGCCTTGCAAGTCATGTCCGCGGCCCGGGTGTGCCTGGCGCCATTACGCTTCGGTGCGGGTATCAAAGGCAAGATCGTCGACGCCATGCTGTGCGGCACACCCAATGTCACCACCCCGATTGGCGCAGAAGCGATGCACGGCGAACAGCCGTGGCCGGGCGCCGTTACCCGAACTGCGCGTGAGTTCGCCGATTGTGCCGTGCAGCTTTATACCGATAAGGTTTGCTGGATGAAGGCCCAGGAAAATGGGCAATCTCTGTTAGCCAATCGTTACCAGCAATCCGTTCATGGGGCCGCTCTAATCGAAAAACTGCTTTATAGCCAACAGCATCTCGCACACATCAGAAGAGATAACTTTACTGGCGGCATGCTGCGCCACCATCAACATAAAAGTACGCAATATATGGCGCAGTGGATTGAAGCGAAAAATAGAAATCAATAAGCACTGACTTTCAATCGGCGCGCCACAGCCTAATAACATTATTTGCATAACGTTTTTTATTGGCTGTTTCGCTCGCCTACCTTATAAATATCACCCGCCTTCTTACAGACACTAAGCGCGGTACTTTTTTATTATCACCGTTTAACCCATGCAAGGATGCATACCATGAACGATTACACTTTTAGCCGTTGGATGGCGAACACCCCTGGCATTGACTCAATGACACTCAACGAGTTGATCCTGCCTGGCGCCCACAACGCTGGCGTAGACAAAAAGGCAACTTACGTGACGCCCGGTGTTTCTCACTGGGCTGCTTGCCAAAACAACTCCTTTTACGACCAATTGAATAACGGTGCACGCGCGCTTGATGTAAGAGTCGAATACAACCTCGACGCCAGAGGGGTTGGCACATTCTGGTTCCAGCACAACGGCTTCCGATCATCCCGGTCGCTGGAAAACCTGGTCATGCAGGTGAGTCGTTTTCTTCAGGAGAACCCCGACGAATTCGTCTTGCTCGACTTCCATGAATTGAAATCCGCCCAAGCCCCCTTTGATTACAAGGAGTTCAACCGATTTCTCCTGACACATCTGGACCAGAGAATCATCCCGTTTGGTAACCGATACATGAACCTCGGTCAACTGAAGCGGGACAGTCGTACCCAGCGGGTATGGATTGCTGCCGAGTACCATCCGGATCTGGATCAACACTGGTTACTCTCCAGCATTCAACACGAATGGAGCGGTGAATCGCTGACCAGTGTCGAGGAGGTGCGAGCGCTTATCGCTCGCGTGACGCAAAACCCTCCGTCATCCCGGGTGCCATGGTCACTCTCCGCAACCAGTTATACGGCACCCGGTGGCCCCACAGACATCAAGGAGCACCTTGATCTATGGTTCGACCCCGCCCCCGACAGCTGGATCTTGAAATGCAGCATTATTAACGCGGACTTCTTTGAAGAATCGAAACTCGTGTCCAATTGCCGCACCGCTAACATAATCAAAGCCCAGGCGCTCAATAAATAGATGCCTCTAGGGGTTGTGTCAGATGTGCCGGTTTTTCACGCACTGGGCGATGGGAGTAAGCCCTTTGTAAGCCACCCAGCGTGCGATCGCTACACTGGCGTTCCGCACGACGAAAGAGGCATGATCAACGGGCGATAACAATAAAAGTGTCCCGATATGAGCCGACCAGCCAGAGTTACCGATCCTTCCTACGAATTGATGGACGACCACAACGGGTTGTCTATCATCTATCGTCAGCACGGCTTCCCCTGCCCTTTGGTGCGCTGGCATTTCCACAAGGAATACGAACTGCACCTGATTGTCGCCAGCTCCGGCAAGGTGTTCATCGGTGACTACATCGGTAATTTCTACCCGGAAACGCTGTTTTTGACCGGACCCAACCTGCCCCACAACTGGATCAGCCAGGTCGCCGAAGACGAAGTGGTGCCCAAGCGCGACATGCTGGTCAATTTCACTGACGAACTGTTTGAAAGCGGCCATCAGGTGTTCGCCGAACTCAAGACGCTCGCACCCTTGCTGGAGCGCGCGCAGTACGGCATCGAGTTTCGCTGCAAGCGCACGATCCGCCAGGCCATGACCTTGATGCAGCGCATCGCTGATACCAAGGGCATGACTCGGCTGGGGCACTTTTTCATTCTGCTGGAGTTGCTGGCAGCGTCCGATGATTATCAGTTGCTGTCCGGTGCGACGACGCCGCAATTGGCCGATGAACACAATATCGACCGCACCAACCGGGCGGTGGATTACATCTTTGCCCATTACGCCCGGGAACTGCCGCTGGAAGAAGTCGCCGAGCACCTGGGCCTGAAGCCGACCTACTTCAGCCGAGTGTTCAAACAGGCCACCGGGCGCTGCTTCATCGAATTCGTCAATCGCCTGCGCATCAGTAAATCCTGCGAGCTGCTGGCCGATGGCGACAAAACGGTGACCGATGTGTGTTTCGAATCGGGCTTCAATAATATTTCCAACTTCAACCGGCGCTTCCAACAGCTCAAGGGCATGACGCCGTCGCACTACCGGCGGTTGGCGGTGCAGCGTTTGACTGAGCAAAACCTGGGCTGAAGGCCTTGGTCATGTGGTGATTTTCAGATCGCCTTCGCGGGCAAGTCGGATCGCCGCACCGCTCGCGCCTACAAGAGCAAGGCTTGCCCGCGAAAGGGCCGCTGAAACCTGTACAAATTCAATGACCGCCCGCCTCTGCAAAGCCTGTCCTTGCATCTCCCGCTCAAAAGTCCAGTGCAAAAAAGTATCGGTCACAGTGCGATGGATGATTTGTCAGCCCATCGATAGAAGGCTGTAATCAGTGCACATTCTTCCTCCGCAGGAAGACACAAAAACAATAACTGTCCTTCTGTAACCCGCCGGGTGCAGAAAAGGAGTGCACGATGCAACCTTCGGTAAAAGCTCTGCTTGCTCTCACCTGCATGACCCTCAGTAGCGTCAGCCTCGGCGCCCTGACCCTGACCATTGCCACCGTCAACAACAGCGACATGATCCGCATGCAAAAACTCTCGAAAACCTTCGAGGCCGAGCATCCGGACATCAAGCTCAATTGGGTGGTGCTCGAAGAAAACGTCCTGCGCCAACGCCTGACTACCGACATCGCTACCCAGGGCGGACAGTTCGATGTGTTGACCATCGGCATGTACGAAGCCGCACTCTGGGGCGCCAAGGGTTGGCTTGAACCGATGAAGGACTTGCCGGCCACCTACGCCCTCGACGACGTGTTCCCTTCGGTCCGTGAAGGCCTTTCGGTCAAGGGCACGCTCTATGCCCTGCCGTTCTACGCAGAAAGCTCCATCACCTATTACCGCACCGATCTGTTCAAGGACGCCGGGCTGACCATGCCCGAACGCCCGACCTGGACTCAGATCAGTGAATTTGCCAGCAAACTCACCAATAAAGACAAAGAACAGTACGGCATCTGCCTGCGCGGCAAGGCTGGCTGGGGCGAGAACATGGCGCTGATCACCACTGTCGCCAATGCTTACGGCGCACGCTGGTTCGATGAAAAATGGCAGCCAGAATTCACCGGGCCCGAGTGGAAGAATGCGCTGAACTTCTATGTCGACACCATGAAGAAGTCCGGCCCGCCGGGCGCATCGAGCAACGGCTTCAACGAAAACCTGGCGCTGTTCAACAGTGGCAAGTGTGCGATCTGGGTCGATGCCAGCGTCGCCGGTTCATTCGTCACCGACAAGACCCAAAGCAAGGTCAGCGATCACGTCGGCTTCACCTACGCACCGCATGAAACCACCGACAAAGGGTCGGCCTGGTTGTATTCCTGGGCACTGGCCATTCCGACCAGTTCCAAGGCCAAGGACGCGGCGAAAACGTTCAGCGCCTGGGCCACCTCCAAGGAATACGGTGCCCTGGTCGCAGAAAAAGACGGCATCGCCAACGTGCCGCCAGGCACTCGCGCCTCGACCTACACCGAGGCCTACATGAATGCCGCGCCGTTCGCCAAGGTGACGCTGGAATCGCTGAAAGCGGCGGACCCGAGTAAACCGTCGCTCAAACCCGTGCCCTACATCGGCATCCAGTTGGTGACCATCCCTGAATTCCAGGCCGTGGGCACCCAGGTCGGCAAGCTGTTTTCGGCAGCGCTGATCGCCCAGACCACGGTCGACCAGGCCCTGACCGCCGCCCAGTCAACCACCGAACGTGAGATGAAGCGCGCCGGTTACCCCAAGTAACCATCCCCTTACCCTGTGGGAGCGGGCTTGCCCGCGATAGCGATGGATCAGTCATGAAGATGTGTCTGGTGTACCGGCCGCTTCGCGGGCAAGCCCGCTCCCACAGGGTTAGCGTCGATGTCGGGAATACCTACTGTCCTGAACATGTATCTGCACTTAATCGGTTCTATCGCCATGAATATTTCAACTGTCAAAGCTCACATGGACATCCCCCAACCGGTGCGTAAAAGCCGGTTGAGCAACCCCGGCTGGTTTCTGGTCAGCCCCTCGGTAGCGTTGTTGCTGCTGTGGATGATCGTGCCGCTGGGCATGACCGTTTACTTTTCAATGATTCGCTACAACCTGCTCTACCCCGGTGAAAACCAGTTCGTGGGGCTAGAGAACTTCAGCTACTTTCTGAGCGACTCGGGCTTCCTGCCCGGCGCCACCAACACCCTGTTGCTGGTGGGCAGCGTGCTGCTGATCAGCGTGGTGTTCGGTGTGTTGATCAGCGCGTTGCTGGAGGCCAGTGAGTTTCTCGGTCGAGGCATCGTGCGGGTGATGTTGATCTCGCCGTTCTTCATCATGCCCACCGTCGGTGCGCTGATCTGGAAAAACCTGATTTTCCATCCGGTCTCGGGGATTCTCGCCTACCTCTGGAAGCTGTTCGGCGCGCAGCCGGTGGACTGGCTGGCGCACTACCCGCTGCTGTCGATCATCATCATTGTTTCCTGGCAATGGCTGCCCTTCGCGATCCTGATCCTGATGACCGCCATGCAGTCCCTCGATCAGGAGCAGAAAGAAGCCGCACGCCTGGACGGTGCCGGTCCCATCGCGATTTTCTGGCACCTGACCCTGCCGCACCTGGCCCGGCCAATCGCGGTGGTGGTGATGATTGAAACCATCTTCCTGCTGTCTGTGTTCGCCGAAATTTTCACCACCACCAACGGTGGTCCCGGCTACGCCTCGACCAACCTCGCCTACCTGATCTACAACCAGGCGCTGGTGCAGTTCGACGTCGGCATGGCGTCCGCCGGTGGTTTGATTGCGGTGTTGATTGCCAACGTCGCGGCCATCGTGCTGGTACGAATGATCGGCAAAAACCTGACAGACAAAGCCTGAGGCCTGCGCCATGACTCTTCAACAATCCCGCCGCCTGCAAAGCCTGCTGCTCGGCACTCTGGCCTGGGCCATCGCCATCCTGATTTTCTTCCCGATCTTCTGGATGGTGCTGACCAGTTTTAAAACCGAAATTGATGCGTTCGCCACGCCGCCGCAGTTCATCTTCACGCCGACGCTTGCGAACTACCTGCACATCAACGAGCGCAGCGACTACTTCAGCTTCGCCTGGAACTCGGTGGTGATTTCTTTCAGCGCCACAGCCCTGTGCCTGCTGATCGCGGTGCCGGCGGCCTACTCGATGGCGTTCTACGAAACCCAGCGCACCAAAGGCACGCTGCTGTGGATGCTCTCGACCAAGATGCTGCCGCCGGTGGGCGTGCTGATGCCGATCTACCTGCTGGCCAAGAGTTTCGGCTTGCTGGACACGCGGATCGCGCTGATCGTGATCTACACGCTGATCAACCTGCCGATCGTGGTCTGGATGATTTACACCTACTTCAAAGACATCCCCAAAGACATCCTCGAAGCCGCACGCCTGGACGGCGCAACGCTGTGGCAGGAAATGGTTCGGGTGTTGCTGCCGATCGCCAAGGGCGGCCTGGCTTCCACGGTTTTACTGTCGCTGATCCTGTGCTGGAACGAAGCATTCTGGTCGCTGAACCTGACCTCATCGAAGGCCGCGCCACTGACCGCGTTGATCGCCTCGTATTCGAGTCCTGAAGGTCTGTTCTGGGCCAAGTTGTCGGCGGTGTCGACCCTGGCCTGTGCGCCGATCCTGATCTTCGGCTGGATCAGCCAGAAACAATTGGTCCGCGGCCTGTCGTTTGGCGCCGTGAAATGAATGTCCCCGGATCCCTGATCTGACACAAAACCCTGTGGGAGCGGGCTCGCCCGCGATGGCGTCGGCAAATTCAACCTGGATGTCGGCTGCTAAATCGCCATCGCGGGCAAGCCCGCTCCCACAAAAGGCTCACCAGGCGCAATTGAATTAACTCAAGCGGAGGCCCCCATGGCCAACCTGAAAATCAAAAATCTGCAAAAAGGCTTCGAAGGTTTTTCCATCATCAAAGGCATCGACCTCGAAGTGAATGACAAGGAATTCGTGGTGTTCGTCGGCCCGTCAGGCTGCGGCAAATCCACCCTGTTGCGGCTGATCGCCGGCCTGGAAGAAGTCAGTGGCGGCACCATCGAACTGGATGGCCGCGACATCACCGAAGTCAGCCCGGCCAAGCGCGACCTGGCGATGGTGTTCCAGACCTACGCCCTGTACCCGCACATGAGCGTGCGCAAAAACATGTCGTTCGCGCTGGACCTGGCCGGTGTAGCAAAAGCCGAAGTCGAGAAAAAAGTCGGCGAAGCGGCGCGCATCCTTGAACTCGGGCCGATGCTGGAGCGCAAGCCGAAGCAACTGTCCGGTGGTCAGCGTCAACGCGTGGCCATCGGCCGGGCCATCGTGCGCAACCCGAAAATCTTCCTGTTCGACGAACCGCTGTCCAACCTCGACGCCGCCCTGCGGGTGCAGATGCGCCTGGAACTGTTGCGCCTGCACAAAGAACTGCAAGCCACGATGATCTACGTGACCCACGACCAGGTCGAAGCCATGACCATGGCCGACAAAGTCGTCGTCCTCAATGGCGGCAAGATCGAGCAAGTCGGTTCGCCACTGGACCTGTATCACCAGCCGGCCAATCTGTTTGTCGCAGGCTTCCTCGGCACGCCGAAAATGGGCTTCCTCAAGGGCAAAGTCACCCGCGTTAACGGCCAAAGCTGTGAAGTACTGCTGGACGCCGGAACCCGCATCACCCTGCCGCTCAGCGGTGCCAACCTGAGTGTCGGCGGCGCCGTGACCTTAGGGATTCGTCCGGAGCATCTGCAACTGGCGCAACCCGGTGACTGCACGCTGCAAGTCACGGCCGACGTCAGCGAACGCTTGGGCAGCGACACCTTTTGCCACGTCCTGACGTCTTCCGGCGAAGCGCTGACCATGCGCGTTCGCGGCGATCTGGCCAGCCGTTATGGCGAGACCCTGAGCCTGCATCTGGACGCTGAACACTGCCATTTATTCGATGCCGACGGCGTGGCGCTGACCCGCCCACTGCGCGCCGCAGCCTGATCCGAGAGCATGCGATGAAACTGAATAAACAGAACCTCAACCGCCTCGCCCGCGAGGTGGCCCTGCCCGCTTACAGCCTGAACGACACCCGCCAAGGCATCGCGCACATTGGCGTCGGCGGTTTCCACCGCGCGCATCAGGCGTATTACACCGACGCCTTGATGAATACCGGCGAAGCACTGGACTGGGCGATTTGCGGGGTAGGCCTGCGCGCCGAGGACCGCCGCGCCCGGGACGATCTCAAAGAGCAGGACTATCTGTTTACCCTGTTCGAACTCGGCGACGCCGACGACGCCGAAGTGCGGGTTATCGGCGCCATCCGCGACATGCTGCTGGCCGAAGACAGCGCCGAGGCGTTGATCGACAAACTCGCCGATCCAGACATCCGTATCGTCTCGCTGACCATCACCGAAGGCGGCTATTGCATCGATGACAGCAACGGCGAGTTCATGGCGCACCTGCCGCAGATCCAGCATGATCTGGCTCACCCGAACGCACCGAAAACCGTGTTCGGTTTCCTCTGCGCCGCACTGGCCAAACGGCGTGCAGCCGGTACGCCCGCGTTCACACTGATGTCTTGCGATAACCTGCCGCACAACGGTGCCGTGACCCGTAAAGCACTGCTGGCTTTCGCCGCCCTGCGCGATGCCGATCTGCGCGACTGGATCGAGCGCCATGTCAGCTTCCCTAACGCGATGGTCGACCGCATCACGCCGATGACCAGTACCGAGCATCGTCTGCAACTGGCCGACAAACATGCGGTCGATGACGCTTGGCCGGTGGTCTGCGAACCGTTTGTGCAATGGGTGCTGGAAGACAAGTTCGTCAACGGTCGCCCGGCCTGGGAGAAGGTCGGCGTACAGTTCACCGACGACGTCACGCCTTACGAAGAGATGAAGATCAAACTGCTCAATGGCAGCCATCTGGCTTTGACCTATCTGGGCTTTTTGAAGGGTTACCGCTTCGTTCACGAAACCATGAACGACCCGCTGTTCGTGCGCTACATGCGCGCCTATATGGACCTGGACGTGACGCCGCAACTGGCGCCGGTGCCGGGGATCGACCTGACCGAGTACAAAAACACCCTGGTGGCGCGCTTCTCCAACCAGGCGATTGCCGATCAGCTGGAGCGGGTGTGTTCGGATGGCTCGTCGAAGTTTCCGAAGTTCACCGTGCCGACGATCAATCGCTTGATTGCCGACGGACAGGAGACCAAGCGTGCGGCGCTGGTGGTCGCGGCGTGGGCGCTGTACCTCAAAGGCGTGGATGAGCATGGCCAGACCTATGCAATTGCGGATCCGCGGGCGGCGTTCTGTCAGGCGCTGGTGGCCGATGATGTGTTGATCACTCAGCGGTTGCTGGAAGTTGAGGAGATTTTCGGGACCGCGATTCCGCGGTCTCCGGAGTTCGTCGCTGCGTTCGAGTGGTGCTGTAACAGCTTGCGGGAGGTTGGGGTGACCCGAACTTTGGAGCGGATTCTGGCGTAAGCCCCTGCGGTGGAATTGCTGTCGTCATCGCGGGCAAGCCCGCTCCCACAGGGGGCGAGGTTGGTCACAGATCTGTGTTCCACCACGGACCACTGTGGGAGCGGGCTTGCCCGCGATGGCTGACTGACAAACAACGTAAATGTTGAATGTGCACTGATATCGACCTGACGATCCAAGGATCTTCCATGGCAAACCAACAATTATTCCTCGGCATCGACTGCGGCACCCAAGGCACCAAAGCCGTTGTCCTCGACGCGCACAGCGGCCAGGTACTCGGTCAAGGCGCCGCTGCCCACAGCCTCATCTGCGGCGCCAATGGTCGTCGCGAGCAAGACACCGCCCAATGGCTGGAAGCCTTTACCCTGGCCACCCGCCGCGCGCTGCTCGCAGCGAATGTAGATGGTCAAGACATCCTCGGCATCGGCGTTTCCGGCCAGCAGCATGGCCTGGTGCTGCTCGACGATCGGGGCCAAGTGCTGCGCCCGGCCAAGCTCTGGTGCGACACCGAGTCCACACCGGAGAACGATCGCTTGCTCGCCCATCTGGGCGGCGAAAAAGGCTCACTGGAACGCCTCGGCGTAGTCATCGCGCCGGGCTACACCGTGTCCAAACTGCTCTGGACCAAAGAACAGCACCCGGAGGTATTTGCCCGAATCGCCCGCATCCTGCTGCCCCATGACTACCTCAACTACTGGCTCACCGGCCGCAGTTGCAGCGAGTATGGCGATGCCTCGGGCACCGGTTATTTCAACGTGCGCACCCGCCAGTGGGACTTGCAACTGCTGCGCGACATCGACCCCACCGGGCGCCTGCAAGCCGCGCTCCCGGAGTTGGTCGATGCGCACCAACCGGTCGGCACGATCCTCCCGAGTATGGCCGAGCACCTCGGCATCAACCCCAAGGCGCTGGTCTCCAGCGGCGGCGGCGACAACATGATGGGCGCAATCGGCACCGGCAATATAAAGCCCGGCGCGATCACCATGAGCCTCGGCTCGTCGGGAACGGTTTACGCTTATGCCGAGCAAGCGAACGTCAGCCCGGATGCTTCGGTCGCGACGTTCTGCTCCTCCAGCGGCGGCTGGCTGCCATTGATCTGCACGATGAACCTGACCAATGCCACCGGCGTGATTCGCGAGTTGTTCGAACTGGATATCGAGGCGTTCAACGCCTTGGTCGCGCAAGCGCCGATCGGTGCCGACGGCGTGTGCATGCTGCCGTTCCTCAATGGCGAACGCGTGCCCGCCCTGCCCCATGCCAGCGGCAGCCTGCTGGGGCTGACCATGACCAACCTGACCCGGGCCAACCTGTGCCGCGCCGTGGTGGAAGGCACCACATTCGGTTTGCGTTACGGGCTGGACCTGCTGCGCCAGAATGGCTTACAAAGCCGCAGCATCTGCCTGATCGGCGGCGGCTCGAAGAGCCCGGTGTGGCGACAGATCGTCGCTGACATCATGAATACGCCAGTGATTTGTACCGAGCAAAGTGAAGCCGCGGCCCTCGGCGCAGCGATTCAGGCGGCGTGGTGCAAATCCTGGGCAAACGGTCACGAAGACAGCCTGGCGGACTTGTGCGAGCGTTGCGTAAAGCTCGATCTGGCCAGTGGAACCTTACCGATTGCAGCAAATGTGGTGGCCTGTCAGCAGGCCTATGAACGCTATCAACAGCATGTCGCAACCCTTTAAAGAGTGAACAATTATGTATTTGGTATGTGGCGAAGCGCTGTTCGATTTCTTCAGCGAAGACGATGCCAACGGCTTGGCGTCCAAAGTGAATTTCAAGGCGATTGCCGGTGGCTCGCCGTTCAACGTGGCGGTGGGTTTGCGCCGTTTGGGTGTGGACGCCGCGCTGTTTGGCGGGCTGTCGACCGATTACCTCGGCCGACGTTTGCAGCAGGTGCTGCAGGACGAAGGTGTACGCCCGGACTACCTCGTGGACTTTGCCGCGCCGACTACGTTGGCGATGGTCGCCGTCGGTGCCAATGGCTCGCCCCATTACAGCTTTCGTGGCGAAGGCTGTGCTGATCGGCAGTTAAGCCTGGCGCATCTGCCAGAGCTGGGACCTGATGTACGCGGTTTGCACGTCGGTTCGTTCTCGGTGGTGGTGCAACCGATTGCCGATACGTTATTGGCATTGGTACAACGGGAAAGCGGCAAACGCCTGATCAGCCTCGACCCGAACGTGCGCCTGAATCCCGAGCCGAACATCGAGTTGTGGCGCTCGCGGATTGCCACGCTGGTAGAGCTGGCCGACATGATCAAGGTCAGCGACGAAGACTTGAGCCTGTTGTACCCCGAGCAAGATCCTCAGCGCGTTATCGATAGCTGGCTGGAGCATCGCTGTCACTTGGTGTTCCTGACCCGTGGCGGCGAAGGAGCAACGGTGTTCAGCCGCGCCCACGGTTCGTGGTCGGTGCCGGCCTGTTCGGTAAAAATTGCCGACACCGTGGGGGCTGGCGATACGTTTCAAGCGGCGCTGATTACCTGGTTGACCGAGCAGCAACTGGATTCGGTTGAAGGTTTGCAACAGCTGAGCTGCGAGCAAATTGACGCGATGCTCAGGTTTGCAGTGAGCGCTGCGGCGTTGACTTGCAGCAAGACCGGGCCGGATTTGCCTTATCGACGGCAGTTAGAAATGCGCTGAATGTCAGGGCCTCATCGCGAGCAGGCTCGCTCCCACAGTAGATCTTCAGTGGAGACAGGTTTGGGGGTCGGCAACGATCCAATGTGGGAGCGAGCCTGCTCGCGATGGCGGAGCAACTTACAATCAATCGCTCCCGGTACTGCCTTTAGAGCGCTGACAGAACTTTCATCACGACAGGCGGCATGCAACCCGGTTAACCATCGCTTAACTCCACGGTCCAAAACTTTACTGGACCGCACGCCCTCAGCTCCCTCTGACGCCCAGTGCGGCAGGTTCGACGTTCTTCAGCCGAACTGACTTCCTCTCTGCACTGGAGACCCATCATGAACATGCGAACACTGCTGATAACCACCGCCCTCGCCTGCACCGCGTTCGCAGGTCTTGCTCAGGCCAACGAGACGTCGTCCCAGGCCGTGCCCTATCACTACGGCATGCCGCTTCATGTGGGCAAAGTCGTTTCCTTGACTGAGCCGCAGACGCTGGAATGCCAAGTGGTGATGGCCGACATGAAGTACATCGACAAGTCGGGCAAGCCTGCGGAAATTACGTACCGAAAACTTTCTGACGCGTGCAGTTATCAGAACTGACAGAAGATTCTGATTCGCTGCTTGGCGGTAGGCCTGTGAGGATTCTGACGCTATGCTCTGGCGTCCCTCACTGTCGAAAGGATTCGCCATGCAGTTCTCGTTTCGCACGCTGTCGACGTTCACCGCCGCGCTTTGTTTTCTGCTGGCGCTGGTCTGGGGTTTGATGCCGCAATCGTTGCTGGCGATCTGGAGCATCGAGTATTCGTCCGCGGCGGGTTTTGTCGCCAGGCGCAGTGCGGTGCTGTTCGGCGCGTTGGGGGTGATGTTTTATCTCGTGCGGCATGCACCGCCCTCGGCGGCACGAAGCGCAATGTGCAACGGGTTTATGGTGGGGTGTTTCGGTTTGGCAGCGCTGGGCTTCGGCGAATGGCTCAATGGTCATGCCGGGCCGGGTATTTTGCTGGCGATTGTGGTGGAGTTAGCACTGGGCCTGGGGTTTATCCAGACCCGGCGTGTGTCGCTCGAACTCGGTGAAACGGCCGGTTAATGGGCTTTTGACGTCGGGTGCAACAGCTGGCTATGCCTGTTGTGCTCAAGGTCGGTGCGTAACTCGGCGATCAGATTGTTGATCTCCCGACATCCATTGAGGCGTTGAGCATCTATGCCGGTGACGCATAGGTCGAGATGATCTGTCTCGACGTCCGAATACACCTTGACGGTCATCGACAGGTCCGGCGACAGCGTGCATTGGCAGCGTTTCGGGAGAAAACTGCTTTCAACGATATTGCGTAGTTCCAAGGCAGAAAGAAACATGGCCACCCTCTCGGTTTGTGAGATTGCCAATCAAAAATCAATGTCGGTCGGAGCTCAAATCGCCCGTTGCTTTTTCTTCCGTGGAGGGCCTGATTGTTCCGGTGTCCGATCGCTTTCTTGTTTCAGCGTTGACTCAGCAGGAATCGTGGCCAGCTCAAGACAGCTACAGCATAAAACATGCCCAGAATTTCGCTCTGCACCTCGTCGGCAAATCAAGGATTCAGGAGAGTTGGCAACACATCGCGTCATGCAAAATGCAAGAAAGGCCTGTTTCGAGACCTGTATTTTGCAAACACCCCGATGGCGGATTTGCATTGGGTGAGGACGGCAGTGAGAATGCGGCCCATCCATTCAGTATCCGCTGACCCCGCATACACGCAAGGAGGCATCATGGGTGCTTTGCCGCTTAACACGACCGTCGGGCTGATAATTGCCGTTTTGTCGTCCGTAGCCCACGCCGCAACCCTCGAAGACGTCGCGCCGTATCCCAAGCCCGAGAGCGGTTTTACCCGCCAGGTCATTCACCTCGCCCCGCAACAACAGGAAGACGGTTATCAAGTCGAGATCCTGGCCGGCAAGACCCTGACCGTCGACTGCAACCGTCAGCGCCTGGGCGGCATGCTTGAGGAAAAAAATCTCGAGGGCTGGGGCTATGCGTTTTACCGGCTGGAAAAAGTCACCGGCCCAATGAGCACACTGATGGCCTGCCCGGATGGCAAGAGCAAAAAGGACTTCGTGCCGGTGGTCGGTGACGGTTTCAAGCTGCGTTACAACAGCAAGCTGCCGATCGTGCTCTACGTGCCCAAAGACGTCGAAGTGCGCTACCGGATCTGGTCGGCGTCGAGCCATGTCGAAAAAGCCGTTCAGGAATAACCGGTCCATCACGCCACAGGAGTGCCCATCTTGATTACCTGTCACGTCAAATATGTGATCGACCCCTATCAACTGACCGAATTCGAAGCCTACGCCAAAGCCTGGCTCGGCATCGTCGAACGTTTGGGCGGTACTCACCACGGGTACTTCCTGCCTTCCGAGGGCGCGAGCAATATCGCCTACTGCCTGTTCAGTTTTCCGTCACTGGCGGACTACGAAAGCTACCGACATATTGCGATGACCGACCCAGAAAGCACGGAACTGGTGGCTTCGTTAGTCGAGAAGAAGTTCATTGTGAGCTACGAGCGGACCTTTTTGCGTCCGCTGCTGGCCTGAGCCTGACGTCTGAGCCTCCTCACGCCGACACGCGGCTCAATGCGGCGCGCTCGGCCACATGCCGCAAACTGTCGAAATTGATGTTTGCTCCAGAATCAATGGCCACCAGGGTCTGCCCCCGTGCACCGGTTTGCGCCACGTACTGCTTGATCCCGGCCACGGCCAGGGCGCCGGAAGGTTCGGTGATCGAGCGGGTATCGTCGTAGATGTTCTTGATGGCGGCGCAGAGTTCGTCGTTGCTGACAGTCATTACCTCATCGACGCAAAACCGGCAGACCTCGAAACCATGGGCGCCGATCTCAGCGACGGCCACGCCATCGGCGAAGGTACCGACAGTTGGCAGCACAACCCGTTTGCCGGCCTGTAATGCAGCCTGCAAGCAGGCGGAATGTTCCGACTCGACGCCGATGATGCGGACTTCCGGGCGTAGGTATTTGACGTACGCGGCAATCCCGGCGATCAAGCCACCTCCGCCCACCGGAACGAAGATCGCGTCCAGCGGCCCTTGGTGTTGGCGCAGGATTTCCATGGCGACGGTGCCCTGTCCGGCGATCACGTCCGGATCGTCGAAAGGCGAGACAAAGGTGCGACCGGTTTGCCGTGCCAGGCTCAGCGCGTACTCCAGGGCAAACGGAAAACTCTCACCATGCAGCACCGCATCCGCTCCTCGGCTGCGAACCCCGTGCACCTTCAATTCCGGAGTCGTGCAGGGCATGACAATGGTTGCGGCGATCCCGAGTTCGCGGGCCGCCAACGCTACGCCTTGGGCATGATTGCCCGCCGAGGCCGTGATCACACCACGGGCTTTCTGTTCATCGCTCAGGTTCACCAGTTTGTTGTAGGCGCCGCGGATCTTGAAGGAAAAGGTCGGTTGCAAGTCTTCGCGCTTGAGCAGGATCTGATTGCCCAATGTCTCGGACAAGGCTGGTGCCGCTTGCAATGGCGTGCGCACGGCAAGTTCATAAACCGGCGCGGCGAGGATCTTTTTTACGTAGTGCTCAAGCAAGCTCTGCTGGGCGGGGGTGCTGCTCATGGTCGTCTCCTGACTTTGATCGGAGCCCAGGAGACAGAAAGTAAAAACCCGCCTCTAGGGCGGGTTGGGTGCTGCAGTCGTGAGCTAGCCCGCCAAATAAGGAATGGCGGTAATAATGCTTGGCTGGCAGCGCAATACGGTGGAAGTCATGGTTGGAAATTAGCCGGACGCTGATGGCAAGTCAATGGCCAATTTTCAAGGGCCGCTGTAGGCTGGCGATTCTGCTCATTGTCCCAAGGAAGGAAACCATGAAGTCTGTCGCCCTGCCCCTCATTGCCTTGATCGCTTTCGCCGGCTACACCGTTTCGGTGATGCTGCAGGCCGAGCAGTCGTTGCTCGACTTCGGCATCAGCCTGATGTCGCGGCCCGATACCGCGCAGGTGGTGATCGATTTGTACCTGTTGGCGACACTTGCCGGTATCTGGATGTACAAGGATGCGCGCAAGCGTGGGCAGTCGGGGTTGTCGGTGGTTCCCTATCTGTTGGTGACGGCGATTTTTGTGTCTGTCGGGCCGTTGTTGTATCTGGTGGTGCGAGGTCTTCAGGGGCGGAAAAACGCCGTCAGCGCAGCTCAAGAGGTCTGATCCGGAATTTGTGGGAATGCCGGCAAGTCAAGACGCAGAACCTGTGGGAGCGTGGCTTGCCCGCGAAGAACGATGACGCGTAGTACCGGAAAAATCGCGGTGCATTCTTCGCGGGCAAGCCACGCTCCCACAGGATTTTCGTTGCTCAAATTTCTTGATTCACCGTTGATGCGTATTACTTCAACCCAACCTTGTACAACACACCATCGCCCTCATCCGTCAGCAAATACAGATAACCATCCGGCCCCTGCCGTACATCGCGAATCCGTTTGTCGAGTTCACCGAGCAGCCGCTCTTCGTGAACGACTTTATCGCCTTCGAACTGCAGGCGGATCAGCTCCTGGCTCACCAGCGCCCCGATAAACACGTTGTGCTGCCAAGCCTTGAAGCGATCGCCATCGTAGAAGGCCATGCCGCTGAGACCGGGGGATTTTTCCCAGACATGGTGCGGGCCCACGGTGCCTTCAGCGGTTTCGCCCTTGGCTTCCGGAATTGGCAGGCCGGAATAGTTGATGCCATGGGTTGCCAGCGGCCAGCCGTAATTCTTGCCGCGTTCGATGATGTTGATCTCGTCGCCGCCCCGGGGGCCGTGTTCGTTTTCCCAGAGCGTGCCACTCCAGGGATTGAGTGCCGCCCCTTGCGGGTTTCGATTGCCGTAGGACCAGATTTCCGGGCGAACGCCTTTTTGCCCGACAAAAGGGTTGTCCTTTGGCACCTTGCCGTCTGGATAGATCCGCACGATCTTGCCTTGCAGCTTGTCGAGATCCTGCGCCGTGGGCCGGTCGTTATTCTCGCCCAGGGTGATGAACAGATAACCGTCGCGGTCGAACACCAGTCGCGAGCCGAAGTGATTGCCGACCGAGAGCTTGGGCTCCTGTCGGAAGATCACCCTGAAATCCCTGATGGCTGCCAGGTCCTCGGACAACCGTCCGCGACCGACCGCGGTGCCGGCCTTGCCGCCCTCACCGCCTCCTTCGGCATAAGACAGATAGACCATACGGTCTTGCTTGAAATCGGGCGACAACACCACATCGAGCAATCCGCCCTGCCCCTTGGCCCAGACCTGAGGCACGCCGCTGAGCGGGCCCGAGAGTTTGCCGTCGGCGCTGATCAGCCGAAGGTTGCCGGGCCGCTCGGTCACCAGCATCCCTTGGCGATCGGGCAGAAACGCCAGCGCCCAAGGGTGTTCCAGGCCTTTAACGATCGGCGTGAGCTCAAGGGTGCCCTGCTCGCTTTTAAAATCCTGTGTCGGCGCCGCGAAAACGGACGCCGTGACTGTAAATAATGCGCTGGCACAGAAAGTGGCCAAGAGGGTTTTACGCAACATGCACGATTCCTTTTGTCGTCAAAATAGCTGGCAACACCTCTGTCCTGCCGTTCAACGGTAGTTGCGGTCCGAGTCCCGGGGTGGTGGATTGGGAATGGCTGAATTAGGAATAAATGTCGGCTGGCTGGTGGGAGCCGGTCGATCTTGCGGATAGCGGTTGCCGATACCACCGTTATCCAGCGTTGGCGGTCGTGGCACAGGCACCGTGCCTGGCCCGCGAATCACCGGGATGCTTGGCTGGGTGCCTTGCATGCTGTTGGGATTGGCCCGGCGAATCGGGCTGTTATAGGGATTGTTGTTGGTACTACCCGGCAGGTTTTGCGCCAGCAGCAAGGGCGAGGACGGCGATGCGGCGCCTGCCAGCGCCAAAGGGCTTAGCACGCCACTCAATGCCAGCGCGATGACGCCGAGCACACATCGGTTCATGAGGACCTCTCTAAATGAGCGTGTCACGCTTCATGGATGAATAAAGCCACGCTACGCCCAGGGTTCGAATTTGTTAACCAAAACCTGCTCCACAAGATGTAACACGAGTTAACCGCACCGCCGATCCGCCCGCAGGACCGGGCCGCCGCCGACTGAAACTTTTGCCCTTGGCCACAGGTCACCAGAACATCAATCGACGAGATCACGACGATGGCACGGGCAATCTGGAAAGGCGCAATCAGTTTCGGTCTGGTGCACATCCCCGTGGCACTGGTTTCGGCGACGTCTTCGCGCGGGATCGATTTCAACTGGCTCGACAGCCGCAGCATGGATCCGGTCGGCTACAAGCGCATCAACAAGGTCACCGGCAAGGAAGTTACCCAAGAGCACATCGTCAAAGGGATCGAGTACGAAAAAGGACGTTACGTGGTGCTCAGTGAGGAGGAGATTCGCTCGGCGCATCCACTGTCGACCCAGACCATCGACATTTTTGCCTTTGTCGCCAGCGAGCAGATCCCCCTGCAAAACATCGACACGCCCTACTACCTGGCGCCGGACAAACGCGGCGGCAAGGTCTATGCGCTGTTGCGCGAAACCCTCAGCAAAACCGACAAGGTCGCCCTGGCCCGAGTGGTGTTGCATTCGCGCCAGCACTTGGCGGCCCTCATGCCGCTGGAATCAGCCATGATGCTGGTGATGCTGCGCTGGCCCGCGGAAGTGCGCAGCCTTGATCAATTGGAGTTAGGCAGTGAAGTAACCAAGCCTGATCTGGCCAAAGGTGAGCTGGATATGGCCAAACGGCTGGTGGAAGACATGAGTGCCGACTGGACGCCCGAGGAGTACCGCGACAGTTTCGAAGACAAGATCATGGCGCTGGTCGAGAAGAAGGCGAATGAAGGCAAGATCGAAGATGTCGAAACAGTGACGGGTGAAGAGGTGCGTAAAACCGCCGATGTTATCGATCTGACCGAACTGCTCAAACGCAGTCTTGGTGGCAAGGGGGGCGGTAAAGCGACAGCAAAAGCCAAAACGACTACAGACAAAAAAGCTACGAAGCATTCTCGTGGCTGACCGGTCACAGTAGCACTCATAAATTATGCGGTGAACATACCGGCCTCATCGCGGGCAAGCCCGCTCCCACAGGTTTCGGAGGCGTTCGCAGAATTTGTATTCGACGCGGATACTGTGGGAGCGGGCTTGCCCGCGATGGCGTCATGCGTCACAACGCAAAACTCAGATCAAAACAAAAACCGCCAGCAATCCACCAAAAATCGCCCACTTCTCCAGGTAGTAGCGAGTGCGGTTACGTTTCTTGAGCGCTTTGCCGCGCAGGCGAATCTTGTAGATTCTGGCGAACAGGCGGTTGATACCACCGACCTTGTCGCCGGCATCGTTCGGCGCACCCGCCGCCGCCATCACCGTGCGGCTGAACCAGCGGTTGAACGCCGTCGCCCAGCGATACTTCATCGGCCGCTCAACGTCACAGAACAGGATGATGCGATTCTGCGCAGTGGTGTTTTCGGCGTAGTGAATGAAGGTCTCATCGAACATCACCGCCTCGCCGTCGCGCCAATGGTAGCTCTCACCGTCGACGTTGATGTAGCAACCGGCGTCGTTCGGCGTCTCCAGCCCCAAATGATAACGGTATGAACCGGCATACGGATCGCGGTGACGGACCAGTTTCGAACCCGGCGGCAGTTCGGCGAACATCGCGGCCTTGATCGAGCCGATGCTTTGCACCAATTCAGTCGTGCGCGGGCAGAGTTTGGCGGCAGACGGGTGACTGTCGCCGTACCACTTAAGGTAGAAACGCTTCCAGCCACTTTTGAAAAACGAATTGAAACCAACGTCGTCGTATTGATTCGAACGCTTGATCTCCCCGGCCTTGAGCAGATTCTGGCCTTCGGCGCGAATCTCTTCCCAATGAGCCTGCAAAGGGCTCAAGTCAGGAAAGTCTGCCGGATTGAGATAAGGCTTACTGGGCGTTTTCGAGAACAGATAAAGGAAGCAATTGATCGGTGCCAGAAACGTCGAGTGGTCACTCAGTTGGCGGCCTAATTTGTGGCGCACCTTTCCGCGCAAGTGAACATACGCGATGGAGATGACATAAATAGCGGCAATGATAAGTTTCACGAAAATCGTCACACGTCAGAAATGAACAAATTGCGTCCCGATGGTGCGTTCTTGAGGCATACCGACGGTCGGCACAGGGTCGAAAAATGGCATTTTAGCCAAACTCTGTAACTAATAGTTAACCTTCAACTGTGAAAATGTGTCTACGTTATTTGAGTACGGTTCGCGAACCGCTCTCTCGATAGTAGCCTCATGCCATACCACCATTCGTCGCGTATGTAAATATAGCGCCCAATATATGACGGTAACTGGCTTAGGCTTTGCAGAGCTGAATGTAGCGGCCCCAGAACGACGTAATTCTGACGCGGCGGCAATTAAATTAACGCTTAAGGACTCCAGCGATACGCTTGGTCAGTCACCGGGAGATGTAACGTGTCAACTCTCAATGAAATCGCAGCGAACCACGCGAGAATGGCTAAGGCAAAAGAAGAAGAGTCGACCGGACTGTATGAGCAACACGTTCAAATAATGGGAAGTTTCGAAATCCCATCCCTTGATGAACAACCACACATGCCACTGCACCTCATCACTGGAGGGCAGGACAAGCACCTCGGACTAGCCACTGGCTACTTGTGAGTCTCGACCTGGTCAGGCACCGACTTGTCGCACGCTGTTCAACGTGCGGCAAAGCCAGGCTTTCAACTGCTGCCAGCAAGTCGTTTACAGCGGGCAGATAGCGACTACTTCATAGTCACTTTCCCTTGGTTGGGAGGAAGGAATACTAATTCATCAGTCGGCAGTAGTTTTGACGGCAACCCTCTTCCCCTCCAACAACGCCCGCATGCATTGATACCGTCAAGCTCGTTTATTCCCCTTTGCCCAGCCGACCACCATTAAACCCAGGCCGAGAATCCATAGACCAGGCGCAGTGATAGCGAGACCGCAGATAGCCATTGGCAGCCCAGTCAGAAAAATCGGGTTTCGAAACGCCTTATCCATAGCACTCTCTCCTTTAAGAATTTCTCTCATTAAACCACTAAGCCTGTTGCTGAGCGGCAAATAGTCATTGGCACCACTGCGACTCACAGGGAATTGCGTCGTTGTCGCCGTCCATTTTCATTCCTGGGCAATTTTGCAGAAAGTTCTTGGCCTCTGCGCATGAGGTCATCTGCGAACAATATTTGCGTCCATCACATTTGAATGGCGCTGAAACAGGCTTCGGCGCAGTCACGACTATAGAGACTTCTTTAGAGATTTCTTCGGGATTCGATAGTTGAGCCGCAGCCCAGGACTGTAGTTCAGGGGAAAGCTTCCAAGCCAACAGACCAACAATAAGCATCACCAAAATCAGTTTCATTTTGATCCCACCCATGATGCGAGACTGTTTGCGTTCTCACGCTGCCTGCTTTCCAGCGTAACCCATTAGTCCACTCATAGCCTGCCGGGGGAATGGCGGGCGAGGAGCGCGTCTTGGGTGAGTAACCAGAGAGAGTATCTGCGAGTCGCTATCGATCAGATGATCTGCGGTGATGAAAACTAAGCGCCTGCGCACCCGAAAATCCCGAGCCCTGACGAAGAAGAATAGCCCCCTCCCCACCTTCTGCTGTCACGAGAGGTATGGAGAGACAAATCTGAATAGGTGCCCACCCTGACCAAAGTGCTGGCCATTCAGCAATCCATCTGAAACACACCAGGCCGGGCAAGCAGTGCTGACTTTACCCAGAGCCACGCCAAGTGTCCCGAACACAACACTGAACAAAAATAACATTGAGGTACGAACAAAAGGAGCGCCCCTAGGTTTGCCCGCCCCCTGAATGAGCCACCCCATCAGACAGACCCCGATTCTGCACAAACCGGGACCGAACCCTGAAGATGCTGGCGACACGTTATCGCCCACCGTACAACTGCCGTCACACTTATGCGACAATATGCGCAATGTCTGGCATGAATCCCGCCTTTATTGCCCAACAGCTTGGACACAGCGTCCAGATGCTGCACTCGACTTATGCGCGCTGGTTGAACTCTAGCGGTGACTGGGGAGAGATGGAGTGAATCTCCAGAATGTCCCAGGAATGGCCCAAGTGCCAAATGCGTAGCTCGCAACCCATTGATAGGTAAAGTAATTGATCTCCACAGCTAACATCACGATGCAGTTCGGCGCCAAGCCGCTATTCGAAAACGTTTCGGTCAAATTCGGTGCGGGTAACCGCTACGGCCTGATCGGCGCCAACGGTTGCGGCAAGTCGACTTTCATGAAAATCCTCGGTAGCGACCTCGAGCCGTCCGGCGGCCAGGTCATGCTCGAGCCGAACGTGCGTCTGGGTAAATTGCGCCAGGACCAGTTCGCCTACGAAGAATTCACCGTGATCGACACCGTGATCATGGGTCACGAAGAGCTGTGGAAGGTCAAGGCCGAGCGCGACCGCATCTACTCGCTGCCGGAAATGACCGAAGAAGACGGCATGGCCGTGGCCGAGCTGGAAACCGAATTCGCCGAAATGGACGGCTACACCGCCGAATCCCGTGCTGGCGAATTGCTGCTGGGCCTGGGTATCGGCATTGAGCAGCACTTTGGTCCGATGAGCGAAGTGTCCCCTGGCTGGAAACTGCGTGTGTTGCTGGCGCAGGCACTGTTCTCCGATCCTGAAGTGCTGTTGCTCGACGAACCGACCAACCACCTGGACATCAACACCATCCGCTGGCTGGAAAACATTCTGACCCAGCGCTCCAGCCTGATGATCATCATCTCCCACGACCGTCACTTCCTGAACAGCGTGTGCACCCACATGGCTGACCTGGACTACGGCGAGCTGCGCCTGTTCCCGGGCAACTACGACGAGTACATGACCGTGGCGACCCAGTCCCGCGAGCAACTGCTGTCGGACAACGCCAAGAAGAAGGCGCAGATTTCCGAGCTGCAATCGTTCGTCAGCCGCTTCTCGGCCAACGCCTCGAAAGCCAAGCAAGCGACCTCCCGCGCCAAAGCGATCGACAAAATCCAGCTGGCCGAGGTCAAACCTTCGAGCCGTGTCAGCCCGTTCATTCGTTTTGAACAAACCAAGAAGCTGCACCGTCAGGCGGTCATCGTCGAGCGCATGGCCAAAGGCTTCGATGGCAAGACCCTGTTCAAGGACTTCAGCTTCCAGGTTGAAGCCGGCGAGCGCGTGGCGATCATCGGCCCGAACGGTATCGGTAAAACCACTCTGCTGCGTACCCTGGTCAACGAACTGACCCCGGATGCCGGTACTGTGAAGTGGACCGACGCCGCGGAATTGGGCTATTACGCCCAGGACCACGCTCACGACTTCGAAGACGACTGCAACCTGTTCGACTGGATGGGCCAGTGGACCCAGGGCGGCGAGCAAATCGTTCGCGGCACCCTCGGTCGCATGCTGTTTTCCAACGACGAGATCCTCAAGTCGGTCAAGGTCATCTCCGGTGGTGAGCAAGGTCGCATGCTGTTCGGCAAATTGATCCTGCAAAAGCCGAACGTGCTGATCATGGACGAACCGACCAACCACTTGGACATGGAATCCATCGAAGCGCTGAACCTGGCGCTGGAGAACTACCCGGGCACGCTGATCTTCGTCAGCCACGACCGTGAGTTCGTATCGTCCCTGGCCACCCGCATCATCGAGTTGAGCGCCGATGGCGTGATCGACTTCAGCGGCACCTATGATGACTACCTGCGTAGTCAGGGTGTTTTGATGTAAGACGGCTGCAAGCTTCAAGTGAAAAGCCCTGTCCTGGTGATGGGGCTGATCGTTAGCCTGCTTCCTTTTATTACCCACCCACGCCATGATGCAGTTCTCCTACCGCCGCCCGCGAACGAGCTCTCATGTCTGTGCAGCAGCTGCCCCCGCAAAGCTCCATGGCGATCACTCTGCAGATCGTCTCCATCGTTTTCTATACCTTTATTGCCTTCCTCTGCATCGGCCTGCCGATTGCGGTGTTGCCGGGGTATGTCCATGAACAGTTGGGGTTCAGCGCCATCGTGGCGGGGCTGACCATTGGCTCCCAATACCTGGCCACCCTGCTCAGTCGGCCCATGGCCGGGCGTCTGTCGGACAGCATCGGCACCAAACGGGCGATTGTTTATGGCTTGTCGGGGATTGCATTGAGCGGCGTTCTGACATTGCTGTCGACCCTGCTGCAAAGTGTGCCGTTGTTGAGCCTGATCATCCTGATCGCCGGCCGATTGCTGCTGGGCATCGCTCAAGGGTTGATCGGGGTCGGCACGATCAGCTGGTGCATGGGCCAGGTTGGTGCCGAGCACACGGCGCGTTCGATTTCCTGGAACGGCATCGCCTCGTACGGCGCCATCGCCATCGGCGCGCCGCTGGGCGTGGTGATGGTCGCTGAACTGGGGTTCGCCAGCCTCGGGATCGCGCTGTCGTTACTGGCCTTGATGGCGTTGCTGTTGATCCGCAACAAACCTTCGGTACCGGTGATTCGCGGCGAGCGCCTGCCGTTCTGGGCAGTGTTCGGGCGTATTGCGCCCTTCGGCGCGAGCCTCAGCCTGGCGTCCATCGGTTACGGCACACTCACCACTTTTATTACCCTGTATTACGTCAGCCTTGGCTGGACCGGCGCGGCTTATTGCCTGACGGTATTCGGTGTCTGCTTCATTCTGGCGCGACTGTTGTTCATATCCAGCATCAGCCGTTTCGGCGGCTTCACCTCCGCCATCGCCTGCATGACCATTGAAACCGTGGGGCTGGTCCTGCTGTGGCTGGCGCCCTCGACGGGTTATGCCTTGATCGGCGCTGGGCTGACCGGGTTCGGCCTGTCGCTGGTGTATCCGGCGCTGGGAGTGGAAGCGATCAAGCAAGTGCCCAATTCCAGTCGCGGAGCGGGTTTGAGTGCTTATGCGGTGTTTTTCGATCTGGCGCTGGCGATTGCCGGACCGCTGATGGGCGCGGTGGCGTTGAACCTGGGGTATTCGTGGATTTTCTTTAGTGCGGCGTTGTTGTCGATAACCGGGCTCGGTTTGACCTTGTTACTGAAACACCGCGCAATGGTCTAAGCCTGCCGCATATCCCCTGTGGGAGCGGGCTTGCTCGCGAATGCGGTGGGTCAGACACATTAATGTCGACTGACACGCCCTCTTCGCGAGCAAGCCCGCTCCCACAAGGGTTCCGGGACATTATTGATCTGCGGTCTGCATCCCGGCGCGGGTGGGTTTGCCCAAGGCATGGGAGAAGAACCGTCCCGCTTCGGAAATCATGTTGCGGTGAATATCCTTGCGGTCGACGCCGTCGGCATCGGTGCACAGTGCCGGCATGGCGGCGATCTGTTCTTCATTGCACGGTGCCATGAACACGAAATGCCCTGCCCCGGCCAGCAATTTGAAGTCCGGTGCGGTCGGCAGTTTACGCGCAAGGGCTGCAGCGTTTTTGTCGAACGCCACCAGTTTGTCGCCATCACCGCTGTATAGCAGCACCGGCACATGCACGTCGGCCAGGGTATGGCGGCCGAACTTCAGGCTCAGCGGCGCCATCAGCAGCAAGGCATGCACGCGCGGGTCCGCCACTGGCTGCAAGTCATCACGATCGACGATCAGTTCGCCTTGAGTGTTGCAGGCATCGTGATCATCCGGGCGCTCCTGGCAATAACGGCGCAGACGATTCAGATCCGGGGTGGCACCGGACAGGATCAACGCGGTCTCGCCGCCCGCCGAATAGCCAATCACCCCAACCTGCTCGGCATTGACGAAGGGCGCAAGCATCCGGTCGCCCAAGGTCGCGGTAATGGCTTCAGAAATCTGGATCGGCCGCCCATAAAGGTTGCTCAAGGTGCCGAGGCGGCTGTGGTCTTTGGAGTTGTCGCCGGGATGGATCACCGCCACTACCACAAAACCCTTGCGTGCCAATGAGGTGGCGAGGTCGTGCAGGGCCAGTGGGGTTCCGGTGTTGCCGTGGGACAGCATCAGCATCGGGAAACGCCCGATGGCGACTTTGGTGTCTTCACCGGCTTCGACCGAGTAGCCCTCGAGCGTACTGGAATGTTCCTTTTCACTGGACGGGTAAAAGGCGATGGCACGCATCGGCTGCAAGTCCAGCGGATCAAGGAAGGTCATCTCATGGAAACCGACGCTCCAGTGAGGATGCGGCGCAGGCATGGCGTGCACTGAGTTCAGGCTGCCCAGCAGACAAATCAGTAGCGTTGCACAAAGACGCACCATGGGATGCCCCACCTTATTACCTGACCGCAGATGTTAACCCTCGACTGCATAACCTGGGCCAGAGACTGATAACCGCCAGAAACAAAAAACTCCGTACCTGGCCATCACGATGACCAGAATACAGAGTTTCAGGGGTATTGCCCGAGCTGTTTACGACTTTACGCAAGCCTTACGCGGCAGCGAACAATTGCTCGCTGATGTGCGCCTGAGCGTCGCTCATGGCTTTGCTGCGCACTTCATCACCGTAGGCCAGGCCATGGGCGCGGACGAACTCGATGTCGGTGATGCCGAGGAAGCCGAACAGCACTTTCAGATAATCTTCGTGCGCAACACCGGTCGCTTGACCGGCATGCAGACCGCCGGCAGTCGACACGATGACTACTTTCTTGCCGCCGCACAGGCCTTCAGGGCCGGCTTCGGTGTAGCGAAAAGTCTGACCGGCCACGGCGATGCGGTCGATCCAGGCCTTGAGTTGGGTCGGGATCGTGAAGTTGTACATCGGCGCGGCAATCACGACGGCATCGGCGGCGATGAATTCGGCCAAGGCCTGCGCGCTCAGATCGGCTTCGTGCTGTTGCGCGGCGTTGCGCAGTTCAGCGGCGGTGCCGGCGGCAACCAGGGTGGTGGCAGAGAAATGACTGATGGCATCGGCGGCCAGGTCGCGGTAAGTCACCACAACGCCAGGCTCGGCGGCTTGCCAGGTTTTGACGACTTCGCCACTCAGCTGACGGGAAGCCGAGTTGTCACCCAGAATGCTCGAATCAATATGCAGTAATTTCATGTGGGATCTCCAAAGTGAGGATCGCCACCGGCGATCTGATGGAAACAATCCTACCGACGAAACCAATAGATGATTAGTCGGCAGCAATGCGATAGTTTGTCCCACTGATAGAACAGTCGAGCTTAAACCATGCAAGATCTCAACGACCTCTACTACTTTGCCAAGGTGGTCGAAGCCGGTGGTTTCGCAGCGGCCGGGCGTTTGTTGGGGGTTCCCAAATCGCGGTTGTCGCGACGCATCGCCGAGCTGGAAGAACGCCTGGGCGCGCGCCTGCTGCAACGCACCACCCGCCAACTCAACCTGACCGCCGTGGGCGAGCGTTACTTGCGCCATTGTCAGGCGATGCTGCTGGAAGCCGAGATGGCCGACGAAGCGGTGGCCAGCATGTCCAGCGAACCCCGAGGGCGCCTACGAGTGTCCTGTCCCGTCGGATTGGCCCACGAAATTCTGCCTGGGGTGATCAGTAACTTCCTGGAGAAATTCCCTCAGGTTCAGCTGGAGATGATGTTGCTCAACCGTCGGGTTGACCTGATTAACGAGGGCGTCGACGTCGCCTTGAGAGTGCGGGATCTGGGTGATGAAGATCCATTGCTGGTCACCCGCCGCCTGCGTCAGGCTCAGATGCTGATGGTTGCCAGCCCTGCATTTTTGCTCGGCCGTGAAATCAATCATCCCGAAGACCTGAAAAATCTGCCCGTGCTCGGCGCTCTGGAAGCCGACCGCATGGTGCACATCCGCATGTTTGATCAAACAGGTAAAAGCTATGATCTGAGCCTGGAAGCGCGATTGGGGATCGACGATTTCATCGTGCGCAAAGCCTGCACCCTCAGCGGCCAGGGTTTTACCATGCTGCCCATGATGCATTGCGAGCAGGAGCTGAAAAACGGCGAGCTGGTGCAACTGTTACCTGACTGGTCATTGCCGGGCGGCTGGCTGCAAGCCGTCTACCCTCATCGACGCGGGGTGATGCCGGCCGTGCGTGCCTGGATCGACCATCTGATCGAATCATTCAATGCTTGTGGGGACAGACTGTTATGAAAGCGGGACTAATGAGCGAAGAGGACGTCGCGCAATTCTGCCTGGCGTTGCCCGGTGCGCGGGAGGATTACAAGTGGGGTGGCGTGCGGGTGTTTTCGATTGCCGGGAACAAGATGTTCGCCTTGCAGAACTTGCGGGGGCAGTCGCTGGCGTTCAAGGTCGACAAGGACCTGTTCCTGGGCCATTGCGACCGGCCGGGCATTCACCCGGCGCCGTATCTGGCCCGGGCCCAGTGGGTCATCATGGAAACGCCCTACCCGCTGGGCACCGAAGAGCTGCAAGGCTTGCTGCAACGTTCCCACCAACTAGTGGTGAGCAAGTTGCCCAAGCGCACGCAGGTCGGCTTGCTGCTTTAAAGGGCTTTAAAGCACTGCAAACAGGTTAGCGCCCAGAAACAGCTGATCGATCCAGAACACCTGATGCATCAGCACGATGAGCCAGAACACCAACTGAAACGAGACTTTGCGGGTCTTGTGCCGAAACGCTTGCTGGGCCAGCAAGGCACCCGGCCAACCACCCGCCAGCTCCACCGCGTGCAACACGTTCTCCGGCGTGCGCCAACTGTCGGCGCGGGCCTTGTGCTTGTCGCTCCAGTACAGGAAAAACGCCAGCACGCTGACGATGCCGTAGGCCGCCAGGGGAATCACCGACACCCCGCGCAGCCACAGCGACACCGAGCCAAACAACGGCACTGCGCACAGCACAGCGAACACCAGCAGTTTCAGCCGCAGGTTCTGAATGGCCCCCCCGGACTTGCGTCCGGGGTTATTGTTGCGCGTACTGGAATCGTTCATGGCTTGACTGCTGTCCAGTCGACCCAGCCGAATTGCCAGGTGGCCAGGATTACCAGACCGAACGCAATGCGATACCAGGCGAACGCCGCGTAACTGTGGCTGGCGATGAATTTGAGCAAGCCCCGCACGGCGATCATCGCAAAGATAAACGCAGTGACGAAGCCAATGGCGAACACCGGAAAATCAGCCGGCACAAACAGGTTGCGGTATTTGTAGCCCGAGTACACCGCCGCGCCGACCATGGTTGGCATGGCGAGGAAGAACGAGAACTCGGTGGCCGTCTTGCGCGACAACCCGAACAGCAAACCGCCAATGATCGTCGAGCCAGAACGCGAGGTCCCCGGAATCATCGCCAGGCATTGGGCGAAGCCGACCTTCAGGGCATCTTTCCAGGTGATGTCGTCGACACTTTCAGCATGCACTTCATGTTGACGGCGTTCAGCCCACAACATGACGATCCCGCCCACGACCAATGCGGTGGCCACGGTAATCGGGTTGAACAGATACTCGTGAATCAAGTCGGCGAAAATCACCCCCAATACCACGGCCGGCAGGAAGGCAATCAACAGGTTCGCGGTAAAGCGTCGAGCGCTGGGCTGCGTCGGCAAACCGATGACCACGTCGAAGATTTTGCGGCGAAACTCCCAGACCACCGCCAGGATCGCCCCGAGCTGAATAATGATGTTGAAGGCCATGGCCCGCTCGCCCCCAAAGTTGAGCAAGTCCGCCACAATGATCTGGTGCCCGGTACTGGAAATGGGCAAGAACTCCGTCAGCCCTTCTACAACGCCTAAAATCAATGCCTGAAAGGCCGTCCAAAGATCCATCAATCCCCCAAGAAGCAATGCCCCAGGCATGCCCCGTTAATATTTTTAAGCATTCAATTGCGATCAGCGTAGCTGACATCCCGCGCGCGCAAAGATCCCCACAAAACCGTAAAAATTCCGTGAAAAACAAACTGGAACTCAGGTTTTTTCGCGCGGGGCCGAAATCCTATCAGACACGCCCTGTTTTCGCTGCCGCGTAATAGGACCTGAGTCGAATAGGCCCCATTGGCAAAGTGTGGTTGGATGCTGGCGATCATTTATTACAAGAACAAGAAACCGGAGTAACAGCGTTATGAACAGCTTGCGCAGTGTATCGATCAGCCGACGCTTGTGGCTCATCTTGATCGTGGCCGTGGTGATGCTATTGACGTTGGGCGTGCTGATGCTCAAGCAAATTCACGACGACCTTTATCAGGCCAAGGCTCAGAAAACCCAGCATGTGGTGCAGACTGCCAGTGGCATCCTCACCTATTACCACAGCCTGGAAACCGCCGGCACCCTCACCCGCGACGCCGCGCAAAAACAGGCACTGACTGCCGTGCGCGGTCTGCGCTACGACCAGAACGATTATTTCTGGATCAATGATCTGACGCCCGTCATGGTCATGCACCCGACCAATCCGAAACTCGAAGGCCAGAACCTCTCGACGATCCGAGACCCGGACGGTTTCGCGCTGTTCAACGAGATGGTCGCCATCGCCAAGGCCAAGGGTGCGGGCATGGTCGATTACCGCTGGCCGAAACCGGGCGCCAGTGCACCGGTGGAAAAAACCTCTTACGTGAAACTGTTCGAGCCTTGGGGTTGGGTGATCGGTTCGGGCGTATACATCGATGACATGCAGGCCGAGTTTTATGCTCAGGTCTGGAAGGCCTCTTTCGTGGGACTGGTGATTGCCCTGATCATGGCGTTGCTGGTGATCATGATTGCCCGCAGCATCGTGCGCCCATTGCAGGAAACCGTGAACGCCATGGCCAACATCGCCAGCGGTGAAAGCGACCTGACCCGCAGCCTCGATACCCACGGCCAGGACGAAGTCACGCAACTGGCCCGGCACTTCAACGCCTTTACCGCCAAACTGCGCCTGGTGATCAGTCAGCTGCAAACCTCCGCCAGCGCACTGGGCCAGTCTTCCAGCGAACTGGGCAACGATGCCGCGCAAGCTCAGCAACGCAGCCAACAGCAATCCCAACAAATGGAACTGGTGGCGACCGCGATCAACGAAGTGACCTACGGCGTGCAGGACGTGGCCAAAAACGCCGAGCACGCGGCCAGCGAAATGCGCAATGCCGAGTCTCAGGCGCAACAGGGGCAGGTCAATATCGACGGCAGCTTGCAGCAGATCGACAAGCTGTCTTCGACCATCGATCAAGCCGTCGAAGTGATTCGCACGCTGGCCAACGAAAGCACGCAAATCGGCAGCGTTCTGGAAGTAATCCGCTCCATCGCCGAGCAAACCAACTTGCTGGCCCTCAACGCCGCCATCGAAGCCGCCCGGGCCGGCGAGCAAGGTCGCGGGTTTGCGGTGGTCGCCGATGAAGTGCGCCTGCTGGCACAGCGCACCCAGAAGTCCACGGCGGAAATCCAGTCGATGATCGAACGCCTGCAAAGCCATTCCGAAGCGGCGGTCAAGGTGATTGGCGACAGCAGCCGTGCGTCGCAACTGACCATCGAACAGGCCGGCCTGGCGGGCGCCAGCCTGAATGCCATCGGCCAGGCCTTGCGCAACCTCAACGGGTTGAACGCTTCGATTGCCAGTGCGACCTTGCAGCAGGCCCACGTGGTGGAAGACATCAATCAGAACGTCACCCAGGCAGCAGGGTTGTCCCATAGCACGGCACTGGCGGCCGAACAATCGAGCGTGGCCAGCGTTCACCTCAAGGAACTGAGCGAACAGCTGAACGGGTTGCTGAAGCAGTTTCGGGTGTAACTCCGTCCCAGCATCCCCGCTGTCCCCTGTGGGAGCGAGGCTTGCCCGCGAAAGCGGTGTGTCAGGCGACATCAATATTGACTGTACCGCCGCCATCGCGGGCAAGCCTCGCTCCCACAGGGATTGCGTTTGATTGCCTGGCATTGGCAAGCCCTCTTCCCCACAACAAGCCCATTCCCCACAATCCGGGTACAATTCGCCCCCCTCATTTTTACGACACCAAGGAACCTCCATGTCCGGGCTTGAACTGTTTGCTGCCGCCCTCGGCGTGATTGCCGTATGGCTGACGGTCAAACAGAACCCTTGGTGCTGGCCGATCGGCCTGGTCATGGTGCTGCTGTATAGCTGGATTTTTTTTGAGGTGAAGCTGTATTCAGACATGCTGCTGCAAGTGATCTACGCCGCGTTGCAGCTCTATGGCTGGTGGCAGTGGACTCAGGGGACCGCGACTCATGGCAAGCGGCAGGTCAGCCAGCTGGATGGCAAATCCATCGTGCTCGGCCTGACCGTGGGCGCGGTCGGCAGTCTGCTGCTGGGCGCCGCGATGGCTCACTGGACCGATGCCGCCCAGCCTTGGCTCGATGCGGCGTTGACCGGTTTTAGCCTGGTGGCGCAGTTATGGATGGCGCAAAAACGTCTGCAATGCTGGCCGCTATGGATCGCGCTGGACATCATCTTTGTTGGTCTCTTCATCTATAAAGCGCTGTACCTGACCGCCGGCCTCTATGGGGTATTCGCATTGCTGGCGGTGCACGGCTGGCGGACATGGCGCACCGACCCGGCGTTGCGCACATGAAAGTGCTGGTACTCACGGGGCCTGAATCCAGCGGCAAGAGCTGGTTGGCCGCCGAACTGCAACAGCAATTCGGCGGCGCGCTGGTGGGCGAATACGTGCGCTGGTTCATTGAGCAGGAGGCACGAGACACGTGCCTGGCCGATATCCCCGAAATCGCTCGCGGTCAGTTGCAGTGGGAGGACAACGCCCGCGCCCTCGGGCCGCCGTTGCTGATTCTCGACACGCACTTGCTGAGTAACATGCTCTGGAGCCAGACCCTGTTCGGAGATTGCCCGGCCTGGCTCGAGCAGGCGCTGCTGGCTCGGCACTATGACTTGCACTTGCTGCTGTCGCCCGAACAGGTCGCCTGGACCGATGACGGTCAGCGTTGTCAGCCCGAGCTGGATGAACGCCGGTCTTTTTTCAACGCGACTCAGGCATGGCTGGAGCAACATCGGCAGCCTGTTCAAGTGCTTCAGGGCGATTGGGCCGAACGCCGGCTTCAGGCAATACAAGCCGTCGCGTTACTGCTCGAGCGCTGATTTTCCTTATTTCGGCCAACACCCAAATCCCTGTGGGAGCGGGCTTGCCCGCGATAGCGGTGTATCAGGCAAAATCAATGTTGACTGTGCCGCCGCCTTCGCGGGCAAGCCCGCTCCCACAGTGATTGCGTTGATCTGACGGGCACTGGCCAAATACCCCAGCATTTGTTGCAGTATTTTTGCAAAATTCGTCCGTTTCTGAAACACGCGCCCCCTCTCAAACAGCCCGTTTCAACGCTGGTCATCGTCTTGCCATGCGATGTGTTAAAGCGCCGATACATCACCGCACAAAGCTTGGATCCAGAGTGTTTGCGATCCTTTATCACTTTGCCGCCCCGGCGGTTGTCTCAGACCTGAAACAGCACCCTCCATCGACTCACTAGCCTTGATCGATAACCCTCTGAATCAAAACAACAATCAAAATCCGGCACAGCTTTCGCTTTCCCCCTTCCCAAGGCTGACTAGGGCCAGCCCATAACAAAGAAGGAATTGCCGCCGTGGGGACATTTGATAAAAGCATCTATAGCCTTCTGCTGATCGGATGCGTACTGGGCTCAAGTGTCAGCCTGCCCGTACAGGCTGATAACGGCATCATTATCATCAAACGAGATGTCCAACCGCGCATGGCAACGCGTGCGCCGGTGATTCCCGATCCTAGCCCCACGACCGCCAATGCCAACCCGTCCAAACAAGTCCTCAGGCAAACCAACGAATTGAGCGACGGCGACTTTGCCAGCGTCGCCAGTGGTGCAGGCATCTCCCGCCTGGTCACGCAAAACACCAACAACCTGAGCGGCAATATCACCAACCAGTCCCAGCTTTCCAACCTCCCCTCTGGACGTTCTGGAAATTCGGGCAACGGTATTGCCAACATGGTCAATTCAAACATCCAGCAAGGCCTGGGTGCTCTGAGAGTCGTAACGGGAGACCGTTAAGATGAATCGTACGCTGCTGATGCTCGCCATGTTTTGCAGTGCATCGACCTTTGCCCAATCTCCCGTCATCAATAATGCCGAAATCGACGGCTCGGGCATGCAGCACCAGGGCAACCTCTCGGTCAACCAGGCGGCGGGCGATCAGCAGCAACAGGCCAATGCCCGGGCCATCGCCATCGGCAACAACGCCAGTGCTACCACACAGATTCGCCAACGGCTGCGTACGCAGGTCGACCCCAGGATCGATGCTCGATCGAGCATTCAAGGCGACTCCTTCAGCCACGGCAACGGCGTACTGGGCGTCAACCAGAGCGCGGGCGCCAGCAACCAGCAAGCCAATGCCCTGCGGATAAGCGTCAGTACCCAGCCGCAAAGCATCGACGACAGCGTCCTCATGCAGCAGAACGTGATGCTGATCACCAACTCCGATCCAACTGACTCTGCACCAGGTTATCGCCAGGTCGCTACCAGCGATCAGGCATTCACCGGTAGCCGTGGGGTGATCCAGTTGAATCAGAGCGCCGGGGTGGGAAACCAAACGGCCAACACCCTGAGCGTACGGGTCACGGATTGACCCAAACAGGTAGGAAACAACACTTAACCTAAAATAAGTACGGAGAATCACCATGAAACCTTCGATGGCACTCAAGCCTCTGGTTTTCGCAATTGCTGCGGTCATGGCTGTTGCTGTACAAGCTGGGCAAAACGATTGGCGTGACAATGACCACCACCATGGCCACAACAATGGCCATCAACCCCCTCCTCCAACAAAGATCCCTGTCTATGCGACTGCCAATGCGTGGGATAACCAGAGCAGTACCGGCAACCGCATCCGTAATGAAGGGACTGTCAACGAAGCTGAAATGACCAGCTCTGCCACAGGCGCCAGCGGCAACGTTGGCGTCAACGTGGCTGCCGGTAGCGGCAACCAACAAGACAACGCGTCCGCCATCGCGAATGCTGCGTCAAACTCCAGTCAGGACAACAGCTTCGTGTTCGGCACTGCGACAGCCACCGCCGACGTCACGCAATACAGCAACAATAACAGGGTCAACAACTTCGGCAGCACAGCCTCTGCCGTGATGGGCGGATCGGGTAATGGCGGCAGCGGTAATATGGGGATCAACATTGCTGGTGGCGACCTTAACCAGCAGAAAAACACCATGGCAATTGCCAACACCAATGCCCCGCTCGGTAACGCAACAGCCACCGCCTCTGCCGATCAACAAGGTCCTGGCCTGGTCGTGAATAACAACGCTGATCGGACGTATCGCCTGGATACGATGACCTTTACCAGAACGGCCACCGGTAGTTCCTCTCGCGATAAGTCTTCCGATTTGAGCGTTGATAAAAGCGCTTCTTCGAGCTTTGACGTGAGTGGTTCCAGGAGCGCTGATGCGAGTGGTTCCAGGAGCTCTGATGTGAGCGGCTCCAGAAGCTCGGATAGCAGCTCTTATCGCAGTGGAACTTTGAACGTTGATGTGGACGCGTCTGCGAACGCTACCAGAACTGTTACTTGGAATAATGGCTTTGGCGATCGCACCCGCACCAGGTCTGTCGATGCATCGCTTGACGTATCGGTCGATGCAGATTTCGACGCATCGCGCGAAAGATCGAGCGATTCCTCTTTCGAAAGATCGTTCGATAAATCGTGGGAGAAATCGTCCGCCTCCTCGTTCGAAAAATCGGGCAGTAAAGAGTCCGAATCTTCGTACGACAAATCGAAAAGTTACAGCGAGAGCAGTTCTTTTGATTTGAGCAACACCTATTCCTATCAAGTGCTGACTCCAACTGGCTGGGCAAACCCTGTGACCAACACTGCGTCCCTGAACGGCTCGGTGAATGGTGGCAGTGGCAACCTGGGCGTCAACGTGGCTGCCGGTGTGGGTAACCAACAAAGCAACTCGCTGGCCATTTCCAACAACTCGTTCTGATTGCTGTCTCTGGAGGCCCCCTTACGGGGGCCTGTTTCAACACCACCAGAAGGCGTCCTGACATGCGCATTATTGTCTTGGCATTTTTGCTTTGCGTGGCCAGTGTGAGCGAGGCTGCACAAATGCCGCTTTCCGTCCTGCCGGGTGGCGCGGTGGTGTATAAGCCGATCCAGAGCATGCGCGAGCGTAAATTTGCCGACCTGGTGCAACAGAAAACCGACTTCAGTTGCGGCGCAGCTGCGCTGGCGACCATTTTGCGCCAGGCCTATTGGCTGGACGTGAATGAAGAACAGATTATCGAAGGCATGCTGGCACACTCCGATCAAGATCTTGTCCGCGTCCAGGGCTTCTCCATGCTCGACATGAAGCGTTACGTGGAAAGTATCGGCATGCGGGCCCGCGGCTACCGGGTAGCGCCAGAAACGTTGAGCGAAATCAGAATTCCGGTTGTGGTACTCCTCGATATCCGTGGCTACAAACACTTTGTGGTCATGCAAAGAGTCCATAAGGGCTGGGTGTATATCGGAGATCCGGTACTCGGTCATAAACGCTACAAAGTCGATGACTTTATAAAAGGCTGGAACGGCATCATCTTTGCCGTGATCGGTCAGGGCTACGACAAAACCAATGCGTTGCTCGACCCACCCCTGCCATTGACCGCCAAGAACCGCATCAACACCTTCACCCCGGTGCGAGACGCAGAGTTGATGGATTTCGGATTCATCCGAAGTGACTTCTTCTAATGACAAGGAGCACGACGCTCCGGGAGCATCCAATGAAGACTCCAATCTGGCTGGTCGTGGTTTGCCTGGCCGCCAGCCTGCCGACCCAGGCACAGACGTTCAAACCCATTGAACTGAAGGATCATGAATTGGCGACCCTGCGTGGCCGCTATGTCATGCCGGGGCGGATCATCAGTTTCGGCATTGTCATGACCAGCGCTTGGCAAAATGCCAACGGTGAAGTGATCGGGGCAACTTCCTCAATGCAAATTCAACAATCGACCATCACGCCACAGTTCTATGTGTCGATAATCAACGAAAAAGGTAATGGCTCAGCGTATTCGCAAGGCACCGGTACCGTCACTGGCGGTAGCGGCCTCAACAGCACCGAAGGCGTCACTCAAGTCGTGCGTGCTGCCGGCGACCATAACACTGCCTACAACAACGTTGAAATCAACGTCACAAAGGCTAGCCAAGCGCCAGCAACGCAACAGCAGGGCCAGGCGTTGGCCGCAGGTTCGACGTTGGTCGGCGCCAATGGCGCGGGTTCGCTGAGCATTTCCTCGGCAGGTACGGGTGTGCAACTCAACATCGTGGCCAGCAACAACCAGGGCAATACCGTACAACGCCTGGGCCAAGGTGGGCTGATGCAGAACACGACGTTGCTCGGCGGTGGCAACCAGGTCAGCAACCTCACATCTTTCAATGTCGTGCTGCGTGACAACGTGGCGACAACCGGGTCGCTGAACGGCAACCTGGACCAGCTCAGAGGTCTTCGCACTCTCGGATTTTGATCTACGCTCAGTGTCACCCGATGAAGTCAGAAGGGACGGCTAACCCATGCACCGATCGTTGACGCTCAGAGCTATCGTTTGTTTGAGTAGCCTGGCCCCGGTCACACTGCTGTACGCAGCAACGGATCCCCAGGTTGAAGCACTAAAACAAGAACTCATGGAGTTGAAACAGCGTTACGAAGCACAACAGAACGCGCTGATGGTACTCGAGCAACGCGTTCGCCAAGTCGAAGAAACACCTGCGACACCTGCTCCCAAACGCCTGACCAAATCCCCCGCCGAAACGCCCGGGAGTGGTCAGACGGTGGCCGCCGGAGCACCGGGAACCACGGGCAGTTCATACGGCCAATCGCTCCAGGATGATTCGCAGCCTGCGCAAAGCGTTTCCAACCTGTATGACGAAGCCAGTGGCTTCTTCGGTGGCGGCAAGTTCAGCGTCGAAACCGGCCTGACCTACACGCACTACGATACCCGTGCATTGGTGCTCAACGGCTTCCTGGCACTGGACGCGATTTTCCTCGGCAACATCAACCTCGACCGTATAAAGGCGGATAACTGGACCCTGGACCTGACCGCCCGCTACAACGTGGCACAACGTTGGCAGTTCGACATTAACGTCCCGGTGGTTTATCGCGAATCAACGTATTCCTCCGGTGGCGCCGGTGGCGCAGGCCCGGTGACGTCGGACGCAACCGTTACCCGCGACCCGACCATCGGCGATGTGAACGTTGGCGTTGCTTACAAGTTTCTGGATGAGGCGGCCAATCTGCCCGACGCGGTCTTTACACTGCGCGTCAAGGCGCCGACCGGTAAAGACCCTTATGGCATCAAGCTGGTCAATGACCCGAACAACGATAACCTCTCGGTACCCGAGGACTTGCCTACCGGCAATGGTGTCTGGTCAATCACCCCGGGTATCTCGCTGGTCAAGAGCTTCGACCCGGCCGTGCTGTTCGGCAGCCTGGCCTACACCTACAACATGGAAGACTCTTTCAGCGACATCAGTCCTCAGGTCAACTCCAAGGTGCCCGGGGACGTGAAACTGGGCGATTCCTGGCAGGTCGGCGCCGGCATTGCATTCGCCTTGAACGAGAAGATGAGTATGTCGTTCTCGTTCACCGACCAGTTCGCCCGCAAGAGCAAGATCAAGCCGGACGGTGGAGATTGGCAATCGATTTCCAACAGCGATTACAACTCAGCCAACTTCAACATCGGCATGACCCTGGCAGCCACCGATAACCTGACGATCGTGCCCAACCTGGCCATCGGTCTGACCGACGACTCGCCAGACTTTTCCTTCAGCCTGAAATTCCCGTACTACTTCTAAGAGTTCAGCGCAAATACCTGTGGGAGCGGGCTTGCCCGCGATGACGTCGGCAGATTCGACAATGATGTAACAGACATACCGCTATCGCGGGCAAGCCCGCTCCCACAAGGAGTCTCATGGAAAAGGCCCGCTGCGATGGATGTCGCAGCGGGCCTTTTCGTTTCACCGCGCCCTAGCGGATTTGGTGCTTATGCAGCAATCGGTAAAAAGTCGGCCGCGACACGCCCAGGACTCTGGCGGCGACGCTCAGGTTGTCGCTGTGCCGGTTCAACACATCGCACAGCGCCTGACGCTCGGCGCGGGTCTTGTAGTCTTCAAGGGTGCCCATCGGCGTGGCGAAGGCGTGTTGACTGATCAGCCCCAGGTCTCGCGCCTCGATTTGCCGTCCTTCGGCCAGAACCAGCCCGCGCCGTACCCGGTTGGCTAACTCGCGGACATTGCCCGGCCAGTCGTGCTTGCCCATGGCGATCAGCGCGTCCTCGCTGAAGCTGCGAGGACGACGGCCAGTCTCCTGGCTGTAGAAGTGGGAAAAGTGGTTGGCCAGCATCGAGAGATCGCCATGGCGTTCACGCAATGGCACGGTGATGACTTGCAGGACGTTCAAACGGTAGTACAGATCTTCGCGAAAGGACTTCTTCTCGATGGCCGCTTCAAGGTCGACGTGCGTCGCGGCCAATACCCGCACATCCACCGGAATAGGCTGATGCCCCCCTACACGCTCAATGTGTTTTTCCTGCAGGAAGCGCAGCAGATTGGCTTGCAGCTCCAGGGGGAGATCACCGATTTCATCGAGAAACAGCGTTCCGCCGTTGGCCGCCTCGATCCGCCCGACCTTGCGCTGATGAGCGCCGGTAAAGGCGCCCTTCTCGTGGCCAAACAGTTCGGACTGGATCAAGTGTTCGGGAATCGCGCCGCAGTTGATCGCCACGAACGGTTTGCTGTGACGTTGGGATTGTCGATGCAGGGTGCGAGCGACCAGTTCCTTGCCGGTCCCGCTTTCGCCGCGGATCAGCACCGGAGATTCGGTGGGTGCCAGTTTGCTCAGCAGTTTGCGCAGTTCACGAATCGGTTTGCTGTCGCCAAGCAGTTCGTGCTCAGGCTGATCGATATGAACCGTGCCCTGCCCGCGCAGACGCGCCATCCCGAACGCGCGGCCCAGGGTGACCTGAACCCGTGAGACATCGAACGGCAGGGTATGGAAGTCAAAAAACCATTCGCAGACAAAGTCCCCGACATTTTGCAATCGCAGGACTTCCTGATTCAGCACTGCAATCCATTCGGTACCGCTACGGGAGATCAATTCCTTGACGGCTTCCGGGCGCTCCAGATGAAAGGGCTGCAAACGCAACAGCCCGACGTCGCAGGTTCGTTCCGTGGCGTTTTCCAGGGTACAGCTGTCAACATCCCAACCTACGGCGCGTAAACCCGGCAACAAACGGTGACAGTCGTCGCAAGGATCCACTACTAACAAACGTCGCAAGGCAGGCGCTTCAATCATGACTGTTCCTTGACGCCAAATTTTAGGAAATATTATTAAAAACAGTCATTTGGCGGGCTTCGTTGTAACACTAGCAAGAAATTGACGCGGGCTTGTATCGATTGCTTATAGGGCTGTTTGCTTATTAGTTATAAGAAGTCACTTGGTTAGTCGCCTAACGAGTTGAACCTTTCATTCGGCTTTCAGAAACCGCCTGAATATCAAATCAATGAAAGAAAGTTGAATTTTCTTTTGATTGTGTGTGACCCGACCCCCACTTGCGGGCATCAGTACAAGTAACCAGCCGAACGGTAAGCCCAACCGACGGCACATCACTTGATTGGGCATACAGAGAGAAGACCCCATGAACGCCCCGCTCCGTATCAACGAAGCACTTTTGATTGCCGACCGCGCATTCCAACCCTTTCAATGCGTGGCCTGGGCACCACAAGACGGTAATGGCGAGCTCAGCCTGACTATCATCGATCGCACTAGCACTCGTATCAGCCGCAAACAAATTCCAAGCAGCGCCTATTCCGATCCGGCGCAACTTGAACATCTGCTGGAAGAAGCCCGTGCCGAGTTGAGCCAGGAAGGTTACACACTGCAATCGTGGTCCATGCCGCACTAAGTATTTTCGCGGATTGCCTCCCGGCAATCCGCCCCCCTCTTCCTTTTAGTTGACGATTTTCTACAGTCATCTGCGCAACACCACTCGCCTGTTTCAACTTCTAATCCGCCAGATTACTTGGCAGGCTTTTCAGTGGTTCGAAAAGACATTGTTCTGGCACAAAACGCCCCTCCTCCGGCTCATGAAAACAGTTGTGCGCCGGGACATTCAGGGATTGAATGTTTTGCTCAGGCAGTCACCGTCCGGGCACCCGGATATGGACGACTGGCAAGGAGATTCATGCATGTCACCCCAGACTGCTTTTGCCTTACCTGCAACCGTGAATGGTGCCGAACGGCTCGATACGAGTTTCGCTGGCACCGGCAAGACTCAAGTGTATTTCGCCGGCAGTCTCTCCAGCATGGCCAATGACGTTGCGATTGACCCTGTCGGCCGGTTGTTGGTGGCGGCAAAGGTCGGTACGCCGGGCGGCCAACGCTTTGGCCTGGCCCGCCTGCTTGCAGATGGTTCGGCGGATCTGGCATTCGGCAAAAAAGGCAGCATCAGCGGCCAGTTCGCACTCGGCTTCGAGGCCATGGCTGGCAAGGTACGGGCATTGCCCAACGGGCACATTCTGGTGGCCGGCCTGCACTACGAGAATGCTCACCGTACGCTGCCCGCCCTGGCGATGTTTGATCAGCAAGGCTGCCCGGTCCAGGGCTTTGGCGACAATGGACGTTGCGTGGTGCACCTTCCGGGCAATCTTTCCCGGGGTGCTCGCGACGCCTGGTTACCGCCCAGCGTGCCGAGCGCCGAAGCCTGTGATGTCTGTGTGCAGGACGACGGTCGAATCCTGCTGCTGGCCAATCATTACTTCGAACCGACCGATCACGTCGGCATGCTGATACGACTCAACGCTGACGGCTCGCTGGACGACAGCTTCAACGGTCGCGGCTTCGTCATGGTTCGGCACTTGTTGATGAACACCTGCCTCAGTAGCCTGAAGGTGCAGCGCGATGGCCGGATACTGGTGAGCGGATCAATCAATTTTCCCGAGGAAGGTCTGCTGGCGCGTTATCACCCGGATGGCCGACTGGACGACAGCTTCGCCGTGGATGGTTTCATGACCTTCAAGGCACGGGAGCACAGCGCTCAGGTCTGCCAGATCGTCCAGCATGAAAATGGTGACTTGCATTGCTTTGGCAGCAGTCGCGACCCGATGCATTGCCTGTCTCTGAAAGTTCACAGTAATGGCCGACCCGATATTCATTGCAACGGTGGCCAGCCAAAGCTATTGGGCGTCGGCCGCAGTGGCTGCCGCTGGATCGCCGCCAAGACTCAACCGGATGGACGTGTGCTGACAGTTGGATCGACGGTCGGCGAGATCGAAGCCGATTTCATTTTTGCCCGATATTTACCCAGTGGGCAGCTGGATCGCAGTTTTGCCAAGGGCATTGGCTGGTGTCGCACACGCCTGGGTCGCGGTTCGCATACCGCTACTTCATTGGCCATTCAGGCCGATGGCTGCATTGTCATAGGCGGCTATTCACTGGACGGAAACTGCCGCGCGATCGTCGCGCGTTATCAGTGTTAGGCCAACGTCATTTGCCTGCACTTGATCTTCTGTGGCTCTTACGGCAAGTTGCGCGCTTCTTAATACAAGGAGTAGCCGATGTCCGGTTCAATGGCCCAGGCCTTCGCGCATAACTTTCTCGGGCACTCACCTCGCTGGTACAAGGCGAGCATCGTCGGCTTCCTGATTCTCAATGCCCTGGTGTTGTGGACGGTCGGTCCGGTGGCGGCCGGCTGGCTGTTGGTGCTGGAGTTCATCTTCACCCTGGCCATGGCGCTCAAGTGTTACCCGCTGATGCCCGGCGGCTTGCTGCTGATCGAAGCACTGCTGCTGAAAATGACCACGCCCCAGGCGCTTTATGACGAGCTGGTGCACAACTTCCCGGTGATCCTGCTGCTGATGTTCATGGTGGCGGGCATCTATTTCATGAAAGACCTGCTGCTGTTTCTTTTCTCGCGTCTGCTGTTGGGGGTTCGCTCCAAGGCGCTATTGGCCTTGATGTTCTGTTTCCTGTCCGCGTTTCTGTCGGCGTTTCTCGATGCGCTGACCGTGACGGCAGTCATCATCAGTGCCTCCGTGGGGTTTTATTCGGTGTATCACCGTGTCGCCTCCGGCCACGATCCGCGCGAGGATGCCGAGTTCAGCGACGACCGGCATTTACCCAGCCTTCATCATGCCGACCTCGAACAGTTCCGCGCCTTCTTGCGCAGCCTGCTGATGCACGGTGCTGTCGGCACCGCGCTGGGTGGTGTGTGTACGCTGGTTGGCGAGCCGCAGAACCTGCTGATCGGTCATGAGATGGGGTGGCACTTCGCTGAGTTCTTTCTGAAAATCGCCCCGGTGTCGTTGCCGGTACTGGCAGCCGGTCTGGTGACCTGTGTGCTGCTCGAGAAACTGCGCTGGTTCGGCTATGGCACGTTGCTGCCGGACAATGTACGTGCGGTGCTGGCCAACTACGCCGCCGAAGACAACGCCCAACGCACTTCCCGTCAACGCGCTGCGTTGCTGGTACAAGGGATGGCGGCGCTGATTCTGATTGCAGGGCTGGCGTTTCACATTGCCGAAGTGGGCCTGATCGGTTTGATGGTAATCGTGCTGATCACCGCATTCACCGGCATCACCGACGAACACCGCATCGGCAACGCATTCAGGGATGCAATGCCGTTCACGGCGCTGCTGGTGGTGTTTTTCGCAGTGGTGGCCGTGATTCACGATCAGCAATTGTTCACGCCGCTGATCCAGTGGGTGCTGGCGCTGCCGGCAGATCAGCAGCCGGGCATGTTGTTTATTGCCAATGGCTTGCTGTCGGCCATCAGCGACAACGTATTCGTGGCAACCATTTACATCACCGAAGTGAAACAGGCGTTCATCTCCGGCCACATGAGCCGCGAGCACTTTGAAACCCTGGCGATTGCGATCAATACCGGTACGAACCTGCCAAGCGTGGCAACACCCAATGGCCAGGCGGCGTTCCTGTTCCTGCTGACCTCGGCGATTGCTCCGCTGATTCGCCTGTCGTACGGACGGATGGTGTGGATGGCGCTGCCTTACACCGTGGTGATGGGTGTGTTGGGCTGGTATGCGGTGAGCTACTGGCTGTAACACCGGCCAAATGTGGGAGCGGGCTTGCTCGCGAAGGCGATGTGTCATTCAACAACAATGTTGAATGTGACGGCCTCTTCGTGAGCAAGCTCGCTCCCACATTGGTTTTGTGTCGTTATCGAGGGAGGATGTATTGCTCGATCGCCTGGGCCGCGCCGTCTTCGGTATTGGCCCCGGTCACCACGTCGGCCTGACGCTTCACCGCCTCCTCCGCCTGGCCCATGACGATCGACAATCCGGCCCGGTGAAACATCGCCGGGTCATTGCCGCCGTCACCAAGAGCGGCAGTCTGTTCCAGCGGCACGCCGAGAAACTCGGCCAGTGTCGCCAATGCCTCGCCCTTGTTGGCTTTCATCGCGGTCACGTCCAGATAGATCGGTTGTGAACGCGAGACCTGCGCCTGCCCTTCGACCTTGGGCAGCAACTGCGCTTCCAGTTCGATCAACAGTTCGGCGTTGTTGCTGGCGGCGACGATTTTGTCGATGTGTGCCAGGTAAGGCTCAAAACTTTCGACCACCACTGGCGGATAACCCAGGCCGTGCTGCTCTCGCGGGACCATCGGGCCGTATGGATCCTTCAACAGCCAGTCGCCGCCACTGAACACCCAGACTTCAATGTCCGGCTGATCGGCAAACAGCGCCAAAGCCGTCAGCGCCGCCGCTGCCGGCAAATAATGCGCAACCAGCAAACTACCATCCGGATTTACGATTGTGCCGCCATTGAAGGCCGCCGTCGGCAGATCGACACCCAGGGCTTCGATCTGCTGCAACATGGCTTTGGGCGGTCGCCCGGTGGCCAGGCTGAACAGCACGCCGGCCTCGCGCAAGGCGCGGACCGCTTCGATTGTGCGCTGACTGAGGCTGTGATCAGGGAGCAGTAAAGTGCCGTCCATGTCACTGAGCAGAAAACGGATGGGTTGTTGCGTTACGTCACTCACCGACGCTATGCCAAACGCGGCCGTCGCGAGTCAGCAGCTCGTCAGCGGTTTGTGGCCCATCTTCGCCGGCCGCGTAGCTCTCCACCGTTGCGTCCTGCTCCCAAGCGTCGAGGAATGGCTGCACGGCGCGCCAGCCGTTCTCGATGTTGTCGGCACGCTGGAACAGTGTCTGATCGCCGGTCAGGCAGTCGTAGATCAGGGTTTCATAGCCGGTCGATGGCTGCATCTCGAAGAAATCCTTGTAGGCAAAGCCCAGCTCGATGTTGGCCATGTTCAACGCCGGCCCCGGCCGCTTGGCCAGCAGATCGAACCACATGCCTTCGTTGGGTTGAATCTGGATCCGCAGGTAGGTCGGCTGCAACTCATCGACCTCGGTGTCGCGAAACTGCGCATACGGCGCTGGCTTGAAGCAAATGACAATCTCGGTGTCGCGCGCGCTCATGCGCTTGCCGGTACGCAGGTAGAACGGCACGCCGACCCAGCGCCAGTTATCGATCATGACTTTGAGCGCGACATAGGTTTCGGTCGTGCTGTCGGGCGCCACGTTGGCTTCCTCGCGGTAACCGGGCAGCGGCTCCCCGTCGATCTGGCCAGCGGTGTATTGGCCGCGCACCGAGTTGGCTCGCGCTTCCTCGGTCGACCAGGGGCGGATCGCGCCGACGACTTTGGCTTTTTCGCCGCGTACCGCATCGGCGCCAAAAGCGGCTGGTGGTTCCATGGCCACCATCGCCAATAATTGGAACAGGTGATTGGGCACCATGTCCCGCAGGGCGCCGGTGACCTCATAAAAACTGCCACGGGTTTCCACGCCGACGGTTTCGGCGGCGGTGATTTGCACGTGGTCGATGTAATGGTTGTTCCAGAAGGCTTCGAACAGGCTGTTGGAAAACCGGCTGATCAGAATGTTCTGCACGGTTTCCTTGCCCAGGTAGTGATCGATCCGGTAGATCTGGTTTTCCGTCATCACCTTGAGCAAGCACGCGTTCAAGGCCTCGGCGGTGTGCAAGTCGGAGCCGAAAGGTTTTTCGATCACCACCCTTCTGAACGCTTCAGGGGTTTCTTGCAGCAATCCGGCAGCGCCGAGCCGCTGCACCACTTCGCTGAAAAAGCGCGGCGCGGTGGCCAGGTAGAAAATTGCATTGCCAGTGCCACTGGCGGCGATTTTCGCCGCCAGTGCTTCGTAGGTGCGTTCGTCAAGGAAGTCGCCCTGGACGTAGCTGATGTGCTTGGCCAGTTTGGCCCACAAGGCCGGATCAAGGGCTTGATCGCCCTTGCCGACCTTGGTCGCCACTTCCGCCCGAATGAAATCCTCGAGTTTCTTGGCGAAGGCTTCGTCACTGATGGCGTTGTGATCAACGCCGATGATCCGCAGTCCATTCCCCAGCAAACCGTCGCGACTCAGGTTGTACAGCGCCGGCATCAGCAGGCGCTTGACCAGATCACCATGGGCACCGAACAGAAACAGCGTGGTAGGCGGTGCGGGTTCTGCCTTGGATTTCCTGCGGATCACATGGCTCATTTTTTCGGGGTCTCCACATGGCCGCCGAAGCCGAAGCGCTGGGCCGAGAGAATCTTGTCGCCAAAGGTGCCTTGCCCGCGCGAACGGTAGCGCGAGAACAGCGAGTTCGACAGCACCGGTACAGGCACCGATTGCTCCATCGCGGCCTCGATGGTCCAGCGACCTTCACCGCTGTCAGCCACCGAGCCTGAGTAACCGTCCAGTTTCGGGTCGCTGGCCAGCGCATCGGCGGTCAGGTCGAGCAGCCAGGACGACACCACGCTGCCACGACGCCAGACTTCGGCGATGTCGGCGACGTTGAGGTCGAAGCGCTGATCTTCCGGCAGGTGGGTGCTGGCCTTGGTCTTGAGGATGTCGAAGCCTTCGGCGAAGGCCTGCATCATTCCGTATTCGATGCCGTTGTGGATCATTTTCACGAAGTGGCCAGAACCGGCCGGGCCTGCGTGAATGTAACCGCGCTCGGCGCGATCGTCATCGGACTGGCGGTCCTTGGTGCGCGGGATGTCGCCCAGGCCTGGGGCCAGGGTTTCGAACAGCGGGTCGAGACGCTTAACGGTTTCGGCATCACCGCCGATCATCATGCAATAACCACGCTCCAGGCCCCAGACGCCGCCGGAGGTGCCGACGTCGATGTAGTGCAGACCTTTTTCCGACAGGGTTTTGGCCCGGCGGATGTCGTCCTTATAGAAGGTGTTGCCGCCGTCGATGATGGTATCGCCCGCGTCGAGCAAAGTGCTCAGGGTGTCGATGGTGTCTTCGGTCGGTGCGCCGGCGGGCAGCATGACCCATACCGCGCGAGGTTTGGCCAGGCCAGCGACCAGGGCTGGCAAGTCGGCAACACCGGTGGCGCCTGCTTCAGCCAGGGTGTCGACAAAGGCGGTATTGCGGTCGTAAACAACGGTGGTATGTCCGTTGAGCATCAGGCGCCGCGCAATATTGCCGCCCATGCGGCCCAGTCCAATAATCCCGAGTTGCATGTACTGATGCTCCCTACTACAAATAAAGTGTGTCAAAGGTTATAGCCCAACGCGACTCATTCGAGTTAGTCCAGCGTATGGGGATGAAGTTTCCGGGCATTGTGCCCGATCCAGACTGATAACGTCGGGAATCGTGCCGAAGACACAACGACCATGAAAAATAAAAAAGTTCCCTTCAAGGGCAAAAGAAATCAAAATTGGCGCCGATAGTAAGAGAGCACCTGATCCAGGGAGCGAACTTACAGTTGAGACAGCCATTTGCGAGGTGAGCAATGGGCACCGTACACACAGCACTGCCAGCACAAACCCTTTACGTCACGATCCGTCGCGATGAACTGCGCCAGTTGAAAGACGAGCGTGACCAATTGAAGCGGGAAGTCGCGCAATTGCGCCTGCTGACCCAAGGCAATGAGGTTCAGCCCTGGCCTGTCACCCAACGTGTTCCCCACGCCTGACCCCCTCGTTTGACTCGGAAGCAGCCGCCGCTGTTTCCGACTCGTTGTAACCCTGCCAATTCCAGCAACTCACAAAGTTTTCACACCTACTTGTCGATACTCCGGCTCATTGTGGCCGCTCGGTATCCGCGCGGCGCCCGCTCGTCTGCGACAGGGAGAGTGCCGACGGCCGAAGAAATTATCAGGCTGGAGTGCTGAATGGCTTTGTTTAAACGCAGCAAAACGTCTGCGAAAGGTTTTGATTGGACAGGATTTCTCTGGTTATTTCTGTTCTTCTGGTATTTTTCGGGTATTACCCAACTGCTGATTCAACTGACGGGCACCTCCGGTTTTACCGGGTTCCGCCAGGCCTTTGTGATGAGTGCCATCTGGCTCGCGCCGATGCTGTTGTTCCCTAGGCAAACACGCGTGATGGCCGCGCTGATCGGCGTGGTGCTGTGGGCCTGTTCGATGGCCAGCCTCGGTTATTTCTTCATCTATCAGCAGGAATTTTCCCAGAGCGTCATCTTCATCATGTTCGAATCGAACGTGTCTGAAGCCGGCGAGTACATGACCCAGTATTTTGCCTGGTGGATGGTGCTGGCGTTCCTCGCCCACACCGCGTTCGCGTATTTCCTCTGGACCCGCCTGCGTCCGGTGTACCTGCCTCGTGGCCAGGCGCTGATCGCAGCGATGGCGATTCTGCTGGCAGTGGTCGGTTACCCGCTGATCAAGCAGACCGCACACACCGGCAGCCTGGCGCGCGGCTTCGAGAAATTCGAAACTCGCATCGAGCCCGCGGTGCCGTGGCAGATGGCCGTGGCCTATCACCGTTACCTCAATACCCTGGCCGGCATGCAAGCCATGCTCGACAGCGCCAGCAAGATTGCACCGCTCAAGAACCTCACCGATGCGATGGCCAATCAGCCCGCGACTCTGGTGCTGGTGATCGGCGAGTCCACCAACCGTCAGCGCATGAGCCTGTACGGTTACCCACGGGAAACCACGCCGGAACTGGACAAACTCAAGGATCAACTGGCGGTTTTCGATAACGTCATTACCCCGCGCCCCTACACCATTGAGGCGTTGCAGCAGGTACTGACATTCGCCGACGAAGAAAACCCGGAGCTTTACCTGTCGACGCCGTCGCTGGTCAGCATGATGAAACAGGCGGGTTACAAGACCTTCTGGATCACCAACCAGCAGACCATGACCAAGCGCAACACCATGCTCACAACGTTCTCCCAGCAGGCCGATGAGCAGGTGTACCTGAACAACAACCGCAACCAGAACGCCGCCCAGTACGATGGCGACGTGATCGAACCGTTCAACAAGGCGCTGACCGACGCGGCGCCGCGCAAGCTGATCGTTGTGCACTTGCTCGGCACGCACATGAGCTACCAGTACCGTTACCCGTCGACGTTCAACAAGTTCACCGACCGCAAAGGTGTTCCGGACGGCGTGCGTGACGATCAGGTGCCGACGTACAACAGCTATGACAACGCAGTGCTGTACAACGACTTCGTGGTGTCGAGCCTGATCAAGGACTACGCCAAGACTGACCCCAACGGCTTCCTGCTGTACCTCTCCGACCACGGCGAAGATGTTTTCGACTCCGCTGGCCACAATACCCTGGGCCGCAACGAGAGCAAGCCGACGGCACCGATGTACACCATTCCGTTCATGGCCTGGGCTTCGCCGAAATGGCGTGAAACCCATGACTGGAATTTTGCCGGTGATCTCGGACGGCCATACAGCAGTTCTCAGCTGATTCACACCTGGGCGGATCTGGCAGGCCTGAGTTTTGATGAACTGGACCGCAGTAAAAGCCTGGTCAGCGACAGTTTCAAACCTCGGCCATTGATGATCGGCGACCCTTATGCACGTAAGCAAAGGCCGTTGATCGACTTCAGCCTGATGAAACCCAAGGGCGCACCTGTCACGCCGGAAGTCGTTCAGCAGTAATTGCCCCCATGTGGGAGCGGGCTTTTGTGGCGAGGGAGCTTGCTCCCGCTCGGCTGCGAAGCAGTCGTAAACCCTTTACATGCGGTTTAATTTTGAAATGCCGGGGTCGCTGCGCGACCCAACGGGAGCAAGCTCCCTCGCCACAAAAGCCCGCTCCCACAGGTTAAAGCGCCTTGGTCCAGAACAGCATCCGCCCGTGCGCCGGGTCGAACATGCCTGGCGAAAAACCGAATTTGCCATAAGACGCCTGAGCCACCGCATTGCCTTCCAGTACTTCCAGAGTGATTTTGCAGCAGCCGCGCTGACGCGCGATGTCCTCGACTTTGTGCAGCATTTTCTGACTCAGCCCCAACCCGCGAAACTTCGACACCACTGCCACGTCATGCACGTTGACCAGCGGCCGGCAGGCGAAGGTCGAAAAACCTTCAAAGCAGTTCACCAGCCCTGCCGGCTCGCCGCCGACAAACGCCAGTACGCTGAAGGCATGGGGACGTTTGGCCAGTTCCCCCGGCAGTTGTTGCAACCTATCGGCGGGTAACGGGTGACCGCCACCCATCGGGTCTTCGGCGTAGTGGTTCAATACAAGACAAATCGCCTCGGCATGCACCGGGTTGGTGTAGCTGGCCTGAAGCACAAGAATTTCTGCGGATTCCATTTCCACCCTCAATCACACAAGTTGCCCCAGCTCGCCTCTTGCGCACTGAAAGGTCCAGCGACCTTATCGCGAGTCCCGGGGTGCCGACAACTAGATCCTGCTGTGATGATTCTCTCTCAAGCGCCCCAGATCAATGCCTCGGTCCATCCCAACTCGGCAAAGTCCTCGGCCCTCAACTTTGCCTCACCGGCACAGAAAAACTCGTCCAGTTGCGGCGGCTTGACCGAGGTGCCACTGAGCATCGCGTGAACCTGCCCGCGATGATGAATCTGATGCTCGAACAAATGGGACAGCATGCGCAAACGGCTGTCATGTTGCGGGGTGTCGCGCGCGATGGTCACGATCCGTCCCAGGTCTGTGTCGCGCAATTGCTCGCAATAGGCGATCAATCGACGGTCCACCAGGGCTTGCTCGCGCTTGAGATCGGCGCCGTGGGTGAACGGCTCGTCTTCGTTGAAAAATACGTAGCAGTCGGGATGCGGTTCGTCACCGCGCAACTCCCGCTCCAGTGCATCCACATAGAACCAGTCGCACGTAAGGATGTGATTGAGGGTCGCGCTGAGGCTGGGAAAGAAACTGACTCGCGGCGCCGCCAGCTCGGCCGGGCTTAGCTGAAGCCAGGCCTTGGCCAGTCGGTGATTGGCCCAAGCGTTCTGATAGGCCATGGTCAGCAAATGGTGGGACAAAGGCTGATTCATGTTCGCTCCTCCCGCATATCAAGCCTCGGCGAAACGTTTTAGCTGCATTTCCTGCAGACGACTAAGGGTGCGGCGAAACGGAAACTCCAGATAGCCCTCGGTGTACAACGCCTCCATCGGCACCTGCGCTTCCAGGTACAGCGGCACCTTGCGGTCGTAGCATTCATCCACCAAGGCGATGAACCGGCGCACGCCGTCGTCGTGAACCGACAACTGCGGCAACTCGCGATCGCCTGCCACCACCCGCTCGACACCGTCTTCAGTGCCGCGAGCGATGCGCCCTTCGCGTTTTTGTGCACTGAGGTTGGGCACGTCGCTCAACAGAATAGCGCTGAAGGTATCGCACAGGGCCATGAAGTCCATGGCGGCAAACGGCTGCTCGCAGAGCTCGGCGTAACGGCACAAGAGCACGGTTGGACTGGCCTGCATCACATTGGCCGAACGGTAGCCGACCTTGACCGGATCGCCGGACAGCGACTGGCCCACGGTCAAGGCCTTGAACACCTCACTCAAGGCGCCGGGTTGACCCGGTACGTTCACCCAGTAACGCTGCAGACCGGCGCCAGGGTGCAGGCGATGATCTTCCCCGCCATCCACCGCTATCACCTGCATGTGTTGCTTGATTGCGGTAATGGCCGGCACGAACCGGTCACGGTTGAAGCCATCCGCGTACAGCTGATCCGGCGGCTGATTGGAGGTGCAGACCACCACCACGCCCTGCTCGAACATCACCTGAAACAAACGCCCGAGAATGATCGCGTCACCGATGTCGTTGACGAACAGTTCATCGAAACACAGCACCCGCACTTCCTGGCTCAGTTCGCGGGCCAGCGCTTTCAACGGGTCGGCGGTGCCGGTCAATTGAAAGGAGCGCTGATGCACCCAGCCCATGAAGTGATGAAAGTGCTGGCGCCGGGCCGGGACGCGCAGGTTTTGGTAGAACTGATCCATCAACCAGGTCTTGCCCCGCCCAACCGGGCCCCAGAGGTACACGCCGGTGACGGGCGTGTGGTTTTCATGCAAGGCTTCGTGGCATTTTTGCAGCGCCCACACGGCGTGTTCCTGAGCTTCGTCCTGGACGAAGCCCTTCTGTTCGATGGCGTGTTGCCAGGCGCTTAAGGGAGAGTCGACATTCATGCGCGGGAGTATACGTCTCTGACGTTGCTGGTGAAGCCTGATGCTAGCAGGTCAAGCACAATCCCTGTGGGAGCGGGCGGTGGCGAGGGAGCTTGCTCCCGTTGGATCGCGCAGCGACCCCGGCATTTCAAAATTAAACCGCATGTAAAGGGTTACGACTGCTTCGCCGCCGAGCGGGAGCAAGCTCCCTCGCCACACAAGCCCGCTCCCACAGGTTCCGTTTTCGGCAGCTGCCGGGTTACAGCGAGATATCCAGCCGGGCAATCTTGCCCTGTTCATTGAGGCGGAACATGTAGCGCAGTTCCAGCGGGCTGCCGGGAAACGTGCCGGAGATCAGGTTATGCACCAGCACTTTGCCGGTGCGCAGCTGAACGTCGAGTACCTCGACCCGGGGCTGATAACGTTGTGCGGTGTCTTGCATCCATTGGGCGATGGCTTGCGTACCAACCTGATGCTGCCCTTCGTCGAACACGTTGGCATCCTCAGCGAAAAAACTGGCAACCCTCGACGTGTCGCGAGTATTGGCGGCAGCAATGTAGGCGGCGATGGCGGGGGCCAGTGAAGAGGCTGGACTGGACATGTTTACGGCTCCTTGTGAGTTGATTCTGAAGCCATGCTAAAACAAGCCTGTGTCAGTTCTTGTCAGGAGTGAAACGTCCTGCTTCGTCCAGTTGCATCTGCTTGCGCCAGGTGCGCAAGAGGTCGCTGCGCCGCCCCGGATAGCGTTCGCCCTGCTCACTGGCGGCCGAGATCCGGTCGGTGCGAAAGGTGCGATAGGCGCTGCGCAATTCGCACCAGGCGACGATGATCCGCACCTCGTTGAGAAAGCCCAGGGCCAGTGGCCAGATCAGCCGCTGACTCGGCACCTGGTTGGCGTCCGCATAATCAATGTGCAGTTTGGCCTGATCGCGGATGGCTTGGCGAAACACGTTCAAGGGCACGGCATTTTGCGGATAGCCATAACCCGGTGGGCCCGGTAGCACCGTCGGGTTGCGCAAGGCCTCCTGGGCCGCCGGGTCGAGTACCGCGGCGATTTTCGCCAGGGCATCGGCCGCGGCTTTGCTCAAGACCTCATCGCCACGCTGATCCACGTAGCGCAGCCCGAGCACGATGGCTTCGGTTTCATCGGCATTGAGCATCAAGGGCGGCAGGAACAGGCCGCTGCGCAACACATAACCGATCCCCGCTTCGCCAAAGATCGGCGCTCCGAGAGCGGTGAGTTCCGCGATGTCGCGGTACAGCGTGCGTTCGGAAATCTCCAGTTCGCTGGCCAATGTCGCGGCAGTCACCGGACGACTTTTGCCCCGAAGCACTTGTAACAAAGTCAGTAAACGGCTGGTTCGCGACACGGTCGGCAGGCTCTTTCCTGAAAAGTTGTCGGAGCTTAGCAGAGGCTGCTGTCAGAAATTGGCGGTAGTGATTGGCCGCCTGAAAAGCTTCGCGGGCAAGCCTCGCTCCTACAAGTACAGCGATTGCCGCGGGATTTGGGCACGACACAAAACCTGTAGGAGCGAAGCTTGCCCGCGAAGGCGTCATAACAGGCTGCGAAATATCTTCGAATCACTGTCAGCGCGTTGTGCGCTATCGTGCTGAATAACTTCCTGTTCGAGAGCCTGTCCATGCGCAGATTGTTCGCCCTGTCTCTGTCCCTCCTGCTGCTTTCCCTCAGCGCCTGCGCCCTGTTCCCCCAACACGACCCGCTTAACATCAACGTAGTCGGTATCGAGCCGCTGCCAAGCCAGGAACTGGAAGTGCGTTTTGCGGTAAAACTGCGCGTGCAAAACCCCAATGAAACGGCAATCGACTACAACGGTGTAGCCCTGGATCTGGAGGTGAACGGTCAATCACTCGCCTCCGGTGTAAGCGACCAGACGGGCTCGATTCCGCGTTTTTCCGAAGCGGTCATCGTGGTGCCGGTAAGCGTTTCGGCCTTCTCGGTGCTGCGTCAGACCCTCGGGCTGGGACAGACGCAGACACTGAACAATCTGCCGTACGTGCTTCGGGGCAAACTGGCCGGCGGCGTGTTCGGCACAATGCGTTTCGTTGATCGCGGCAAACTCAGCCTGCCGGGGCCGACCACCGGCACGTGGTAACGCTCACGGCTCGGCCCGTGGTTTAACGGGATCGATCACCTGGGTCACGCAATGTTTGAGACCTTCTACGTGCCAGTTGGCCCATAACCGACTTTTGCCGGTGCTGTCTTCATCCGGCTCTATCGCCAGCCAGTTTCGAGCGGCGATCAGGTAACGTCCCCGCGCACCGATGGGCAACAGGGTTCCGGTAATGGCGTAGTCGATCTGTTCCTGATGCTTGCCAATGGACTCCAGAAACTGCACCGCCAACACCGGCGGTGCAGGATGCACAACCCCGGTCGAAATCAATTGGTAGATCAATCCTGAACCATCATTGCGATGCCGGGACAGCGTCGATTCGATCACGCAGGCCCCCGCCACATGAACATCACCGGACACCAGCGTGACCTTGCATGACTCGGCATGGGCGAAATCCAGCAACCGCATGATCAGCCGCTTGCGTTCATCTCGATGGGGCAGGCTTCGCCAATGGTCGCGCAAATCGTCCTCGAGTTCCTGTTGCCCCGATATCAGGTCCAGCGCCTTTTCGGCCGCCTGCAAATCCAGGTAACCCACGGGAATACTCGACATCAGCAGCAAGTGCTTATGCGCCTTGACCTTGCCCAGCCAGGCATAAATCGCATCCCAACTGACGGGGGAAATGACTCGGGTGTGTTGAGCCCGTGGGGTCGTCAAATCCGGCGCACGTTCGCTGCGTAAATCAGGAACCAGCAATGCCAATTCACCCAGCCCGGTGAACCCGAGGTGAAAGCCGTCGGCGGTGTCGGGAATCGCACAGGGATGAACATCAGCGGACGGCTTGAGATGAGGATGAGTCTGGATCAGTTGCTGCTGGAAAATCCTGAAATAGCGTTTGGCCGTGGCAAACAGCCCCTGGAACACCGGGCTTGAATGCAGAATCTCATCGTAGGAGCCCCAGCCATCGATGATGTCATGGTCATCCCACATCATCACCGTCGGAACGGCGCTGAGCAGCTTCGCGACCTCAGGCTGTTTCCAGCGTTCCAGATAGAGTCTGGCGAAGAACTTGTCCAGATCGGCTTCGATCACCTTGCTGTAGGCAGCCTTCTGACGGTCGGCGAAGGGTTTGGCGAACCAGATTTTCATCGACGTCACACTGCTGCGCATTTCGTCGCTGTATACCTGATCGCCCCCCATCAACAACAGGTGATAGGGCTTGCTTTGATGAGCCCCCCACATATGCTCCCAACGCTCATTGTTCCGGTCCACCTTCTCCATGCCCTTGGGGTCCGAAAAGCCGTTGCACGACACATAGGCCATGCGCGGCGACTGGCCCTCGGCCGGAACGACGAAGTTAGCCTCCGCGCCCTCTATCTTGACCGTGTAAGTGCTGGCAACAGCCTGGTCTTGCAGCGCTTTTAAATCGATGCGCCAGACGCGGTACTGAGGATTGAGCAACGGGATATCGGCGATGGCCAACGGTTTACCCGCACTGACACCGCCAGGTACTTTTACGCTGGGTGATGTCGCGCCCAAGGGCAAAACCACTAGAGCCGACACGTTATAGACATTACTGTTGATGCCACGAAACTGCAGAATCGGGCCGAGTAACAAACTCATGGACAGTCCATCCGTTGACAGGGGTGTGAACGCCTAGAGACTAGACGGACAATCGACGCTGCGCATGATGCGCAGCGCCCGTCCCTACAAGGAGGTCACCCACGATGCACACCGCTCCAACGCTCTACACCGAACGATTGATTTTGCGCCCGCTGGAACTGACCGATGCCGAGGCCATCCAGCAGCATTTCCCCCACTGGGACGTGGTGCGTTATCTGAACGTCCTGGTGCCGTGGCCTTATCCTGCCGACGGCGCGATGACTTATCTGCGTGAAATTGCCCTGCCGGCGATGGCCCGGGGCGAAGAATGGCACTGGTCGATCCGCTTGAAGTCGGCCCCCGATCAACTGATCGGCAATGTCAGCCTGATGAATGAACAGGACAATAACCGCGGCTTCTGGCTGGCCCCGCAATGGCAAGGCCAGGGGTTGATGGGTGAAGCCAGTGCGGCGGTGACCGAGTACTGGTTCGAAACACTCGGTCGGCCGTTGCTGCGCGTGCCGAAAGCGGCCCCGAATATCGGCTCGCGCAAACTCTCGGAACGTACCGGCATGCGTTTGATACACACCGATGAAGGCGATTTTGTCAGCGGGCGATTCCCGAAGGAGCTCTGGGAGATCACCCGCGAAGAGTGGCTGCGCCTCAGATAAAACGTACGCCGGGTTTGGCTCGCTCATCCACCGTCAACTCAAACACGTCCGGGCGCGCGTAATGCCCGACCACGTCGTAGTCGTAACGAGCGCGGATCAGGTCGTCGGTGTCGATTTCGGCAGTGAGCAAACCTGCCTCGTCACGCAGCGGCCCGGCGAGAATGTCGCCCATCGGCCCGACAATCACGCTGCCGCCGGCAATCAACGGGCGCTGCGCCGGCCAGTTGGCGATTTCCACGCCCAAGGCTTGCGGCGAGGCCTGCACCTGACAGGCGCTGACCACAAAGCAGCGTCCTTCATGGGCAATGTGGCGCATGCTGACCTGCCACATTTCCCGCTCGTCCACCGTCGGCGCGCACCAGACCTCCACGCCTTTGGCGTACATCGCGGTGCGCAGCAGCGGCATCATGTTTTCCCAGCACACCACGGCACCGATTCGCCCGACCTGGCTGTCGATCACCGGCAAGGTCGAGCCATCGCCCTTGCCCCAGATCAGTCGCTCGGTGCCGGTGGGCATCAGTTTGCGGTGCTTGGCGACCAGCCCGGCCTGCGGATCGAAATACAACGCGGTGCAATATAAGGTGCTGCCCGCGCGCTCGATTACGCCGATCACCAGATTGGCGCCAGTGCGTGAGGACAACCCGGCCAAGGCTTCAGTCTCGGCACCCGGCACGTCGATGGCGTTGTCAAAATACCGCGCAAATGCTTCCCGCCCCTCCGGCAGCCGATAGCCGAGTTGCGTGCCGAAACCCTCGCCTTTTGGATAGCCGCCGAGCAACGCCTCCGGCATGACCACCAGTGCGACACCGGATTCGATAATGGCGGTTTCCCAGGAGAGGATTTGATCGAGGGTATCGGCCTTGCCGCCGGGCAAGGCGCCGATTTGCAGGGCAGCAACGATGGACTTGGGCATCGCGGTGACTCCGTCAGTAATGAGGTGTTGCTCATTCTCCGGCGCCACCGGATCATGAATAAAGCCCGACTCACTGCTGAATGATATGAACCAAATGAATATCGCAACCGTCGATCTCAACTTGCTCAAAGTCTTCGAAGCCCTGCATGAAGAATCCAGCGCCAGCCGTGCCGCGCTGCGTCTGGGCGTGACGCAATCGGCGGTCAGCGCGGCGTTGCGTCGATTGCGAGAGGTGTATGGCGATCAGTTGTTCGTGCGCACCGGTCGAGGTCTTGCGCCGACGCTCAAGGCCAACCAGTTGAAACCGGTGGTCAGTGATGCGCTGAACAAATGCCGCCAGAGCCTGGCGATGGTCGATCCGGCTGCGCATCATTACGACGGGCGTTCGGTGACGGTGGGTTTGTCGGATGATTTCGAAATCGCCTACGGGCGAAGATTGATTGAAGAGATCGCTGATCGCGCGCCGAAACTGCGCCTGATCTTTCGCCAGACCCATAGCCAGATCGTCGCCCGGGCCTTGATGGAACGCAGCATCGATCTGGCGATCACGGCAGGCGGATTTGCCGAGCGTTTGCTCAGTCGTCAGGTGCTGGGTGAAGGCGATTATCTGTGCCTGGTGGACCCCCTCAGTCTGACCGAGGGACAGGAAACTCTCAGCCTTGAAGCGTTCGTCGCCCGCGAGCACATCCTGGTGTCATCGGGCGGTTTTATCGGGATCACCGATGAAGGCCTGGCGGCGTTGGGCCTGAGTCGGCGGGTATGCGCGTCGACTACGCACTTTGCCGCGTTGCCGCATCTGCTCAAGGGCAGCCAGGCGGTGGCGACTATTCCGGCCCATGCGGCTCAAAGTATCGCCGCGCTTAGCGGACTGGCGTTGCTGCCCTGCCCTTTGGCGTTGCCACGCTACCCGATCGAGCTGGGTTGGCGTACCAGCACACAGCTCGATCCGGTGGTGCTGAAAGTGCGCGAGGCGATTATCGCGACTTTTTCCCACCCGTAGGAGCTGGCGCAGGTTGCGATCTTCGGCAATTTCGAAACTGTCAGTGCTGGAAGCTTATTTAGCGGCCATCAGGCGATTGACTTCACTGCGCACCATGTTCGCAAACTCCGGGGGCGACATGCCGTCGAGTTCGGCGCGGACCCACTCGGCCCATTTGCCTTTGCGCTTGGCACGCTCACCGAACAACCGTGCGGCTTCGCCCTTGGATTTACCCAGGTTGTTTTGCCAGAGCTCGAACAGACGGGATTTCTCGTCTTCAAGCGCCGCGCGCTCGGCAAGGGGTTTGTCGGCCAGATTGAAGCTCATGGAAGATACCTGCTGCGTAAAATAGGCGACATCTTACACTGTAGGAGGAAATGTCCTGCCCTGGATTTTTCACAAGGGTGGCGTCACCACGCAAAATGGCTGCAACTTTTGCCATGGCGCCAGACTCCATTGTTCACTGCCCATTTACCTGCAAGGAGTACTCCAATGGCCCGCAAAATCATCGATCAAGTCGCCGAGGATCAAATCAAGGATCAGGTCTTCAGCGAACTTCAGGCCCTGATCGAAGAATCGGAAAAACTGCTCAAGAGCAGTGCTTCACTGGTCGGTGAAGAAGCGGACACCCTTCGCGGGCAAATCGCCCAGAAGCTCCAGCAGGCCCGGACTTCAGTCTCCAGCGTGCGTGACCGGGCCAAACCCGCAGTCGAGGCCAGCGAAATCTACATCGGTGGTCATCCCTGGCAAACCGTGGCCATCTCCGCCGGATTCGGTCTGGTGGTGGGGTTGTTGTTGGGCCGGCGTTAAGCCATTGAGCATCAGTACGGAACCTGTGGGAGCGGGCTTGCTCGCGAAAGCGGTGTGTCAGGCGAGATCAATGTTGACTGTACCGCCGCCTTCGCGAGCAAGCCCACACACATTAGAGATTGCGTTTTAGCTCAGAGCCCGGCCAGTTCCCGCAGATTTGCCAGCGTCTGAGCATCGAGCGCGATGCCTTCGACCTTGGCTTTGGCGCGCTGCCGGTGACGTCGATCACCCGGTAACCGCTTGAGCCCTACACCGTGCATCTGCCGGACCAGTTCCTGACTGCGCTCGGCAAAATTCTGCCCCGCCGATTTGCTCGGATCGATCACAATCAGCAGTTGACCGGTCCAGGGTGTTTTCGCCCCCGGATGGTTCGACCAGTCGAACTCGAAAGAAAAATTGCCCCCGGTCAACGCCGCCGCCAACAACTCCACCATCATCGACAGCGCCGAGCCCTTGTGGCCGCCAAACGGCAGCAAGGCGCCGCCCTCAAGGATTGCTTTCGGGTCTTGGGTCGGTTGGCCGAGGCTGTCCACACCCATGCCCGCCGGCAAACGCTCGCCTTTACGAGCCGCAATCTGTACGTCGCCATGGGCGATGGCGCTGGTCGCCAGGTCGAAAACAATCGGATCACCGTTGGCCCGAGGGGCGGCGAAGGCAATCGGGTTGGTCCCGAACAGCGGCCGATCGGCACCGTGCGGCACCACGCAGGTCATGCTGTTGACCACGCTCAGTGCCACCAGCCCTTCGTCGGCAAACGGCTCGACATCTGGCCACAAGGCGGCGAAATGGTGGGAATTGCGGATGGCCAGCACCGCAATGCCGGCACTGCGGGCCTTCTCGACCAACAAGGACCGCGCCGCCGCGAGGGCCGGTTGGGCAAAACCATTACCGGCATCAACCCGGACAAATCCCGAGGCTACATCCTCGACCACCGGCACTGCCTGACCATTAACCCAGCCGCTTTGCAGCGTCGACACATAACCGGGAATGCGAAACACGCCATGACTGTGAGCCCCGTCGCGCTCGGCGCCGGCGCAGTTGAGGGCCAGGGTTTTGGCGACATCGGCTGAGGTGCCGTGACGCTGGAAGATCTGTTCAAGCAACGCCGTCAGCGCTTCGAAGGACAGGTTTTGCGAAACCGCAGTAGACACATGATCGTGTGGCGCAGACATCTGAAGCTCCAGAGTAATTATTGGAGGGGGCAACAGCGTACGAAAACCAGCCGATTAACAACGCACGGCGAGCGAGCTGTCAACTTTTCGGTTGAGCACCTGCAGGCCATACCAACACGGGCTGTGCTTTCTTCTCGAGTTTTGCACGACCAACCGGCAGGCTGTGCGGTAACTATCTACCACCTTCCACACGTCAATGACTTTTAGTCTCGAGGCTCAATCCATTGGCGCATTTCAATCGCGCCCTGAGCGAGACTCGACGATGCCTACACCTGCCACTCCATTGTTTTTCCCTCAGGCCCTGAAGTCTCCCGGCCTTTGGAGGAGACTTGGCCAAACCCACGGGCTGACGCAAAAGGACTTCGAATGGTTCAGTCACCTGCAACTTGCCAACCACACGCTGCGCGGTGAACAGAAACCGCCCATGCTCGCCGAAAAAATCCTGCTCAAGACCAACAATCTGGAACCCATGCCCCTGGCCGGCAGCTTCGTGCTGAGCGCCACACCGGATGACAACGGCGTAATTCTCTACACCCCGTATGGCGGCATAAAGAAGTACGACAGCCACTCAGCCTTGACCGAACAGCTTAAGCGTCAGTTGAACAGCGCGACCGAGGACGACGACCTGTTGGCTTTCATGTCGTTGTCTCAACGCAGAACGCTGGCAGATGCCGCCACTATCGAGGTGACCTTTCAAACCATCGAAGGCGAGGTGTTCGAAGATCAGAGCAGCACCATCACCGCACTCCAGCAAATGAACGATCAGGCCATGCTCGGCGAGCTGAAAGCATCGCCTTCGTTGATTTCGATGCTCGATACAGTGCTGGATGAACTGCTGAAGTCAGCCTTCCCCGGCCTGGATCAGCGCCAGACCCAGGTCAGTTTCTATTCCACGGCAACGGCCGATGAACACGATAAGGAAAGCACTCCGGCGCGGCGCTGGATCAACGCCATGTCCTTGAGTGATGCGGTGCTGCTGTACTACCGCAATCAACGCTGGCCGTCGGGGCAATCACATGAGTTTTCCCACCCGAAAAAGCACCCGGCGAGCACTGACCAGCAACACTGGGATACCGCGCTCGCCACTGCTTCCAAAAAGCTGATCAGCCTGCTTTCCGCGCAACTGCAAGACTACTGGAATGCCGCGAGCGCCGATGGCGCATCACGTCGCGAATTTTTCAGCAAGGCCATTGCTGAAAAGGCGCGAGCGGACTTCCTGCTCAAGCGCGAAGCCGAAATCATCACGCCTGAACAGAGCCAGGACTTGCATTCGCTGATCGAGCCAACCAGCAGAACGTACGAAACACTGACCGTCGAAACCGTGCGTCTCTGGGAATATCAGGCCAACTATGTGGAGCTGGCAGGCTCGCTGATGATCAATGGCGGCAATGCGTTTCTCTACACCCCCACTCAAGGGCTGCAGGTACTCAAAGACTATCAGGACCTCAAAAACACCTTGTTGAGCAAATTCAGCGCGGCCGGTCACGAGGATGAGTTCTACGGCCTGCTGAGTCTGGAGGAGCGTCAGCGCTTCATCGGTTTTGATTGGCCGAATGTCTCTGGGGAAGCGATTTCCGGTTCTATCTTCAAAAAGATGTTCGAAGCAATCATCACCAAACAACAGCAGAACATAGAGTATGCCCTGCAGGTTTTCCGTCACAGCGACGGCATCGTGGACATCAACGCCTTGTTCGACAAGGCGCTGGACATCCGTTCGATGATCAGCGAGCAACTGCTGACGCTGGATACCCAGGGACGATGGAGTACGCGGCCGGTATTGTCGGGCAATCAACAACCGTCCATGGTGCTGGCAGACAACGCGGCGGCGTTCGTAAAAACCTTCAGCGATATCGAGGCGCTGATCAGCACGGACTTCGCTTCGCAACCCATTGCTTCGCTGGCACTGCAGCGGGTCTATCTGGAGAACATGAAACCCCGGTTGGCTCACGCCCTTTCCGTGGGCATACGCGGGGAAGCCAGCCTTCGGGTGCTCGACGCAACATTGGGCGACACGGATCGGGCCATTGTCGATACGGTGCTCAATCCGGACCACTCGGATCGTAAAAGCCGTCTGTCACTCAGGGGGTTCCGGCCTGACGCCTATTCATTGACCCTTGAGCGCTCCGGCCAAACGAATTTCCTGCCCTTGGCCAATTGTTTGCTGTTGACCGAGCGTGGCGGGCTCGACTCTCAGCATTCGGGCCGAACAGTTCTATGGACCCCTGCGCAGGGCCTGGAAGTCTTTGACACCGTCAGTCACGCAAAGCAGGAGCTGGACCGGCGCCTGCTTGATCCGCACAAACGTCTGGCGCTGTTGGAAAACCTCTCCCCAGTCCAACGCACCTTCCACCAGCGCTATTCACTCGGCGCGTTGCGACTGATTGAAGGTCATGTCTTGCAGCGGTTATCACAATCATCGGTCGACCACTTCCTGGGACGCTGCGAACACCTGCGCGCCCTGAAACTGGACGATGCAAAACAGACCAAAGCCCTTCAATCCCTGAAAAAAACGGTGGTCGACACCAACTTGCGCAGAGCCACTTCGATCGCGCAGGCGATTACCCGACAGCAGTCCTTGCCAGCCTGGTTCGCAATGGCCCCCGTCGAGGAACAGCAGTTGCACATCGAATTGCTGGAGCAATACTGCAACAGCGTCGACGATGATAAAGATTACCTGCACGGCATGAAGACACTGAGGTCCTATGTGCATGACACATTGGTGTCACTGCTCGGTAGCCGCTTCTCCGGGACACTGCCAGACCCCGACGACATCGAAATCACCCCCAACCTGACCCTGGCCGGCCCCGCTCGTTCCCTGACCGAGTTTGCCTTGAACCATGTCAACGTTGTCCAGGGCACAGGGTTCAAGATCACTTCGAAAACCACTCAATTGCTTCCGCAAGGCCTGGACCAGTCCGCTGTCAGGCAACTCCTGTTGTCACTGAACATTCAGCAAACCTACGCAAAACGGATGACAGACAGCTTGTCGAACAACAGCGCCAATGCTGATGCTCGAAGGCTGCGCTTCATTCGGCAATTGCCTTGGCAATTGATGCAACACGCCCATGCACAGAAGCTGCAGCAACGTATTTCCGATAGCGGCTTCGATTTGATTCGACAGGTTATGGACATGCCGGACGCTATCGCCCGGGCAGCTGTCAACGGCGCCCACGCCATTGTTCGCCCTTTGGAGCTGATCAAGACTGTCGGCGCTGCAGCCGTCAAGACACTGGGCCTGTACCTGATCGGCCCCGGCTCCGGTCAGAAAGGTCCCCAAATCCTGTATGCCCCCTTCCATGCAGACTCGCTATTCACCGAATTCGACAATGAGGCAAGCGTTATCTCGGCGCTCAATACGCCAGGACCGCTACAGGAGCTGCTGATACGTCGTCTTCCAGCAGGTGCGCAATCCGGGGTTCGCAATCTGTTGAAGTCCACTATCGGACAAGCGAGCGAAATCACCCTCGCCTCCAACTCCATCGACGGCAACTTGCTGACCCGATTGTTCCGCGACAACATCCACCTGCTGTCGCAAATGCTCGGCACTCAGTCCGACGTCAACGGCCAGTCGGACTGGGAGGCAGCCAAGCACCTGTTCAGCTCGGGCATCCACAGGCTCGCAGGCCTGTTACCCGGCAAACTCAGTTATGGGCTGTTTCTGTGGCAAGCCTACAAAGACTTCAAGGCCTCGGCCGAAGCGCAGCAGAATCGCCACTGGAAACAGGCAGTGCTCGACTTTATTGCCGGTGCAGTGCAAATGGTCTCATTGGGCAGGTTATCGCTGGAAGAATCGATCGGCGCTACGCAGACAACGACCGACACCCTCGCCGAACCGGTGGCCACTCCTGTGGCCGCGCCGCACTGGTCGCAGGTGAAGTCCACTGCACCGATGCGCACGTCACTGCTGCCCTTCGAAACCACTGCCGTCGAACTTAAAGATCTGAAGAAGAACAGCGCGAATGGCACCTACCTGGAAATGACCAGCAAACAAACCTATGCACCTATCGCGGGCAAGGTGTACCGCGTGACCAGACCCGGGGCGATCTGGCGGATGATCAAAGACAAGGAAGAAGGCCCTGCTCTACTGACTACGCCTGACAAGCAACTGGTGCTCGATCCGGATATCCATACTGTCCACTATGGAAAAGCCCTGTCGAAAATGCACAATAAATTTGCAGCCAGCCTCACGGTCAGAGCGGTCCTGAATATCGAAGCGCGGGGAATGGAAGAGATCAGGACAAAACACCCGGAAAAAGCACGCATGATCGTGAAAGCCATCGATCTGGCTCGCTATTACGCTTTTAACAGTCTGCATAACCTCGTGCAGCTCAGGCACCTGAACCCGGGGACGCGACTGGATACATTTCTTAAAGCTTTTTTTGATATCGATAGTCTCGACGCCAGTACCCTCGAGAAAATCAAGAAGGTCATCGTTCCCATTTGCAACGCGCTGGTAGACCCAAACGAGGATTTGATGAATACCGAGCATTTTGTGGTCGGTTCAAACAAAGACTGGTTCGACGGCACAATCGCTTTTGTCATGGATGGCGATATACAGAAGCGTGTGCATTTCACGGAGAGGTTTTTTGACCCGCAACTCGATTGGTACAAGTGCGGTTTGACTGGGCCGTTCGACGTTGACGACCATGCCCGGGCCATTACCGTGATTCATGAGTTCTCCCATCTTTTTTCAAAGACCGTGGATATCGCAACGCTTGAAGCAAGACGTCCGTTCACCGATCTCATCGCCACAGTCACCAGTTACGGTGCAACAACCAAACAGAAGCAGCAAGACCTCCAGCGACAAGCACTGTCCCTGGCCACCCCCAGGGAAGAATTGTTTGCACGCTGGAACGATACATTACAGTCATGGATCAGTCTGGACTCGATTGAAGGGTTGGAGCATGTAGGTAAGGACATCCTCAAAACAACGGGCTGCACGACGATGAATGAAGCTCGCAACGCCTTCCGCAATCCAGTGGATGCGAACCTGCGCATCGACACCATTTTGCGCAACGCCGACTCGATCGCTTTATTGATATCTGAAATGGGTCGACAGCTGGATCCGGTGCCAGTCCCATAACCGGGTTTGACTTCAAGCACATAAAATCAGGCGCAGGTCACCCGACCTGCACCTGCTTTTGTCGTCCGGGACAGAGATCGTCCTGTGGGACTTGACCATTTTTTCACTCCAGCTATGGATACTGCTGGCCACACACATGTTTTTTCAGGGTATCTGGATATAAAAATTGCACTTTGATGGGCAATTGCCATGACGGTTGTTCTCGCAGACTTCCCCTCAAGGTTAGAATGCAGGAAATCAGGATGAGTCAATGACCGACCACTCTCTCTCGCAAGCTCAATACGACGCCATCACCGATGCCGCTGCGCACTGGTGTATGCGTTTGCATGCCATCGACTGCACGGCCGAAGAACGCCTGGCGTTCGAGCAATGGCGTAATGCTCATCCGTTGCATGCCTTCGAGTACGAAGCCATGCTGGAGATCTGGGATGTGGCTGGGGATTTGCCTCGTGCCGAAGCCGTTATGCCGGCTGCTCGCGTCAAACCGGCAACGCCTTGGCGCACCTTCGGCATTGCCGCCACCGTCTGCGCCCTCGCGCTGCCGCTCGCGGCCTATACCGGGTGGAACCTGGGTTGGCTGCCCAATGCCTACCAGCATTTCGAGGCGACCGATAATGTTCGTCAGGTCACGCTGAGTGATGGCAGCCAGGTGGAACTGAACCTGGGCAGCGAGCTGACGTTCAGCAATTACAAGGATCAGCGTCGTGTCACGCTGAAAAAAGGCGAAGCCTTCTTCAGCGTCAGTCATGACCTGCAGCATCCATTCATCGTCAGGGCAGCCGATGGCAGGATTCGCGTCACCGGAACCCGATTCAACGTCTGGATGTATGAAGACCAGGTACGCGTGAACCTGATCGAAGGTTCCGTGCTGGTGACCAGCAACGGAGCCCTGCCCAGTGAGGGTGTAAGTCTCGAACCTGCCATGCAGGCACGTTACCGACACGGCGACTTCACGCCACAAATCAGCCAGACCTCTGCCAACGACCATTCGCTGGCCTGGCGCAGCGGCAAACTGGTGCTTGATGATCTGACGCTGACCGATGCCCTGCCCTTGATCAATCGTTATTTGAACAAGCCAGTCATGATCGCCGACCACAGCACCGGCTCGATTCGCCTCGGCGGTATCTACAACATCAAAGAGCTCAACAGCCTGGTGGCTTCGTTGCCCAAGGTGCTGCCGGTCTATCTGACCCGCAACAAGGACGGCAATCCGGTCCTCAATTCAATCCCGCAACAAGCCCCAAAAAGCTGAAGGCCGCCACCCTTGCGAGGTGCGGCCTTCACTATTGATTCAAACGCTATCGCGATTACTGCGCGGCGATCTTCCCTGCTTTTTCATCCTGCTCGCGAATCGTCTGAGCCTGGTACTGCGGATCAGACGTGATCTGCTGCTCGGTGAACGGCAACACACTCAGCTGCTTCTTCGAAAAGGCCAGTGTCTGGTCCCGGGAGTACTTCGACGCCGGGTCACTGGACAACGAGAATGCCAACAAACCCCGAGCCTGCGGCCCCTTGTCATCGAAAGTCACTACCTGAAAATAGCTGGTGCCACTGACGACTTCGCGTTTGCCGTCGGTCCTCGGCACGCTTTGGATCGCGTTATACACACCCAGCGTGCCAGGCCCGCCGTGGATCGGCGTTTGCTGCCCGCCACTGCTGACCACCTGGATATCGCCCCAGCGGCTATCGGCATTCAGGCCTAGGGTTTTTACCTGTTCAACCGAAGCCAGCATCGCCGCCCGAATCGCTTTGGCGACGTCTGGCCGTTCAATTGCCAGGCCACGTGGAGTGTGTTGCGGATCCTTCGGGTCGAACGCCACACGCCAGATGTCAGGGATTTGCTGTAGCGGCCCCATGACATTCTGAAAATGCACAAAGCCCAGTCCACTGTCCAGATTCACCCGGCGATCCCACGCCTTGAGGCTGGCACACAATGGCGTGAGCGTCGGCGCATCGGCGCCAAGATCCGCGGCGCAGAATTGCAGCAGGTCCGGCATCACTTGAGCTGCCTGGTACACCTGATCGTCCATCACCATGTGTTGCAGATCGGCCGCAGCGACAGGGCCAGCCTTGCTCAAACTCCCCAGGCGCTCCAGCGCAAAGCGTGAACGCAACCCCAATGGCTGATTATCCTGACTGATCAACGGCGAGAAACCGGTGAGCGGTTGTGCCGGGTTGGCCATCCAGGCCGAATCATTGGAATGCTGCACAAAGTCTTTGCGCAGCAGTTGCGGCAGTTTATCTGCTGCGTAAATACCTTTTTGCGCAGCGTGCGGGTCGATGTCCCAGGCACAGACGCTGTTGGAACCGTCGAGCAGGATCATCTGTAATCCGGCCCGCGGATCGCTGCACTTGGCCAGCTTGTCGGCATTGACGTTCGGCACCACCGACAAGTTCATGTAAAGCGTCTGCCCTTGATCGTCTACCGCCAGCGTGTTGACCCACGGGATCCCCTGAATCTTGTGCACCGATGCCTGCAAATCCTTGAGGCTGACGGCACGGTTCATCGCATACCACTGCTGCAAGACCCGGTCGTTTTCCAGGTTGGCATCGCGCAGGCTGTAGGCGAACTGGTTGTTCCAGTCCAGCTTGCCGGGCCATTGCACAATCGGGCCAAATTGCGAGCTGTAGACCACATGGGAAATCTGCCGGGTCTGGCCATCGGCTTGCTTCACATTCACCACCAGCGTCTGCTTTTTCATCGGCAAGGACTTGCCATCCAGCAGGTAACGGGTCGGATCCTTGGGATCGAGTTGCAGGCGATACAGCGTGAAGTGCTTGGACGAATCCACCGTGTGGGTCCATGCCAGGTGCTGGTTGAAACCAATATTGATCATGGGCAAGCCGGGCAACGCGGCGCCCATGACGTCCAGTTTGCCGGGAATGGTCAGGTGCATCTGATAGAAACGCATCCCACCGACCCACGGAAAGTGCGGATTAGCCAGCAACATCCCGCGACCGTTGAACGAACGCTCGCTGCCGACCGCCACGGCGTTACTGCCGCGATCCAGAGCGAAGCGTTGCATGCGCGAAGCTGCCAGTTGGAACGACGCCGGCTCGCCCGCCAGACGGGCAACGGTTTTCGGCGGGGTAGCGCCGGCCAATGCTTCGGCAAACTGCCCCACGCCGCCTTCGACCAATAGACGTCGGGTCAACTTGACCAGGTCCTGCGCGGTAATCGCACGCACCCATTCTCCCTGGCATTGCGGCGGCAAACCCTGCGCCCGACGCTCTGTCAGCGAACGGTTGTAACCCGCCACGTAACCTTCGATGAGCTCGCGTACTTCCGGTGTTTGCGCCTGCCAGAAAGCGGCGACTGCCTGGGGGGTATTCAGCCAGTTGAAGAACAGATCGCTGGCCAGGTTCCCGCGCTCTTCGACGGTAAACTGGTCCGGGCCGAAATACCGGGAGCGCTCGCCATTGACGGTGACGATCTCATTGGCCAGCAAGCACAGATTGTCCTGAGCGTAGGCATAGCCAATGCCATAGCCGAGCCCGCGCTCGTTGTCGGCACGAATATGCGGCACGCCGAAACTGGTTCGACGAATCTCGGCCGTCGCCGGCTCTGGCTGGCTGCGCGCATTTGCTGCAAGACTCAGCCCCAGAAACACACCCGCAAGGCTCAACCTGGTTAACTGCCTGGAAATAATCACGCTCGCTCCTGATCGAAAAGACGTATGACACGCAATGCGCCTCCCCTTAAAACGAAGCAAACAGCAAAAATTTAGGACGTCCGCACGCCCGGCTCACGGGCCGCTGACGTAACGGCGACAAATTTTCTACATGTGGGTCTTCATTATTTGCCTGGCTCATTCGTCTTATTGATTGAGAGCACCCATCACTTTTTCCTGATCAGGCTCTGAAAAGGAGTTTTTGCATGTACAACCCGCAACTGCCAACGGACGGTAGCCATGCGCCAAAGGCCAGCACCCTGGGCTCCGGCGTTTTCAATCAACAAGCCGAACGCCACGGCAACGAACGGATCAGGTTTCTGCTCAAGAGTTTCGGCCTGCGTACCAGCCTGATTCGCCTCAAAGTCATCGACGCCTTGCTGACCGCCGCCGAAAACGACCGCCGCCTGGGAGTGCGTGGCGTACACAGCCACTTGCTGGACCTGGACATCCCCCTGTCCTTTCTCAGTGTCCGTGAAGTGTTGAAACGCTTGTGCGCAGAAGGCGTGATCACCCTCAATCCGGACAAAAGCTACAGCCTGCATCCACAGGCCGCCGCCGTCCTTTACAGCGAGCAATCCGGCCAAGGGGCATCGCTCAAGGCTTGACCTTGCGACGCATCACGCCATTGATCACCACCACGAGCACCGCCACGCCAATGGCGATGTACTGGAACAGCTGCTCTGTGATGATCCCTGCATTTTGCAGCCAGGAAAGGCCGAACATGATCCCCAGTACCACCAGGGAAATCAGAATCGAGTATTTCAAACGTTGCGACTGGGTCATTGCGGGTTCCTGAACCAAAAAATGTATCCGATTTGTATCCGATTGCATGCCAAGCCACTACCCTTCTGCAGGGATGAGGGGCTGCAAACGAGGTCTTATGTTACAGCCGATGACGAGTTTTGACTTCATTGCGGCGATAACCATGAGGATTTTGAAATGTTTCGTCGAATCACACTGCTGATTTCCTTGCTTGCTCTCCTGCCCCTGAGTGGCTGCATCGTTTTCCCCCATGGCGGCTGGCATGGCGATCACCATTATGACCATGGCGCACCGGGCTATTATCAGCATCGGTAGCATTAAATAGTTTTTCTTGGCTGGATAAACAACCGACTTATTCACCCCCAACACAAAGAACTTATCCTACAAGCCCCCGTACAAATGCCTGTTTTATAGCGGGCATTTTTCGTATAGGACAATTCTTATTCCGCCGGGATTTTATTTACCAACTCACAGCCTCTTTTCCCTAGAAACTCCAATCAAACACACCATGAAAAACCACAGAAGCTTTTTGCCTCAATTAAGCACATGAAATTCCTCAGGGGCCATGTCTATCCTTGTTCTGCCGCCTTATCAAACTTCCGGCACCAACAGGAACATCATGCACAAACCTTTAATAGATATAAGTTCGCCTCGACTACTTGGGTTTTGCCTTGCAATCACTCTTTTCGAACTGCTGACTTATATGGCCAGCGATATGATCATGCCGGCCATGCTGACCGTAACCCATCAACTGAATGCCAGTGCGAGTCATGTTCCCTACGCCTTCAATCTTTATTTGGCGGGGGGCATTCTTTTGCAATGGCTTATCGGTCCGCTGTCCGATCATTTCGGTCGTCGCCGGATGCTGCTCATCGGCTGTGCGCTATTCGCTCTAGCCTGTGCCGCGGCGTATTACGTGCAGAGCATCTTTGTCTTCAATGGTTTGCGCCTGATTCAGGGCATGGGATTGGGATTTGTCATCGCGGTCAGTTATCCGGCCCTGCAAGAAGTCTTCTGTGAAGCCGACGCAGTAAAGATCATGGCATTGCTGGGCAACGTAGCGCTGCTCTCCCCGCTGTTGGGCCCCTTGCTCGGCAGTCTGATGCTGGAGTGGCTCTCCTGGCGGGAGCTGTTTCTACTGTTAGGTGTCGGTGGCGCGATGGTCTGGTTGGGGCTTTATTGGTACATGCCGGAAACCGTGGGCACCTTGCGTCAGGACGGTCAACGCCTGGCTGCCGTGTCCTTTGAATGGGGTGGCACGGTGCGCCGCTACGCCGTTTTGCTCACCAACATGCAGTTCCTGCGCGCTACCGTCGCCTTGGGATTGATGAGTCTGCCGTTGATTGCCTGGATCGGGCTGGCGCCGCTCTTGCTGATCCAGAACCAGGGACTTTCTACCTTGCAGTACGGCCTGTGGCAGATCCCGGTATTTGCGGCAGTCATTCTCGGTAATCTGATACTCAACCGATTGATTGCCAACACTGAACTGCCGCAACTGATTCGATACGCGCTCTGGCCGTTTTGCGGTGGGCTTATCGCGTTGGCCGCCATCACTTTGACCGGTGCTTCGACGCTCCTGTTGGTCAGTTGCCTGTCGCTTTACGCCATCGGCCTTGGCATGAGCAACGCCGCGCTGTACCGGCTCGCGCTGTTTTCCAGCCATGACAGTAAAGGGTTGGTCTCAGCCGCGATCGGCATGATCTCCATCGCTGTCATGGGTGGTGGGGGCTCGATTATCGCTGCCCTGGGTGCCGGTGACAGCCTTGAGGCCTTCGCTCTGATGGCCTGCCTCATGGGGCTATTGTGCCTGGCGCCCTTGAGATTGTTTCTGCGTCGTTCTCACACCCCGCTTGCGATCTGACACCAACCAGTAGGTCTTTTGATGATTCAACTACCCCATACCGATGCGCTTTGTGCGTTAACGCAACCCTATTGCCTGGATTCCGTGCCGGACGGCCTGTTCGACCGGGCCATGAGCGAAATCAGCCTGTTTCATTGTCATCACACGCCCGGATACGAACGCTGGTTGAACGCCAATGGTCTTGACGCCAACGCCCTCGATACATTGGATGACTGGTCAAGGCTGCCGCCGATTTTCGCCAATTACTTCAAACGTCATTTGGTGTTCGGTCCCACAGGCGAAGGCGCGCTGGAGCTGACATCATCCGGCACCAGCGGCCAAAAGAGTCGCATGCGCTACGACCATCGCAGCATGGCCGCGGCACAAGGCATGGTGAACCACATTTTCCGGCATTACGGCTGGGACACACCGGACAGCCCCTGCAATTATTTGCTCCTGAGCTACGAGCCGGAGGCGGCCAACACCTTGGGCACAGCCTATACCGATCAGTTTCTTTGCAGCTACGCCCCTGTCAATCGTGTCGCTTATGGCTTGCGCCTTACCGGCAAAGGTCACGAGTTCGATCTTTTTGGTGTTATTCGAGCCTTGCAAGAGTTTGCCGAGGAAGGATTGCCCGTTCGCATTCTCGGTTTTCCGGCGTTCCTTTCGCATGCACTGCAGCACATGGAAGACACCTGCGTGGCCGATTTGCAGTTGCCTGCCCAGTCATTGGTGTTTCTTGGGGGGGGCTGGAAAACCCACGCGGCACAGGAAATTCCCCTGCATCAGCTGTATGCCCGAATCAATCGGCAATTGGGTATCGACCTGCCCCGATGTCGGGACGGCTATGGCGCCGTAGAGCATGCAGTGCCTTATATCCAGTGTGCCCACCATCATTTTCATGTGCCGATCTATTCGAAGGTTTTCGTGCGTAACCCATCCGATTTCACTGTCCAGCCATACGGCCAGCGCGGCTTGCTGGAATTCGTCTCGCCGTACATTTCGTCGAGCCCTGCCCATGCCGTGGTCATGGGCGATCTGGCAACACTACATCCGGGCGCCAGTTGCGGATGCGGTCTGCCAACCGATTGGTTCGAGCTGCATGGCCGTGCCGGCACCTCCGCCAGTCGCAGCTGTGCCATGGCCGCTTCCGAACTGATCGGAGGCGCTTGATATGTATCTGATCAATGGCCAGTTGCGTGATGACGTCACCCCGGAAAGCGCCCTCGAACTCCTTCAGAAACCATTGCCTCGGCTGCTTTCTTCACCGATCGATAGTGAGACCGTTATCGAGTCTGCCGCTCGCTTTGCCACGAAGTTGCAATCTCGTGACCTGGATCTGTCCCTCGACGACGAGCAATATCAGGGGCTGATCGATTTTTGCCAGCGCAGCAACCTGGGCACAAAACTTGAGCGCGAGCTGGGCCTGCAACCGCGTTCGCTGCGACGTATCGACTATCGACAGCCATGTTTCGAGAGCTGGCATCCATTAGGGTTGGTGGTGCATATCACCCCCGGCAATGCGCCGTTACTGGCGTTCTGCGCAATACTCGAAAGTCTGCTGGCCGGCAATATCAACTGGTTGCGTCCCAGTGCCAGTGATCAGGGGTTGACCGCGCAGTTACTCGCCGCCTTTGTGCAATGCGACAGCAGCGGCAGACTGGCCGAGTTCGTAGCAGTTCTACCGGTTGGCACCTCACAGATCGCTCAACTTTGCGCCACGGCAGACGGCGTATCGGCCTGGGGTGGTGAAGCCGCGCTCAAGGCGATTCGTCAGCAGATTCCTGCGGGGTGCCGCTGGATCGATTGGGGGCACAAGATCAGTTTCGCCTATCTGTCACCTGAAGCGGCGGATCCTGCAGCGCTCGATGCCTTGGTAGATGAAGTTTGTCGACTGGATCAACAAGCGTGCTCCAGCCCTCAATGGGTGTTGGTGGACAGCAACGATCCGGCGGTTCTGCACGACCTCGGAGAGCGTCTGGCCGAAGCCTTCAAACGTCGCGCCCAACAGTGGCCAGCGCTGGTACCGACAGACCAGGAAGCTTCGGAAATCACCACACGCACTGCCATGGCGCAGCTTGATCAGTGCTTCACCCATCAGACCGGTCAGGTCTGGACCGGCCCCGGGTGGCGTGTCATTTGGGAGCATCATCAGACGCTCGCGCCATCGCCGCTCTTTCGCACAGTGCTGCTCAAGCCAGTCCCGCAGCACCTGCTCGCCGAATCACTGCTGCCCTGGCGAACCGTCCTGCAAAGCTGCGCGCTGATAGCCCACCCTGCAGAAACGCCCGAGTTCGTTCGTACATTGGTCAACGCCGGTGTCACTCGTATTGCACCTTGCGAGACGATTCATGATGGCTACGCTGGCGAGCCTCACGATGGTGTTTATGCGCTGTCGCGTCTGAGTCGCCGCCTCTCAGTGAGCCTGGCTGCTGATGTCTCGATTGGCCGCTCAACGCTCGACCCGGTACCGCCTGCCCCTGAGACAGCCCGCGGCCCGATCATGGACAAAGCCACCTTCATGAGCCAGCCGATCAGCCCCACGGCACAGCTGTACTTCCGCTCCGGTGGTAGCAGCGGCACCCCGGCCCTGGCAGGTTTCAGCTACCGAGACTTTCAACGACAAATGCGCGCCGCGGCTGATGGCATGTTCGCTGCCGGGCTCGATCCGTCACAGGACCGGGTGATGAACCTGTTCTATGGCGGGAACCTGTACGGTGGTTTTTTCAGCTTTTCGAGCATTCTTGAACAGATGGGCGTTGCACATTTGCCCATGGGGGCTCCCCAGGACGACGACTTCAGCGAAATCGTCCGACTGATCGTGGAGCAACGTGTCACCGTGCTGATCGGCATGCCCAGTACGCTGCATCGCCTGTTTTTCAAAGAGCAGGCCCGACTTCGCGACTATGCCGGTATCGGCAAAGTGCTCCTTGGCGGCGAGCATCCGGGGGAGGCCAGTCGACGCCTGATGGAAAGTTGCGGAGTGTCGACGATTCGTTCTGCTCTTTATGGGTCCGTCGATGCAGGCCCATTGGGTCATGCCTGCCGGGCAATGGCAGACGGCGTGTTTCACTTGATGTGCGAAACCCAGTATCTGGAAATCGTTCAGCTCGAACAGGATGTGCCGGTGCAAGCCAATGAGATCGGTCGCCTGCTATTTACCTCCCGCGCCCGCCAAGGTCAGCGCGTTCACCGATATGACATTGGCGACACCGGCCGCTGGCTCCCCGGAGCCTGCCCTTGCGGACTGGAAACGCCGCGATTCGAACTGCTGCAGCGGCACGGCAAGCTGGTGCGAATGGGTACGGAGTTCATTTCACCTTCGGCGCTGGAACACAGCATAGGCGTCCCCATTCAAATTGTTCTGGACTACACCGCCAGTGGCGTAGAACGAATGCAAGTTCGAGCGGACGCAGATACCGCTTGGGTACGAGAAAAATTGCTGACCCATGAAGCATTGGCAAATGCCGTAGCCGCGGCATTGTTAGTTGTAGAAGTAACGGCGTGCGCTGAACATGAATTCATACGAAACAAACACAGCGGCAAAGTCTCACTGATCATCGATCAAAGAATATAAAAATAAAACGTTTCAACGACCGTGTTTTTCAAACCAAAAAACGCCTGATTAGAAAAGAGAATCCAGTGAAATCCAGTCATTCGCTCGAACAACTCGTGCCCTTTGTACGACAGCATTCAAATTACTACAGCGAGCATCTGAAACGTTTACCCACCACAGGTATTACTTTAAAAGATTTACCGTTAACCAATGTGGCCGACTATTGGACCGGCAGCGATGATTTGAGTCATTGGCCGGTCCTTACCGGAAACGTCGATGATGCGCTGGTGTTTAAAACAGGAGGTTCGACCAGTCAGGGCAAACTTGCGGTTTACTCCTACGAGGAATGGCAAACACTGGTCAGTACATTCGGAAACAGTCTCACTGCTCAATTGAACAATGGCGACCGCATCGCCAATCTGTTCTTTTCAGGGGATCTCTACGCCAGTTTTCTGTTTGTCCACGATTCTCTGGCCCATGTCGGACGATCCGTTTGTGAGTTTCCGTTTACCGGAGACATCGAGCTGGACGTACTGGCGGATGCGATCACGCGATATCGGATCAACGTTCTGGCCGGGGTGCCCGCACAGTTACTGCGATTCGCGGCCTACCTGACGCAGCATCGGCGTGTGCTGTGCGGGGTCGAAACACTGCTGTATGGCGGCGAAAGCCTGTTTGCCCCGCAGTTGGCAATCCTCGGCGAAGTATTCCCCAACGCTCGTATCGCCTCTATCGGCTATGCCAGTGTGGACGCCGGACTCATAGGCGCCAGCGATCGTGACTGTGCATTGGGCGAGCATCGTGTATTCGAACAGCAAACCTTGCTGGAAATTATCGATGAACACACCGGTGAAGTGATTGAAGAATGCGATCGCATCGGGTTGTTGGTACTGACCAACCTGACACGCCGGCTCATGCCGCTGCTGCGTTACCCGGTAGGCGACCGTGCGTGTTGGCGTGAACCGACTGCAACCCCAATGCGTAAATTCGCCCTCAAGGGGCGCAGCGCCCACAGCCAGCGGGTACGCGTAGGTGTGCTGTCACTGTTTACCGAAGAAATACACGAAATCGTTCAGCGCGTAGCGCACAGCGAGCAATGGCAATTACTGATCGAACAGGCTGGCCCCAAGGATCTGTTGAGCGTGAAGTGGGTGCCCGGACCTCAGTTGCAAGCCGTCGAGCCGGTGCTCCGCGCATTGCGTGAAGCGCTGCTTGCCCACTACCCCGCCATCGACGACCTGAGCCGCGAAGGTCTGCTGGAGTTTCGAGTACTGTCCTGCGCAACCACGGACCTACAGCTTCATCCTCGCTCGGGCAAACAACTGCGAGTGCGCGATTTACGAGTGTATGACGTCCCCCCACAGGAGCCCGCCTGATGAGCCGGTTAATATTTCGCCCCTATCGTCCTTCCGACGCAGTTGCCGTCAGCCAGTTGTTTCGAGAGGTCTACGGCGATCTTTACGCTCAGCCGGATGTTTACCTGCCGAACATGATCAGTCAGCACAACGCCGAAGGCCGCTGGCAATCGATACTGGCGGTGGATGACGCGCGGGTGCTCGGGCATGCCGCGCTGTGCCGCGATTCGCTTTTGAATACTGCGGAACTGGCCCTCAGCGTGGTGCATCCCGCCGCGCAGGGACAAAGTATCGCGACCCGCCTGGGCCGCGAGATATTGACGCAATCGGGCGCTCTGGGGCTCAAGAGCATCTCGATCAAGCAAGTAACCCACCATCCCTACACTCAACGCATGGCAGGAAAAATCGGCTTCCACAGCACTGGACTGATTCCCGACTTTGTCCCTTCACCATTCGCTGAACCACTTCCGGAAACCATGGTGATGGGCTGTCACCTGATCGACGGACACATGCGCCCACTCCCCGACATCCCTTGGCCCACAAGCTGCCGGACGTTTATGCAGCACCTGTGTTCGGTGTTCGGAACCCAGCAAGACAAGGCATCACGGCCCGCGATGCCCTTGCAAATAACGCAACAGCACCATCGATTCGACATTGTCATTCAGCGTTTGAACAAACGTTTGCTGGAACAGATCAGCCAACTGCCCGGGCACTGGCTGATCTCGGCACGACTGGAACTGTCCCGCCACTTCGCCCGGGACATGCACAGTTTTTCGGCTCTGGGCTTCGCCTTCACCGGCTTGATGCCCACGCCAGGTGATAATGGCTGGTTCGCCCTGTTTCATCGAGGCGCCCAGTCTCGCTCCCTCAACCTGCACTGCGCGCACATGCAACGGTTGCATGACGACTTACAGCAAAACGCCAATGCCACGAGAACCCACCGGTACGTCGACGCCCTTATCGGTTCCCGCTCAGCCGCCTGAGTATTTTCTATAAAAATCACCGCCCGGCTGCGCGCAAAGCGCCACCAGCCAATCGACAAACACCCTCACCCGTCGAGACAACTGGCGGTGCAGTGGATAGAGCGCCGTCAACGGAAGAAGGTGCCCGGTTGCCTGGCGAAGACATGATCACAACAGACTGGCAGGCCCCCTGTGGCGAGGGGGCTTGCCTCCGTTAGGCTGCGTAGCAGCCCCAAATCTGCGGCCCGTATCTTTCAATCAGATTGCATGTTCGGTTTTTTGCGACTGCTTCGCAGCCGAAGAGCAAGCCCCCTCGTCACAATGTTTACCCAACGCTGTATTACTTCGAAACAATCCGCCTCCTCTTCGCGAGAGAAAATGGTCAAAATGCATCTTTTTGGCCACAGCCCGAAACGAGATTCCCATGCGAACCCACCTGCGTCTGGCCGCCCTGAGCGCCCTCTTCATCTCTTCCATGGCCCGGGCCGCCGACCTGATTCCCATCGAAGTTCACCGCGACGCCAACTGCGGTTGCTGCAAAAAATGGGTCAGCCATCTGGAAGCCAACGGTTTCAAGGTCGAAGACCATGTTGAAGCCGATATGAGCCAATTCAAGCAACAACACGGCGTGCCACCTCGCCTCGCGTCGTGTCACACCGGCCTTATCAACGGCAAATTCGTCGAAGGCCATGTACCGGCCGATCAAGTACTGGCCTTGAGCAAGCGCGACGATCTGTTGGGGGTGGCTGCCCCTGGCATGCCCATGGGCTCGCCCGGCATGGAAATGGACGGCATGAGCGATGCCTACCAAGTGATCGGTCTGAAAAAGGACGGCACTGACGTAGTGGTGGCGGACTACCCCGCCCATTGATGTTCGGCGCCTACATCGGGCTGTTTCTCGCGGCATTCGGTGCCGCGACGTTGCTGCCTTTGCAATCTGAAGCCGTGCTGGTGGGGCTGTTGCTCAGCGGCCAGTATTGGCTTTGGTCGCTGCTGGCCATCGCAACGCTGGGCAACGTGCTGGGCTCGCTGCTGAACTGGTGGCTGGGGCGCAGCATCGAGCGGTTTCACGACCGGCGCTGGTTTCCGGTCAGCCCTCGCCATCTCGAGCAAGCCCAAAAGCACTATCAGCGTTACGGTCATTGGTCGTTGTTGCTCAGTTGGGTGCCCATCATCGGCGATCCACTGACGCTGGTGGCCGGCGTCATGCGCGAACCGTTGGGGCGTTTCCTGATGATCGTGACGCTCGCCAAGGGCGCCCGCTATGGTGTATTGGCCCTTGCTACGCTGGGGTGGATGGGTTGAACGATCATGCGCAGCCATGACCCAGTGCCAGTCAGTTGCGGAACCTGTGGGAGCGGGCTTGCTCGCGAAGGCGATGTGACAGGCAACATTAATGTCGACTGACACTCCCTCTTCGCGAGCAAGCCCGCTCCCACATGGATTGCGCTCGGCATTACGGTCGTGACCTATGTTTAATGTCACCCTAATCATGCCGATCCAGCATCGGCAGATTTCCTGTGGAGCTCACCCATGTCGCGCATTTTCTCCCTCTGGTTACCGGGCCTGCTGCTGACGGCGGCACTACCGGTTCTCGCCCAAGCCCAAGACCAGACCCAGGCCGAAACGCCGGAATACGGCCCGGAACTTCAGGGCTTCGAGTACCCCTACACGCTCAAACACTACGCTTTTGAATCCCAGGGCAAATCCTTGCAAATGGGTTACATGGACGTCGCCGCCCATGGCAAGGCCAACGGGCGCAGCGTAGTGCTGATGCATGGAAAAAATTTCTGCGGCGCCACTTGGGACAGCTCGATCAAGGCGCTGAGCGAGGCCGGTTACCGGGTCATTGCCCCGGACCAGATCGGCTTCTGCACCTCAAGCAAACCGGACCACTATCAATACAGTTTCCAGCAACTGGCGACCAACACCCAGCAACTGCTCAAGGCCTTGGGTATCCAGAAAGCCACCCTGCTCGGCCACTCTACCGGCGGCATGCTCGCCACGCGCTATGCGCTGCAATACCCCGATCAAGTCGAACAACTGGCACTGGTCAATCCCATCGGCCTGGAAGACTGGAAAGCCCTTGGCGTGCCCTATCTCACGGTTGACCAATGGTATGAGCGCGAGCTGAAAGTCACGGCGCAAGGTATCCACGACTACCAACGCAGCACCTATTACGATGGCCGTTGGAAACCGGAATTTGACCGTTGGGTGAACATGTACGCAGGCCTGGCCAAAGGGCCGGGCAAAACAGCGGTGGCTTGGAATTCGGCGCTGATTTACGACATGATCTTCACCCAGCCGGTGTACTACGAGTTCAAGGACCTGAAAGTGCCAACCCTGCTGCTGATCGGCACCTCCGACACCACGGCCATCAACAAGAACATCGCACCACCCGAGGTCAAGGCGACAATCGGTCATTACGACGTACTCGGCAAGCAAGTGGCGAAACTGATTCCCCGGTCGACGCTGATCGAATTTCCCGGGATGGGCCACGCGCCGCAGATGGAGGAACCGGCGAAATTCCATCAGGCGTTGCTCGGCTGGCTGAACCAAACCAATACCGTTCCTTGATGAGGTAAAGGCTAATGCAGATTGCGGTGATCGACGACTGGCAGGACGTGGCTCGCGACGTGGTGGACTGGTCAGTGCTGGACAGCATCGGGCAGGTGAGTTTTATCCATGACTACCCTGCCGACAACGAAACCCTGGCCAAACGGCTCGGCGCATTCGAGGTGATCTGCGTGATGCGCGAGCGCACCCGGTTCGACGAAGACCTGCTGCGTCGCTTGCCCGCACTCAAACTGCTGGTCACCGGCGGCATGCGCAATGCCGCCCTGGACTTGAAAGCCGCCGCCGCGCTAGGCATTCAGGTCTGCGGCACCGACAGCTACAAACATGCCGCCCCCGAACTCACCTGGGCGCTGATCATGGCCGCGACCCGCAACCTGGTGGCCGAAGCCAATGCCTTGCGCGCAGGCCAATGGCAACAAGGGCTGGGCGGCGACCTGCAGGGCAAGACCTTGGCGATCCTCGGTCTGGGCAGCATTGGTCAACGGGTCGCCCGGTTCGGTCAGGTGTTCGGTATGCGGGTGATTGCCTGGAGCGAAAACCTGACTGCCGAACGGGCTGCTGAGGTCGACGTCACCTATGTCAGCAAACAGGAATTGTTCGAGCAGGCCGATGTGCTGTCGGTCCATCTGGTGCTCAGCGAGCGCAGCCGAGGGCTGGTGGACGCGCAGGCACTGGACTGGATGAAACCCACGGCATGGCTGATCAATACCGCCCGCGGGCCGATTGTCGATGAGTCGGCGTTGATCAAGGCACTTCAGAAAAAACGCCTGGCGGGTGCGGCGCTGGACGTGTTCGAGCACGAGCCCTTGCCTCGCCATCATCCCTTCAGGACGCTGGACAATGTACTGGCCACGCCTCATGTCGGGTATGTCAGCCGACAGAGTTACCAGCTGTTCTTTTCGCAGATGATCGAAGACATACAGGCCTGGGCGGCTGGGGAGCCGGTTCGGCTGTTAGGCTGAATCCGAGTTATCGTTCATCGCGGGCAAGCCTCGCTCCCACAGGATTTGTTTCGACCGTAATACCGTGACCGACACAAATCCTGTGGGAGCGGGCTTGCCCGCGAAGAGGCCCTCAACCTCACCACATCTCCCAGGGATAAAACGCACCGCAATGGTGCAACCCACGTCCCATCACGCCCGATTATCGTGACTTCCCAGTCCCGATTTGACCCATATCAAAAAACAAAACCGCACTTCGTCGGTGCGCCTTCCCGCAAAGCCCCATGCCTGTACCCTCATTTGACCGATTGTCGAACAATTTCACCCGATGGCCGACCCCGCTCTAAGTTCTGGCCTAGACTGATTTTCGCGGAGTAAAACCGGCTGGTCATTCGGTGAAAATAATCGAAACTTTTAGTGCTGGCCTCGTGTCAGGTTAAAGGTAGGGCCGCAGCGACTGGTGCATTCCTTGCAACAGCCACTTCACCCATTCTGCTTCAGCGCATGGGCAGCACTTGCTCACCGATGCGTAGCGCGTTTGCGCCCGGCCACAGGATTTGGCCACGAACACCGTTTGTGCCAGGCCTGGAATTAGATCAACAACACGGGAGATTCATATGATCAGTGCGGCTTTAGATATCCAGGGAGAACGTGCTCATCAGCAGGTCGGGGAAACGAGCACCGTCGGTGTCCTCAATGCCAAATCGGTCAAAGCTCCGGTCCCCAAGACGCTGGCACCAGTAGCCAGTCAGAATCCCAACAAGAAGAGAGTCCTGTTCGTCACCTCGGAGATTGCCGACCTGGTAAAGACCGGAGGTCTTGGCGACGTTTCCGCCGCACTGCCGCGAGCCATGGCGCATCTGCACGATGTGCGTGTGCTGATCCCCGGTTATCCGCAAGTGATGAACAGCGAAAACCCGATTCATATCATCGGTGAACTGGGCGGGCACGCAGCATTGCCCCCCTGCAAGATCGGGCGCATGGACATGCCCGACGGCCTGGTCATATACGTGTTGATCTGCCCTGAATTGTACGAGCGCGAAGGTTCACCCTACGGCGCCAACAACGGCCGCGACTGGCCGGACAACCATATTCGTTTCGCCCGACTGGGCCTCGCGGCAGCCGATATCGCCGCCAACCTCGCACAAATTCACTGGTGCCCGGACCTGGTGCACGCCCACGACTGGCCCGCTGGGCTGGCACCGGCCTATATGCACTGGCGTGGCCAACGCACCCCGACCCTGTTCACCATCCACAACCTGGCGTACCAAGGCGTCACCAGCCTCGGCTCGTGCCCGGAACTCGGGATCCCCATGCATGCCTTGCAACAGGAAGGCATGGAATTTTACGGCAAGATGTCATTCCTCAAGGCTGGCATGGCCTACTCAAGCCACATCACCACCGTCAGCGCGACCTATGCCCAAGAAATCACCACGCCGGCCTTCGGCTGCGGCCTCGACGGCTTTCTCGCCGCCAAGACCCAGCAAGGTCTGCTCAGCGGGATTCCCAATGGCATCGATGAGAGCTGGGACGCAGCGACCGATCCGCACCTGTTCCACCCGTTCGGCATCGGCGATTGGGACGGTAAAGCTGTCAATGCCATGCACGTTCGCAGGCTGTTCGACCTCGAAGATTCCGAAGGTCCGCTGTTCGCCGTGGTCTCGCGTCTGGTCTACCAGAAAGGCCTGGACCTGACCGAAGCAGTGGCCGAATACATTGTCGACAACGGCGGGCAAATCGCGATCATCGGCCGTGGCGAACCGGAAGAAGAACAAGCCATGCGAGAACTGGCGTTGCGCTTCCCCGGGCAAGTCGGCGTACACATCGGCTTCAATGAAACCGACGCCCGACGGATGTTCGCCGGCAGCGATTTCCTGCTGATGCCTTCGCGTTACGAACCCTGCGGCCTGAGCCAGATGTATGCCCAGCGCTTCGGTTCATTGCCAGTGGCGCGCAATACCGGGGGCCTGGCTGACACCATTGAAAATGGCGTGACCGGTTTCCTCTTCGACGAATCCACGGTGGAGAGTTATCGCGAAGCCCTGAGCCGCGCGTTCAAGGTATTCGCCTTCCCCGGTCTGCTCAACGCGATGCGTTGCCGAGCCATGGCGGCGCCTTTCAACTGGTGCAAGGCAGTCGAACCCTACGCCGAACTCTACGAACAACTGGTGGCTAAAGCGCTGGGAAAATCGGGCAAACAGTAAGAGGTTTTCAACGATGCCGTTACGGACCCTTGAGACCTGGCCCCACGGCGCGATCATGCTGGACGCAGAACACACGCGTTTTGCCTTGTGGGCGCCAGATGCGTTTTTCGTCAGTCTCGAACTGGAAGATGGACAATCCTTGCCGCTGTTGCCTCAGGCCGATGGCTGGTTTGTGATCAAGACCCGCTGCCCCGCGGGTACCCGCTACCGCTACAACATCGATGGCGAGCTTACGGTGCCGGACCCGGCCTCCCGCGCCCAGGCGGGCGATATCGACAGCCACAGCGTGGTGGTCGATCCCCTCGCCTATCAGTGGCAACACAGTGCCTGGCAGGGTCGACCGTGGAATGAGGCGGTGATCTACGAACTGCATGTCGGGGCACTCGGCGGTTTCAGCCAGGTTGAGCAGCATCTGGAACACCTGGTCGAGCTGGGTATAACCGCCATCGAACTGATGCCGCTGGCGCAGTTTCCCGGCGAGCGAAACTGGGGCTATGACGGGGTTTTGCTTTACGCGCCTCAAGCCTCCTACGGCTCGCCCGAACAACTCAAACACCTGATCGACACGGCCCACGGCCATGGCTTGGCGGTGATTCTCGACGTGGTCTACAACCACTTCGGCCCGGACGGCAATTACCTGCATCGCTACGCAGAAGGCTTTTTCCGCGAAGACAAACACACCCCGTGGGGCGCGGCCATCGACTTCCGGCGGCGCGAGGTGCGCGACTTCTTTATCGACAACGCGTTGATGTGGTTGCTGGAGTACCGCTTCGACGGCCTGCGCCTGGACGCGGTGCACGCCATCGAAGACCCGGACTTCCTTCAAGAGCTGGCACAACGGGTGCGGCGGCAAACCGATCCGGCGCGGCACGTGTGGCTCATAGCGGAAAACGAGCACAACCAGGCCAGTCTGCTGGAGCAAGGTTTCGACGCACAGTGGAACGACGACGGCCATAACGCCCTGCACGTTCTGCTCACGGGTGAAACCGATGCCTATTACGCCGACTATGCCGAGCAGCCCACCGAACAACTCGCCCGCTGCCTGAGCCAGGGCTTCGTGTTTCAGGGCCACATCACCCGCCACGGTACGCCGCGCGGTGAGCCGAGCGGTCACTTGCCGCCCACGGCCTTCGTGCTTTTTCTGCAGAACCACGACCAGATCGGCAACCGCGCCTTTGGCGAGCGCCTGCATCAGTTGGCCCATCCTGATGCCCTTTACGCCGCCACCGCGCTGCTGCTGTTGTCGCCGATGATCCCGCTGATGTTCATGGGCGACGAATTCGCCGCCGAGCAACCGTTCCTGTTCTTCACCAGCCACCACGGTGAATTGGCGGAACGGGTGCGCGAAGGACGACGCAACGAGTTCGCGGCGTTCAGCGCCTTTGCCGACCCGCACACACGCGAGCAGATTCCCGACCCGAACGCGACGCAAACCTTCGACGCTTCACGGCCGACACTGACCGCCAACCGCCAATCACCGATTTACGCTCTGTATCGTCAACTGCTGCAGATCCGCCACCGACACATCATCGCGCACCTGCCCGGCGCCCAGGCGCTGGGCGCGCAGGTACTGGCCGAGGGCGCGGTGACGGCGCGCTGGCGGCTGGGCGATGGCAGTCAGTTGCGCATTGATCTGAACCTGCGCGATGCGCCCGTGGTCCACACCCCACAGGCCGACGCGACATTGCTGTTCGAACACCCGCCACAATCGGCCGGTCTGTTGAATCAGGGCATGCTTGCCCCGTATTGCGCGCTAGTCAGCCTCACGGCCGCAGCCCCTTTGCTACCCCCGGATGGAGAGCGCCCATGAGCAATACGCAATTGGAAATACTGGCCAGCCGAGCAGGCCTGGCCGTCGACTGGATCGACGCCAATGGCCGTCCACAAAAAGTTACCCCGGCGGTGTTGCGCTCGGTGCTGGCCGGGCTTGGCCATCCCGCCAATACCGCCCTGGAGATCGACGCCAGCCTGCTGCAATTGCAGGAGGTGCAACAAACCCGGCACCTGCCGCCGCTGTTGACCTGCGACGTGGGCGTCGGCCTTGACCTGGCCCACTACTTCGAACCGCAAACCCCGTGTGAGATCCATCTCGAAGACGGCTCACGGATTAACCTGAAGCTCGATGACAACGCTGTGTTGCCCGGGCTGGTGCCGGTGGGTTATCAGCACGTCAGCATCGACGATCAGTCCTTCACCCTGGCGGTGGCACCCCAGCACTGCTACAGCGTCGGCGACGCCGTAGACAGTGAAAACCCGCGCGCCTGGGGCCTGAGCGTGCAGTTGTACTCGTTGCGTCGCCCCGGCGATGGCGGTTTCGGCGATACCCAAGCCCTCGAAGATCTGGCCCGGGTGGCCGGCGAACGAGGCGCCGAAGCGTTGGCGATCAGCCCGTTGCATGCGATGTTCAGCGGCGACACCCAGCGTTACAGCCCTTACTCGCCGTCCAGTCGCTTGTTCCTCAATAGCCTGTACGCAGCGCCCGGTGCGATTCTCGGTGAACGTGCCCTGCGCACCGCGATCGATGCCACCGGCCTTGCCACTGAGCTCAAGCACCTCGAAGCACTGCCGTTGATCGACTGGCCCACCGCCGCCGAAGCCAAGCACCGCTTGCTCGAAGCCTTGTACGAAGGGTTCACCCACGGTGAACATCCCTTGCACCCAGACTTCAGCAGTTTCCGCCATGCCGGTGGCGAAGCGCTGGAAAATCATTGCCGCTTCGAAGCGATCCAGGAAGCCCGTGCGCGGCGCGGTGAAAGCCTCGACTGGCGCGAGTGGCCCGAGCAATGGCGTGACCCGCGCAGCACCGCCCTGGCGCATTTTGCCGAAGAAAACTCGACCCGCATCGGCTACTACGCGTTCTGCCAATGGCTGATTGCGCGCAGCCTGGAACGCGCCCAGGCCGCCGCCCGCGGTGCCGGCATGAGCATTGGCCTGATCGCCGACCTAGCCGTTGGCGCTGACGGCGGCGGCAGCCAGGCCTGGAGTCGCCAGGACGAATTGCTCGCCTCACTGACCGTGGGTGCGCCACCCGATATCCTCAATCGTTCCGGCCAGGGCTGGGGCATTTCCGCGTTCTCCCCCGAAGGTCTGGTGCGCAACGGCTTTCGCGCGTTCATCGAAATGCTGCGGGCCAACTTCGCCCATGCCGGCGGCCTGCGTATCGATCACGTCATGGGCCTGCAACGACTGTGGGTGATCCCCAACGACGCGCAACCCAGCGAGGGTGCCTACCTCTATTACCCGGTGGACGACCTGCTGCGCTTGCTGACCCTCGAATCCCATCGACATCAGGCCATCGTCCTCGGCGAAGACCTCGGCACGGTGCCCGAGGGGCTGCGCGAGAAACTCATCGCACGCTCGATTCTCGGCATGCGCGTGCTGCTGTTCGAACAGGACAATACTCACTTCAAGCCAATTCTCGACTGGCCGGACAACGCCCTGGCAACCACCAGCACCCATGACCTGCCGACGCTCAATGGCTGGTGGCATGGCCGTGATATCGACTGGAGCGCGCGCTTGAATCTGGTCGACGCCCCGGGGGAAATCGAATGGCGCCAACACCGTGAACGCGAGCGCGAAGGTTTGCGCCGGGTATTGAGCGAGGACCCGCAGAACTTTCGTGAAGAGTCCCACGAAACCGATCAGGTGCTCGACGCCGCGATCCGCTTCCTCGGCCATACCCGCGCGCCGCTGGTATTGCTGCCAATGGAAGATGCCTTGGGTATCGAACAGCAGGCCAACCTGCCCGGCACCACCGACACCCATCCCAACTGGTCGCGCAGGCTGCCCGGCGCCAGCGAAGCCCTGCTTGATGATCCGGACGCCGCCCGGCGCCTGGAACTGCTCGCCTGTGCGCGACTTCAGGCGGCCGAGCGTGACCAATGAATCAACCGTTCAACCAACCGCTGCGGGCAACCCTGCGGCTGCAATTTCATAAAGGTTTCACTTTGGATCAAGCAGTGCCGCTGGTGCCGTACTTCGCCAGCCTGGGCATCAGCCACGTCTATGCCTCACCGCTGCTCGCCGCCCGCGCGGGGTCCATGCATGGCTACGACGTGGTGGACCCGACCACGGTCAACCCTGAACTGGGCGGCGAAGCTGCATTGCGCCGTTTGGTCGGCGCATTGCGCGAACAGAACATGGGGCTGATCCTCGACATCGTCTCCAACCACATGGCCGTCGGCGGTGGCGATAATCCCTGGTGGCTCGACTTGCTGGAATGGGGGCGACTGAGCCCTTACGGCGAGTTCTTCGACATTCAATGGCACTCGCCCGACCCCTTGATGGAAGGCCAATTGCTGCTGCCGTTTTTGGGCAGCGATTACGGCATCGCCTTGCAAGACGGCACCCTGCCCTTGCGTTTCGATGCCCGGCGCGGCGCCTTTTATGTCGAGCACTACGAGCATCACTTCCCGATTTGCCCCACGAACTACGGCGAACTGCTCAAGGCGGATGATCAGTTGAATGCCGAGCAGGTCGAGCAGCTCAAATCCCTGGCAGACCGCTTCAGTACCTTGAGTTACCAGACTGATGCGCACAGCCTGGCGATTCCGCTAAAAACCGAGCTGTATGAACTGGCCAGCGATCCGGCGATTCTTCACGCCATCCAGCACACCCTCGGCACTTACGACTCGCTCACCCCTGAGGGTTTCCAGCGCCTGCATAACCTGCTGGAGCGCCAGAGTTATCGCCTGGCCAGTTGGCGCACCGCGGCGGACGACATCAACTGGCGGCGTTTTTTCGATATCAATGAACTGGGCGGCCTGCGCGTCGAACGCCCGGCGGTGTTCGAGGCGACCCATGCAAAAATCTTCGAGCTGGTGGCCGAAGGTCTTGTCGACGGGCTGCGCATCGACCACATCGACGGCCTCGCCGACCCGCGTGGCTACTGCCGCAAATTACGGCGCAGAGTCGATAGCCTGGCACCGGAGCGGCACCTGCCGATCTACGTCGAGAAGATCCTCGGCGAAGGCGAAACCCTGCACCGCGACTGGTCCGTCGATGGCAGCACCGGTTACGAATTCATGAACCAGTTGTCGTTGCTGCAACACGACCCCGAAGGCGCCCAGACCTTGGGTGAACTCTGGAGCCGGCACAGTGAACGGCCCGCCGATTTCCGTCAGGAAGCACAACTGGCACGCCAACAGATTCTCAACGGCTCCCTCGCCGGCGATTTCGAAAGTGTCGCCCACGCCTTGCTGCAAGTGGCCCGGGACGACCTGATGACCCGGGACCTGACCCTCGGCGCGATCCGTCGGGCCTTGCAGGAACTGATCGTGCACTTCCCGGTGTATCGCACTTACATCAGCCCGCTAGGCCGAAACTGCGCCCAGGACGAGGTGTTTTTCCAACAGGCCATGGAGGGTGCAAGGCAAACCCTTGGCGAGGCCGACTGGCCCGTGCTCGATTGCCTGTCCGGCTGGCTCGGTGGCCAACCCTGGCGCAAACACCCGGTGGGCCGCCCACGCAAACTGCTCAAGCATGCGTGCGTGCGCTTCCAGCAACTGACCTCACCGGCGGCGGCCAAAGCGGTGGAAGACACCGCGCTGTATCGCTCGGCGGTGCTGCTGTCGCGCAACGATGTCGGCTACAACACTGAGCAGTTCAGTGCCCCAGTGGCTGACTTCCATGCGGCCTGCGCCAATCGCCTCACCGAATTCCCCGACAACCTGCTGGCCACCGCGACCCACGACCACAAACGCGGCGAAGACACCCGCGCGCGGCTGGCGGTGTTGAGCGAGCGCAGCACCTGGTATACCGAACAGGTCGAGCACTGGCGAACACTGGCCGATGAATTGCGCACTGAACCCGGCGCGCCCTCGGCGGGCGACGAGCTAATTCTCTATCAAGCGATCCTCGGCAGTTGGCCGCTGGAGCTGCGCAGCGATGATCCGGTGGCGCTCGAGAACTACGCCAAACGCCTCTGGCAGTGGCAACGCAAAGCCCTGCGCGAAGCCAAGTTGCAAAGCAGCTGGAGCGCACCCAACGAGGGATATGAACAGGCGAGCCATGGGTTTCTCGAACGCCTGCTGCTCAGCCCCGAAGGCGAGCCACTGCGCGCTGCCCTCGGTGCGGCGGCGCAGAGCATCGCCGCCCCAGGCGCGTTGAATGGCTTGGCGCAAACCTTGCTGCGAATGACCGTGCCGGGGGTGCCGGATCTCTATCAGGGCAACGAGTTCTGGGACTTCACGCTGGTCGATCCGGACAACCGCCGGCCGGTGGATTACGTCAGCCGTCAGCAGGCCATGCACCTACGATTGGACCTGGCGGATCTGTTGGTGAACTGGCGTGACGGGCGCATCAAGCAAACCCTGATCACCCAGACGTTAAACCGGCGTGCCGAGCATGCCGGGCTGTTTCAAAAAGGGATTTATCAAGCCCTTGAAGTCCTCGGCAGCCAGGCTCAGCGGGTACTGGCATTTGCTCGTGAATGGCAGGGAAAACGGGCAATCGTGATCGTACCTATACGCTGTGCCGAACTGCTGGAAAACAGTGCCGAACCACAGATTGACGCGCCACTCTGGGGCGATACACGGGTCAAATTGCCGTTCGCCGTCCCTGAAGAAAATATGAAGGGACTTTTTGCGAGCATCACAGTCACAAAACACAGGGAGCTGATGGTCAGCGCCGCGCTGGGGGATTTCCCGGTCAATCTCTTTATCCAAACTACCCAAGCTTGAGTTCAGTTCAGGAGCATTGCGATGAGTACCGACGATAAACGCATCCGCGAGTTTGCCTATCAAATCTGGGAGTCCGAGGGAAAACCCGTGGGCCAGGAAAAACGCCATTGGGAGATGGCCTGCAAACTGGCCGAAGCTGAAGCACTGGCTCCCGGCAAGTCATCGAAAGTGACCGGCAGCAAACGCGTCGGCACCAAGTCTGCGCTCGGCAAGCCAGACGGCAAGCTGGTCAATGCCAAAGACATCGAACCCGCACTCAAAGCTAAAACCAAGCCCAAAGCCAAACCCGCCGCCGCTTCGACAGTGATCCCGCCGGGAGAAAAAACCACGGTGAAAAAGCCTCGCGCCGCGCGTAAACCGCCAACGACCTGACGCTTCATCGCCTTGCCCCGCTTGATTGTGGCGAGGGAGCTTGCTCCCGTTGGACTGCGAAGCGGTCCCCCTCTTTTTGGGGATAGGGGGGCCGCTTCGCGGCCCAACGGGAGCAAGCTCCCTCGCCACAGCTGACCGGCATTAGCCCAGTACCGCCCCCCAATGCAGGAGCATCTATGAGTAGTCCAAAGAAAACCGCGCCCGAACCTCGTGCCGAGGCCTCGCGAATCCGTGAAGGCCTGCCCTTCCCGCTTGGCGCGACCTGGGATGGCCTGGGGGTCAATTTCGCGCTGTTTTCGGCTAACGCGACCAAGGTCGAACTGTGCATCTTCGACGATGCCGGCGAGGTGGAACTCGAGCGTATCGAGTTGCCGGAATACACCGACGAGATCTACCACGGCTACTTGCCCGACGCCCACCCGGGGTTGATCTACGGCTATCGCGTGTACGGTCCGTATGACCCGGCCAACGGTCATCGTTTCAACCCCAACAAGCTGCTGATCGATCCCTATGCCAAGCAATTGGTGGGTCGATTGAAATGGTCCGAAGCGTTGTTTGGCTACACCATCGGCCATCCGGACGCCGACCTCAGTTTCGATGAACGGGACAGCGCGCCCTTCGTGCCCAAATGCAAAGTGATCGACCCGGCTCACACTTGGGGTCATGACCATCGTGTCAGCGTGCCATGGGACAAAACGATCATTTATGAAACACACGTACGCGGTTTCAGCATGCGTCACCCCTCCGTCCCCGAAAATCTGCGTGGCACCTTCGCCGGGTTGATGGTCGATGACGTGCTCGAACACATCCGCAAGCTCGGCGTGTCGACCGTGGAATTGCTGCCGATTCATGCCTTCGTCAATGACCAGCATCTGCTGCACAAAGGCATGACCAATTACTGGGGTTACAACAGCATCGCGTTCTTTGCCCCGGACCCACGCTACCTGGCCAGCGGCAAGATCGCCGAGTTCAAGGAGATGGTCGCGCACCTGCACGAGGCCAATCTGGAAGTGATCCTCGACGTGGTCTACAACCACACCGCCGAGGGCAACGAACAAGGCCCGACCCTGTCGATGCGCGGCATCGACAACGCCTCATACTACCGCTTGATGCCCGACGACAAGCGCTACTACATCAACGATTCCGGGACCGGCAACACCCTGGACCTGAGTCACCCGTGCGTGCTGCAAATGGTCACCGACTCCCTGCGTTACTGGGCCACGGAAATGCATGTGGACGGTTTCCGTTTTGACCTGGCGACCATCCTTGGCCGCTACCACGACGGTTTCGACGAGCGTCACAGCTTTCTCGTGGCCTGCCGCCAGGACCCGGTGCTGCGCCAGGTGAAGATGATTGCAGAAGCCTGGGATTGCGGCCCCGGGGGCTATCAAGTCGGCAACTTTCCACCGGGTTGGGTTGAGTGGAATGACAAATTCCGCGACACCGTGCGCGCGTTCTGGAAAGGCGACGACGGTCAACTGGCGGACTTCGCCAGTCGCATGACCGCTTCCGGCGAGATGTTCAATCAGCGTGGCCGGCGGCCGTATGCCTCGGTGAACTTCGTCACCGCCCACGACGGTTTCACCCTGAACGACCTGGTGTCGTACAACGACAAACACAACGAAGCCAACGACGAGAACAATCAGGACGGCAGCAACAACAACCTGTCCTGGAACCACGGTGTCGAAGGCCCCACCGACGATCCCGAGATCAATGAACTGCGCCAGCGCCAGATGCGCAACTTCTTCGCCACGTTGCTGCTGTCCCAGGGCACGCCGATGCTGGTGGCCGGCGATGAGTTCGCCCGCACCCAGGAAGGTAATAACAATGCCTATTGCCAGGACAGCGAGATCGGTTGGGTCAACTGGGACCTGAGCGAAGACGGCAAGGCCCTGCTCAAGTTCGTCAAACGCCTGATCAAATTGCGCCAGGCCTATCCGATTCTGCGTCGCGGGCGCTTCCTGGTGGGCAATTACAACGAAGACATCGGCGTCAAGGACGTGACCTGGCTGGCCCCGGACGGCAGCGAAATGTCCATTGAACAATGGGAAGAAGGCCACGGTCGTTGCCTGGGCATGCTGCTCGATGGCCGCGCCCAGGAAACCGGCATTCGCCGCAAGGGTGCTGACGCAACCCTGCTACTGGTGGTAAACGCCCACCATGACATCGTCAACTTCCTGCTGCCGGAAGTGCCTGACGGAGGTTTCTGGACCTGCATGATCGATACCAATCAACCCTCGATTCGTGGCCAGGAACGCTTCGAGTTCGGTCACGAATATTCAGTCACCGGCCGTTCGCTGCTGCTGTTTGAATTGCAGCGTGAAGAAGACGAGTAAAAAGCCCCTACAGGTATTGTGCTTGCCTTCGAAGGTTTCGGTGATTATTTGCGACACCCGACACAGCCCGGATCAAAAAAACCTGTCAGACCAAAGGCTGAGGCGACGAATAGCATTCCATGAGCAATACTCTGCCCGCGGCAATCCAGGGTTCGGAGCGCTGTAATTGCTATTTACCCCGCCTTCACGGGTTTGCCAGGCTTGCGTCCTGCAAGTAATACGCATGACTGAGGGCACGACAGAACAAGGACGTAGCGCCTATGAAATCGGTTTCCATCAGCGAAAACAGCTCGCTCGCGCAGATCTGGAACAGCGCCCCGCAACTGGACAACATCCCTGTCATCAACACCGAAACACTGGTCCCGGCCGGTGCTCGCGCGGTAGTCATCGCGCCGCATCCCGGCGATGAAGTGGTGACCTGCGGTGGTCTGCTGCAGTTGCTGTGCTCCCTGGGTCATCCCCTGCAATTGATCTCGATCACCGACGGTAGCGCCAGCCATCCGGGATCGCGACAGTGGTCGGAAAAACGCCTGAGCGTGTTCCGGCCCCAGGAAAGCGTCGAAGCCTTGCGCCGACTCGGGTTGCCGATGCACAGCCTGAAGTGGATTCGCGGCGGCTTCACTGACAACGGTCTTGCCGAGCGGGAGTCCGAATTGACCCAATTCATCGCCCGTTATCTGCGCCCCGGCGATGTGGTGTTCAGCACGTGGTGCAAAGACGGTAACGTCGACCATGACGCCGTCGGCCGTGCCAGCGCCAGAGCTGTGGCCCTGGTCGGGGCAACGCTCAACGAAGTACCCGTCTGGGCCTGGCACTGGCCGACGCGCGATCACGGGTTGATTCCCTGGCATCGCGCACGCAAGGTACGCCTTGACACCTGGACCGTCGCACGCAAAAGCCACGCCACCTACGCCTACGCCAGCCAACTCGACGGCGAGCCGGCAATCGGCATCGCCCCAATGCTGCCCCCGGTGATACTGGAGCGCATGCGGTTGCCGTATGAAATTGTGTTTGTCTGAATCATTCGAGGAATGTCTTGGGCGATGGAGCTCCCACATTGGATTGGCGTCGCTCAAACTGAACTGCTCGCCCGTGTATCAGTCGCATGGAAACAGCAGCCTTGATTCAGAGGAGTGAACGTGACCAGTGATGCCGAACGACAGGCCGTCGAATCAATGCTATCAAACACCCCAGTGGCGATTCATCGTCTGAGAGTGCTGACGGTCAATACCCACAAAGGCTTCACCGCCCTCAACCGGCGTTTCATCCTCCCGGAACTGCGTGAAGCAGTACGTAGCACGTCGGCAGACCTGGTGTTTCTGCAGGAAGTGGTTGGTGAGCACGACCGGCATTCTTCCCGTTACAACGACTGGCCACAGACCTCGCAATACGAGTTCCTGGCCGACAGCATGTGGAGCGATTTCGCTTACGGCCGCAACGCGGTCTATCCCGACGGCCATCACGGCAATGCCCTGCTGTCGAAATACCCGATCCGTGAATTTCGCAACCTCGACGTCTCGATCACCGGTCCCGAGCGGCGCGGGTTGTTGCACTGTGTTCTGGATGTGCCGGGGCATGCCGAAGTGCATGCCATTTGCGTGCACCTGAGCCTGTTGGAAAGCCATCGACAGCTCCAGCTGCAGTTGCTCTGCCTGTTGCTCGAATCGCTGCCCGATGACGCCCCGGTGATCATTGCCGGCGACTTCAACGACTGGCAGTTGCAAGGCAACGCCGCCCTCGCCCGGCGCGACTACCTGCATGAAGCCTTCGAACGCCATCATGGCCGACCGGCGAAAACTTACCCGGCGCGTTTTCCCCTGCTGCGCCTGGACCGGATCTACCTGCGTAATGCCAGCAGTCATGAACCGCGAATACTCGGCCACAAACCCTGGACGCATCTGTCAGACCATTTACCACTGGCGGTGGAAGTGCGCCTGTAACACCGTCAAATGACAGTCGCCAAGTACTGCCAACTCTGACAGAAAAAATGACAGCAATGGCGCACCGACGCCATTTGATTATCCTCTGCTGGATGATCCGTCAAACAACCGAGAGCCCCCTACCCAGCGCGTCTGGACCGCACCTTTCTGGATGATTTTTCGCATAAACAATCACTTATATACACGCCAAAAATCAGTCACTTACAAGGTCTAAAATATCCATACCGCTTATCGGCCACTTTCTTGACGCGAGGTCGGCAGTCTTCTTAGCTAGTGCTTACTACCCCCGGAAATCCATCAGGGGCAAGCCTCCAGACTCCTGTAAAAACGGGCGGGTCTGACCTTGCCTCAATCCATTCGGTCGCCCCTCATTCGGGGTAGGAGAGACGCCAAAGCGAGATACGCATGCGATTGCAAGGTAGACCCCCATGAGAACTTCATTCACCTCACAAGAGATCAAAATCACTTTTTGCACTGTTACGGGTTCACTCCTGTTGTGCTCATCCATGGAGGTGCGGGCCTCGCCTGCCGAGGACGAACCAACTCCCTGGTACAACCAGGCACTGCCGACTCTCACCTTGCCCACCGCCTCCGCCACGTATCCCGGCCGCTTACGCTTCAATCCAGACTTACAAAGCTCACGCCTGACGGTTGAAGATGCTTCGCCTTCAGCCTGGGACCACGTCTACGGGAAGACCTCTCGGCAGGCCCAAACCGACTCTCTGGCCCAGGGGTCTTCTATCCCCGGCGCCAGTGAATTCAAAGGCCCGGCACTGCTGACCGTACAAAGCAACAGCGGCCATACACAACGGGTCGGACTGATCGGCGGCACCACTCAATTCCAGGGCAATGACAACGGCCTGCTGACCAGTCGCGCCCTTGCCGATCCCGGCCACGACACGCTCAGCCTTCAAGGCCAGAGTCTCGGCGCCTACTGGAGCCTGACCGGCCCGCAAGGCTGGCACGTGGATTTGACGGCCAGCGGTGGCCGGGTCAACGGCTACAGTCGCAATGACCAGGGCGCGCGACAAGCCACCGAAGGCAGCGCGGTGACGTTCTCGGTGGAAGGTGGTTTCCCGATTGGTCTGGGTAATAACTGGGTGGTCGAACCCCAGGCGCAGTTGATCAATCAACGCATTACGCTGGATACGCCGTATGCCGGTTCTGGTAATGCGTCATCCAGCGACTTGACGTCCTGGAGCGGTCGGGTCGGTGCACGCTTGAAAGGCAGTTACGATATTAACGGCCTGCCGGTCGAACCGTATGTGCGCACCAACGTGTGGCACACGGTGTATACCGGCAATACCGTGAGCCTGGATCAGGTCGACAAAATCAGCAGCAGCCGAAATTCATCGACGGTGGATGTGGGTCTGGGTTTGGTGGCCAGAGTGACGCCTTTGGTCAGCCTGTATGTCAGCGCCGATTACAGCAGCGATGTGGATGACAATGATCTGAACGGGTTGATTGGCAGCCTTGGGGTGCGGATGCGTTGGTGAAGCCTGGCCGATGATCGTTCCCACGCTCCGCGTGGGAACGATCAGGATCCTAACCCTCCGGACGCAAGATCAACACCCCCAGCGGCGGCAGGTTCAATTCCACAGAGAGGGCCTGGCCATGGCTCGGTTCCTCGTCGGTGAACACTCCGCCGCCGTTGCCGTAATTGGACCCGGCATAAGTATCGGCATCGCTGTTGATCAACTCGACCCAACGCCCGGCAAACGGTACGCCGACGCGGTAGGCCTGTCGCGGCACCGGGGTGAAGTTGGCCACCACCAACACCGGCCGCCCGTCCTTGCTCCAGCGCAGCCAGGCGTAGACGCTGTTGACCGCATCGTCGCCAATCAACCACTGAAAGCCTTGTGGCGCATCGTCCTGATCGTGCAGCGCCGGTTCTTCGCGATACAACCGATTCAGGTCACCGACCAGTTTGCGCACCCCTTGGTGTTCCGGGTATTGCAGCAAATACCAGTCCAGTTGCTGATCGTGATTCCACTCGCGCCACTGGCCGAATTCGCAGCCCATGAACAACAGTTTCTTGCCGGGATGCGTCCACATGAAACTCAGATAAGCCCGCAGGTTGGCAAACTTCTGCCAGCGATCGCCGGGCATCTTGTCGATCAGCGAATGCTTGCCATGCACCACTTCATCGTGGGAAATCGGCAGGATGAAGCGCTCGGACCACGCATACACCAGGCCGAAACTCAGCTCATTGTGATGATGGGCGCGGTACACCGGATCCTGCTGAATGTAATGCAGCGAGTCGTGCATCCAGCCCATGTTCCACTTATAGGCAAAACCCAGCCCGCCCTGTTGCGTGCTCTGGCTGACACCCGGCCACGCCGTGGATTCTTCGGCAATCACCAACGCGCCCGGCGTTTCCAGGGCCACCACATCGTTGAGATGGCGGACGAAATCAATGGCCTCCAGGTTCTCCCGACCGCCGTGACGGTTGGGCACCCATTCGCCGGCCTTGCGCGAGTAATCGCGATACAGCATCGACGCCACTGCATCCACGCGCAGGCCATCGACGTGGAAATGCCTGAGCCAGTGCAGCGCCGATGCCAGCATGTAGCCGTGCACCTCGGTTCGGCCCAGGTTGTAGATCAGCGTGTCCCAGTCCTGGTGAAAACCTTCCTGCGGGTTGCCGTACTCATACAACGCGGTGCCGTCGAACTGCGCCAGGCCGTGGGTATCGGTGGGGAAATGCGCCGGCACCCAATCGAGGATCACGCCAATCTCGGCCTGGTGACAGGCATTGACGAACGCGGCGAAGTCATCCGGCGTGCCGTAACGGGCGCTCGGGGCGAATTGCGACAGCAATTGATAACCCCAGGAGCCACCGAACGGATGCTCCATGATCGGCATCAGTTCGATGTGGGTGAAACCCAGCTCCTTCACGTAAGGAATCAGCCGCTCAGCCAACTCGGGCCAAGTGTACTGACGGGCGACCTCGCCCAGGTCATCCAGCTCGCATTGCCAGGAACCGGCATGCAACTCGTAGATCGACAGCGGTGCACTGGTTCGCTGACGCTCGCCCCGCGACTGCATCCAGGCGTGGTCCTGCCAGTCGATTTTCAGCGGCGAGGCGACTTTCGATGCAGTGTCCGGCGGCAGTGCAGTGGCGAGGGCCATCGGGTCGGCCTTGAGCGGCAGAATGCCGTGGGCGCCAAGGATTTCGTATTTGTAGAGCTCCCCCGCTTGCAGGCGCGGAATGAACAACTCCCAGACCCCGGAAGGATGGCGCAGGCGCATCGGATGCCGACGACCGTCCCAGACGTTGAAGTCGCCGACCACCGAGACCCTTTTGGCGTTCGGTGCCCACACAGCGAAGCGCACGCCGTCGACGCCATCGACCGTCTTCAGTTGCGCGCCGAGGCAACTGCTCAAGTCCCGGTGATTGCCCTCGGCGAACAGATACAAATCCATCTCGCCGAGTAACGGGCCAAAGCTGTAAGGGTCCTCGGCGAGTTGCTCGCCACCGGCCCAACGGGTTCGCAACTGATAGGGTCGGGCCCGCTCGAAGTGCCCGACGAACAGCCCCGGGGTTTGGGTGGTCTCAAGGCTGCCGAGCTCTTCCCCGGATTCCTTGTCCACCACCTGCACGCTCAAGGCGTCCGGTAGATAGGCTCGAATGAATTGCCCGCCAGCGCCATCGCCGTGCGGGCCGAGAATTGCAAAGGGGTCCCGATGCTCGGCGCGTACCAACGCATCGAGATCCCGCGCCCTGGGTAGCAGCGCCTGTTCCACGTGCCCCTGTTCCTTGTTCGAGATACTCATGACTACTCTCCACCAAGATCGGAAAAGGGTTTAAGCCCACTCAATAATCCATATAAACCGTGCAACGGCACGGGCAGCCAGGTGGGGCGATTTTCAGCCTCATAGGCCACTTCATAAGCCGCCTTCTCCAGCCCGAACAACGCCAGCGCAGCGTCCTCGCCTTCAGGATCTTGCCATGCATGAGCAAGACTAGCTGCCGCCAGCCGATAAGCGTCGACAAATGCTTGCCGCGCCTCTTTCAGATAACGCTCGGCGACCCGTTGACGCGCTGCCCGGGCATCGGCGGTGTTATCGACGTTATGCACGTTGATCGCCATCGCCGCGGCGTAATCGAAGGAGCGCAACACGCCGCTGACATCTTTATAAGGGCTGTGTTTGCCTCGGCGCTCATGCAACGGCCGCGCCGGCTCGCCCTCGAAATCGATCAGGTAGGCATCGCCCTTGATCACCAGCACCTGCCCCAGGTGCAAGTCACCATGGACGCGGATACGCAAACCGCCAGCCGCCTTTTTACCCAGCTCCTGAACATGGCTGAGGATGGCTTTTTTGTTGTCCAGCAATCGACTGACCAATGCCTGATCCGCGGCGTTCAGTTCAGCTTGATGCTGCTTGAGTAACTTCAGGGCATGTTCCAGCTGCGCCGCCACGTCCTTGGCCGAGGCCAGGGCATCTTTCTGGGTGGTGACCTGTGGAGCGAAGTCCGGGTTGGCGCTCGGGGCTGCTAACACCTGATGCATTTCCCCCAGGCGCTGGCCAAGCATGCCGGCAAAATCCTTCAGCTCGCCGAGGGCGTTGTAGTGCTGCTCCTGCTCGGACACAGCATCGGCGAGTTCGTCGCGAAGCGCCCGTTCGAGGTTGTTCTGGGTCCATTCCCACGCATCGCCCTGATTGCTCAAGTAGCCTTGGGCGATCATCAACAGCGTGTCTTCGCCCGCCGCATCGCGACGAATCACCGACCCCAGCAGTGGCGAAATATTGCTGAAACCGGCATGGGTCAGGTACGCACTCATTTCCAGCTCCGGGTGCACGCCTGATGCGACCTTGCGGATCAGTTTCAGCACCAGACTGCTGCCGATCACCACCGAACTGTTGGATTGCTCGGCGGACAGGTACCGCACCTCCGACTCGGCAGTCAGGCCAAGCCTGGCCAGTTCGTCGGTAGGCTCGAAGCGGATCTCGCCACCGTCCGACGGCAACACCATGCCGGCCTGCATACTCTGCAACACCGCATGAACAAAGCTGTCGAGGCTGAAGGCGTCGGTAATCAAACCGACCTGACGGCCGCGTCGGACCCTCGCCAGCGCCAATTGCTGCGGCAACGCCGCGCCGACCTGCTCCTCGGAGATAAAACCGAATGGCAATTGATAGCGGCTGGTCTGACCGCCACTGGTGACGTCGATTTCACCCAACAGCACTGGATGCTGCGGGTCGCCAAAGCGCACGCCGTAAGCGAGGTTGACGTTGTCGATGATGCCGTCCTTGCCGGCGTACCAGCGGCGGTTCTGCAGCCAGCTCGGCAGGATGCCCTGTTCCAGGGTGTGGCGGGACGGCGCTTCGAGCAGCTCTTCCATCTGTTTCTTCAGCACCAGGGTGGTGAAGTCCGGCAGGCTTTGCGCCGGTTCCACGTGCCAGCTCGGCATTTGGTTTTCCGCCGCCAGCCCGAACCAATAGAAACCGTAAGGCGCCAGCGTCAGCAAGAAATTCAACTGGCCGATGGGCGGGAACGCATTGCCGCCAAGCATCTCCACCGGAACCATGCCGACGTAAGCCGACAGATCCAGTTCCGCCGCTTGCGCGCTGCGGGACACGTTGGCCACGCACAAAATAATCTCGTGCTTGCCGTCCGGGCCGGTGAATTCGCGGGTATACGCCAGAATCCGTCGATTGCTCGGCGAGAGCATTTTCAGCGTCCCTCGACCGAAGGCCTTGGACTGCTTGCGTACCGCGAGCATGCGCCGGGTCCAGTTCAACAATGAATGAGGGTCGCCGGCCTGGGTTTCGACATTGACCGACAGGTAGCCGTATTGCGGGTCCATGATCGGCGGCAGCACCAGGCTGGCCGGGTCGGCGCGGGAGAAGCCGCCGTTACGGTCGATCGACCACTGCATCGGCGTGCGCACACCGTCGCGGTCGCCGAGGTAGATGTTGTCGCCCATGCCGATTTCATCGCCGTAATACAGAGTCGGCGTGCCGGGCATCGACAGCAGCAGGCTGTTGAGCAGTTCCACGCGGCGACGATCACGTTCCATCAACGGCGCCAGACGCCGGCGAATCCCCAGATTGATCCGCGCCCGACGGTCGGCGGCGTAGTAATTCCACAGGTAATCGCGCTCCCGATCGGTGACCATTTCCAGGGTCAGCTCATCGTGGTTGCGCAGGAAAATAGCCCACTGGCAGTTGGCCGGGATTTCCGGGGTCTGCCGCAGAATGTCGGTGATCGGGAAACGGTCCTCCTGGGCCAGCGCCATGTACATGCGCGGCATCAACGGGAAGTGGAACGCCATGTGGCATTCGTCACCGTTCAGGCCCTTTTTGTCGGTGTCACCGAAGTACAGCTGTGTGTCTTCCGGCCACTGATTGGCCTCGGCCAGCAGCATGCGATCCGGATAATTGGCATCGATTTCGGCACGGATCTGCTTGAGGACATCGTGGGTCTCGGGCAGGTTTTCGTTGTTGGTGCCGTCGCGCTCGATCAGGTACGGGATCGCGTCCAGCCGCAGTCCGTCGATACCCATGTCGAGCCAGTAACGCATCACCGACAGCACCGCTTTCATGACCTGCGGGTTGTCGAAGTTCAGGTCCGGTTGGTGCGAATAGAAGCGGTGCCAGAAGTACTGACCGGCCACCGGGTCCCAGGTCCAGTTGGACTTTTCGGTGTCGAGAAAGATGATGCGAGTGCCATCGTATTTCTGGTCGTTATCGGACCAGACGTAGAAGTCGCGAGCCGCCGAACCGGGCTTGGCCTTGCGCGCGCGCTGGAACCAGGCGTGCTGGTCCGAGGTGTGATTGATGACCAGTTCGGTAATCACCCGCAGGCCGCGTTTATGGGCCTCGGCAATGAAGCGCTTGGCATCGGCCATGGTGCCGTAGTCAGGGTGCACGCCACGGTATTCGGCGATGTCATAACCATCGTCGCGTCGTGGCGAGGGGTAGAACGGCAACAGCCAGATGGTGTTGACGCCCAGATCGGCAATGTAATCGAGTTTGGCGATTAGGCCGGGAAAGTCGCCGATCCCGTCATTGTTGGAGTCGAAAAAAGACTTAACGTGAACCTGGTAGATCACCGCATCCTTGTACCAGAGCGGATCCTTGATAAAGGTGGCTGACCTGGGTTTCTTCGCCATTTGTAACTCCTGTTGAATTCAATAAAGCCACTAAGGCGAAACACTCTGCTGCCGAGGGTGGCTCTTTGTGGCGAGGGAGCTTGCTCCCGCTGGGTTGCGCAGCAACCCCATTGCAGTTCATCAGTTGCACCGCATTCACCGGGTTTGCGACTGCTTCGCAGCCGAGCGGGAGCAAGCTCCCTCGCCACAGGGAAGCGCGGTGTATTCAAGAGGCAGATATCCTCCAAATCCCGAACGGTAGATGCCACGGTTCGATCCGCATGAACTGGTACTTGCCGTGCCAGGTCCAGCGGTGACCATTCATCAAGTCTTCGCCGTGGGTGCTGGCATCGTCGGGCAGGCCCATTTCCCACAGGGGCAATTCAAAGTTCGCCTCCTGGGCGTGATGCGGATCGAGGCTGACCGCCACCAGAATGAAATTGCTGCCGTCGTCGCTGCGTTTGCCGAAGTACAGAATGTTGTCGTTCCAGGCGTTGTATACCTTCAGGCCCAAATGCGAGTGCAACGCCGGGTTCTGGCGGCGGATGCGGTTGAGCTGGGCGATTTCGGCAATGATGTTGCCCGGCGCGTTGAAGTCCCGTGGGCGGATTTCGTACTTCTCGGAATTGAGGTATTCCTCCCGGCCCGGCACCGGTGCCGCTTCACACAGTTCAAAACCCGAATACATGCCCCACAGCCCGGAGCCCATGGTCGCCAGCGCGGCACGAATCAGAAAACCGGCGCGCCCGGATTCATGCAGGAACGCCGGGTTGATGTCCGGCGTGTTGACGAAAAAATTCGGCCGGTAGCATTCACGCCACGGCGATTCATTCAGTTCGGTGAAATAGGTTGCCAGCTCGGCCTTGGTGTTGCGCCAGGTGAAATAGGTGTAGCTCTGGGAGTAACCGACTTTGCCCAGGCGCGCCATCATCGCCGGCGTGGTAAAGGCTTCAGCCAGAAAGATCACCTCGGGGTACAGCGCCCGCACATCGGCGATCATCCACTGCCAGAACGGCAACGGTTTGGTGTGAGGGTTATCGACGCGAAACAGCTTCACGCCCTCCTTGACCCAGCCCACGACGATGTCGCGCAACTCGATCCACAGGCTGGGAATCGCGTCCACGGCATAGAAATCGACGTTGACGATGTCCTGGTATTTCTTCGGCGGGTTCTCGGCGTATTTGATCGTGCCGTCCGGCCGCCAATTGAACCAGCCCGGATGCTGTTTGAGCCACGGGTGATCCTGGGAACACTGAATCGCAAAGTCGAGAGCGATTTCCAGCCCATGCTCAGCGGCCGCCGCGACGAGCCGGCGAAAGTCCTCGCGAGTGCCCAGTTCCGAGTGGATCGCTTCATGCCCGCCCTCTTCACTGCCGATGGCGTAAGGGCTGCCCGGATCGTCGGGGCCGGCGATCAACGAGTTGTTCGGGCCTTTGCGGTAACTGCGGCCGATCGGGTGGATCGGCGTGAAATACAGCACGTCGAAGCCCATGTCCTGGATCATCGGCAGCCGCGAATGCACATCGTTGAACGTGCCGTGGCGAGCCGGATCATCAGTGATTGAGCGCGGAAACAGTTCATACCAACTGGCGAACTGCGCCAGCGCTCGTTCTACGTCCACCGGGTATTCAGGGCTCAGGCTCAGGAAGGGGCGATGGTCGGCCTGGGCCATCAAGTCCGCGCTACGCTGGTGCAAAAACAAAGCGACCTGCTCGGTTTCGAGCAGACCGGACAATTCATGGTGCAACGCCGCCAGTTGTTCACTGAGCAGGCCTTCGCAGCGTTCGGCGGCCTGCTGAACGTGAGTGCGCCCTTCCTGCAGCTCCAGGCTGACCGAGACGCCAGCGACGTGCTTTTTCTCCAGCTCATAACTAAAGCTGGCGAACTGATCGATCCAGGCTTCGAGGCAGAACACATAGCGGCCCTGCTTCTTGACACGAAACTGGCCCTGCCAGCCGTTATTGCCCAGATCGGCCATCACCTCGCTCTGCCAGGTTTCGTCGCCGTCGGCACGCCAGCGAATGCGCACGGCCAGTTTGTCGTGACCGTCGGCAAACACTTTGCTGGTCACCACCACGTCCTGATCAATCACGGCTTTAACGGCGAATTGCCCGCCATCGAGGGTCGGCATGGTGTTTTCAATCACGATCCGCGGTAGGAGTAATGCCTGAGACAGCGGGATATGCGGGTTGTAGCTCAGTTCTGTGGGTTTTTCAGCGGTCATCGAGCATCTCTCCTTAACGCCCCAAGGACGCTCTTGTGCCTGGTCGTCGTTCACCCGAAGCGGTCTGCCCCGAGATGAACTCACTTAAGTTCCGAACAGCAGGCGCCGGTAAAAGTTCAGAGGGATTTGCCAAGTCTTTCGGGGAATCAAATTCCCTGCGTATGGGTCAATCAACTTAAGCACGACTCACGCCATCTGCCACTGGAGACTGTTTCGATGAGTATTCCTATCCCCGCCGAGACACCCGATCCGAACATCGATGAGCCGACGATTCCGCCAACCCCACCGACCGAACCCGGCCCCATCCCCGAGCAGGAACCACCCGGCACCAGCCCGCCACCCCGGGAAGAGCCGCCGAGCTCCCAGCCGCCGCAGATCGTGAGTCCGTGAACAATGCCCCCGACGCGTGAAGGTTCATTTACGGGCTGCGATCCTTTTCAATCTGGCGCACCACGACAGGCATCACACCGAGAATCACCAACGCCAGCAACGTACTGAGCACCGCCGTCGCCTCGCGACCCATCCCGGCCGACACACCAATGGCCGCCGTCATCCACAACCCGGCGGCGGTGGTCAGGCCTTTGACGTGAGCCTCGTCGCCATCGGTGTTTTTCAGGATAGTCCCGGCCCCGAGAAAACCGATGCCGGCGATCACGCCCTGCACCACGCGGCTCATGGCATCGGCCTGGGATCCTGACATCTGCGGTACCAACACAAACAACGCCGCGCCCAGCGCCACCAACATATGGGTGCGAATCCCGGCGGCCTTGCCCTTCTGCTCACGTTCGAAACCGAGAATGCCGCCCAGCAAGGCGGCCATTAGCAATCGCACCGTAATGCGCGTCAGCTGAGAAGCATCGCCAATGTCGGCGAACTCCGCTTGCAGCGTCACCCAAACCTCGTGCCACCAGGCGTCCATGGCGCAGTCCTTGTGATGATGTAATGACTCGATAGAGGATGGACCGCACCCACCATTAATCGGTTGCACAGAACGATGACCGGAGGATGCGTCCTAACACTTCAGAATCCGCCGAAAAAAGGACGCCTCCATGACCGTGCGCATCGAAAACCAGACTTGCTTCTTCATCACCCAAAACGGCGAAGAAATCCGTCTTTGTCCCGACGTGACCATCATCACCGACGGGGAAAAATCCATGTCGATGGTCGACCTCGACGGCCAGCACATCTACATCACCGAAGCAGAAGCCGATGCATTGACCGTAGCAGGCGCAGTGGACGGTCGCCGGCATTTGAAGGCCACGGACAGTGATTCGGTGATTTGACTGACCCGCATCAACACACGCCGCAAACACCTGGCATAGGTGTTTGTGGCCAGCCGTTACGGGTGCATCAAGTTGTCGCAGGCAGGCGCCAGCAACTCATCTGATCTGCTTTTTATTGATTTAGCTGAACCTGTTATGCAAACAGATCGCTGGTCATAGTGCTCAGGCCTGATGGAGGCTGATGAGCGAAAGACCATGAGCGATAGAATCCCCGTCCGAACCGTTGAACCTGCCTCATTTATAAAAAGCAATGAGCCTTTGCGCCCAAAGATAAAGTCAAAATCCAGCGACAACCTGATCCACACCCGCAGCTTCACGGGCTTGTTTCGTACCCTGCGCATGAGCGGCACGGGGTTTCTGTTTTTGCTGTTTTTCGGCACGGTGTGGCTGAACTGGGGTGGCCGCCAGGCGGTGCTCTGGGACCTTAGCGAAAGCAAATTCCACATCTTCGGCGCGACCTTCTGGCCACAGGATTTCATTCTGCTGTCGGCGCTGCTGATCATTGCCGCGTTCGGCCTGTTTGCGATCACCGTTTTTGCGGGCCGTGTCTGGTGCGGTTACACCTGCCCGCAGAGTTCCTGGACCTGGATCTTCATGTGGTGCGAGAAGCTCACCGAAGGCGAGCGCAACCAACGGATCAAACTGCAAGCTGCGCCCTGGGGCCTGAACAAACTGATCCGCCGCTCGGCCAAACATACCCTGTGGCTGGCGATCAGCCTGCTGACTGGCCTGACCTTTGTCGGCTACTTCACACCGATCCGTCCGCTGGCCGAAGAACTGCTGACCTTGCAAATCGGCGGTGTCAGCCTGTTCTGGGTGCTGTTCTTTACCGGGGCCACTTACATCAATGCCGGTTGGCTGCGCGAAGCGGTGTGCATGCACATGTGCCCGTATGCGCGATTCCAGAGCGTGATGTTCGACAAAGACACCCTGACCATTTCCTATGACGTAGCCCGCGGCGAAAACCGTGGCCCGCGCAAACGTGACATCAAACCCACCGAGGTCGGACTGGGTGATTGCATCGATTGCCAATTGTGCGTGCAGGTCTGCCCGACCGGCATCGACATTCGCGACGGCTTGCAGATGGAATGCATCGGTTGCGCCGCGTGCATCGACGCCTGTGATTCGATCATGGACAAAATGGGCTACGCCCGTGGGCTGATCAGCTACACCTCGGAGCATGAGTTGCAGGGTGGCAAGACCCACCTGCTGCGCCCGCGCTTGATCGGCTACAGCGCGGTGCTGCTGGTAATGATCGGCGCCCTCGTCCTGGCGCTGGTGGAGCGGCCGATGGTGTCGCTGGACGTGAGCAAGGACCGTGGCCTGTTCCGCGAGAACAGTGAAGGCCAGATCGAAAACATCTACAGCCTGAAGGTCATCAACAAGACCCAGCAACGTCAGGATTATCGATTGACGCTGGTCGACGGCGATGGCTTCCAGCTGCAAGGCAAGAGCGAATTGAGCCTGGCCCCCGGTGAGATCGTCGACGTGCCGGTGTCGGTGGCCATGACCACGGATCGCCCGAGCAGCAGCTCGCAGACCATCAGTTTCAAGGTTGTCGACAATGATGAACCGGACATCTACAGCGTGGCCAAGAGCCGGTTTGTTTCGCCGATGAACCGTTGAGCCTTTAAGATGCACTTCTCTGTCAGATGCAGTCCTCTGTCAGATGCTGTCTCTGTGGCGAGGGAGCTTGCTCCCGCTGGGGTGCGAAGCGCCCCCAAAAATTTACGACTGCTACGCAGCCGAGCGGGAGCAAGCTCCCTCGCCACAAAAGAGTACCCCATGAATACCTTCAAACCAGGCACTAGATGAAACGCTACGAAAAATTCGCCGACGACATCGCTGAACTGATCCGCTCCGGCGTCCTCGGTCCCGGCCAGCGGGTGCCATCGGTGCGCTACGCCAGCCAGACCTACGGCGTCAGCCCGTCCACCGTGTTCCAGGCCTATTACCTGCTCGAACGCCGCGGCCTGATCCGCGCCCGGCCGCGTTCCGGTTACTTCGTCAATGCGCATGCACCGAGCCCGTTCTCGGAGCCGGTGATCAGCAGCCAGGTCAACGAGTCCACCAAAGTCGACGTCAGTGAACTGGTGTTCTCGGTGCTGGACTCGATCAAGGATCCGAACACCGTGCCCTTCGGCTCGGCTTTCCCGAGCCCCACGCTGTTCCCGCTGCAACGGTTGTCCCGCTCGCTGATCAGCGCCGCCCGGAAAATCGACCCGAGCATGGTCGTCACCGACATGTCGCCGGGTAACCCCCAGCTGCGTCGACAAATCGCCCTGCGCTACATGGTCGGCGGGCTGATGTTGCCCATGGAAGAGCTGCTGATCACCAGCGGCGCCCTCGAAGCCCTGAACCTGTGCCTGCAAGCAGTCACCGAACCCGGCGATCTGGTGGCCATCGAAGCCCCGGCGTTTTACGCCAGCCTGCAAGTGCTGGAACGCCTGAAGCTCAAAGCGGTGGAAATTCCCGTCCATCCGCGAGACGGCATCGACCTCGGCGTGCTGGCCCAGACGCTGGAACGGCATCCGATCAAAGCCTGTTGGTGCATGACCAGTTTCCAGAACCCCATGGGCGCGACCATGCCCGAAGCGAAGAAGCAGGAACTGGTGGAACTGTTGCGCACCCATCAGGTGCCGCTGATCGAAGACGACGTTTACGCCGAGCTTTATTACGGGCAACAGGCGCCAAAACCGGCCAAGGCTTTCGACACCGAAGGGCTGGTGATGCATTGCGGATCGTTCGCCAAGAGCCTGGCCCCTGGTTACCGCATCGGCTGGGTCGCCGCTGGGCGGTATGCGCAGAAAGTCGAACGCCTGAAGCTGATGACCTCACTCTGCGCCTCGATGCCTGCCCAAGCCGCCATCGCCGATTACCTGCAACACGGCGGCTACGACCGGCACCTGCGCAAATTGCGTTACGCCCTGGAAGAACAGCAAAGCGCCATGCTCGCTGCCATCGCCCGTTACTTCCCGGCCGAGACTCGCGTCAGTCAGCCGGCCGGCGGTTATTTCCTGTGGCTGGAACTGCCGCCGCAGATGGATTCGTTGAAGTTGTTTCAGATGGCATTGGCGCAAGGGATCAGCATTGCACCGGGGCCGATCTTTTCACCGACCCAGCGGTTCAGGAATTGTATACGGCTGAATTATGGAAGCCCTTGGACCGAGGATTCAGAGAAGGCGATGGAGACGTTGGGCAGGATCGTGCGGTCGTTCTAAAGGTTTGATGTTGTCTAGGCTATCGCCTTCGCGAGCAAGCCCGCTCCCACAGTGATCGAGGTGAACACAAACTCATGAACACCAGCGATCCCTGTGGGAGCGGGCTTGCCCGCGAAGAGGCCAGAACAGACAGCGCCAACCTTAAGGATTAACGCCCACCACCAAGGTCGACGAAAGTCCCCGTCGCATAAGAAGCCTTATCCGACAACAACCACACAATCGCCTCCGCCACCTCATCCGGCCGACCACCCCGGGCCATGGGAATCGCCGATTCCAGCTTGCTGACCCGATCCGGATCGCCGCTCAATGCATGGAAATCGGTGTAGATGTAACCCGGCCGCACGGCATTGACGCGAATTCCCTCCCCCGCCACTTCCTTGGACAGACCGATGGTGAAGGTGTCCAGCGCGCCTTTGGACGCAGCGTAGTCGACATATTCGCTGGGGGCGCCCAAGCGGGCAGCGACCGACGATACATTGACGATGCTGCCGCCCTGCCCGCCATGCTTGGGCGACATGCGCAGGATCGCGTGTTTGGCGCAGAGGATCGGCGCCAGAACGTTGGTCTTGAGGATTTTCAGAATACGGAATTCGGACATTTCGTCGATCCGAGACTTTTGCCCGACAGTCCCGGCGTTATTCACCAGCGCCGTGACCCGACCGAGTTCGGTGTCTACGCGGTGGAACAGGCCAATCACTTCGTCTTCGATGCTGACATCGGCGCGCACGGCAATGGCCTGGGCGCCGAGTGCGCGAACTTGTTCCAGCACACTGTGCGCCGCCTGTTCGTCGGACTGATAGTTGATACAGATCCGATAGCCTTGTTCTGCGGCCAACAGGGCCGTGGCGGCGCCGATTCCGCGGCTGCCGCCGGTGATGACGATGACTTTGTCCATGCTGGCATTTCCCCCGTTTCAAGCGTAAGCAGTCGGGGCCAAGAATAACCGCCATTGCGCGGTTTTGCATGGGTTGTGGCGAGGGAGCTTGCTCCCGCTCGGCTGCGCAGCAGTCGTAAGTCCAGGCAACCCGGTAGGTCTGAAGAAATGAGGGGGCCGCTTCGCTGCCCAGCGGGAGCAAGCTCCCTCGCCACAGTAATCCCAGGGTCAATCAGCCCGCCGCCAATCGCTCCCCACGATGAATATCAGCCATGAAACGATCGGCAGGCAGCGGGTGCCCCAGCAGGTAACCCTGCAACGAGTCGCAACCGAGTTGGGTCAGGAAGTCTTGCTGGACACCGGTTTCCACCCCTTCGGCCACAATCCGCAAGCCCAGCGCCTGGCCAAGGGCGACGATGGCCGAGACGATGGCTGCGTCATCGCTGTCGTGCTCCAGATCGCGGACGAAACCCCGATCAATCTTCAGTTCATTGGCCGGCAGGCGCTTGAGGTACATCAAGCTCGAATAGCCGGTACCAAAGTCGTCGATGGACAGGTCAACGCCCATTTCCGAGAGTTCCTGCAGCACCGTCATGCTCGCATCGGCGTCGCTCATGGCGGTGGTTTCGGTGATTTCCAGGGTCAGGCTGTTGGCCGGCAAATGGTGAGTGGCCAAGGCCTTGGCGACGCTCTGGACCAACCCGGCGTGGCAGAACTGCAATGCCGAGAGGTTCACCGCGATGCGCCAGTCGGTGTAACCGAGCACGTACCACTCGCGCATCTGACGGCAAGCTTCGTTGAGCACCCACTCGCCGATCGGGATGATCAGCCCGGTCTTCTCCGCGAGGTCGATGAAACTGTCCGGCAACAGCATGCCTTGGGTCGGGTGTTCCCAGCGCAGCAGCGCCTCGGCACCTAGCGGTCGTCCATTGCCAGCGTCGAATTTGGGTTGGTAATAGAGACTGAACTGCTGCTGATCGACGGCATTGCGCAGGTCTTGCAGCAATTGCAGCTGTTTGCGCGCATTGCTGTTCATCGAGGCATCGAAGAAGCGGTGGCCGTTTTTCCCGGCGCCCTTGGCGTGGTACATCGCGGCGTCGGCGTTCATCAGCAATTCCTCGGCGGTGTGACCGTTACCCGGATAGAGCGCGATGCCGACGCTGGCGGAAATCTGCAAGTCATGTTCCGCGACCCGGAACGAGCGCCCGATCAGCCCCACCTGTCTCGCCGCCAGGTTCAGCGCGTCATTCGGCTCGGTGAGTTGCACCAGCAGCACAAACTCATCGCCGCCGATCCGCGCCAGGGTGTCCTGGCTGCGCAAGTCCTCGCGCAGGCGCAGGCCGACTTCACGCAGCAACTGGTCGCCCATGTGGTGTCCGAATGCATCGTTGACCGGCTTGAAGCCGTCCAGATCAATGAACATCAACGCAAAACAACTGCCCTGCTCCTGCACCCTCGACATCGCCTGATCGATACGGTCGGCCAACAGCACTCGGTTCGGCAGCCCGGTCAGCGTGTCGTGCAGCGCCAGTTGGGTGAGTTCGCGGTTGGCCTCGGTCAGTGATTGGGCGAGCTCAGCGGTGCGGGCCTCCAGACGGGCATCGAGGATCGAGGTCAGCAAGGCAATGCTCAACACCGCCAGGGTAGTGATCAGAACAAGATTGTCCAGGCCCTCGCCGTTCAGGCCATCGACCGCCGCACCACAGAAACTGCCGTCGGCAAAGCGCGCCGCAGCCATGCCGGTGTAGTGCATGCCGACGATGGCGATGCCCATGATCACCGCTGCACCGCCGCGAATCAGACGCACATACGGCGCGTGCTGGCGCAGGCGGAACGCGATCCATAACGCCGCCCCCGATGCACCGACGGCGATCAGCAGCGAAGCGCTAAACAGTGCAGGGTCGTAATCAATGCCCGGCTGCATGCGCATGGCGGCCATGCCGGTGTAATGCATCGCACTGATGCCAGCGCCCATGACCAAGGCGCCGAACGCCAGTTGCCAGGCCGGCAGTTGTGGCTGGCTGACCAGCCACAGGGCAAAGCCGCAGGACAGGACTGCAATCAATAGGGACAGCGCCGTGAGGCTAACGTCGTAGCCCAGATCGATCGGCAATGTGAACGCGAGCATGCCGATGAAATGCATCGACCACACGCCGACCCCCATCGCAAAAGCGCCACCCGCCGTCCACAGATGCACCGCCCGGCCCTTGGCCGTGGTGATGCGACCGGTGAGGTCGAGCGCAGTATAAGAGGCAAGTATCGCCACACAGAGCGATATGAAAACCAGGGTAAGGGAATAACTACCGATGAGCATGGGACTTCTCGCGAACGCCCCCGCCGTGCTGTGTTAGTTCTCGGGGAGCAAAGCTGGCGATTGTACTGATTCCGCGGACGAACGCACTCACAAAGTAATCAAAAGGCCATCAAGATGATGAAACGTTTGTGTGATCGCTGCACTGTGGCGAGGGGGCTGGCCCTAATGCCGGTAAGTCAAGGTGCAGAACCTGTGGGAGCGTGGCTTGCCCGCGAAGAACGATGACGCGTACTACCTGAAAAACCGCGGCGCATTCTTCGCGGGCAAGCCACGCTCCCACAGGATTTTCGTCGCTCAAATTTCTCGGCTTACCGGCATTAGCCCACCTTGTGTTATTCCTTGTCGCTCACCTGAAGCTGCCCATCCCACCCGCCGCCCAGCGCGGCAATCAATTGCACGCTGGCGATCAAGCGGCTCTGCAGCAAGCTCAGCACGTTGCGCTCGTTGCTCAACGCCGTGGCCTGAACCACCACCACATCCAGATAAGCAATGACCCCGGCCTTGTATTGATTCTGGGTCAACCGCAAGGATTCTCGCGCCGCATCCAGGGCTTCCTGGCGCACCTTGGCTTCGTCTTCCAGCACCTTGAGCTGCACCAAATAGTTTTCCACTTCACGCAAGCCATCGAGCACGGTCTGGCGGTACTTGGCGACGGTCTCGTCATAGGCCGCTTCGCTGCGGTCGACTTCCGCCGAGCGCTGCCCACCGTCGAACAGGGTCATGGCCAGTTGCGGGCCGACCGACCAGAAGCGGTTGGGTACGCTGATCCAGTTGTTAGAGGTGCTGCTGCTATAACCTCCGTTCAGGCTCAGGGTCAGGTCCGGGTAGTAGGCCGCTTTGGCCACGCCGATGTTGGCGTTGGCGGCCATCACCGAGCGCTCGGCGGAAGCGATGTCCGGACGGCGTTCCAGCAATTGCGAAGGCAGGCTCAGTGGCACCTGCGGCAATGTCGGGATGTCTTTGGTTTCAGCCAGGCTGAACTCGGCCGGCGGCAAACCAATCAGTACGGCGATGGCGTTCTCGAACTGCGCGCGCTGCCAGATCAGGTCGACCATCTCCGCCTGGGTGCTTTTGAGCTGAGTGGTGGCCTGGGCCACTGCGTCCTTGCCGGAGACACCGGCGCGGTACTGGTTTTCGGTCATTTTCAGCGAGCGCTGATAGGCCTCGACTGTCGCCTCCAAAAGACGCTTCTGTTCGTCGATCACGCGAAGTTGCAGATAGTTCTGCACCAGCTCCGATTGCTGGCTCAGGCGCATCGCCGCCAGATCGGCAAAGCTCGCCTCGGCATTGGCCGTGTCCGCTTCCAGGCCTCGACGCAATTTGCCCCAGACGTCTGCTTCCCAACTGACACCAGCCTGCGCGGTGTAGGTGTCGCGAATACCGCTGGAAGAACTGCTCAGGCTCGAACTGCTGCTACCGGTGCCTTGGCTGGAGCGGGTTTTCCCGACGGTCAGGTCCACTGTCGGGAAAAACGCACCCCGGGCGCTGCGCACCAAGGCCTGAGCCTGGCGGTACTGGGCTTCGGACTGGGCGACGGTCTGGTTGGCGCTGTTGAGTTTTTCGATCAGGCCGTTGAGTTGCTGATCGCCATACAGCTCCCACCAGGCTCCCCGCGCCAAAGAATCGCTGGGATTGGCCTGACGCCAACCAGCCGCTTCCTTGTACTGTGCCGGCGCGGCGGCTTGCGGGCGCTGGTAATCCGGGCCGATGGCGCAGGCACTGAGCATCGCCACGCACAGCGACAGGCTCAGCAAGCGCGAGCGCTGCGCCTTGAATAGCGCCGTGATCAGCGGTGCAGCCAGCTTGATAAGCGAACGGTCAGTCATAGCGGAGTTTCCAGAGCAGCATCGGTACGCACCCCACGCCAGTGGTTGAAGCGATGGCGCAGTTTGTCGAGATAGAGGTAAACCACCGGGGTGGTGTAAAGGGTCAGCACCTGGCTGAAGACCAGCCCGCCGATAATGGTCAGGCCCAGCGGCTGACGCATTTCCGCCCCTTCGGCACGACTCAGCAACAACGGCAAGGCGCCGAGGATTGCCGCCAGGGTGGTCATCAGAATCGGTCGCAGCCGCTGCAGACAAGCGCTGCGGATCGACTCCAGTGGCTCCAGGCCCTGGTGCCGCTCCAGTTGCAGCGCCAGATCGATCATCAGAATGGCGTTTTTCTTCACCACGCCGATCAGCAAGAACAGCCCGAGCAAGGAGATCAGGCTGAACTCGCCGCCCAGCACATAGATCGACAGCAACGCCCCGACCCCGGCCGACGGCAAGGTCGAGAGAATAGTCAGCGGGTGGATATAGCTTTCATACAGCACGCCCAACACCAGATACACCGCCACCAGCGCGCCGAGAATCATCCACGGCTGGCTCTTCTGAGCGGCGGCAAACGCATCGGCAGTACCGGCCATTTTCGCGATCACGTCTTCGGGCAAACCGACCTTGGCAATCGCCCGCTCAATGGCCGCCGAACCCTGCTCCACCGTCACGCCTTCGGCCATGTCGAAAGCGATGCTTTCCGACGCGAACTGGCCTTCGTGGCTGACCCGGTCGTCTTCCAGGCTGTTTTCATAGTGAGCGATGGTCGACAGTGGAATCCGCGCACCGTCCGCCGTGATTACCTTGACCTGATTCAGGGTGATCGGGTCCTGGGCGTATTTCGGGTTGACCTCCATCACCACCTGATATTGGTTGAGGCTGTCGTAGATCGTTGAAATCTGCCGCTGGCTATAGGCGTTGTTCAACACCGCGGTGACCATGTCCATGTCCACGCCCAGACGCTTGGCCTGATCGCGATCGACGATCAGGGTCACTTGCTGGGCGCCACGGCCTTCGCGCGCATCAATCGCCGTCAGTTCCGGCAGCGCCTTGAGCGCGGTGACGACTTTCGGATACCACTCGCGCAACGCGCCGAGATCGCCGCTTTGCAGGATGTAGGAATATTGCGAGGAGGTCTGCTCGCGGCCACCGCCAAATTGCAGGTCCTGATCCGCCATCAGCATCAACTGCGCACCGGGCACCTTGGGCATTTCCTTGCGCAGGCGTTCGATGACTTTCTGCGCGGACAGGTTGCGTTCCTTGATCGGTTTCAGCCGCACCAGCATGAAGGCGTTGTTGGTACCGTTGCTGCCACCGATGAACCCGGCGACGCTTTGCACCGCCTCATCCTTGAGCACGGCCCGGCGGAAGATTTCCATCTTCGGCTGCATCACGCTGAACGACAGGCCATCGTCGCCGCGCACGAAACCGATCAACTGGCCAGTATCCTGCTGGGGTAGAAATGTTTTAGGAACAACGACATACAGCGCAATATTCACGCCAATCGTCACGAACAGACTGAGCAAGGTCAGCCGACGGTGGCGCAACACCCAGTCGAGGCTGCTGGCGTATTTGCCGACCATCCATTCGTTGGTCCGCTGGCTCCAGCGTTGCAGGCGGTTTTCCTGACCCAGCGTATGCGGCTTAAGCCAGCGCGCGCAGAGCATCGGCGTCAGCGTCAGCGACACCAGCAACGACACCACAATGGCCGCCGCCAAGGTGATGGAAAACTCGCGGAACAGGCTTTCGATGATCCCGCCCATGAACAGGATCGACAGGAACACCGCCACCAGCGAGACGTTCATCGACAGCAGCGTGAAACCGACTTCCTGGGCCCCGAGGTACGCGGCCTTCATCGGCGACACGCCCTTGTCGATGTGCCGGGAAATGTTCTCCAGCACCACGATGGCGTCGTCCACCACCAGCCCGGTGGCCAGGATCAGCGCCATCAGCGACAGGTTGTTCAGGGAGAACCCGTAGAGGTACATCACCGCAAACGTTCCCACCAGCGACACCGGCACCGCCAGGGTGGGAATCAGCGAGGCACGGAAGTTACCGAGGAACAGAAACACCACCAGAATCACCAGTGCCACGGCAACCAGCAAAGTCATTTCAGCTTCGTGCAGGGTGGCCTTGATCACCGGTGAACGGTCCATCGCCAGGTTCAGCTTGACGCTGGCCGGCAGCACGGCCTGCAACGCCGGCAGCTGCGCCTTGATCTCGTTGACCGTCTCGATGATGTTGGCGCCGGCCTGGCGGTTGATCACCAGCAACACCGCCGCGTCGTCGTTGAAAAAGCCGCTGTTGTAACGGTCCTCGACGCCGTCGCTGACCTTAGCCACATCCTTCAGGCGCAGGGCCGCGCCGTCCGCGTAGTGAATGATCAGCGACTCGTAATCCTTGGCCTTTTCCAGTTGATCGTTGGCCTGCACCTGCCACAGCCGCTGGCCGTCTTCGACCGAGCCCTTGGGTCGGCGCACGTTGGCGTTGGCGATGGTGTTGCGCACATCATCCAGCGCCACGCCGTACTGGTTGAGCGCCTGGGGTTCGAGTTCGATGCGCACCGCCGGCAACGAGCTGCCACCGATCTGCACTTCACCCACGCCCTGCACCTGCGACAGGCTCTGGGACAAAATGGTCGAGGCCAAGTCATAGAGCTGGCCTTTTTCCAGCACATCCGAGGTCAGCGACAACACCATGATCGGCGCCTGAGACGGATTGACCTTCTTGTAGGTCGGCATACTGCGCATGCCGCTCGGCAACAAATTGCGCGAGGCGTTGATCGCCGCCTGCACTTCCCGCGCCGCGCCGTTGATGTCGCGGTCCAGGTCGAATTGCAGAATCACCCGCGTCGAGCCTTGGCTGGAACGGCTGCTCATGGTGTTGACCCCGGCGATGGCGCCAAAGGAACGCTCAAGCGGCGTGGCCACGGTCGAGGCCATGACCTCCGGGCTCGCGCCGGGCAAACTGGCCTGAACCACGATCACCGGGAAGTCCATCTGCGGCAGCGGCGATACCGGCAACAGACCGAAGCTCACGCCGCCCAGCAATATGATCGCCAGGCTCAACAACATCGTCGCGACCGGGCGCTTGATGAAAGGTCCGGACAGGTTCATGGCTGTTCTACCGGTTCCACGGACTCGGACTTACGGCCCCAGCGCCGCCCGAGGCGGTCGAAGTACAAGTAGATGACGGGCGTGGTAAACAACGTCAGCACCTGACTCACCAGCAAGCCACCGACCATCACCAGACCCAAAGGCTGGCGCAGTTCCGCGCCGGAACCCGTGGCCAGCATCAGAGGCACCGCGCCGAACAACGCCGCCAGGGTGGTCATAAGAATCGGCCGGAAGCGCAGCAGCGCGGCCTGATAGATCGCGGTTTGCGGGTCCATGCCTTGGTTACGTTCCGCCTCGAGGGCGAAGTCGATCATCATGATCGCGTTCTTTTTCACGATGCCGATCAGCAGGATGATGCCGATGATCGCGATCATCCCCAGGTCATTGCCGCTCAACAGCAACGCCAGCAAGGCGCCGACCGCCGCCGAGGGCAAGGTCGAGAGAATGGTGATCGGGTGAATGTAACTCTCGTAGAGCACGCCGAGCACGATGTACATGGTCACCACCGCCGCCAGAATCAGCAGCAAGGTGCTCGACAGCGACGCCTGGAACGCTTCGGCCGCGCCCTGGAACTGGGTCTGCACGCCAATCGGCATGCCGATGTCTTTCTGCACCTGATCGATGATCTCCACCGCATGCCCCAGCGCCACGCCGGGCGCCAGGTTGAACGACATCATCACCGCCGGAAACTGGCCGATATGGGTGATCGCCAGTTGCGCCTGACGCTCCTCGACATGCGCCAGGCTGGACAGGCGCACCTGACCGCCATCGGTGGTCTTGACGTGAATCTGGTTCAGCGCATCCGGGCCGATCTTCTCGCCGGACTGCGATTGCAGCACCACGCGGTATTGGCTGGCCTGGGTGTAAATGGTGGAAATCTGCCGCTGACCGAAGGCGTCGTACAGCGCGTCGGTGATGTTGGACACCGATACGCCGACCCGCGACGCCGCATCACGGTCGATCACCAGATAAACCTGCAAGCCCTTGTCCTGCAAATCGCTGGCGACGTCGGTCAGCTCCGGCCGTTGGGCCAGCGCTTCTACCAGACGCCCGCTCCACAGGCTGAGCAGCTCGGAATCCGGCGAGGACATGCTGAACTGGTACTGCGTGCGGCTGACCCGATCTTCGATGGTCAGGTCCTGCACCGGCTGCATGAACAGACGAATGCCGATCAGCTTGTCCAGCTCCGGTTGCAGGCGCGCAATCACTTCGGTGGCACTCAGGTCGCGATGGCTATGGGATTTGAGGTTGATCAGCAGCCGGCCGCTGTTCAGCGTCGAGTTGTCGCCATCGACCCCGATGTAGGACGACAGGCTTTCGACCGCCGGATCGGCCAGGATCACCTTGGCCAGTGCCTGCTGACGCTCGCTCATCGCCGTAAAGGAAATCGACTGCGGTGCCTCGGAAATCCCCTGGATCACCCCGGTGTCCTGCACCGGAAAGAAACCCTTGGGCACCACCATATACAGGAACACGGTCAAGGCCAGCGTGCCGATGGCAACCATCAGGGTCAGCGGTTGATGCTTGAGAACCCACTTTAACTTGCGCCCGTAAGCCGCGATCATCCAATCAATTGCGGCACCACTGGAGCGGTAAAACCGGCCCTGTTCTGCTTCCTTGGGTTCACGTTTGAGCAGCCGTGCGCACATCATTGGCGTCAGGGTCAGGGAGACGACAAGGGAAATCAGGATCGCCACCGCCAGAGTGATCGCAAACTCACGGAACAAGCGCCCCACTACGTCGGCCATGAACAGCAGCGGAATCAACACCGCGATCAGCGACAGCGTCAGGGAAATCAGGGTGAAGCCAATCTGCTTGGCGCCCTTGAGCGCCGCTTGCAGCGGGCTGTCGCCCTCTTCGATATATCGGGAAATGTTCTCCAGCATGACGATCGCATCGTCCACCACAAAACCGGTGGCGATGGTCAGCGCCATCAGGGTCAGGTTGTTGACCGAAAAGCCTGCGAGGTACATCACGCCGAAGGTGCCGATCAACGACAGCGGCACGGCCACCGACGGAATGATCGTGGCGCTGGCCCGCCGCAAGAACAGGAACGTGACCATCACCACCAGCGCGATGGCGATCAGCAGTTCGTGTTGCACGTCGGTGACCGAGGCACGGATGGTCTGAGTGCGGTCGGTGAGTACCGTGACGTCGAGGCCGGCCGGCAGGTTGTCGGTGATGTTCGGCAGCAAGGCCTTGATCCGGTCGACCACTTCGATGACGTTGGCGCCGGGCTGGCGCTGGATGTTCAGCAGAACGGCCTGGTTTTCATTGGCCCACGCCGCCAGACGTTCGTTTTCGGCACCGTCGACGATCTCTGCCACGTCCTTGAGCCGCAACGGCGCGCCGTTAGCGTAGGCGAGGATCAGGTTGGCGTAGTCCTTGGGGGAAGTCAGTTGGTCGTTGGCGTCGAGCATCGACACCCGGGTCGGGCCGTCGAAGTTGCCCTTGGGCTGATTGACGTTGGAGGCACCGATCAGGGTGCGCACGTCCGACAGGTTCAGGCCGTTGGCCGCCAGGGCCTCGGGGTTGACCTTGATGCGCACGGCCTGACGCTGGCCGCCGGCAATGCTGACCATGCCGACGCCGCTGATCTGGGCGATTTTTTGCGCCATGCGCGTGTCGACCAAATCATTGAGTTTGGGCAACAGCATGGTTTTCGAGGTAATCGCCAATGTCAGCACCGGGGTGTCCGCCGGGTTGACCTTGTTGTACACCGGCGGTGCCGGCAGGTCTTTGGGCAGCAAATTGGTCGCGGCGTTGATCGCGGCCTGCACCTGCTGCTCGGCAACGTCCATGTTGATGTCGAGACTGAACCGCAGGGTCAGCACCGACGCGCCGCCGGAGCTGGTGGACGCCATCTGGGTCAGGCCGGGCATCTGCCCGAACTGACGCTCCAGCGGCGCAGTCACGGCGCTGGTCATGACATCCGGGCTGGCGCCGGGATAGAGGGTCATGACGCGAATGGTCGGGTAGTCGACCTGGGGCAATGCCGACACTGGCAGCAGCCGATAAGCAATCACGCCGGCCAGAATAATCGCCAGCATGCTCAGGGTCGTGGCGACCGGGCGAAGGATGAACAGCCGCGAGATGTTCATGCGCCGCCCTTTTTCGCCTTGTCGGTGGCCGTCGCGTCAGGTGCAGTGGCGGCCGACTTGCCTTGCAGGTGTTCGGTCGGAGTGGTCGGCACATCCTTGCTGTCGTTGACGACCTCCACTTCGCTGCCTTCCTTCAGGCGGTCGGTGCCTTCAAGGACCACCCGATCACCAGCGGCCAGACCTTCGGTGATCACCGTGTTGTCACCGTCACTGGCGCCGACTTTCAACTGGCGGATGGTGACCTTCTTGTCGCCGTCCATGGCATAGACGAACGTGCCGTTGGTGCCGAACTGGATGGCGGCCGAAGGCGCAAGCACCACGCCCTTAAGGGTGTCGGCCAGCAAGTGGACATTGACGAATTGATTAGGGAACAGCGCTTGATCGCGGTTCTCGAAACGGGCCTTGAATTTCAGGGTGCCAGTGGTGACATCGATCTGGTTGTCCAGGCTCTGCAACACGCCCGTGGCCTGCAGTTTAGTGTCGCCACGGTCCCAGGCTTCGGCCGGGAGCTTGGCGCCGGTGCGATAGCGGGCCAGTACGGTGTCCAGGCTGTTTTCCGGCAAGGTGAAAGCCACGCTGATCGGTTGGGTCTGGGTGATGATCACCAGCGCCGTGGTGTCGTTGGCCGCCACAAGGTTGCCGACATCCAGTTGACGCAGGCCCACACGCCCGGCGATTGGGGCGCGAATTTTGGTGAATTCCAGATTGAGCTTGGCGTCATTGACCGCCGCCTGATTGGTCTTGACCGTGCCCAGGTATTGGCCGACCAATGCTTCGGCAGTGTCCAGGGTTTGCTTGGCGATACTGTCTTCGCGGTACAGGCCGCGATAGCGCTCGACATCGACCTGAGCGTTTTTCAGTTGCGCTTGATTCTGCAGCAAGGTGCCTTCGGCCTGGAGCAAGGCGTTCTGGTAAGGACGCGGATCGATCTCGGCCAGCAGGTCGCCCGCCTTGACCATCTGCCCTTCTTCGAACGAAATCTTGATCAACTCACCGCCAACGCGACTGCGCACATTGATGGTGTTCAGCGCGGTCACGGTGCCCAGCGCCTTGTAATACAGCGGAAAATCGCCTTTGACCGCTGGAGCCACGCGCACCGGCACCGGCCCGGACGCCCCACCAAACCCTGGACGCATCCCCCCCGATCGACCGGTGTGCCCGGCAACGGCTTTCTGCCCTGCGCCCTCCTTCGGGCTGCTGCCTGCGGGCCAGAATTTCCAGCACAGGCCAGCGATGACCAACAGGACAAGCAGGCCGAACAGCCAGCGACGAGGATTGCGGGAAGCGGAGGATTGCATTGAGTGATCAACCATTGGGCGCGTGGGCTTCTTTACATGAGGCTGAACGATAAGCACTGGTGGGTATTAAGCAAAGCGCCTTTACCGGCAATTTACCTTTGGCTTACGTAACAGGAGGTTAGGGACACAAATGAAAACGGCCTGGACAGGGCCAGGCCGTTAACAATTGTAAAACTTCGCTTATTTCAGAACGGCGAGCGCTGCGTCGTAGTTCGGCTCTTCCGCGATTTCCTTGACCAGCTCGCTATGCAGGACATTGTCGTTTTCGTCCAGCACCACGACGGCACGGGCGGTCAGGCCTTTGAGTGGGCCATCGGCAATCGCTACACCGTAGTTCTCGATGAACTCGGCACCGCGCAGGGTCGACAGGTTCTGCACGTTTTCCAGGCCTTCGGCGCCGCAGAAACGAGCCTGGGCGAACGGCAGGTCAGCAGAGATGCACAGCACGACAGTGTTGGCGATGTCGTTGGCCTGGGCGTTGAACTTGCGCACCGAAGTAGCGCAGGTCGGGGTGTCGATGCTTGGGAAGATGTTCAGCACTTTGCGCTTGCCGGCGAAGCTCGCCAGGGTCACGTCGGACAGATTGCCGGCAACCAGAGAAAAGGCTGGCGCCTTGGAACCGGCTTGTGGCAGTTGGCCGTTGACTTGAACCGGGTTGCCTTTAAGAGTGACTTGAGCCATGAACGGAGTCCTTCTGAACGTTGAAGTAGAGAGTTTTGACGAGGCCGAAGTTAACCACGAAATGGGCTGACGACCTATGCCCAGATACAAATTGTGATATGTCGTCACACAAAACTGGATATACGTGCTTCAACAAAACTTAACACTGCATAACCCTGTGCGGGCTTGTGTGGCGAGGGCGCTTGCTCCCGCTCGACTGCGTAGCCGTCGCAAGCTTTTGGGGCCGCTTCGCGACCCAGCGGGAGCAAGCTCCCTCGCCACACAAGTCAGCTCCCACAGGATTGGATGCACTTCGCACTATCCGAGCAAGCGCAACATATTGCGGTGCCGCGCTTCGAAAATCCGCCGCATGTAGGCATTGACCAGCAGCCATTCCAACGGTGCGCCACCCATGGCCGCATAGGTCACACGGTCGGTGTACAGCGTACCGCCCTCGCCCGCCGCCACCCGATGTTCATGACGAAAGGCCGCCATTGGCCCCTTGAGCATTTCATCGATGAAATGGTGCTCGCCCACCTCGCGGATCACCACCGTCCAATTCGACGGGATCAAGTTGAACATCCAGTGTCGAAAGCGAAACTGTCGATCGGCTTCAATGCGCAGGTTGGTCAGGTCGATATCACCCAACGGCGTGACCCGTTCCGGGAAGATCTTCGGGAAGTTGACGCCTTCCAGGCAGAAGTCGAGCACTTGCCGGGGCGTGCGGTTGGGGATCAGGGTGGTGAGTTCCAGAACAGGCATAGACGGTAACATTCCTTAGTTTGGCGGGTGGCTGATTAGCGGCTGCGTTAGAGCACAGTCGCGCCAGGTTTTGCTTCAGCAATGGTCATTCCAGGGTATTCGCGCCGATCTCTGAACATGATGTAAAGCGGGTCCAGGCCCGTCGCTGGCGGGAAGACAACGACATAATCATCGAAACGAATTGCGGCCATGTCACTGAAGGACTCCAACAAGGGCACAGATGAAGACCGGAGAAATCCCAGCCGATACTCGGGGGCTGGCGCCAGGGTCGAGGTGGTTTCAATGGTAGCTGGCGCACTCCAGCTCACGATCATCGGGGCCGATCCGTCAGCCGTGAAGCAGTAGGTCTTCAGTTGCTCATTCCAGACGGCGGCTCGCACCCTCACTCTGGCCGATAATGCGCTGCCATTCGTCGGCGTAATCGCCACCTGTAGCAATGTCTTTATTTCCCTCAGGCCTCGGGACATAGTCCCGGGTGGAACGGCGTACGTGCCGCTGCTCATCCTGAAAGGAAGATCGACTTCGGCACCCGACGCGGCCAAACCCTGCCAATCCTGACCCTCGATTGGCAGCAACTCGAGCAGAGGAACGCTGAGCCCATACCTGCCCACTTCGGCCCGACTGAAAAAATCAAATTGCAGCACGGCGGCGTATTGACCTTGATGATCCTGGGTTCCCGAGGTGATCTGCCAGGTAAACTCCGCCACCGCCGAGCGTATGGCCTTTTGCAGCGCGACCCGATGGGTTTCCAATGGTTGCGCAAGGCCGCCATCGAGGAAAATACCCGGTCGCGCATTGGCAAAGGCAAGCGGTGCAAAAAGCAGTTCGGACACCTGAGTCGGCCCTGTTCCCTGCTGATAACGCTGATCAACGAGTTGTGTTTGCGCGACCACCAGCAGCGCCTCGGCATCCATTTGAAAGCGATGGAGACGTTGATTGATCTCATTCAGCTTCGCCAGATAGCGGTCGTAAGTGACGTTGATCTGGTGGGCGATACTTTGCCACTGCGCGTGCTCGGATCGGGCGTAGGACAGGTCGCGCCGGGCGCTGTCTCGCTTGAATGTGAGGCTCATTTTCCAGTATTCGTACCGGCGAGCTGCCAGGCGCGCTTCAAACTCGGCGACCTCCAGAGCACGGATGTCTGCCTCGCGCCCACGGATGTCCACTTGGGCGCTCTGTCGCTGACTCAGGTGTTTGATCCGTTGTTCGAAAAGAATGAGTTCCGCTTCTGCCGCCCGCTCCGAGGCCAGCAGATCGACGGCGGTTTTTTGTACGTCCGCCAGATTATGGGCAATGCGCTGCTGCGTCATCTGCGCCAGGGTCAACGGCGCTCCCGGTCTTGCAACAACCGGACGTGGAACAGGAGCCCCCTCCCCCTTGAATGCTGCACGGTTCTGTTTGTGGTACCAGTCTTTGACGTAGTACACGACCGAGCCCGATAAATAGGTGTTCGTATCGTCCTCCGGCGGATAAAACAGCAGGTCTGCGCCTTTCGGGTGACCCACGATGCGATCGAAATGATTGATCAGTCGGTCGTGGTCCTGTTTCGGCAGATCGACGGCCCAGATTCTGTCGACCAGTGCCTGGAATTCGGGCTCGGTGTAATCCTTGAGTGTTGTTTTAAGTTCCATCTTTATGGCTTCCTTGTTTCTGGCACACAACGGTTGCCAGATAACAGCATCTGCTCATGTTGTGATGAGCAGATGCCTTTGAGTTGTTTGCGTTTCAAGCCGTGCAGTTATTCTGGCTTGAAGCCGGGCTTTTTATTTAGTGCGCGCCATTCTTTGACTTCTTTCAGGATGCCCTCTGGACTGTCCTCTTGGCCTTCCTTTGGGTAGAAGATGACGTCCGAACGACCTGGATGCTCAGTAATACGTTCAAAATGCGTGAGAAGTCGATCCAGATATACCTCCAGTTCCCTACCCTCCAAGCCACTAGGATAATGGTCAAACCCTTTCAAAAAATTCAGAAAGTCTATTTCAGTGTAATCCTCTAATTTCTCTTTAAAGATCATGATTTTTTCTTTCCTTATGTAGCTCAATATGTCGCCGTGGCGTCATTACAGAAATATTATCCATCCCATAAACTTCGCCCCCACTTGAAACTTCAACATCATGATGAAGTTCGAACGTTTTACGTCCGCCGCTTTGGTCAGCTAACGTAGGGTACGGAGAGAGCCCTGCACGCATTCTGTTCAAATTGCGAGCACTAAACTGCTGACTCAATTCCACATCCGCCGCAACAGCCTTCCAAAACGCCCGCCTGAACCCATGAAAATTACGAAACTCCATCCACCGCAACTGATCCGCAATCTGCTCGGGAATCGGCGCACCGTCCATTCGTGCAGCCTCGCCTAGCCATACGCCTGATACCTGCTCCCCAAACCCCATCGCCATACCTGGATCATCTCGCCGATCCAGAAACAGGACATCGGAGGACGGCAATTCCATATCCGCCGGGTACCCAGGAATACTGGCACCGATCTGCCCTTCGTCAACAGCCGGAAACGTCTCGTTTTGCGGTAGGACCGGGATGACGGGTGCGCCGGGATAAACGGCTGGAATCGACGGTGTAACCGGTGAGGTTGTAGGACCGAGGTGTTCGATACCTGGCGGAACCAGAGGGGTCCAGGTACCAACGCCGATCGGACGAGTCGGCCAGGGCAGGACCGCAAGGGTAATCCCTGGCCGCCCCTGGGTGCTTTGCGGCGTGGTGATGCTGATTTTGTCGAGGTTGAAAGGATTGGCGCCGAGCTCTGCTCGCTCCTGATAGCGCAATTCGAACTCGCGTCGCTCACCGGCCCAGGTGCTTTTCGGCGCGTATGGCGCGAAGCCCTGTTCGATGCGCTTTTTGTTGACCTCATCGAATTGGGCGATGAGCGCCGGATGCTCGCCGAGCGTTCGCCACAACGCTTCGTCGAAAGCACCGAACGAGTTGATTTCCCGGCCTCGAAACTGGTCACCAATCTGTACCGGGATGGCTGCGCCCTGAGGCTGGCTCGCGGATTTCCACCAGTCATTCGCCGCCGGTTTACCGATCCCCGTGACGACGCCCGAGCCTATGGGTGGCAGATTGAAGGTCAAGTAAATCGGCGGCTGGCCAGGCACGCACACTATGCAATCGCTGAAACGCAGATCGACACCCGTCGCAATGGCCTCGACCTGTGGTGTCAACACGCTCAGCCCGGGCTGACTGGCAGTGGCAACCTGAGTGGTGTCCGGGGTGAATTGCAGATGCCTGGTCGGTGACCCGGGAATCTCGGCGCTATAGAAGCCGGTCAACGGGTCAAGCACTGCGTTGACAACCGGCACATGGGCACCTATCTCCCCACCCGTGCTGACAACGATGATCGCTGTGCCTTCCGGCACGGTCTCAGGTTTGAGCCGGTACGCGACCTCCACTGAACCGCCCGCATCGGCGATCGATTGCAACGCTTGACGGTCAGCAAGGCCCAACGCTTGCGCCGGCACCCCGACAGCCTGGAACAAACGCCGACGTTGCTCGGCAGTCAACTCGCCATTGCCCAAGGTTGGCGAGTACACCATTGCGGTAACGAACACCGGCCCTGTTTTTGCTGCAATGCGTGCGAAATCGATGAGGGTGTTGACGGCAGACTGGACAGCCGCCTCAAGCGCTGCCGCCGCTTGCCGCGCCACAAATACGCCGTTACGCGTCAAAACCATCCCGCCAGCGGCAACGGAGGTAACAGGAGCCGTCAGCGTGTGAGCCTGCCTGACCCGTTCAACCCGTACATCCTCATCAGTCTGCTGCTTGAAGCGAACGCGTGCTTCACGCTGCTCGGCGTATTGACGTTGGGCCTCCCGGACGGCTTCCCTTTCGCGCCAGACCACGGTCTGGTCAGCGTGATACTTGGCCAGCGCAATGGATTTGCCCGTCAGTGCATTGATTTGCGATGTCAGCAACCGCGCTTCATGGGCCGCGTTGTAGGCGTTTTCCCAAATTTGGTGGCCGTCATTGAGCGCCTGACCGAACGCCCCCAATCGCGTCAGGTAATCATTCGAAGTGCGGGTAAATGGATCATGCCCATCGAAGGACCGGGCAACCGCGTTTTTTGCATTGAGCTCAATGGTCTTGCGGGCGAGCAGCCCGTCGATTTCGTTTTTTTCTTTGGTGATGGTGTAGAGCTGCCAACGCTCGGTCTGGTTGGCGTCAGGGGGCCTCTTTGTTGCGAGAATTTCCTGTTCAAGCGCTGAGGTGAGTTGTCTGGACTTCTCGGCAAAACGGCGATCCACTTCGGATCGGATGACGTCGCGCCGCTGCGTCAGGCCTGCCAGAAATTGCAAAAGCGCTTGATGCCGCGCCTGTTCCTGAGCTTGCGCAGCGGCCGCTTGTGCTCGCGCCGCTTCGGCTTGAGCGTTGGCCGCAGCCTGAGCCCGCTCTTTTTCCTGCGCCTGACGATGCGCTGCCATGGCCCGTTTTCGGGCCCTTTTTCTCTTCTTGCTGCTCGTACCACCGAATCCGCCTGATACCCCTCCGCCGACGCTAAAAACGCTGCCCGAGGATGAGGGTCCCGGCCTGATGACAACTTCCCCTGTCGTTCCATCGTTCAATATGTTTTGTGCCATACAGTCACTCCTTGTCTGTAGGCACAGCATGTCGATGGAGCCGCGGTCAGGTGCGGTACATAGTTATCGGTGTGGATTTATATCGAGGTGCCATGAGCCACTCACAGAGGTAACAAATCCGTTCCTTTTGCGGTCTTTTGTTAGAGGTAGTGTCGATTCAGGCGACTGCCATTCGACTAGACAGTGAGTCATTCAAATCCAGCGGAGACAAGACCATGCGATTCATGATCATTGTGAAAGCCAGCCCGGATTCCGAGGCCGGCGTGATGCCCAGTGAAGAACTGATGACCGCGATGGGCAATTTCAACGAGGAACTGGCCAAGGCCGGCATCCTCATCGATTGCGATGGCCTGCAGCCCAGCGGCAAAGGCGCCCGAGTGCGTTTCTCGGGTGACCAGCGCACGGTGATCGACGGCCCGTTCGCCGCAACCAAAGAGCTGATCGCCGGCTATTGGCTGTGGCAGGTGAAGTCGAAAGAGGAAGCGATCGAGTGGGTCAAGCGCTGCCCTAACCCGATGCCGGGCACAGAGGCCGAGATCGAGATTCGCCAAGTGTACGAGGCCGAAGACTTCGGGGCCGAATTCACACCGCAGTTGCGCGAGCAGGAAGAACGAGTGCGTGCGCAGGCGAAGAAGCACTGAAGCGCACTTGATAAGCCTGAAAGGCCGCTTTCGCGAGCAAGCCCGCTCCCACATTTGATCTCTGGCGTACACAAAATGTGTGATCGAAACAGAATCAATGTGGGAGCGGGCTTGCTGGCGAAGAGGCCCTCAGCCCCACCGCATTACTTGGACTTGAGCTTCAGATACGACTGATGCAGGTCCGACGCCCAGCCATCGATCACGTTTTTCACGTCATCGGTCTTCATCACCTGATCTGAGTTTTCCAGCGGTTTGCCGGTGCCCTTGCGCACGACCTGGGCGACGGCTTTGTTGCTGCCGCCATCGAGAAACACCGCTTCGGTGGCCAGATCGGTTTCCTGGTCGCGAATGCCGCTGGCAGTACTGACTGCCGCAGCCACCAGGGCGATCGGGATGACTTCATAAGGCTTGAGGCCTTCGGTCTTGCTGCTGACGGCGGTGATCGCCGCACGCACCACCATCACGCCAGGGCCGGGACCGTTGGCCAGTGGCAGGGATTTCCCTATTTCGCGTTTAAGTGCTTGATCGTAGTAACTGGTGATGCCGTTCAGTGTGGTCTGAGGGATCTTCACCGTCGGTTGCGGTTTGGGATAGAGCTGAGTCGGTTCGACGTAGACACTGGTGAATTTGTTGATATCAAGCTTGGGGTCCATCCAGCGCATCACCACGGCGCCCGATGGCGACTTGGCTTCCTTCAGCTGACTGTAGTCCTTGAGAAAACCGGAGTACTGGTCTGGCTCGACGACTTTGCTGGAGCAACCCACCACCCCGATAGAGGCGATGCACAGTGTGCTCATCATTAACGCAAGCTTCATGCTGTAACTCCTGTCAGAAGGCCGGGCAACAATATTGCATAGAGGAATTACAGGTATAGCCAATGCCCGGCACTTTGTTTTCAAAAAACACAATATTCATCTATTGCCACAGCACATCATTGACATCAAAGGCCCCTTCGCGGGTAAGCCTCACTCCTACTTGTAAGAAATGCATACAACCCGGTCCCGTAGGAGCGAGGCTTGCCCGCGAAGACATCATCTCGAACAACACAAAACCTCATCTGGAAAAAACTGGTCAATCACCACAAAGATCCGTTTTTTTCGCCGCCAATTCCCGCCGACTACCGCCCCGCATCGCCTTGGTCGGGTATCGGGGCAAGCCCACCTGGAAAACTTCAGCGCCGCCGAAACAATGGCCGCGGCTCAATCACCGAGCGCCCATAAAGCACACTCATCCCCGCCAAGCCCTTCAGTGCATCTTCGGCGGACTTGTCTTCGCGCACGGCAAAACTGTCGAAACCGCATTGGCGCATGTGGCTTAGTTGATCGCGCAGTACATCGCCAATCGCACGTAATTCGCCTTGCCAACCGAAACGCGTACGCAACAGATAGGCTTGGCTGTAGGCGCGCCCGTCGCGAAAACTCGGGAAGTCCAGGGCAATCAACGGCAGGTCCGGCAACCAAGGAGCCACGTTTGTCACTTCTTCGTTGGGACCCAGCCAGACGCCTTCGAGCGCTGATGTCCTGTCGGCATTCAGGGCCAGCCACTGGGGTAACGGCAGTATCAGCGGTCCGGCCGGCAATTGCTCCGTTGTTCCACGAATCAACTGCCACGGATCGTCTCGCACCCACTCGGCGCCGCTGTCTTGCAAACGCAGCAGATTGTTCATGCTGAAACCTCCAGCATTTTCGGATACACCCGCTCCTTGAACGGCTCCAGACCGATGCGCGCAAAGGTATCGACGAACAGCTCCTCGCTTTCCCGGTAGCGAACGAACGTGGCAATGATCCGTTCAATGACATCGGGCACTTCGGTGGCGCTGAAGGATGGGCCGATGACTTTGCCCAACGCACTGTTCTTGCCCTGGGCGCCGCCTAGAGTGATCTGGTACCACTCGCTGCCGCTTTTATCGACGCCTAGAATGCCGATATTGCCGATGTGGTGGTGGCCGCAGGCGTTCATGCAACCAGAGATATTCAGGCTGATATCGCCCAGGTCATGCAGGTAATCCAGATCCTCGAAACGTGCCTGAATCGCTTGCGCGATGGGGATTGATTTGGCGTTGGCCAGCGCGCAAAAGTCGCCGCCGGGACAAGCGATTATGTCGGTCAGCAAGCCGATGTTGGCGTTCCCCAGGCCTTGCTCGCAGGCCAGGCACCACAGTGCGTGAAGTCCAGCCTTGGGCACGTCCGGCAGAACGATGTTCTGTTCATGGGCGATGCGGATTTCGCCGAAACCAAATTGCTCGGACCACCGGGCCACCGCATCCATTTGCTCGGCGGTGACATCCCCCGGCGGCGCGGTGATGCCCGGCTTGGTCGACAGCACCACGCTGGCGTAACCCGCCACCTTGTGCGGCTGAACATTGCGCGCCACCCAACGGGCGAACGCCGGGTTCTCGGCCAGGCGTGTACCGAAGTCCAGATCAGTGCCGGCCAGTGAACGGTAATCGGGGGGCACGAAGGCACTGGCGACACGCTCATATTCAACGTCGGTCAATTGCGCCGGACCGTCCTTGAGGTACTCCCACTCCTCCTCCACTTCCCTGGCGAACGCTTCGATACCCAAAGCCTTGACCAGAATCTTGATCCGCGCCTTGTACTTGTTATCGCGGCGCCCGTGACGGTTATAGACCCGCAACACTGCCTCTACATAGGACAGCAGATGCTGCCACGGCAAGCCTTCGCGAATCTGCAAACCAAGGATCGGTGTGCGCCCCAAGCCGCCACCTACGATCACCCGCAAGAGCATTTGCCCGCTGTCATCGCGATAAAGATAGAGGCCGATGTCATGCATCATGATCGCCGCGCGGTCCTGCTTCGCCGAGCAGATGGCGATCTTGAACTTGCGTGGAAGAAACAGGAATTCCGGGTTGATGGTCGACCATTGCCGCAGGATTTCTGCCAACGGGCGCGGGTCCATCAACTCGTCCGCCGCGACGCCGGCGAAGGCTTCGGTGGTGATGTTGCGCACGCAGTTGCCGGAGGTCTGGATCGCGTGCATTTCTACCCCGGCCAGACGCTCAAGGATGTCCGGCACCTGAGCCAGTTCGATCCAGTTGAACTGCATGTTCTGCCGGGTAGTGAAATGGCCGTAACCACGATCGTAGTCCCGCGCAATGCTCGCCAGAATTCGCATTTGCTTCGCGCTCAGCGTGCCGTAAGGAATCGCCACGCGCAGCATGTAGGCATGCTTTTGCATGTACAGGCCATTCTGCAGACGCAAGGGCAGGAATTCTTCTTCGCTCAAATCGCCTGCCATGAAACGTTCGACCTGATCGCGAAACTGCGCAACACGCTCGAACACCAGGGCTCGGTCATAGTCGTCGTACTGATACATGTGGCTGCCACCTCATCAGGGGTTTTGCACAGAACCTGTGGGAGCGGGCTTGTGTGGCGAGGGAGCTTGCTCCCGCTGGGCTGCGCAGCGGCCCCAATGATGTGAGTGCTGCGCACTCAAGCGGGAGCAAGCTCCCTCGCCACACAAACTCCTCACAGGAATTGCGGTGCGTCGAATTCTGCGGCTCGATCTGGAGGGCAACTATGCGACAGCAGCGCAGCACGTTACAGATTCAGCTAAACACTAAAAAACCGTATCAGGACGCGGCCTATGGCCGCAGGCGCGCGCCGCATCTGATCCGCATAGACTCGGTTCTTCTAGTCTGTTCTGTCTATATCGCCTCGATGTGGGTCAACCAACGACGACGGCACGATGCCAGCCTGATTCCGTTCGTCGATGACCTTGAAGTGGCGCGGCGCGTGGAATTGGCGACAGGCAAAACCGTGAAAGCGGTGGCAGGGAGAGGTGAAGCCGGGTTGGGGCAACCTCGAAATCTGAGGCACCCCATCTACTGAGGAAGCTGCAGTGAATCCATCTGCCGGGAACGCCGCAGATCAATGTGGGAGCGAGCCTGCTCGCGATAGCGGAGGGTCAGTCAACATACATGTTGATTGCTAAACCGCCATCGCGAGCAGGCTCGCTCCCACAGGGGAATGTGCAAGTTCAGAGAATTCAGCCGCGCTCGCGGGGAATCAGGCTCTGCAGCTGCTGCGCCAGGAAGTTCGCATCGAAAGCAAAGGTATCCGGGTCTTTCAAGCCATTGGTCTTGCGCCACTGCCAATTGCTGGAGGGCGGCAGGCACACCAGCGAAATGCTGCCATAACGCGCGGCGGTCAAGCCCATCACTGCAAGGGAAATCTGCCCACCTGCGCCCATCACGTCCGGCACGAACTCCACCGGTTTACCGGCGATCACAATGGACAGTTTCTCGGTCTTGAACGTCGACGTCTCCGCCGGCACGCTCGGCCCGGACGCGACATACGCCTCGCGGCTCACCTCCAACAAATTGGGCGTCAGGACCGGTGCCAGCCACTGCTGGATCTGATCGAACAACTCACCAACGCGCGTCGCCCACACGGCCGATTGCGACTCAAACAGTTGCTTCTTGTGCGCTTCGCTATCTGCATAGTGGCGAAGCATCTCGCCCAGTTGCTGTACATCGTCCATTGCGGTGTTCCTTTGGTTGAAGCGTTGCTGCGGACTTTGAGCATGGCAGATGCCGGCCGCTCGCGTACAGAAAAGGTGCGAACGGCTACAGAGGCTCGGTAGATGAAAAGCACCATGACACTTCACCGAAAGATGAACGGTACAGTTGATTTTCGCTGGTATCGGCCGTTGGACAAACGGAAACTCCCTTCAGGCCTGACCTATCAACACAGGCCATAGCCTGAGGAAATCCAATGCACACCATCGGCCTTATCGGCGGCATGAGCTGGGAGTCCAGCGCCGAATATTACCGTCTCATCAACCAGCAGGTACGCGATCGCCTGGGGCCGTTGCGTTCGGCGAAATTGCTGATGTACAGCGTCGACTTCGGCCCTGTAGAACAGGCCCAGCATGCCGGGCGCTGGGACGATGCGGCGGCGATTCTGGTGGATGCGGCCCAGCGTCTGCAGGCGGGTGGCGCCGAGTGCGTGGTGCTGTGTACCAACACCATGCACAAGGTGGCCGGGCAGATACAGGCAGCGATCGATATTCCGTTCCTGCACATTGCCGATCCGGCCGGCCAAGCGGCACTGGACGTCGGCGCGCTGCGAGTGGGTTTGCTGGGGACTGCATTCACCATGGAACAGGACTTTATCAAGGAGCATCTGACGGCCAAGGGCCTGACGGTGCTGGTGCCGGACGCCGAGGAGCGCCAAGCCGTGCACCAGATCATCTATGACGAGTTGTGTGTCGGGGTAATCAGCGAGGCGTCACGCCAGGTCTATCAACGGGTGATCGAATCGCTGACCGAACGCGGCGCCCAGGCGATCATCCTCGGCTGTACCGAAATAGGCCTGCTGATCAAACCCGAGCACAGCGCCCTGCCCTTGCTCGACACCACCGAACTGCATGCGCGGGCGGCGGTGGCGTTCGCATTGGGCGACTGACTCGCGCAGAACCTGTAGGAGCGAGCGGTGCGGCGATCCGACTTGCCCGCGAAGAATGCACCGCGGTTTTTCAGGTATTCCGCGTCATCGTTCTTCGCGGGCAAGCCACGCTCCCACAGGATTTTCGTCGCTCAGATTTCGTGACTTACCGGCATTGGGCCTCGGGCGTGCGACGCAGGCGCGCCATGCTCAGGGTATCGACCAGCCGACCGTCACGCACGGCGTAATCACGAAACAGACCTTCGGTTTCAAAGCCGAATTTCTGGTACAGGCCGATGGCTGCTTCGTTGTCGGCGTACACCGAAAGCTCGACCCGTTGCAGGTTCATCCAGTTGTCGGCGATGTCCAGCGCTGCTGCCAGCAGTTTCGAACCGACGCCTTTGCCCTGCCAAGCCACGGCGACACCCATGCCGAAGCTGCCGGCGTGGCTGCGGCGGATTCGCGAAAACTGTTCCAGGCCAATATTGCCGATGACCGATCCCTGGTGCAGCGCCACCAGTTTCACCGCGCGTTCGTTGTCCGCCATCAGGCGTTGGCGCCAGACCTCGGTGGACTGAAACGGCATTTGCAGCACCTGCCGGGCCACGGCCGGGTCATTGTAGAGCGCGGTGATGCCCTCGATGTGGTGTTCGCTGAAGCGTTCGAGGTGAATGGCGGGGTCATGGTCAGGCATGGCGGTGTTCGTCCTTGATCGGTGTGTGGCCGATCACTCTAAACCGCGATCCCCATGAGTGGCGATAACAATTGAAGGTGTATCCACCTGTGGCGAGGGGGCTGCCCCCGTTGGGCTGCGTAGCAGTCGTAAACCCGGTAAATGCGATTTATCAGATAAAACCGGGTTGAATGGTTTTGAGGCTGCTGCGCAGCCCAACGGGGGCAGCCCCCTCGCCACAAATGAGCGGGGGTCAGTCATTGCGGCCCCATCATCAGACGTTCACACAAGCGCAATACAGTAACTCGGATTGATTTCTCGCCCCTTCAATCTGTGAGCCGAATACGTAATGTTGACTGTTGCCGAGATGGAAGCCTCCTTGAAAAACGGGATTGCAAAGATCCCTGATCGTTACGCTGGCAGAAATGAAGTGGGGGCTTACTGCCCCACTAACGATGTTGAGATCAACGTTCGATTTCTATCGCCAGCTGACATTCCCTCGGTGCTTGAACTTGAGCAAAGGAAATGGGAAAGCGATCAGCGCGCCGAGGCCTCCATGCTGGCGTCACGGATCGCCTCTTTCCCTGCATTGAGTATCGGCGCTTTTTGCACTCGCACGGGGACTGCGCTGGCGTCGTTGTTCATGAAACCTACCCGTCACGACACCATACGCAAGTGCCCGACATGGGCAGACTGCGCAAGAAAACAGGACGGCGAGGAGTCCGCAAAAACCGGTGTGCTGTTTGGCATCAGCCTGAGCAGTGTTGATCCGAAAGCGGTGCAAGCGATTTTCGAGTTCTTCTGGCCCCATGCGCTGAAGGCGGGATGGTCAGACATCTATCTTGGCTCGCCGGTCCCGGGTCTTCGTCATTGGGCCTCGCAGAATCCTGATCTTCCAGTAGCGCAGTATGTGCGAGGTGAACGCAAGGGCCTGCCGCTGGATCCACAACTGCGGTTTTACTTCAAAAAAGGCTTTCGCAAGATTGTCGCCATCAACGACAACTATTTCCCGCATGAGCCTTCGCTGGATGTCGGCGTGCTGATCGTAGGTAAAGTGCCACTCTCCGGCCTTTCCTTCATATGGAAGAGAGTTCCGCTGCCTTGGCTGCAGCGCATGAAAAAACTGTGCTCCGTGTGCTTGTGAACGCCTCTCTGACAAAAGCGCAGCACGTCGATGCTGGCTCGCGCTCCAACCTGCCCAGCTATCTGTTCATGGCCCTGTGCGTCTTGAATACGACCGCGATCGCCTGGCTGACTGCGCATGAGAGGTTCGGATGGCTGCCCGTTGTTCCGCTGATGGTGCTCCAGGCGATCCTGATGATTGGTCTTCAGGAGATCAAGCATCAGGCTGTGCATCGTCAGTTCCTCGTTGGCACGCGTCTCAATGATGCAGTGGGTGTGTTCGCGGCCGCCATTTTCGCCGCCAACTTCGTGGGCTACCGCTACTTTCACCTCGAACACCACCGCAAAACCTGCCAGGCCGATGATCCCGAAGGGCTGATGTACGAACAGACATGGCGGACACGCCTGATCAGCCTGCTGGGTGCAGCGGAGCAACTATGGGTGACCGTCACCACCAATATTATTTCCCGACGCTACACGCCCCCTCGCGCGGTCTGGCGCTGGCGCTGGAACAATGCCTTGATCGTCGCTTTCGTTGCAGTGCTGGGGTCAGGCATCTATGAGGTGCCTCGACAAGTCGTGTGCGCCTATCTGCTCCCGTATTGCCTTTTTGCCTGGATGGATTTCTGGCTGACGCAGGCCGAGCACTATGGCGTGCCGATCTCGGCTCAAGGCTCGCGCCGCGCACCCGCAGACATCACGACGGATTTATACCTGCCAAGGCCTCTGTCCTGGCTCATCCTGAATCGCTCGCTGCACCGCATTCACCACCACGCGCCGGCGACCCGCTGGTTCCATGCGTACGCTCAATCGAGGGCTCTGGCCAAAAGCAAGCCCGGCGGCGTGACGGACCTGCCCACCTTTCTTGCAACCTGGATGCGACTCGGTCCCCGACTCTGGAAGTAAGCCATGACAGACGCACCTATCGAACAGCGGCGCGCAAAGACTGCCGAGGCCATTGTCTTCAAGCCATTCTGGAACGACACATCGATCAAAACCTATCTGTTCGATGCCTGTTCGGTACTGCTTCCTGCCGGTGAGCAATTCGTGATTTCGGTGGTGGAGTCATCTGCGTTGCGGCTGCAACAAACGTCGGCGCTTGCCGAACATTCGCGCAGCTTCGTGGCAGAGGAACGAGCCCACCAGCGAGCGCACAGGCTGTACAACCAGCAACTGGAAAACCAGGGGTTTGAAGTCAAGAAGTTCGAGCACATGATCGAAAAAGATCTCGAGGCTCTTCAGTCGAAATTGTCACTCAATGCGCAATTGGCATTGGCTGCCGCGTTCGAGCACGTGACGGCTGTCATGTCCGCTGCCGCCTTGCGTAAGAGCGGCTTGCTCTCGGTCAAGGAGTCTCCACAGACCCGCCTGTGGCGATGGCATTGCGCTGAAGAAGTGGCGCACCAGCACGTCACCACGGACCTGGTGCGGTCGCTGGGCATACCCTATTGGCAGCGGATTTTCTTTTTCCTGGCAGCATCGGGGCTCATGGCGTTCGATGTCATTCGTCACATGCACAGTTTTGCCCGCTTCGACATCGCCCGTGGCCGCGTCAGCTCGAAGGAAGTACGGCGTGCCGCGGGTAGCTTGCTGTTGCGCGATGGCGCCAATCTGGCGTTGATGGCAATCAGATGGGCCGCCTACTTTCTTCCGCTGAAAAAAAGCTAAGGGGACAGCTCGATAAAAGAGCGGCATGGCTGGACGGTTGACGCGACAACCACCTGCTAGAGTAAAAAGCATACCAATCGACTATCCAGCACTGGAGTCGTACACCGCCACCTGGACTTTCGACTTGAGCAACGACGTTATTGGCCGGACTGAATGTCACCTTCGGAAAATGAGGAAATTTCTATGAAAGGTTTGCTTCGCGTCGCTGGATTCAGCCTGATGGCGCTTTTCGCAAGTTGTGGTGTCGGTGCCCAGACAGTGCACAGTCATGCGGCGCCTGCCTTCACCACCACACCGGCCGATATCCAAGCGGATAGACAAGGAGATTGATCGTTCCCATGTTCCACGCAGAGCGTGGGGACGGGCTTGCTCGTTAAAGGCGACCTGCACAGTCGACATTGATGTCGAATGTGATGGTCCCATCGCGAGCAGGCTCGCTCTCACATTTGAACAGTGGCTAGCCTTCAAACCATTCCCGCCGCTCGTTGAACGTGTTGTGAATCAGCTCGACGATCCCCTGCACCCCGGCCTCATTCCGGGAGTCGACATTGACCGCCATCCACACCTGGCGCTGCATCGGTTGCTTGAAAAGCCCGGGCAATGCCACCAGCGCCCGGTCGAATTGGCTCATGTAGTGCGGCAACAAACCGATGCAGGCGCTGCAACGGATCATCTCCAGCATCAGCTCATAGGAATGCAGCTGCACCATCCCCGCCAGGCGCTGCTCCACCAAACTGTTCCATGGGCCGAAAGCGGTGACCTGGCGATCGTGCTGCCATTGCACCAGCATGAAATCGGCCAGGTCACCCAGGCTGTCCGGCCGCGCCGCGACCCGTGAATACCGTTTGGCGATGTGCGGCATATAGTCCAGCCGCGCCAGACGCTGGGGCTCACTGATAGCGAAACTGGGGCCTGGCAACGGCGAATCGGTGCCGGCCAGCCACACCACCACATCGGCACTGATCGCCCGCAGGGACAGTTCGCTGTCCAGGGAAATGATGTCCAGGCGCACACTGGCGTTGCGCCGCAGCAGCGAGACCAGATCACGGCCGAGGATGTCGTGCAGGATTGACTCCGCCACGGCCAGGCGAATCAAGGGTTGTTCGATCACTGGCAAGTCGCGTTCACGGGCCAGGGCAATCAACTGCGCCTGAAGCTGCAAGCCGTCACGACTGAGGGCAAAGCCATTGCCCGAATGGCTGAACAGCGAACACTGCAATTGCGCTTCAAGTTGCGCCAATTGTTTACGCAATTGAGTCGACTTGATGTTGAGGCTGCGGGCCGCTTGCATGAAACAGCCGCAACGGGCGCTGACCATGAACGACTGCACCAGCACCGGATCAATGCCGGCTACCCGCGAGTGCAGGGATTCGCGCTGTTCTGCGGGCCAGCGGTACTCGGCCATCCCCTGGCGCGAGGTGGATTCCATGAATGACATTGATGACTCCCTGTCGATCTGTCCTTGAGCGTTTTATCCTGCTGACTGTTCATGAACCTGATATGACAATCGGGCAAAAATTGAGTCACCTGTCTGTAAGCGCTTGAATTAACCGCTGGGCGTTTGCCGAAAGCTCACCGCCAGGCGATTCCAGCTGTTGATGGTGCTGACGGCCATCGTCAGGTCGACCAGTTCACCTTCGCTGAACTGCTCCCGGGCCAGTGCGTAAACGTCATCCGGCACGTGGCTTTCCGAGAGCAGGGTTACCGCTTCGGTCCAGGCCAGGGCAGCGCGCTCGCGAGGGTTGAAGAAGCTGCTGTCGCGCCAGACCACGATCGCATACAACCGGCGATCGCTCTCGCCGAAGCGGCGCGCATCCACCGAGTGCATGTCGGTGCAGAAGGCGCAGCCATTGAGCTGCGAGGCGCGGATTTTGATCAGGTTCAACAAGGCCGGTTCAATGCTCAGGTCGCGGGTCAAGGCCTCCATGGCGATCATGGCTTTCATCGCTTTGGGGGATGCGCTGTAGTAATCCAGACGGGGGTTCATGGGGCGACCTCATGGATCGGATAGATGACTCCAAGGTAGAGCCTGATCCCTGGGCGTGACAGGTCCAATTCGTCGAAAAAACCATGGACCGCCGCAGCAGGCCAATCGCAGGTTTTTCGCCCACGCAACTTCTGTGCAGCCATTCATGCGGGTAATCTGGCGCGACGCACAGTCGCCTCAACCGCCCCAGGAGCCCCGCCGGTATGGAACTTCATGTTGTCATCAACGGCCGCAAGGACCTGGCAGGCCAGTTGTACCGGCAACTGCGCGACGCCATTGAATCCGGCCGTCTGGCGGCCGGGGCGCAGCTGCCGCCCAGCCGCTTGCTGGCCGAACAACTGGGGATCTCACGCAAAACCATTTCCGACACGTATGCGCAACTCACCTACGAAAACTTCCTTACCGGGGTGATCGGCAAAGGCACTTACGTCAATGCCCGGCCGGCAAAAATCGTTCGCAAACAGAGCCATTCGGAGCTGGCGAGCTTTGATGTCATCGAACGCTGGCGCAGCCTGCCGACATTCTTGCGCCACCCGACGCTGGAAGGCTCGCTGCGTTACGAGTTCATCGGTGGCGCCACCAGCAAGGGCCAGTTTCCGCAGGACGATTGGCGCCGTTGCACTTCCCATGCCTTGCGCCAGATCGCCGGTTCCAAAGGTTTCTATAGCCTGCCCGAAGGCCTGCCGGCGCTTCGCAATGCCATCGCACGGCACATCGCGTTCTCGCGTGGGGTCAATTGCCAGGACGAAGACGTGGTGGTGTGCAACGGCGCGCAACAGGCGCTGGACCTGATTTCCCGGGTCCTGACCCAACCGGGCAGCCTCGTTGCCATGGAAGATCCCGGCTACCCGCCGGCGCGCCTGTTATTCGGGAGCCATGGCGCGACGGTGGTCGGCGTGCCGGTGGATGCGCAAGGCATTCAGGTCGAGCACATTCCCGATGGCACCCGGCTGATTTACGTCACCCCGTCCCACCAGTTCCCTTTGGGCATGCCTATGAGCCAGTCCCGCCGCGAAGCCCTGCTCGCAAGGGCCTATGAGCTGGGGGCGATCATTATCGAAGACGATTACGACAGCGAATTCCGCTACGAAGGCCGGCCCACCGACTCGCTGCAAAGCCTGGATGAGCGCGGCATCGTCGCCTACGTCGGTACTTTCTCGAAGACCCTGTTGCCGGAGTTGCGGCTTGGGTACGCGATTTTGCCGCCGGCGATTCTCGAAGCGGTGATCCGTGCCAAGCAGCTTACCGACCTGCATACCTCCACCCTGCCCCAATGGGCGCTCGCCAAGTTCATCGCCGAGGGTTGTCTACTCAAGCACATCCGACGCAGCCATACGATTTACGCCGGACGCCGTGAACGGATCCTGGCGCGCATGGCGGGTGACCTTTCGCCGTGGTTTGAGGCAGTGCCGACCACGGCCGGGTTCCACATGGCGGTGCTGTGCAAGGTGCCGGTCGATATTCCATTGGTGATCGAATTGGCAAAAAAAGTCGAAGTGGGACTCTATGCCCTGGACAGTTTTTTTTACCAGCAAACGCCGCGGGCCGGGCTTTTCCTGGGGTTCGGCGCGATCGAAACCCTGGACATCGACATCGCCCTGGACCGCTTAAGAGACATTTTGCAGCAGCTCGGCTGAGGGATTGGTCTGCGGCTTTATCTGGCGATTGGCTATTGGCGGTCTGGGGGTGCAGGCCTATCCTGATTGGGCGTTATCCCTCAATGAGCAGGATTCGTCCGGCCTGATTCAGGAGTGTGAGCAATGTCCAACGAAGTGATCAACACCGTAAAGGTGCAGGCTGCCGCCGGCCGCTCGGACGAACTGGGTAAGCAACTGCAAAAGATTGTCGACACCCTGCGCGAACTACCGGGCTGTGACTCCTATATGGTCGACCGCTGCCCCGAGGACGACACCCGCTGGACGGTCAGCGCCCGCTGGCAATCGGAAGCGGCCATGCACTCGCATTTCAACTGCCCCGAAGTGCAAGGCTTTATCGGCCTGATCGACAGCCGACTGGCGAATGCCGTCGACTTCAACAGCTTTCCAATCGTCTGACAAACATCTGTGGCGAGAGAGCTTGCTCCCGCCGTCCGGTCCGCGCTCGGGCGCAGCAGACGTAAATCCGGCGAACGCAGTCTGCCTGGTCCTGCGCGTCCACCGGTTTTGGGGCCGCTGCGCAACCCAGCGGGAGCAAGCTCCCTCGCCACAGTTCATCACCCTTTAGCTCTGCGCACTCTGTGATTGGTCCCCTCACCTTCCCGAAAATTGGCCGTTTGATTGCCCGATAGCGCGGCTTACTGTGGTCCCTGACGACTCACCACCTCAGGTAATCAACCATGAATGCGCTTCGTTTTTTTGCTGCTCCTTTCGCCGCCCTGACGCTGAGCGTTTCAGCCCCGGCATTCGCCCACGACACCGCAGCTTCAGAAAAAGTCACCGTCCTGCAGGACCAGATGCTGAAGAACGCACCCGGCAAAAAAGCCTTGATGATCGAAGTCGATTACCAGCCGGGCCAATCGTCCATCGCCCATAAACATCAGGGCACGGCCATGGCCTATGTGCTTTCGGGGGAGATCATTTCGCAAGTCAAAGGTGAAAAAGCGATCACCTACAAGGCCGGCGAGTTCTGGTACGAACCGGCCGGTTCTGAACATCTGGTCTCGAAGAATGCCAGCGCCACCCAAACCGCGAAGCTGTTGGTGTTCATGGTGTTGGCTCCGGATGAGAAAGTGTTGATTCCTTTGGAAAACTGATCACCGAGGTGATGCTGACGGCCTCATCGCGGGCAAGCCCGCTCCCACAGTGTCCGTGTCGTGCTCAAATCCTGAGTCACCCACAATACCTGTGGGAGCGGGCTTGCCCGCGAAGAGGCCCGCCCAGCTGCTGCAAATCCCAGACAAAAAAAAAGCCCCATCTCTTTCGAGACGGGGCTTTTTCATTCAACGCCTATCAGGCAGCCGGTTCCAGCTCGGTGCTGACAGCGGCAGTCGCAGTGGCAGGCACCACCGCTTGACCGCTTAACGCCAGGTCCAGCAGTTCGCGGTTGGCCACCGCGTACATGGCGTAGTCAGTGCCGCTGGCGGCACGGATTTCCACCAGCATGGCGCGCCAGCGTTCGATCATGCCTTCGTGCTCTTCCATCCACAGCGCCAGGCGTGTTTCCACGTCCTGGGTGCCGTCGCCCTGTTGCAGGACGGAGATGGTGATCGCACGTTGTTGCCAGTCGACGTCATCACGGAACGCTTCACGGGCCAGGGCCTGCCAGTTGTTTTCAACCGGCAGAGCGCTGATCTGTTGCAGGTACCAGGTGATGTCCAGCGCGCTGCCCACGGCGAAGTAGGCCTTGGCCACGTCCGCTGCGTTCTGGCCGGTCACGTCCGAAGCTTCGATGATCGGCAGCAAGGTGTACAGGTGAGTGGTGCCTGCAACCATGCGCGCCAGCAACTCAGGCACGCCAGCAGCGACGTAAGCCTGGTAGCGGGTCTGCCAGCCTTCGCGAGTCGGGCCTTCCAGCAGTTCGTCGAGCTTGAGACCCAACGCTGCCAGATGCGGGCCGAAGTGCGCGACGTCACGGGCAGCGTTCTGCTCGTTGCGACGGCTGCGCAGGAACCAGCGCGTAGCGCGACGGCCCAGACGCATCAACTCGTCCATCAGCTCCAGTTGCACATCAGCGGAGACCTGGTAGTCCAGGGCTTCGATCTGACGGAACCAGTGTGGGAGATGGAAGATGTCACGCACGATCACATAAGCACCGGCCACGTTCGCCGGGCTCATGCCGGTCGACTCTTTGAGTCGTTGAACGAAAGTGATGCCCATGTGGTTTACCAGATCGTTGGCGATCTGGGTGCTGACAATTTCGCGCTTCAGACGGTGACGGCGCATGGCAGCGGAGAACTTGCTGACCAGCGTCGGCGGGAAAGCGGTTTCCATGTCGCGGGTCAGGTAATCGTCGTCCGGCACCAAGGAGTTGAGCAGCGCTTCCTTGAGGTCGATCTTGCTGTAGGAGATCAGCACCGACAGCTCGGCACGGGTCAGGCCGTGGCCTTCCGCGAGGCGTTCGTTGATCGCTTCTTCAGCCGGCAGGAACTCGATGGCGCGATCCAGCTTGCCGCGGCCTTCCAGATCGTTCATCAGGCGCTTGTATTCAGCAATCCGCACGAAGGCACGGCGTGCCGCCAGGGACAGGGCCTGAGTCTGCTTGTAGTTGTTGCCAAGCACCAGGTTGCCGACTTCGTCGGTCATGCTCGCCAGCAACTGGTTACGTTGCTTGTCGGTCATGTCACCTGCGTGTACCACTTCGTTCAGCAGGATCTTGATGTTCACTTCGTGGTCGGAGCAGTCCACACCACCGGCGTTGTCGATGAAGTCGGTGTTGGAGCCGCCGCCATTGAGGCCGAATTCGACACGACCCAGCTGAGTCATACCGAGGTTACCGCCCTCGCCCACGACTTTGCAGCGCAGTTCGTTGCCGTTCACGCGCAGTGCATCGTTAGCCTTGTCGCCGACATCGGCGTGGCTTTCGGTGCTGGCTTTCACGTACGTACCGATACCGCCGTTCCACAACAGGTCTACCGGTGCCTTGAGCAAGGCATTGAGCAGTTCGGTTGGAGTCAGCTTGTCAGCCTGAATGTCGAAACGCTCTTTCATCTGCGGGGAAATCGCGATGCTTTTTGCGCTGCGCGAGAAGATCCCGCCACCTTCGGACATGATGCTGGTGTCATAGTCCGACCACGCCGAACGCGGCAAGTCGAACAGACGTTGACGCTCGGCGAAGCTGTTGGCAGGCGCAGGGTTCGGGTCGATGAAGATGTGCAGGTGGTTGAAGGCAGCGACCAGTTGCAGCTTGTCGGACATCAGCAAGCCGTTACCGAACACGTCACCGGCCATGTCGCCGACGCCGACCACAGTGATGCTGTCTTCCTGAACATTGATGCCGCGCTCACGGAAGTGGCGTTGTACGCCGACCCACGCGCCCTTGGCGGTAATGCCCATTTTCTTGTGGTCGTAACCGGCCGAGCCGCCGGATGCAAAGGCGTCGCCGAGCCAGAAACCGTAATCGATGGCGATACCGTTGGCGATGTCGGAGAAGGTCGCAGTGCCTTTGTCCGCCGCCACTACCAGGTACGGGTCATCGTCGTCATGACGCACGACGTTGGCCGGCGGTACCAGCGCGCCGTCTTTCAGGTTGTCGGTGATGTCCAACAGGCCCGAGATGAAGATGCGGTAGCAGGCGATGCCCTCGGCCGCGATCTCGTCACGGCTGCCGCCCAGTGGCAGGCGACGCGGCAGGAAGCCGCCCTTCGCACCCACCGGCACGATGACCGAGTTCTTCACTTGCTGGGCTTTTACCAGGCCAAGGACTTCGGTACGGAAGTCTTCTTCACGGTCGGACCAGCGCAGACCACCACGTGCAACGTTGCCAAAGCGCAGGTGCACGCCTTCAACGCGAGGCGAGTAAACGAAGATTTCGAACTTCGGAACCGGCTTCGGCAGCTCTGGAATCTGGTGCGGGTTGAACTTGAAGCTGAAGTAGGACTTGTTCTGACCGTTGGCGTCGGTCTGGTAGAAGTTGGTCCGCAGGGTCGCTTTGATCAGGTCCAGGTAACGACGCAGGATGCGGTCTTCGTTCAGCACCTGAACATCGTCCAGTGCTGCCAGAATCGCGTGTTCCAGACGTTGTTGCTTATCTTCCAGATCGTCGCCGGTCAGCTTGCGCGCCAGGTAGAAACGGGTCTTGAACAACCGGGTCAACTCGCGAGCGATGTCGGTGTGGTTGTTCAGGGTGCTGGCGATGTAACCCAGGTCGAAGCCCAGGCGGATCTGCTTCATGTAACGGGCGTAAGCACGCAGCAGCGCCACATCGCGCCATGGCAGGCCGGCGGTCAGCACCAGGCGGTTGAATGCATCGTTCTCGGCATCGCCACGCACGATGTGGACGAAGGCGTCCTGCAAGGTGTCGTTGAGTTGCTGGATGTCGAGTTCCAGGCCTTCGGCGGCGGTGAACGCGAAATCGTGAATCCAGAATTCGCGGCCATTGTTGTGACGCAGGCGATACGGGAACTCACCCAGCACGCGCAGGCCGAGGTTTTCCAGGATCGGCAACACGTCGGACAACGCCAGCGGCGTATCGGCGTGATACAGCTTGCAGTGCAGCATGCGCTGACCGGAGACCTGGGCCAATGGCTGATAGAAGCTCATGACCAGCGGATTTTTTTCGCTCAGGCTCAGCAGGTGTTGCATGTCGACCACAGCCGAGTGGGCTGCGAAACGCTCGCGGTAACCGGCCGGGAAGCCTTTCGGGAAGTCGGCCAACACGTTGGTGCCCTGGGCTTCGCCGAAGCTCTCGACCACCAGGCTCGCGTAGTCGTCCTGCCAGCTGCGGCAGGCCTGCACCACTTCTTTTTCCAACAGAACCGGGTCGATGTCCAGACGGTTCTTCGGATCGACGCGCAGAATCAGTTGCACACGGGCCAGCACGGACTCGGAGAAGAAGGTCCAGAACTCGCAGTCCGAGGCTTTCAGGCGATCCATCAGCACTTGCTGGATCTTCTGGCGCACTTCGGTGGAGTAGATGTCACGCGGCACGTAGGCCAGGCAGTAGCAGAAGCGGCCGTACGGGTCTTTGCGCAGGAACACGCGGATCTTGTTGCGTTCCTGGATCTGCACGATCGACATCACGGTGGTGAACAACTCGTCCACCGGGGTCTGGAACAAGTCATCGCGCGGCAACACTTCAAGCACCTGGGCCAATTCCTTGCCCAAGTGAGCCTTGGCCTGGAAGCCCGAACGCTGTTCGATGATCTCGACCTTGCGACGGATGTAAGGAATGACCCGCACGCTTTCGCCATACACCGAGGAGGTGTACAGGCCCATGAAGCGGCATTCTTTAACGACTTTGCCATTGGCATCGATCTGGCGGATCGACACGTAATCCGGGTACGCCGGACGGTGTACGCGGCTTGGGTGTGCAGCCTTGGCGAACGACAGTGGCGTTGGTTCACGCAGGTAATTGACGGCGTAGTCTTCGATGCGCAGATCATCGACGGTCAGGCCGGCGCGCAGCAGTTTGGTCAGGCCGAGGAACGAAGTCTGGTCATATTCGATGTGACCGCCGTTCTGATCTTCGCCCACCACGAATTCTTCGTAGCCCAGGAACGTGAAGTGGTTGCCCACCAGCCATTCCAGGAAGCTCTTGATTTCGGATTTTTCGTCGGCATTGATGATGAACTGGCTGTTGTCGATGCCTTCGATCAGCTCCTGGACCTTGGCTTTCATCGGTTCGAAATCGGCGACCGCGACGCGGACTTCGCCGAGAACCTGCTCCAGCTCTTTGGTCAGGACATTCAGCTCGGCCGTATTGGCGCAACGGTCGATTTCCAGGTACATCAGCGATTCTTGCAGAATGCCTTCGCCCTGGGTGCCTTTCGGCAGGATTTCCAGCAGCTCGCCCTTGCTGCCGCGACGCACGCTCAGCACAGTGGTTTGCAGGGTATGGATGCTGTAGCCGCGACGGTTCAGCTCGGTACGCACCGAGTCCACCAGAAACGGCAGGTCGTGGTGCAGCACTTCGACCGCGGTGTGGGTCGACTGCCAGCCGTGGCGTTCGTAATCGGGGTTGTAGACGCGCACTTGCGGATGCGCGTGATCGAAGCGCTCAAGCAGGCGCCACGCAGAAAGGGTGCAGCCGGCGAGATCGGACAGCCGACGCTGGGTCAGCTCGTCCAGGGAAATAATGCCGAAAAATTGTTCGGCGAACAGCGCCACTTGTGGCAGTGCCTGTTCACTGATGTGCTGCGCCAGTGCCGCTTGCAGTTGGTGCTGGAAGTCGGCTTTGCTGGCTGCGGTGAAGAACGCCATCTGTGGTACTCCGCTTGGGCTTGTTATTGATGGAAGCGTCGCGTGCAAAACCCCTTTCGGGGCAATCCGTCACCCTGTTCCTGATTCTCGGGCAGAGGAAACAGAATGACAGGTGGATGAAGCTGGACGAGACACTCAGGTCACATTCACCTTCCTGAATGGGTATCGGCAAAAGCGACTGTACAATGAATTACACAATGCCTTTACGGGTATCCATTCGATGCGCAGCTTAACGAGTGCAGCAAGGGCCGTGCTTGCAGCGCTGCGACATATTCGGTCATCGGCACGTAAACGGCGGTCCATGCCTCGAACAACACTAGCAGTCATGCGGAAAAATAGGCACTTTATGCCCGGCTTTACCGCACCCTCGTGCCAAAAATGACTGAGGATGCTCCGGATGTTCACGTCACATCTTCTGACACTCAGCCGAGCAGAAATTCCCCGGGGCTGGCAGAATTGCCTTTTGTTACGTTCACCACGCTCGCCGAGCCAGGATTTTCCCATGCAAATGACAACTGACCTCTTGATCGTCAACCCGTGCGACGAAGAAGAAGACAACTTGGCCATGCTCTGCTGCAACAGCGCCGAGGGCGAAATGTTCCTGATGAGCCGCTTTCCGGACGAGGATGAGCTGGAGATCATCTTCCACGACAAGCCTTCGGCCCTCAACGGGGTGAAAGTCACTCTCAGCCCTGACCGCCTGCTGATCGAAATCGCCGCCGCGGACGCCGATGTGCTCGATGGCGAAGATTCGCTGGAAATTCTGCACAGCACCGATGCGCAGGATTTGGCTGAAGTGGAAGAAACCTTGCAGAACATCCTTAAAGGCACGGGAACTTACATCAGCCAGCTCTGATGGTGTTCGGGCGGGCCTCATCGCGGGCAAGCCCGCTCCCACAGGGTCTGATGTGTTGCAAAGATTGCAAGCACACCGCTGAAACCTGTGGGAGCCGGGCTTGCCCGCGATGAGGCCAGAACAGCCACCGCCCGACCCAACCTTGGAATATCCAACAATTTTGCCCCTCAATTCCTGCACTCCCACAGGCTCTGATGTGTTGCAAAGATTGCAAGCACACCGCTGAAACCTGTGGGAGCCGGGCTTGCCCGCGATGAGGCCAGAACACCCACCGCCCGACCCAACCTTGGAATATCCAACAATTTTGCCCCTCAATTCCTGCACTCCCACAGGCTCTGATGTGTTGCAAAGATTGCAAGCACACCGCTGAAACCTGTGGGAGCCGGGCTTGCCCGCGATGAGGCCAGAACAGCCACCGCCCGACCCAACCTTGGAATATCCAACAATTTTGCCCCTTAATTCCTGCACTCCCACAGGGTCTGATGTGTTGCAAAGATTGCAAGCACACCACTGAAACTTGAGGGAGCCGGGCTTGCCCGCGATGAGGCCAGAACAGCCACCGCCCGACCCAACCTTGGAATATCCAACAATTTTGCCCCTCAATTCCTGCACTCCCACAGGCTCTGATGTGTTGCAAAGATTGCAAGCACACCGCTGAAACCTGTGGGAGCCGGGCTTGCCCGCGATGAGGCCAGAACAGCCACCGCCCGACCCAACCTTGGAATATCCAACAATTTTGCCCCTTAATTCCTGCACTCCCACAGGGTCTGATGTGTTGCAAAGATTGCAAGCACACCACTGAAACCTGTGGGAGCCGGGCTTGCCCGCGATGAGGCCAGAACAGCCACCGCCCGACCCAACCTTGGAATATCCAACAATTTTGCCCCTCAATTCCTGCACTCCCACAGGGTCTGATGTGTTGCAAAGATTGCAAGCACACCGCTGAAACCTGTTGGAGCCGGGCTTGCCCGCGATGAGGCCAGAACAGCCACCGCCCGACCCACCTTGGAATATCCAACAATTTTGCCCCTCAATTCCTGCACTCCCACAGGCTCTGATGTGCTGCAAAGATTGCAAGCACACCGCTGATACCTGTGGGAGCCGGGCTTGCCCGCGATGAGGCCAGAACAGCCACCGCCCGACCCGGCCTACAAATTTCCAACAATTTCGCCCATCAATTCCCGCACTTTGCACAAAATGCCGTTAGTCGCCGCCCCCCGCGATGGATTAAAGTAACGCCCCCAGCCCTGGCGTTATTCGAACGTCTTCGGTCACCCTTTCCAGGAACAGTCATCGATGGAACATCGTGAAGCGCTGCTCGCGCTGCGAACCTTTCTTTCAACGCAGATTCTCGGCCAGGAAAAACTCATCGAGCGCTTGCTCATCGCCTTGCTCGCCGACGGCCACATGCTGGTCGAGGGCGCCCCGGGGCTGGCCAAGACCAAAGCCATCAAAGAACTCGCCGAAGGCATCGAAGCCCAGTTCCATCGCATCCAGTTCACCCCCGACCTGCTGCCGGCCGACATCACCGGCACGGAAATCTATCGCCCGGAAACCGGCAGCTTCGTGTTCCAGCAAGGCCCGATTTTCCACAATCTGGTGCTGGCGGACGAAATCAACCGTGCCCCGGCCAAGGTTCAGTCGGCCCTGCTCGAAGCCATGGGCGAACGCCAGGTCAGCGTCGGGCGCAGCACCTACGACCTGTCGCCGCTGTTTCTGGTCATGGCCACGCAAAACCCCATCGAGCAGGAAGGCACCTACCCACTGCCCGAAGCCCAGCTCGACCGTTTCCTGATGCACGTGAAAATCGGCTTCCCTGACGCCGCCGTCGAGCGCCGGATTCTGCAACAGGCCCGTGGCGAAGCGCTGCATGGCGAAACCAAGCCCGAGCGCCGGGTCAGCCAGCAGGCGATCTTCGCCGCGCGCAAGGAAATCCTCGGGTTGTACATGGCCGACGCCGTGGAGGAATACCTGGTGCAACTGGTCATGGCCACACGCACCCCGGCCAAATTCGACCCGGAAATGGCCGAATGGATCGCCTACGGCGCCAGCCCCCGTGGCTCCATTGCCCTGGACCGTTGCGCCCGGGCCCACGCCTGGCTCGCCGGTCGCGACTTCGTCAGCCCGGAAGACATTCAGGCGGTGTTGTTCGATGTGTTGCGCCACCGCATCATTCTTTCCTTTGAAGCCGAAGCCGCTGGCATCGACCAGGACCGGGTGGTCCAGCGGATTCTCGACGTCGTAGCCGTCGCTTGACCCCGATGAACGCCCTCCTGCCGCCCGAGCCGGGCATCCGCATCAGTCTTTCCGAGCTGATCAAGATGCGTCATCGCGTGCGTGAAGTGCAGTTGTTTTCCACGCCGAGCCAGCGCAGCCCGCTGATCGGCCTGCACCACTCAAAACTGCGCGGGCGCGGGGTGGACTTCGATCAGGTGCGGGTCTATCAGGCCGGTGATGACGTGCGAAGCATCGACTGGCGCGTCACCGCCCGAACCCAGGAACCCCACACCAAGCTGTTCCACGAAGAACGCGAGCGACCGATTTTCATCATGGTCGAACAGAGCTGCCGGCTGTTTTTCGGCTCGGGGCTGATGTTCAAGTCGGTGCTCGCCGCCCAGGCCGCCAGCCTGATTGGCTGGGCCGCACTGGGCCACAACGACCGAGTCGGCGGGCTGGTGTTCGGCGACAACGAACACTACGAGATCAAGCCGCGACGCAGTAAACAGAGCCTGCTGCAATTGCTCAACCGACTGGTACGGGTTAATCAGTCGCTGCACACCGAACGCGAACCCGACCGCGACGCCTTCGGCATTGCCTTGCGCCGCGCCCGTGAAGTGTTGCGCCCTGGCAGCCTGGTGATCGTGATCTGCGACGAACGCGCCTTGTCCGACGGTGCCGAGCAGCAGTTGAGCCTGTTGTCACGCCATTGCGACCTGTTGCTGCTGCCCGTGTCCGATCCGCTGGATCACGCCCTGCCCGCCGCCGGGCTTTTACGCTTCGCGGAACGGGGGGCGCAGCTGGAACTCGACACGTTGAATTACGACTTGCGCCAGGCGTATCGCGCACAAGCGGAAGCGCGCATCGCTCGCTGGGAGCTGCTGGCGCAGAAACTGCGGGTATTGCTGATGCCTTTGAGCACCCAAAGCGAAATGGTCGAGCAACTGCGCGAATACCTGAACCCGCAGCGTCCGGGGAAAGGTCGATGAGCAGCCTCGATCAACTGCAACCGCTGATTTCCCCGCCACCGATCGGCTTCTGGCCGCCGGCGCCGGGCTGGTGGCTACTGCTGTTATTGCTGCCATTGATCGGTTTCGGCCTGTGGCAGTTGCGCCGTTTCATTCCGAACAAGCGCCCTGTCGTCCGCGCCGAACAACCGCTGGACCCTGTGCGTCTCGCGGCGCTGGCCGAACTCGCCCGGATGCCCAAGCCCTATGACGGCGCCCCGGCCGGTGCCTGGCTACAGCAACTCAACGGGTTGCTCAAACGCTTGTGCCGCAACCATTACCCCTACAGCCAGAGCCACACCCTTAACGGGCGCAAATGGCTGGCATTCCTCGATAACCGCTGCCCGGCCGCCGGCCTCACGCGCTGGATGGTGCTGGTGGAAGGCGCCTACAAACCCGAATGCAAACTCGACGACAAAGCCATCGCCGGCCTGACTCAAGCCGTCGACACCTGGATTCGCAAACATGTTTGAGTTCGCCTGGCCGTGGATCTTCGCCCTGCTGCCACTACCGTGGCTGATGCGGGTGCTGTTGCCGGTGGCCGACAGTGGCGAACCTGCGCTCAAAGTCAGCTTCCTCAGTGACCTCGAAGGCCTCGCTCGCCGCCGCGCCCGGGCGAATCTGCCAGCGTGGCGTCAGCAAGCACCGTTCATTTTGCTGTGGCTGCTATTGCTGATCGCCGCCGCGCGCCCGCAATGGCTCGGCGACCCCCTGCCGGTTGCCGCCAGTGGCCGCGATCTGCTGGTGGCGGTGGACGTGTCCGGCTCCATGGATTTCCCCGACATGCAGTGGCAGGACGAAGGCGTCAGCCGACTGTCGCTGGTGCAGCATTTGTTCGGTGATTTTCTTGAAAGTCGCGATGGCGACCGGGTCGGGTTGATCCTGTTCGGCAGCCAGGCCTATCTGCAATCGCCACTGACCTTCGATCGGCACACCGTGCGCGTGTGGCTCGACGAAGCGCGAATCGGCATCGCCGGCAAGAACACCGCCATCGGCGATGCCATCGGCCTGGCCCTCAAACGCCTGCGTCAACGCCCGGCACAAAGCCGTGTGCTGATTCTGGTCACCGATGGCGCCAACAACGGCGGCGAGATTGACCCGCTGACCGCCGCACGACTGGCGGCCAACGAAGGCGTGAAAATCTACCCGATCGGTATCGGCGCCGACCCGGAGCAAAGCGGCACCCTGGGATTTCTGGGCATCAACCCGAGCCTGGACCTCGACGAACCGGCCTTGAAAGCCATCGCCCAAGCCACCGGTGGCCAATACTTCCGCGCCCACGACGGCGAGGAATTGCAGGCGATCAAGCGCACCCTCGACCAACTGGAACCCGTGACTCAACAACCCACCCAAGCCCGCCCGGCCCAAGCGTTGTATCACTGGCCTTTGGCGATGGCGCTGCTGTTGAGCATGCTGCTGGTGATCCGCGAGCGCTGGCCGGACAACCCGTTGCAACGGTTGTTTACCAAAGAGCGGTTTCTGCCATCGCAACTGCCCGACTGGCGTCAGCGACTCAAACGCCTGCGTCTGCGGAGGCGTCGATGATTGCGCTCTGGCCGCACTGGTTCCGTCCCTGGTGGCTGCTGTTGTTGCCGCTGCTGGGCTGGTTGCTCTGGCAACTCTGGCATCGGCAGAAACGCGCCGGTCGCTGGCAAATGATTCTGCCCCCCGCCTTCCATGCCGCGTTGCTCAGTGGTGGCAGCGGTCGCGAGAGCAAACTGCCATGGGTCGCCCTGGGTCTGGCCTGGGTGCTGACCGTGCTGGCCCTGCTGGGGCCGAGCTGGCAGCGCGTCGAACAAACCAGCCAGAAACCCGCCGACCCGCTGGTGGTGTTGCTTGAGCTGACCCCGGAAATGCTCGCCACCGACATTGTGCCGAACAGGCTGGAGCAAGCCCGGCGCAAGCTGTTCGACCTGCTGCAAAACCGTAGCGATGCGCAGACCGCAATCATCGTCTACGCCGGCAGCGCCCACACCTTGGTGCCGCTGTCGGACGACCTGTCGACCAGCCGCAACCTGCTGGATGCGCTCAAGCCGTCGCTGATGCCCCAGGCCGGTCATCGTGCCGATCTGGCGGTGGCCAAGGCCCTTGCGTTGTTGGATCAGGGCGCCCTCGGCCAGGGTCGGATCCTGCTGATCGGTTCGTCGCTGACAGAACAGGAGCGCCAAGGGATTCGTCAGGCGCTGGACGACAAGTCCACGCAATTTCTGATGCTCGGTATCGGTACCGCCGAAGGTGCGCCGGTCGCACAGGACGACGGCAGTTTCCTCAAGGATGACTTGGGCGCAATTCTGGTGCCGCGTCTGGACGGCCCCAGCCTGAAGGCCTTTGCCAACGGGCTGGGTGGACGTTACCGCCAGGCGCGTCTGGACGATGCCGACCTGCGCGGCCTCGGCCTGCTCGACGGCCCACGGGATCTGCGCAACGACGGCCAGACGCTGCGTCTCGACACTTGGGCCGATCAGGGTTACTGGCTGCTGCTGCCACTGTTATTGCTGGCCGCTTGTGCCGGGCGCCGCGGCTGGCTGTTCTGCCTGCCGCTGCTGTTCCTGCTGCCGCAACCAAGTTACGCCTTCGATTTCGAAGACCTGTGGCTGCGTCCCGATCAGCAGGGCCTGCACTTGCTCAAACAAAAGCGCCCGGCCGAGGCTGCGCAGCATTTTGAAAATGCTCAATGGCAAGGCGTGGCGCTTTATGAAGCCGGCGACTACAGTGGCGCCGCTCAGCGGTTTGCCGAAAGCAATGACGCCCACGCCCACTACAATCGTGGCAACGCCCTGGCCAAAAGCGGTGAGCTGGAAGCGGCGCTGGATGCTTATGATCAAGCGCTGGAGCGTCAACCGGATCTGCGCCCGGCCCTGACCAACAAGGCACTGGTGGAAAGTCTGCTCAAACAGAAGGCCTCAACGCCGCCCGTCGAGCCGGACAAAACCGCCGATGGCAAAACCGAAACCATCACCCAGGAACCGCCGCCGGGCAGCGCCACCCAACCCAGCAATGGCGAGCCGAAAACCGACGCCGAGCAAACCACGCCGGACGCCGAGCAGCCGCCCACGACGCCACCGCAACCGGGCGCCAATGAAGTCCCGGGCAGCGAGTTGGGCGATGAGCAAAGCACCACGCCACCACGCCACCCAGCTAGCGACATGATCGAAGGCGAACAGCGCCAGGCGCTGGAGCAATGGCTGCGCAAGATCCCGGATGACCCCGGCGAACTGCTCAGACGCAAATTCTGGTACGAACAGCAACAACATCAGGATCAGGAAAAAACTCGATGACCCGCTTCACCGCCTTTTTGCTCGCCCTGCTGCTCTGCACCGTTCAGGCCCAGGCTGCGGAGCTGGTCGCCAGCGTCGATCGCAGTCGCCTGAATTCCGGTGAGACGGTTGAACTGACCCTGGAAACCAGCGACGTGACCCAGTTCGGCAAACCCGACCTGACCCCGCTGGAGCCGCTGTTCGAAGTACGCGGCACCCGCCAGGTCAACCAACTGAACACTCTCAACGGCGACACCCAAGCGACCACGCGCTGGATCATCACCCTGCTGCCCCGGCAAAACGGCAGCGTGGTGATTCCGTCGCTGCAACTGGGCGACGTCCAGAGCCAGCCGATTACCGTGCAGGTGATCGAGAGCGAAACCCAGGACAGCAGCACCACACTGGCGCCGGTGTTCATCGAGGCCAGTCTCGACCAGAACAGTGTCTATGTGCAGGCTCAGGCGATCCTGACCTTGCGCATCTACCATTCGGTGTCGCTGTACGACGACAGCAGCCTGACTCCGTTGCAGATTCCCGATGCGCGCATCGAACAGCTGGGCGAGTCGCGCACCTACGAAAAAGTCATCAACGGATTGCGCCATGGCGTGATCGAAATGCGCTACGCGATCTACCCACAACACAGCGGTGAATTGACCATTCCGGCGCAGATGTTCAGCGCCACGCCGGTCGATACCCGGCCGTCCCAGGACGCAACACCACAAGGGCCGAAACCGGGCAAGCAGATGCGCGTCAAATCTGCCGAGATCCCGCTGATGGTCAAGGCCAAACCCGGCACGTATCCGGCCGATGTGCCCTGGCTGCCGGCCCGCAGCCTGAGCCTGAGCGAAAGCTGGAGCCCGGAACCAGACCATTTGCAGGTCGGCGACTCGCTGACTCGCAGCCTGACCCTGAACGCCGAAGGCCTCGCCAGTTCGCAATTGCCACCGCTGCCCGCCACCGAGATCAACGGCCTGCGGCGTTACCCGGATCAACCGGTGCTGGGCAACCAGAGCAGCGAACGCGGCTTGATTGGCAGTCGCGAGGACCGTGAAGCCCTGGTGCCGACCCGCACTGGCAACATTGATTTACCGAGTGTTGAAGTGGTCTGGTGGAACACCTTCGAGGATCACCTGGAACACAGCAGCCTGCCGGCCCGTACGCTGCAAGTGGCGAGCAATCCGAGCCTGATCGTCGATACACCGGCGGGCAGCCTGCAGGTCATGTCCGGCGCCAACAACGAAGCCCTCTGGTGGTGGAAACTCAGCACTGTGATTCTGGCCTGCACCACCCTGCTGGGCTTCGGCCTCTGGTGGCGCGCCCGCTCGCAACCGGCAATCCTGCGTGCCGCGCAAACCGGCCCGAGCCCGCGCACCCTGCTCGACGACCTCAAACGCACCTGCCAGGCCAACGACTCCCACGCCACCCGCCAGGCCCTCGACGCCTGGGCCCGGCAACAACCGGAAACCCTGGCCGACATGGCCGCGCGTTTTGTGCCGTTGTCGGATGCTCTCGATGGTCTGAACGGCGCGCTGTACAGCGAAACCGGCCAGTACTGGCAGGGCGAAGATCTCTGGCGCGCAATTCGTGCGATCCCGACGGCCGAAGGGGTTCAGGATCTGGTTGGCGATACCGGCTTGCCGCCGCTTTATCCGAAATAATCACTGCACCCTGTGGCGAGGGAGCTTGCTCCCGCTGGGCTGCGAAGCGGCCCCAAAACCACATCACTCGTTTCTTCTGGCATAACGCTTCAACCATTTTGCGCCTGCTGCGCAGCCGAACGGGAGCAAGCTCCCTCGCCACAGGTCTTCGGTTCGATCAGATCCATCGCGCCATCCCATGTGTTTGCCAGTAAACTCTCCTCCCTTTAGTCGCTGTCATTTTCCTCGCGACCATTACCTTATTTCCTACGGAGTACGCCTTGCGTCTGTTTCACACCTCCGACTGGCACCTTGGGCAGAACCTGCATGGCCAGGAGCGCGATTTCGAGCACGCCTGTTTTCTTGACTGGCTGCTGCGCCAGTTGAAGCTGGATCAGCCCGATGTGCTGCTGATCGCCGGCGATATCTTTGACACGGTCAACCCGCCGGTCAAAGCCCAGGAACGCCTCTACGATTTCATCGTCAGCGCCCACGAACAGCAGCCCTTGCTGACCATCGTGATGATCGCCGGCAACCACGACTCCGGCTCACGGATCGAACTGCCCGCGCCGCTGATGCGGCGCTTGCGCACTCACGCCCTCGGTCGCGTGCTGTGGCTCGATGACGGTCAACTGGATGCCGAACGCCTGTTGCTGCCGTTGCCTGATGCCAGCGGCGAAATTGTCGCCTGGTGCCTGGCGCTGCCGTTCCTGCGCCCGGCCGAAGTGACCGGTGCGCATTTGGGCGATAACTATTTGCGCGGCATCGGCCAGGTTCATGAATGGCTGATCGAAGCCGCGAATATCAAGCGCAAACCGGGCCAGGCGCTGATCGCTATTAGCCACGCGCACATGGCTGGCGGTTCGGTTTCGGAAGATTCCGAGCGCAGCCTGATCATTGGCAACGCCGAAGCCCTGCCTGCCAGTCTGTTCGGGCCGAGCATCAGCTATGTCGCCCTCGGGCATTTGCACAAGCCGCAGAAGGTCAACGGTGAAGAGCGCATCCGCTACTGCGGCTCGCCGATTCCGTTGTCGTTCTCCGAGATCAATTACCAGCATCAGATCCTCGACATTCATCTCGATGGCGAAACATTGGTCAGCGTCGAACCGCGTCTGATTCCGCGTTCCGTCCACTTGCAACGACTCGGCTCCGCGCCGTTGGCGGAGATCCTGCTGCAACTGGCCGACCTGCCCAACATCGACCTGCTCGCCGATATCCAGCGTCAGCCGTGGCTGGAAGTGCGGGTTCGTCTCGACGAACCGCAACCGGACCTGCGCCATCAAGTGGAGACGGCGTTGCAAGGCAAAGCCGTGCGGCTGGTGCGGATTGCTGCCGAATACGCCGGCAATGGCAGCCGCGACGGCGTCGATGACGGCACAACCTTGATCGAACTCGATCAACTTTCGCCCCAGGAACTGTTCAGCCGCGCCTGGCAGGACAATTACGGCAGCGAGGTCGACGAACAAACGCTCAAGGACTTCGCCGAGCTGTTGCAAGACGTGCAGATGGAGAGCGAACAGCCATGAAAATTCTCGCGATCCGCCTGAAAAACCTCGCCTCGCTGGCCGGGCCGTTTGAAATCGACTTCACCGCTGAGCCCTTGGCCAGTGCCGGCCTGTTCGCGATTACCGGGCCGACCGGCGCCGGCAAAAGCACGCTGCTTGATGCACTGTGTCTGGCGCTGTTTGGTGCCGTGCCGCGCCTGAACAACACCGGCCGCGACGCCAAGGTCCCGGATGCCGATGGCGAAATCGGTACTGGCGACCCGCGCACCCTGCTGCGGCGTGGCACCGGCGAAGGCTATGCCGAAGTGGATTTCGTCGGCATCGACGGACGCCGCTATCGCGCTCGCTGGGAGGCCAATCGCGCCCGGGAAAAGGCCGGCGGCAAGCTGCAAGCCAGTCGCCAGAGCCTGCGCGACATCGATCAGGATCAACTGCTGGCCAGCCAGAAAGGCGAATACAAAGCTCAGCTCGAAGCCGCGCTGGGCCTGAACTTCGAACAGTTCACCCGCGCCGTCATGCTGGCCCAGAGCGAGTTCAGCGCCTTCCTCAAGGCTGACGATAACGACCGCAGCGAACTGCTGGAAAAGCTCACCGACACCGCGCTCTACACCCGTCTCGGTCGCCGCGCTTTCGACAAGACCAAAGAAGCTCGCGAAGCCCATAAGTTGCTGCAGGATCAGGCTACTGGGGTCACGCCGCTGTCGCCGGAAGCTCGGGCCGAACTCGATGAGCGCTTCAACGACGCTCAACAGCAACTCAAGACCCAGCAAGCGCAGCTCAAACAGTTGGAGTTGCAACACACTTGGCTCAAGGAACTGCGCCAGGTGCAGGACGCGCAACAAAGCGCCACCGAGCAACTGCACTCCGCCCAGCAACACTGGAACAGCCTGGCCGGTGAGCGCTTGAAGCTGACCCGCCTGGAGCAACTGGCCCCGCAACGGCATCAGTTCGCACGCAAGACTGAACTCACCGCCCAGCTCACGCCGTTGGCGGCGGAGATTCAGCAGCACACGCAACAGCAAACCGAGCTGACCGAGCGACAGACTCAACTCGAACAGAGCCTGAGCTCCGCCCAAACGGCGCTGACCCAAGCGCAAAGCCAACACAGCTCCAGCGCGCCCCTGCTGCGTCAGGCCTTCGAAGAGCAAAACACCCTCGCCCGTCTGGTCAAGGACGCCAGCCTCAGTGCCGACCTCAAGCAGCAGGCGGAACAAGCCTGCACTCAGGGTCAGGGCACGATTCAGGGTTTGCTCGACCAACAAAAACAGGTTGCCGAACGGTTGCAGCGGATTGCCGGTGAGCTTGAGCAAAGCACTCATCTGGCGCCGTTGAGCGATGCCTGGAACGCCTACCGCGATCGCCTGCAACAACTGATGCTGATCGGTAATCGCCTGAACAAGGGCCAGGCCGAACTGGCCGCCCTGGAGCAAAGCGCCGCCCGTGCCGCCGAGGAACTGGCCACACAGCGCCAGAGTCTTGAGGTGCTGTACAAAGAGGCCGGCGCTGAGCCTGAAGCGGTGGCCGAGCAGATTCAGATCCTCGGCAGCCTGCTGCAGGACAACCGCAAGCAACTGCGGGCCTTTGAAGAGCTGACGCGACTGTGGGCCAGCCAGCAGGAACTGGACAAGCGCGGTACCGAGCTTCAGCAGCGGCAACTCTCCGCTCAACAAGACCGCGATCGTTTGACTCAGGACGGTGTAAAGACCAAGGCCGAGCTGAGCGTCGCCGAACAGACCCTGACCGTCACCCGCGAACTGCTGGAGCGTCAGCGTCTGGCGCGCAGTGCCAGCGTCGAAGAACTGCGTGCGCAGTTGCAGGACGATCAGCCGTGCCCGGTTTGCGGCAGCCCGGACCATCCCTATCATCAACCCGAAGCCTTGCTGCAAAGCCTCGGCCGGCATGATGAAAGCGAACAGGCCAACGCTCAGAAAGCCGTCGACCTGCTCAAGGAAAAACTCACCGATCTGCGCGCCGAAGTCGGCGGTTTGATTGCTCAGCAAAAGGAATTGCTGCAACAGCAAGAACAGCTCGCGACTCAGCAACTAGGCCTGACGCCAAGCCTGGAAGCGCACCCGCTGTCCGCGCAGCTATTGGCGCAGGACGCAAGTAAACGCGATACCTGGCTGACCCAACAAAGCAGCCAGTTGAACCAGAGCATCACGCAGGACGAACAACGGCAAACCGCCCTGCTCACCCTGCAACAGGATGCCGCACGCCTGGCGCAACAACTGCGCAGCGCCGAAGCGGCGAGTCAGCAAGCAACACAGCACCTGATCAACCAACAACGTGAATTGAGCAGTGATCGCCATCGTCTGGACGAAGAACTGAAGACGTTCAGCACCCTGCTCCCAGCCGACACGCTCGAGGCCTTGCGCAACGAACCCGCCGCGACCTTCATGCAGCTCGACCGGCAGATCGCCCAGCGTCTGCAACAACTCGACCAGCAGCGCGAAGAACTCAGCGAACAGCAACAGCGCCAGCAGACGCTGGACAAAGAACAGTACCAACAGCAGACCCGCATCCAGCAACAGGAAGCTGCGCAGCAACAGTTCACGGCGCTGGCCGGGCAACAACAGGCTTGCCAGGAAAAACTGACGCAACTGTTGGGCGAACATGCCAGCGCCGAACAATGGCAGCAGCAACTGGATCAGGCCGTCGAGCAGGCGCGCACTGCCGAAGCGACGGCCAATCAGCAATTGCAAACCGTGCGCACACGGTTGGTGCAACTGGCCGCCGAACTCAAGGCTCAGCAAGAACGCCTGCTGGCGCTGGAAACCGAAGACCGTGATTTGAACGGCAAGATCGCCGACTGGCGTGCGCAGCATCCAGAGCTGGACGACGGTGGACTGGAAGATCTGTTGAGCGTCAACGACCAACACGTCAGCGAACTGCGTCAACGTTTGCAGCAGAGCGAAAAAGCCATCGAGCAAGCCAAAGTGCTGTTGCAGGAGCGCGATCAGCGCCTGCTCGATCATCAGGCGCAGCACAACGGCAATCTCGATGCAGAACAATTGGCCACGACGCTGGCCGAGCTGCAAAACCTGTTCGCCGCCAGCGAACATCGTTGCGCCGAATTGCGTGCCGAACAAGCCGAGGATCAGCGTCGACAGAATGCCAATCAGGCACTGGCGCAACAGATTGCCGACGCCTACACCGAGTACCAGCGCTGGGCACGCTTAAATGCGCTGATCGGTTCGGCCACCGGCGATACCTTCCGCAAAATCGCCCAGGCCTACAACCTCGATTTGCTGGTGCATCACGCCAACGTCCAGTTGCGGCAACTGGTGCGGCGTTATCGGTTGAAGCGCGGCGGCAGCATGCTCGGGTTATTGGTGATGGACACCGAGATGGGCGATGAACTGCGCTCGGTGCATTCGCTGTCCGGTGGCGAGACATTCCTGGTGTCGTTGGCCTTGGCACTCGGTTTGGCGTCGATGGCGTCGAGCACGCTGAAAATCGAATCGCTGTTCATCGACGAAGGCTTCGGCAGCCTCGATCCGGAATCCCTGCAACTGGCCATGGACGCCCTCGACGGTCTGCAAGCGCAGGGCCGCAAGGTCGCGGTGATTTCCCACGTGCAGGAAATGCATGAACGGATTCCGGTGCAGATTCAGGTTCACCGTCAAGGCAACGGCCTGAGTACGCTGGAGGTGAAATGAATACGCTGTATTCGTTCCGCCGCTGCCCCTACGCCATGCGCGCACGCATGGCCCTGCGGTATTCGGGGGTTGCGGTGCAGATCGTCGAGGTCAGCCTCAAGGCCAAACCTGCCGAAATGCTCGCACTGTCGAGCAAAGGCACGGTGCCGGTGCTGAGTGTGGATGGGCGGGTGATCGATGAGAGCTTGGAAATCATGCACTGGGCACTGGCGCAGAACGATCCGCAGGACTGGTTGCTCAAGGATGACCCGCAAGGACAGCAACGCAGCGCCGCGTTGATCGAAGAGAACGATCAAGTGTTCAAGGTGCACCTGAATCGCTACAAGTACGCCGAGCGTTATCCCGAGCAGCCGATGGAGTTTTACCGGTCAGAGGGCGAGGTGTTCTTACGCAAGCTGGATGAATTGCTGGAGGGACGCGACTACTTGCTGGCCGGGCACCCGAGCCTGGCGGATATCGCCCTGATGCCGTTCGTACGGCAATTCGCCCACGTGAATCGCGAATGGTTCGGGCAGACGCCTTATGGGCGATTGCAGGCGTGGTTGCAGCACTTCATCGAGTCAGCCCTGTTCACCGGTGTGATGCAGAAATAACACCGCGCACTTGTGGCGAGGGAGCTTGCTCCCGCTCGGCTGCGTAGCAGTCGTAGATCAGCTGATGAAGGCTGTCTGAAAACAATGAGGTGGCAGGTTTTGGGGCCGCTGCGCAGCCCAGCGGGAGCAAGCTCCCTCGCCACATTAGATTGGGGACTCATGCCAATACCGCGCACATCCCCAACGCCGAGCAATCCACCTGGAACGGCCCGAAGAATTCGCCATTGGATTTGATCGGCGGATTCCCCACCAGCAGCTCCAGAGCCTTGGCAGTCTGAATGTTGTGGGTGATGTTGTGGTTGCATTCGATGGCCCGAGCCACCGACCCCGCCGAGGCCTGCCCGATTCCCAGCAAAGAAGCGCCATTGGTCATGAATGCCAGGAAGGCGATGCCCCAGAGTTTGCGTCCTTTCATGCCCCCACCACTCCCGCTACGTCGGCGTGATCGACCATTACGTTTTGAGCACGGTGTTCGAATTGAATGGCGGGATAACCGACCTGGATCGGTGCTTGAAGGCTTTGTTGCGATTGAGCCGAAAGGCTGACGACCAACACCATGGCCACGTAAAGACCGATGGCCAGGTAGGCGCCGTATTTGGCAGAAGTGATGATTGCGCTGGCCATGGTGTTCTCCGTGGGCATGTTTCAGTGCCCACAGAGTCAATCAAAAAACAGAAGATAACTAGCGACCTTTATCCATAGTAGCTATCAGTTTTATTGATCATGAACCCAGCGTGTTTCAGTCCTCGATAAAACTCATCAAGCGCTCGCGGGCCGCTTCCGGCTCGTTGGGAACGGGCTCGGCGGCCGATAGAATCGGGGTGGAATAGAGAAACAGGAGAACCACTGCCAGACGCATCGCCATGCTGTCGATCCTTTTAGGGAAGGAGTCAAAAAATCAGCGCCAAATTTAAACTCATGGCCATGTGATATCAAGCAATACCTTGATATCAATATGATGCTGTCGTAAACGCGTTATGCAGGAGCGACATCACTTCGACGCTTTTCGACGCCTTACAGGTCGATCGGCAAGTGACTTCGCTCCTGCATAAAAGGTGCAGAGGCTTACATTTCAGTGTTGGGATTTGTGATCCAGAGCAGCGTAGAAGTTGGCGCTCTGTTGCAGGTATTTCTGGGTGTAGCTTTGGGTGTGGGATTTTTTGTCGCTGATTTCAACGTTGGCGTTGGCTGGCAGCGCAACGGTGGCAGAGATAGCGGAAGCGGCGATGACGGAGAAGAGATTGAAGTTCATGGCGGTATTCCTCGATTCAGTTGGCTTGCTTGCCCGGTGGGGCCGTGAAGCAAACTTAACTCCCGAGGGTCGGCGCCTTGAAATGCTTTGTAGCATTAGCCGATATCAGTCTCATTAATAGAAGGTTGCAGGCCCCATCAACCGGGGCCTGCGGTCTATTGACGCACCAGGAACTTGAGATCGCTGGGGGCGTCCATCGGCAGTTTCTGCACGGTTTTACCCAACAGCCCGGTCTTGGCGTCGCGCTCGACGACGACAATCTGGTTGCTCTTCTGGTTGGCAATCAGCACGAACTTGCCACTCGGATCGAGGCTGAACTCGCGCGGGTGATCACCATCCACGGAGCGGCGCTGCAGCTCTTTGAGGTGGCCGGTCGCCGGGTCGATGGCGAACACCAGCAACTGATTGGTGGTGCCACGGTTGCTGACGTAAAGGAACTTGCCATCGGCCGAGGCGTGAAGCGCAGCCGCAGCCTTGCCCGATGTCGGCAGACCCGCCGCCAGATCGACCAACTGCGTTTGCTCAAGCTTGCCGTCGCGGTAATCGAACACTGCGACCTGCGCGCTCATTTCCATCGTCAGCCAGGCGTGTTTTCCATCGGCACTGAACAGCAAGTGTCGCGGCCCGCTGCCGGGTGGCAATTGGACGGACGCCGGTTTGGCGGCGGTCAACGGCAGTTCCGGATTGGCCTTGGGATCGAAGCGATAGACGAAGATCTTGTCCGCCCCCAAGTCGTTGGAAAACACGTACTGGCCATCCGGTGACGAAACCACCGAATGCACGTGCGCTGACTTCTGCCGTTCAGGATTGACCCGGCTGGCTGGATGACTGCTCATCTGCACGACGGGTTTTAGCTTGCCATCGGTGCCCACCGGTAACACCGCCAAGGTGCCGCCCGGGTCTTCAGCCACCGAGTAGTTGCTGACAAACAAGTGGCTGGCATCGCCGCTGACGCTCGAATGCGTCGGTTCGTTACCCAGGGTTTGCGCCTGACTGATCAGGCTCAACTCGTGGGTCTTGGGATCAATTGCATAACTGCTGACGCGACCTACCGGATCGGCCTGACCGGGGCCGTTTTCGTTGACCGCGAACAGGCGCTGTTGATCCTTGGACACGGCCAGCCAGGACGGGTTGGCGCTCTTCACCACTTGCAGGGGTTTGGCGTCGATCTGCCCGGTGCGGCTGTCGAAGTTCAGACGATAAATCCCCTGGCTCTGGCCAGAGGTATACGACCCCACCAGCAACTCGTAACTGTCCGCCGGGGCCGCTTGCACGCCCATTGCGGCGACACTGCCGGCCATCAACAGTGGCCAGAGGTTACGCATCCTCATTCGTTTCGTCCTCGTCGTCACCACCGCCGAACGCTTCCATAGGCACCAACCGGTGCTCGCCGGAATCACCGGTAATGATCCAGCTCTTCAAGTCGGGATCAAACGTTGCCGCCGCGATCTGCGCCACGCTGAACTCCCAGCGCTTGAGCGCCCGCCCGTCCATGCATTCGATGTGCAGGTTATCGTCTTCATCGAGAGAAAAGTCGAACGCGTGCAGCCCGTCGATCTCCAGCATGTCGCAGTGTTCGAGGGCGTTGATCAAGGTGTCGTTTACGGCAGTCATGGCAGTCAATCTTTGAATGAGAAAGAGGCAATGATAGCTCATGCCGTTCCACTGGTCCCTGTGGGAGCGGGCTTGCCCGCGATGGCGGCAGTACATCCAACATCGCTGTGACTGCCAGATCGCTATCGCGGGCAAGCCCGCTCCCACAGGGATTGTGATCAGTCGTTAGAGGGCTTCGCGCGATGGCTTGCCGTCGACCAGGCGTTGGATGCGCAGCGGATTGCCGTTCTTCAGTGCTTCCGGCAGCAGGCTGTCGGGGTAGTTCTGGAAGCATACCGGGCGCAGGAAACGGTCGATGGCCAGGGTACCCACCGATGTGCCGCGCGCATCGGAAGTCGCCGGGTACGGCCCGCCATGCACCATCGCGTCGCAGACTTCCACGCCGGTCGGATAGCCGTTGAGCAGGATCCGCCCGACCTTCTGTTCCAGCAATGCCGTCAGCTCGCTGAACTGTTCAAAGTCCGCCGGCTCACCGATGATCGTTGCCGTCAGTTGCCCATGCAAACCGTTCAACGCGGCACTGAGTTGCACCTGATCCGCCACTTCGACGAACACCGTGGTCGGCCCAAACACTTCTTCTTGCAGCACTTCATCGCCATCGAGCAATAGGCTCATATCGGCCTTGAACAGTTGCGGTTGCGCCTGATTGCCCTGTTGCGGAACGCCCGCCAAATGCTCGATCTTCGGATGCGCGAGAAGTTTCTGCAGGCCTTTGCCATAGCTGCTCAACGTACCGACATTGAGCATGGTTTGCGCCGGTTGATCGCCAATCAGCCCCGCCACCTGCTGCACGAACGCACTGAACTGCGGCGAACGAATGCCGATCACCAACCCCGGATTGGTACAGAACTGCCCACAGCCCTGCACCACCGAAGCCGTGAGGTCACGGGCGACGCTTTCAGCCCGAGCTTCCAACGCTTGAGGCAGCACGATCACCGGGTTGATGCTCGACATCTCGGCGAACACCGGAATCGGCTGCGCCCGTGCCGCGGCCATGTCGCACAGCGCACGCCCTCCCTTCAGTGAGCCGGTAAAACCGACCGCCTGAATCGCCGGGTGCTTGACCAACGCTTCACCCACCCCGCCGCCGTAGATCATATTGAACACACCGGCCGGCATGGCGGTTTTCTCGGCGGCGCGGATCACCGCGTCGGCCACCCATTCAGCGGTCGCCATATGGCCGCTGTGCGCCTTGAATACCACCGGGCAGCCGGCGGCCAATGCTGAAGCGGTGTCGCCGCCTGCGGTAGAGAATGCCAACGGAAAGTTACTCGCGCCAAACACGGCGACCGGCCCCAGGCCGATGCGGTACTGACGCAAATCCGGACGTGGCAATGGCGTACGTTCTGGCAGCGCGCGATCAATCCGCGCCCCATAGAAATCACCGCGCCGCAGCACCTTGGCGAACAAACGCATCTGGCCGCTGGTGCGACCACGTTCGCCTTGAATCCGGCCGGCCGGCAATGCTGTTTCGCAGCAGACCACGGCGACAAAGTCATCGCCCAACGCGTCCAGTTCATCGGCAATCGCATCGAGGAATTGCGCACGTCGTTCAGCGCTCAGGCTGCGATAGGCCGGGTAAGCAGCGGCGGCAGCCTTCGCGGCGGCGTCGACTTCATCAAGGGTGGCCTGATAGAAATCGTGAGGCAAAGCCTCGCCAGTACTGGCGTCGACGCTCTGGAGCTCGACGGCGCCGGTAGCGCTGCGCTGACCGCCAATGTAGTTGTGGCCAAGAATCCGGGTCATGGGTGTCTCCTTAAAGTGTGCCGACGGTGCCAGGTTCGAACGCCGCTTCAACGGGCTCAATGCCATTGATCAAGGGCGCGCCGAACTCGGCCTGACTGATCTCGAATACGTCACCCGGTTGGGTGCGAATGCCGTCAGCGAAAGACAGGGTCGCGGTGCCGAAGAAGTGAATGTGCACGTCGCCGGGGCGCAGGAACTGGCTGTATTTGAAATGGTGATACTCGAGGTTTTCCAGGCTGTGGCACATGTTCGCTTCGCCACTGAGGAACTCGTTCTGCCACAACACTTCACCGTCACGCAGGATCCGGCTGGTGCCGACCAGATGCTGGGGCAATTCGCCGACCCGAAGCTCCGGGCCATAGCTGCAACTGCGCAATTTCGAATGGGCCAGATAAAGGTAATTCTTGCGCTCCATCACATGATCGGAGAACTCGTTGCCCACCGCGAAACCGAGGCGATACGGTTTGCCGTCGTGACCGATCACATAGAGACCGCTGAGCTCGGGCTCCTCCCCGGCATCTTCGGCAAACGGCGGCAACGGGAACGGCTGGCCCGGTCGTACGACGATGCTGCCGTCGCCCTTGTAGAACCACTCCGGTTGCACGCCAGCCTGGCCCGTCGCGGGTTTACCGCCCTCCACACCCCACTTGAAGATGCGCATGGTGTCGGTCATGGCGGTTTCGTCGCCGGCCTGCTGATGCATTTTGTCCCGGGCCGAAGCGCTGCCCAGATGGGTCAGGCCGGTGCCGCTGACCAGCATGTGCGCCGGGTCCGGGTGATCCAGCGGCGGCAGGATTTGCAGATTGGCCAGCAGCGCTGAATAGTCGTGGCCGATGCCCAGCCCCAGGGTTTGAACCTGTTGCTCAAGATTGACGCCCGCCTCGATCGCCGCCAGCGCCAGATCCCGCACCGTGCGTGCATCCCGCACTTCGCGCACCAGGCCGTCCTCGACCACGCCGACGCGGCGTTCGCCGTTACTCAATTCGAACTGAACTAAACGCATGATTTTCTCCTGTTAACGCAAAACTTCAAAACACGCAGAACCCTGTGGGAGCGGGCTTGCCCGCGATAGCGATCTGTCTGACACATCAATGGTGAAGGTGCTGCCGTCATCGCGGGCAAGCCCGCTCCCACAGGGTCGGTGGTGATCGCCTATTTCGTGTCAGGTGCGGGTCGCCCCCCGAGCACTAGCGGCGAACTGGTCAGCCGGCAGCACGTGCTTACGCTCCAGCAGCCGATAAACCACACCCGTCAGCACCAGGCCGAACACCATCACGCAAGACAGGAAGTACAACCCCGACGCCAGATTGCCGGTGTATTCCTTCAACGCGCCGATCACGAACGGGCCGATGTAGCCTCCGAGGTTGCCCACTGAGTTGATCAACGCGATCCCCGCCGCTGCACTGGCGCCGGCGAAGAAGCGACCCGGCAAGGTCCAGAACACCGCAGTGCAGGAAAACAGCGCGAACGCCACCAGGCACAGCGCCGCCAATTGCAGCACCGGCACCGTCAACCAGGCGCTGAGGAACAGACCGATGGCGCCCAACACATACAGCACGGCCAAATGACCGTAGCGATCATTCAAGCGATCGGAGCTGCGCGGAATGATCAGCAAACCGATGATCCCGAAGATGTACGGCACCGACGACACGAACCCGGTCACCAGGTCAGTGCCACCGAATTGCTTGATCAACGTCGGCAACCACAAACCGAGACCGTAGATGCTCAGGGTCACCGGCAGATAGAACAGCGCCAGCAGCAACACACGTTTGTCCTTCAGCGCATGCAGCGGATTGCCGTGGCGGGTCTGGCCGTATTCTTCCAAGTCCTTTTTCAGCTCGCCGGTCAGCCAGTCTTTCTCAGACTGGTCCATCCATTTCACCTGTTGCGGGCCGTCCGGCAGGTAACGCAGCACCGGCCAGGTCAGCAGGATCGCGGGAGTACCGATGACGATGAACAGCCACTGCCAACCGTGCAGCCCAAGAATCCCGTCCATGCCCAGCAAGCCGCCGGACACCGGGCCGGTGATCATCATCGCGATGGGTTGGGAAAGGATGAACAGCCCGAGGATCTTGCCGCGATGGCGGATCGGGAACCATTGGGTGATGTAGTACAGAACGCCCGGGAAGAAACCGGCTTCGGCCGCACCGAGCAGAAAGCGCATCACATAGAAGCTGTTCGGTCCCTGGACGAATGCCATGCCGATGGTGATGGCGCCCCAAGTGACCATGATCCGCGCAAACCAGCGCCGGGCGCCGAAGCGGTCGAGCATCAGGTTGCTGGGGATTTCCAGCAGGAAGTAGCCAATGAAGAACAGCCCGGCACCCAGGCCATAAGCCGCGTCACCCAGGCCGATATCGGCGCCCATGTGCAGCTTGGCGAAACCTACCGCGGAGCGATCTACATAGGCGATCAGGTACAGCAGGATCAGGAAGGGAATCAGTTTCAGCGTGATGCGGCGAATAAGCCGCAGTTCCTGGCTCATGAGTTCGGTCTCCGATTGTTGTTGTTATAGAACCTCGGGGGACGCCTCTCGCAGAAAACTGCCAGGGCCATCCCTCCGTTGAAAACGACTATATAGTAATACTATTTAACCAACAACACTTCCAAACAGCCGAAATTGCGCTTATGTTACGCCGTAGCTCAAACAATATAGTCATACAATAAGAGAACAGATTATGTCTGATAAGAAACCCACCCTGCGCTCCGCCCAATGGTTTGGCACCGCCGACAAGAACGGCTTCATGTACCGCAGCTGGATGAAGAATCAGGGCATCGCCGACCATCAGTTCCACGGCAAGCCGATCATCGGCATCTGCAACACCTGGTCGGAACTGACCCCGTGCAACGCGCATTTCCGGCAGATCGCCGAGCACGTCAAACGCGGGGTGATCGAAGCCGGCGGTTTTCCAGTGGAATTCCCGGTGTTCTCCAACGGCGAATCGAACCTGCGCCCCACTGCGATGCTTACCCGTAACCTGGCGAGCATGGACGTCGAGGAAGCGATTCGCGGTAACCCGATCGATGGCGTGGTGCTGCTCACCGGTTGCGACAAAACCACTCCGGCACTGCTGATGGGCGCGGCCAGTTGCGACGTGCCGGCCATCGTCGTCACCGGTGGGCCGATGCTCAACGGCAAGCACAAGGGCCAGGACATCGGCTCGGGCACGGTGGTCTGGCAGCTCAGCGAACAGGTCAAGGCTGGCACCATCACCCTCGACGATTTCCTCGCGGCCGAGGGCGGCATGTCACGCTCGGCCGGCACCTGCAACACCATGGGCACGGCCTCGACCATGGCCTGCATGGCCGAAGCACTCGGCACTTCCCTGCCCCACAACGCGGCGATTCCGGCGGTCGATGCGCGCCGTTATGTGTTGGCGCACATGTCGGGCATGCGCGCAGTGGAGATGGTGCGTGAAGATTTGAAACTGTCGAAGATCCTGACCAAGGAAGCCTTCGAAAATGCCATCCGGGTAAACGCCGCCATCGGCGGTTCAACCAACGCGGTGATCCACTTGAAAGCCATCGCCGGGCGCATCGGTGTCGAGCTGGATCTGGATGACTGGACCCGCATCGGTCGCGGCATGCCGACCATCGTCGACCTGCAACCGTCCGGGCGCTTCCTGATGGAAGAGTTCTACTACGCCGGCGGCTTGCCCGCGGTACTGCGTCGCCTCGGCGAAGCCAACCTGATTCCGAACCCGAATGCCCTCACCGTTAACGGCAAAACCATCGGCGAGAACACCAAGGACGCGCCGATCTACGGTCAGGACGAAGTGATCCGCACCCTCGACAACCCGATCCGCGCCGACGGCGGCATCTGTGTGCTGCGCGGTAACCTGGCGCCACTCGGTGCGGTGCTCAAGCCATCCGCCGCGAGTGCCGAATTGATGCAACATCGCGGGCGTGCTGTGGTGTTCGAGAACTTCGACATGTACAAGGCGCGGATCAACGATCCGGAACTGGATGTAGATGCCCATTCGATTCTGGTGATGAAAAACTGCGGTCCGAAGGGTTATCCGGGCATGGCCGAAGTCGGCAACATGGGATTACCGGCCAAGCTGCTGGCCCAGGGCGTGACCGACATGGTGCGGATTTCCGACGCACGCATGAGCGGCACCGCGTACGGCACTGTTGTTCTGCATGTGGCACCGGAAGCGGCGGCTGGTGGGCCTTTGGCGACAGTGAAGGAAGGCGACTGGATCGAGCTTGATTGCGCCAACGGGCGTTTGCACCTGGACATTCCGGATGCAGAGCTGGCGGCGCGCATGGCCGACCTGCAGCCGCCACAGCAATTGATCGTGGGCGGTTATCGTCAGTTGTACATCGACCATGTGCTGCAGGCGGATCAGGGTTGCGACTTCGACTTCCTGGTTGGTTGCCGAGGGGCCGAAGTGCCGCGCCATTCTCACTAATTACCACAACCCCTGTGGGAGCGGGCTTGCCCGCGATAGCGGTGGATCAGTCGCCATCAATGTTAAATGTGATGGCCCCATCGCGGGCAAGCCCGCTCCCACATATTGATCTTCATCTGAGTCAGGACTGTGCTTGCTCTGACGACCATCACTCGCCGCGCCTGCTATCATGCGCCGCACCCCCATCGCACAGGATCGCGTCGTTCCCCATGGATTACCGCAAACCCTCCGAACGCAAAAGCATGCATTCGCGCATCGTCCAGGAACTGGGCATGCAGATCGTCTCGGGACGCTTCAAACCGGACGACAAACTGCCCGCCGAAGCCCTGCTGTGCGAGGAATACGCGGTCAGCCGGCCGGTCCTGCGCGAAGCCACCCGAGTGCTGGTCGCCAAGGGCCTGGTGTATTCCCGTCCGCGGGTCGGCACGGTGGTCAAGCAGCGCAAGGAATGGCACATGCTTGACCCGGACGTGCTGCACTGGCTGATGCAAAGCAGCCCGCAAAATGAATTCTTTGATCTGTTGACCAGTGTGCGCAGCATCATCGAGCCGGCCGCCGCCGCGTTGGCCGCGCAGTTCGCCACCGACGAAGACATCGCCTCCATCGGTGAAGCCTACCAACGCATGGAAGCGGCACCGACCCCGGAAGCCTTGTTGCAACCGGATCTGGATTTCCATAGCCGCATCGCCGACGCGACTCATAACGACTTGCTGGCGAACCTGTGCAACATGCTGTCGGTGGCGATTGCAGAAGCCTTGAAGCATTCCAACCAACGACCGAATCTGCATGAATTGGCGATGCCACGGCACAAGGCGATCCTGACCGCTATCGAGAATCGCGATGCGCTGGGCGCACGGCATGCGACGCTGGTGCAACTGGATGATGCGCGCAGTGCGTTGAATGTGGTGTTGGGAACCGATCCCTCATAACCACCACCGAACCCTGTGGGAGCGGGCTTGCCCGCGATGGCGGCGGATCAGTCAATACAAATGTTGAATGTTAAACCGTCATCGCGGGCAAGCCCGCTCCCACAGGGACTGGTGTGAACATGAGATCGAGTAGGAGGCGGATTTACATCCGCCGTCCTCTCACACCACCGTACGTACGGATCCGTATACGGCGGTTCAAGCTATGCGGCTAAGCCGGTTTATCGTATCCAGTACCGAGACCAACCCAAGTTGATCCCATAGCTTCTTCGGCAGCGCCTGATTCATATGAGATGCTCCCGAGCTCCACCATGGGCCTCGGCCATTGAAGGCTGATTTGCAGGCGCGAGCTTCGCTAAGCCCCAGGCGCATCAAGTTACGTGCCCTCGTTGAGGGCCGCTTCCATTGACGCCAGACGACGCAGCGAAGTTTGCGCCGCACCCAGCCGTCAATTTCCTCAAGTGGCCGTTTGCTCTGACTGAGCTTGAAGTAGCCTGCCCACCCGCGCAGTACAGGGTTTATCCGTTCGATGACATTCGCCATCTTGTGGCCCCGCGCCCCGCGCAGCAGGTCTCTTAACCGGTCGCGCAAGCGACCCAGACTCATCGTCGCCACTCTCAGCCTCGGTTGCTGATGCCAGCTCATCCCATAACCCAGATAGTCGCAGACCCAAGGCCGTGCTACGTGGCTCTTTTCCCGGTTCAGCGTCAGTTTCAGGCGCTGATTCAGGAAACGCCCAACACCGGCCATCACCCGTGTGCCAGCTCGCTGGCTGCGCACATAGATGTTCGCGTCGTCGGCATAACGCACGAAGCGATGGCCTCGCCGTTCAAGTTCGCGGTCGAGTTCGTTGAGCAGGATGTTCGACAGCAACGGCGAGAGCGGGCCGCCTTGCGGCGTCCCTTCCTGCCGTCGGCTGACGAGTCCGCCCGACATCGTTCCCGCTTCGAGGTAACGACGGATCAGCGTGAGCACACGCTTGTCTTCGATTTGACGCGCCACGTAGGCCATCAGGACATCGTGGTTGACCCGATCAAAGAACTTCTCGAGATCAAGTTCCACGCACCAGCGGTGACCCGCTGCCACGTGGCCGCGAGCGGTTTCGATGGCTTGGTGAGCGCTTCTACCCCGACGAAAGCCGTAGCTGTAGTCCGAGAACAGAGGATCGAAGATTGGCGTGAGCTGTTGCAGCAGTGCCTGTTGGATCAAGCGATCCACGACGCTGGGAATACCCAGTTGCCGTGTTCCACCTTTGGGTTTGGGGATGTCAACGGCGCGTACACCCTGCGGGTGATACTCGCCGGCCAGCAACCTCACCTTGAGGGTCGGCCAATACTGTTTCACGTAGTCCGCCAAGTCGTCGACCGTCATGCCATCGGCACCCGGTGCGCCCTTGTTGCTGACCACACGTTGATACGCACGCCTAAGGTTGACCGGTGCAAGCACCCGCTCCATCAGCGTGTCCGGCTCCGCGTTCGTCCACGTCACAGACGCCGCCGATACCTGTGCGCTGTCAGCCGTCATCCTCGGATACTGTCCGGGACTCGGAGTAACAGTCTTCTCTTGGAGAACTTTCTGCATTTCGGTATTCAACGAGACTTTGACGCCTACTGGCGGCATAACTTGTTCAGCCCTTGGTGACGGGGTTATTCGCCACTTACTACGGCCTCGGCTGACTTCTGCACGTTCATCCCGTCGCCTCTCGACGCTCGGTAGCACTGTGGCAAACGTGCAGATCTCCCAGGGTAATTCGCGCGACCTTCCTGCTTATGCCTGTCGGATCTACGTCGCAGCGTCCCGTGCAAGTATTGGGCTTTAGGGAAACACGCCCCTTTACCCCGCTGCGCCGCCTCTATCCGCTTGCTGTTCGTCAGGCCAGCATTTTGCCTCGGGCTTCCTTCAGATTCGCGGTCACCCGCGACACCCTTGCCTCTGGCTAACACTTCCCCTTGCCGGGTGTGTAGAGGACTTTCACCTCCAAGTCACCAGCGAGGCCACCACAGCCAAGCTGGTTGCGCTTGCGCGCAACGCGCCATGCCTGGCGCACGTATAAAAAAAAAGCCGCAACCAAGGTTGCGGCTTTGTTGTTTCAACGACCGGTCAGTGAGCAAACAGCGAGTTGCCCTTCTGCCCTGCCAGTTTTTCCGGCTTGATCAGGAACCGCGCCAGCGCTGGCAGCAGCCACAACGCGCCGAACATGTTCCAGAGCAGCATGAAGGTCAGCATCAGACCCATGTCGGCCTGGAACTTGATCGCCGAGAAGATCCAGGTGCACACGCCGATCGCCAGGCACAGGCCGGTGAACAGTACGGCTTTACCGGTGGACTTCAGCGTCTGGTAGTACGCCTCTTGCAGCGGCAGACCCGCACGCAGGAAGCTTTCCAGACGGCTGTAGATGTAGATCCCGTAGTCCACGCCAATCCCCACCCCGAGCGCCACCACCGGCAAGGTCGCCACTTTCACGCCGATGCCCATGAACGCCATCAACGCGTTGCCGAGTACCGAAGTCAGCACCAGCGGCAACACGATACACAAGGTCGCCGCCCAGGAACGGAAGGTGATCATGCACATGGTCGCGACGCAGATGTACACCAGAACCAGAATGGTCAGTTCGGAGCGTTTGATCACCTCGTTGGTGGCTGCTTCGATCCCGGCATTACCGGCGGCAAGGATGAATTCCAGGCCTTCCTTGTTGTTGTCTTTGGCGAAGTCCTGCACCGCATGCACCGCACGGTCCAGGGTTTCAGCCTTGTGGTCGTTGAGGAACACCAGCACCGGGGCCAGGGAGCAATTGTTGTTGTACAGGCCATCGGCACGGGCGATGGAGTTGTTCAGCACGTCCGGGTTGCGCGACAGGGTTTCCCATTTCAGGTTGCCCTCGTTCATGCCCTTGATCATCTGCTTGGACACGGTGACCAGCGAGATCGCCGACTGCACGCCCTCGGTGTTCTGCATCTTCCACATCAGCTCGTCGATCGGCGCCATGGCCTCATAACGCGAGCAACCTTCGGACTTGGTCTTGACCATCACCACCAGCACGTCGGAACTGGTGGAATAGTTATTGATGATGAAGCTGTTGTCCTTGTTGTAACGCGAGTCCGGACGCAGTTCCGGCGCGCCTTGGTCGAGGTCGCCGATTTTCAGGTTCTGGCTGTACCAGAGGCCGCCACCAAAAGCGATCAGCGCCAGGGCAATGGAAATCGGTGCAACTTTCGGGCTGGCAAAGTTCGACAGCAGGCGCCAGAACGGATGTTCGCGGTGCGCGTCTTTTTTGCTGCGTTCGACGGCGCGTTTACTGATACCGACGTAGGAAATCGCCACCGGCAGCAGGATCAGGTTGGTAAACACGATCACCGCCACGCCGATGGACGCGCCGATGGCCAGTTCACGAATCACGCCAATGTCGATGATCAACAGCGTGATAAAGCCCACCGCATCCGCGAGGATCGCGATCATCCCCGGCAGAAACAACTGACGGAATGTGCGGCGTGCCGCTGTCAGCGCGTTCTCCGCCTCGCTGGACTGCAAGGCGATACCGTTGATTTTCTGCACGCCGTGGGAAATCCCGATGGCGAAGATCAGGAACGGCACCAGCATCGAGTACGGGTCAAGCCCGAAGCCGAAGAAGTGCATCAAGCCGAGCTGCCAGACCACCGCCACCAGCGTCGTGCTCAAAACCGCCACGGTACTGCGCATGCAGTTGGTGAACCAGTACAGCAGGATCAGCGTGATGACGAAGGCGACGCCGAAGAACATCACCACCATGACCAAGCCATCAATCAGGTCGCCGACTTTCTTGGCGAAACCGACAATGTGGATCTTCACGTTGGGGTTCTGCGCTTCGAACTTGTTGCGGATCTTGTCTTCTAGCTCGTGAGAGAACTTGCGGTAGTCCAGCGCCAGCAACTTGCCCTGGTCCTGCGGGTCCGGGTAGGACTCCAGCAGCGGGATGTCGACGATGCTCGACTTGAAGTCGTTGGCCACCAGGCGCCCGACTTGCCCGGACTTGAGCACGTTGTTGCGCAGCAGGTCGAGGCTTTGCTGGGAGCCGTTATAGCTCTGGGGAATCACTTCACCGCCGGCGAAGCCCTCCTCCGTCACCTCGGTCCAGCGCACGCTCGGGCTCCACAGCGACTTGAGACCGGAACGGTCGACACCGGAAATGTAGAACACCTCGTCGTTGATCTGACGCAGGGTCTCCATGTATTCCTTGGAGAAGATGTCGCCATCGGTGGCTTCCACGGAAATCCGCACCGTGTTGCCCAGGTTCGCCAGATCGTTGCGGTGCTCCATCATTTTTTCAATGAACGGATGCTCGAGCGGAATCATTTTTTCGAAGCTGGTGGACGGCCGGATCAATGTCGCCTGCCAGAACAGGAAAACACTGACCAGCAGGCAGATGACGATGACTGCCGGGCGGTTGTTGAAAATCAGGCGTTCAAGAAATGTCGCCTTGTCCTGATGAGGAGTGCTTAAGGATGTCATAGACCCGCCTTCTTATTATTTGCCCGGCTCATTTGGACGACCCGTTTTTTCCATTCTCTGCGCCGGTGGACGAAGTGACGCGAACACCACCCTGTCCAGCCAGAATCAGATTGCCGTTGCCTGCCGCCGTCACCGCCGAAACGGAAATGCGATCCGGACGGTTGAACACGCTGAAGGTTTCGCCGTCGTCGGTGCTGCGAATAATGCTGCCGCCGTTGCCGACGATCACGATGGAACCATCGTCGAGCAGCGTGGCACCGGACAGACCGAACTCCAGCGCGCCGCGTGCAGCCTTGAGTTCGACCTGCTCCCAAGTACTGCCGAAATCCGTGGAACGGTAGAGATTGCCGCGCAACCCATAGGCCAGCAGCGTGGCCGGTTGCGCAGTGCCGATCACACCGAACAGCGAGCCTTCATAGGGGCCCTCAAGCTTTTCCCAGGTCTGCCCATCATCGGCGGAGCGGAACATGCTGCCCTGCTCACCTACGATGAAAATGCCGGAATCCTTGACCGCGGCAATGGCGTTGAGGTGGTACTGGTCTTCGTTGTCCAGGCGATCGCTGACGTTTTCCCAGTTTTTACCGCCGTCGGTGGTTTCCAACAAGGCACCGTAAGCGCCCACGGCAACTCCGCTGTTAACGTCCTTGAACCAGACGTCGAGCAGCGGCGATTCGCGTGTCAGGTCTTCGAATTGTTTGGTCCAGGTGATGCCGCCGTCTTCGCTGGCAAGGATCTGCGCATCATGGCCAACGGCCCAGCCGTGTTTGTCATCGACAAAAAACACTGCCGTCAGCAGTTGCCGGGTCGGCACCTTGGCCTGGGTCCAGGTTGCGCCCTGGTCATCGGAATACAGAATGTGCCCGCGATCGCCGACCGCCACCAGGCGTTTGCCGGCGTGTACGACATCGAGCATCAGGCCTTTGCTGGCCTTGGCGGATTCAACGGAATAAACCACATCGGTGGCCGACGCGGCAGCGGCCAGCGCGGGCGCCGACAGCACGGTACAGCCCAACAGCGAGAGCGCTGTAGCCAGCAACGCGAACCTGCGTAACGCCGGCGGGCGGCCAATACTCACACCCATGACAGGCTCACTCATAGACCTTCCCCCACATTATTATTGTTAGGTCGTTCAACCCTTCAGGGCGCCGTTAGGGGTACTCACCGGGATTGACCTATTCAGGAGCATAGTCCTGAAACCCGCAATCCAGAGCCCCTTCGGAAGCTGGCTTATCCTATCGGGGTTTGGAAAGGTCTGACAATCGACGCCACGTTATGTTTTGTTAACCTGAGGGGGTTGGGGTTTGGTGTACATATCCGTTGCTGCGGTAATGGCTTCTATTGGTTTCGCTTTTACAGCGAGTCACTTTCGAAAAGCGCGAAAGTAACCAAAGCGCTTCTGCCCCTGTCGTTCGGTGCCTCGCCTAGGCTCGGCATGCCCTCGCTCCGGTCCTGCTCCGTGGGCCCGCCGCGATCGGCCATCCATGGCCGTGCGCGGCTAACCCGGCATCCATGCCGGGTTGCCCACTGCGCAGAACCTCCACTCAGCCTCTCGAGGGGGCGGTGCATCAAGGTCAAAAGCAGCAGGTGAGCTAACGCTCGGCCTGTTGAGTGGTGAAAAGCGCTGTCGTACGCCGATCTATTGTGGGAGCTGGCTTGCCTGCGATGGCAATCTGTCAGCCGACCAATCTTCCCCGGATGTACCCAGCCCAACTGTGGCAGCGGGCTTGCTCGCGAAGCTGTTGATCTTGCCGTTGCTTTGGCTTTGGCTTTTGATCTTGATCGTGATCTGTTGCCCCTTTCCCAGAGGCCGAACGCAGGCGTTGCGTAGGGGGCACCGCGGCAAGGATGCCGCGGTAGCCGCCCCCGGCCATGGATGGCCGATGGCGGCGGGCCCCCGGAGCAATGCCTTCGTTATGGCATGCCGAGCCTAGGCGAGGCACCGAATGGAGGGGCAAAGCCTTTTGGTTCCTTTTCGGCGTTTGGAAAAGGGACTCGCTGTAAGAGCGAAACCGCCAGCCGCCGTGACCGCAGAAACGGATATGTACACCATCAAAAATCCCGGTCGGCTATCAGGCCGCCTTCGCAGGCAAGCCAGCTCCCACAATTTGATCGGTGTACATCCACAAGAGACAGGTCAGCTATCAGATCGCCTTCGCGGGCAAGCCTCGCTCCCACAGGGTCCGTGTGAACCCTGAAGGAGCAAGACCAAACTCAAGCCAGGCTTTTGCTGACCACTTCAAACACGTCGCTGGACAGTTGCCCAGAAGCGCGAATCCGCTCCAGTTCACCTTTCATCAACGCCTGACGGGCGTCGTCGTATTTGCGCCAGCGAGTCAGCGGCGCCAGTTGGCGAGAGGCGATCTGCGGGTTAAACCCGTTCAACTCGATCACCAGATCCGCCAGGAACCGATATCCAGAACCATCGGCCGCGTGGAAGTTGATCAGGTTCTGCCCGGCAAACGCGCCGATCAGTGCCCGCACCTTGTTCGGGTTCTTGATCGTGAACGCCGGGTGTTGCATCAAGGCTTTGACCCGCTCCAGACCGCCCGGCAATGGGCTGCCGGCCTGAACGCTGAACCACTGATCCATGACCAGCGGATTGTCTTTGAAGCGTTCAGCGAAGGTCGCCAACGCCGTGGCTTTCTGCTCTTCGAATGGCGAATTCACCACCACCGCCAACGCCGTCAGACGCTCGGTCATGTTGTCGCTGGTGTCGAACTGTTCAAGGGTTGCCGCCAACACTTGCGGCTTGCCGCTGAGCATCAGGTACGACAGCGCAATGTTTTGCAGCGCACGGCGGGCGAAATGCTCGGCCTCGGCCACATACGGCGTTTTCTTCGAGAGATCGCGATTGGCCTGATAACGCAGCCACAATGCCTCGAACAAGCCTTCAGCCAATTGCTTACGGGCAAACTCGCGAGCCGTGTGAATGGCATCTACGTCAGCCACTTCACTGATCTCGGTCAGATACGCCTCGCCCGGTAACGAGAGCATTTCGGCGACCATCGCCTGATCCAGTGTGTCGTCGGACAGCACGGTACGCAGTGCTGAAACCAAACGCTGATCCAGCACCAGCGCTTCACCCTTCTGTTGCTGTTCGATCAACTCTTGCAGCACCTGCACCGACAATTGCTGACCGGCATCCCAGCGGTTGAATCCGTCGCTGTCGTGCTGCATCAGGAACATCAGCTGATCGCGGTTGTACGGGAAGCTCAGTTTCACTGGCGCCGAGAACCCGCGCAGCAACGAAGGCAGCGGCTTTTCAGCGATGTCGACGAAAGTGAAGGTCTGCTCGGCTTCTGTCACCGAAATAACCCGCGAAGTGCCTTGAGCACTGGCTTCACCGGAAAGACGCAGGGCAATTTCGCCACCCTTGCTGTCCAGCAGGCCCAGTTCCACCGGAATCACAAACGGCAGTTTTTCCACCTTGTCCGGGGTCTCCGGGCAGCTCTGGCGGAAGGTCAGGCTGTAGGTTTTCGCTGCGGCGTCGTAGGACTCGCTCACTGCCAAACGCGGTGTGCCGGCCTGGCTGTACCAGCGTTTGAATTGGGTCAGGTCAACGCCGTTGGCGTCTTCCATGGCCTTGATGAAGTCGTCGCAGGTCACGGCCTGGCCATCATGGCGTTCGAAGTACAGGTCGCTGCCTTTGCGGAAGCCTTCGGCGCCAAGCAAGGTGTGGATCATGCCGACCACTTCCGAACCCTTTTCGTACACGGTCAGGGTGTAGAAGTTGGAAATCTCGATGAAGCTGTCCGGGCGCACCGCGTGGGCCATCGGGCCGGCGTCTTCGGCGAACTGGTGGGTGCGCAGGTAAGCAACGTCCTGGATGCGTTTGACCGTGGCCGAGTTCATGTCGGCAGAGAAGCCGGAATCGCGGAACACGGTGAAACCTTCCTTGAGCGACAACTGGAACCAGTCGCGGCAGGTCACGCGGTTGCCCGACCAGTTGTGGAAGTATTCGTGGGCAACGATCGCTTCCACACGCTGGTGCGCGGCGTCGGTAGCGGTTTCGGCGCGGGCCAGTACGGCACTGGAGTTGAAGATGTTGAGGCCCTTGTTCTCCATGGCGCCCATGTTGAAGTCGTTGACCGCGACGATCATGAAGATGTCCAGGTCGTACTCGCGACCGTAAACCTCTTCGTCCCAGCGCATCGACTTCTTCAGGCTGTTCATGGCGTGCTGGCACTTGTCGATGTTTTCCGGCTCGACGTAGATACGCAGCGCCACGGAGCGCTCGGTCATGGTGGTGAAGGTGTCTTCGACGCACCACAAGTCACCGGCCACCAACGCGAACAGGTAAGCCGGTTTCTTGAACGGGTCTTCCCAGGTCGCCCAGTGCCGGCCGTCTTCGCCCGGACCTGAGGCAATCGGGTTGCCGTTGGACAGCAGCACCGGATAGCTGTGCTGCTCGGCGACCACCGTGGTGGTGAACGTGCTCATCACGTCCGGGCGGTCGAGGTAATAGGTGATCTTGCGGAAACCTTCGGCCTCGCACTGGGTGCAGAACATGGTGCCGGATTTGTACAGGCCTTCCAGGGCGGTGTTGGTTTCCGGGTGGATCTTGACGCTGGTGTCGACCGTAAAACTTGTACCGGTCGGTTGCAGGGTCAGGTGATTCTCGGTCAACTGGTAGTCGGCGGCGCTCAGCTCACGATCGGCCAATGTCACCGACAGCAGCTCGAGTTGCTGACCGTCCAGCACCAGCGGCGGCAAGCCCGGGCCACGTTCAGGATTGCGGCGCATCACCAGTTGCGCATGGACCAGGCTGTGGTCCTCGAACAACTCGAAGGTCAGGTGCGTCTCGTCGATCAGGTACTCAGGTGCCTGATAGTCCTTCAGGTAGATCATCTTCGGTTGTTCGGTGCGCATACTGGAATCCTTACTGATGCACGGCGAGCTGGTAGGCCGTGTATTTACGAATATTGATCACGCCGGTGTCGAAAATCAGGTACTGGCCCTTGATCCCCAGCAGCGTGCCTTCGGCAATCGGGTTCTTGTCCAGGTTGAAGCTGACAATCTTGACCGGGTATTGCTCGACCGGATAGCGGATCTCGAGCGGTTCGACATCGGTAATGGTCTGGATTGCTTGTAGGCCAAATCGTTCCTGCAATGTTTGCAGGCCTTCGGCGCAGCTGTCGAACAACTGATCGCGAACCTGCGCCAGGTCCACCGACACCGCATCGCCCTTGAGTAAAGCACGCCAGTTGGTCTTGTCGGCTACCTGGCTACGGAACAGGTCTTCGACGAAGCCCGACTGCTGACGGGTCGCGACGCGCATGATCGGCAAGGCCTGGCTGGCGCCCTGATCGAGCCAGCGGGTCGGTAGCTGGGTGGCGCGAGTAATGCCGACCTTCACCCCTGACGAATTGGCCAGATACACCACATGATCGGTCATGCAAAACTTTTCGCCCCACGCAGGCTCACGGCAGGTGCCGGCGTCGTAGTGGCAACGTTCCGGGCTCATGATGCAAATGTCGCACTGCGCCAGTTTGGTCATGCACGGGTAGCAGTAACCCTGGCTGAAACTGGTTTTGGTCTTGCGTCCGCAATGGGTGCAATGGATCGCCCCCAGGTATTCCAGGCGCACTGTGGTGCCGATCAACGGATTGACCGGTACCTCGGCGTCGCCCAGACGAAAAGCGTACTGAACGTTCGGCCCGTCAAGGCGCGCCGACATTTTGCTGATTGCACCGCGGCCAATCTCGATCAATGGATGGCATCCGATTTGAACAGAATGTTTGGCACTTCAATCGACTTCGACTCGCATTCCTGCGGGCCCATGTAGCCGGTGCGCTCTTCCTCGGGCAGGTTCTGGATTTCCCAGGCGATCATCGCTTGCAGAGACAGTTCGCGCTGCTCGGCGGTGAGTTTGCCGCCGTCGGACCATTTGCCGATTTCCACCGCCAGTTTCAGGCTCTGATAGATATCCGGGGTGATGTTTTTGATCATTTCGTTAAAAGAGGACATTAAGGGCTCCGCGCTCTTTAATTCACATAACTTATTTGGAAGTCAGTTTACGGCGGTTGTACAAACCGCCCAACAAACCGGTGAAGCATCCGATGAGTAACCCGCTGACGTGGGCCGCGTTGGCAATCTGGCCGAAGCCGATCATCGAGACCAGCCCGGACAGGCACACCAGCAACCACACCAGCATCATCACCAACACCCCTCGGGGCAGGCGATACGCCGGGTTCGGCGACAGAACCTGGAAGATCCAGCAATGCCCGAGCAGGCCGTACAGCACCCCGGACAACCCGCCAAACAGGCTCGGACCGCTGAAAAGGTATTGGGTATAGTTGGACACCAGGCTGAACAACAGCGTCAGGCCGATCAGGTTGATGCTGCCCTGACGCGACTCGATGCGCCGCCCCAGTTCCCAGTACCACATGCCGTTCATGGCCAGGTGCAGGACGCCGAAGTGGATCAGCATCGGCGTCACCAGACGCCACCACTGCCCCGCCGCCAGGCTGTCAGCCAATGGCGTGAAATGGATGTACTCACCGACCACACGAAAATCGAGGAAGGTCAGCCAGCGTATCGTTTCGAGATTTTCGCCCAGCAGCGTCACCATGCCGACGATCAGACTCAGCAGCAGCACCAGCGCCGTAGCCTTGCTGTGGCGCAATTGCTCGACGAAGCCCGGACGCGGTCGCGTCTGCGCGATCGGGATATCCAGTTGCTGATCGGGGTCGCCCGCCGGAAAGCGTTCGTACAATGAGCGTACGTCTTCGCTGATGTTGGCCGGGACCCACAGCACCTGCTCGCCCGCCTCTTCGCTGACCCGATGGGGCACTTGCATACGCTGCAGCAATTTGACGAACCCGCTCAAATCCACCGCCAGAGGCAGACGCAATACCGCTACCGCCGTCATTGCAGCACCTCCGGCCGCTCGACATCGACCCAGACAAATTTATGCGGGTCGAGACGGGTTTCCTGATCCAGGCGATAAGCGACCAGTTTGCCGTAGAGCACCGCGCTGTAATCCAGGCACGCCAGGTTCGGGCGGATCGGCGCCGGTTTGCCGCTGCGCCAGTAATGACCGACGAACAACAGCGGCTCATCGACGCCGTAGCGCAGCAAGTTGTCTTTTTCGCGGGACGATAGCGGCGTGCGGGCCACCGGCTCAGGCAAGGCGTCGGGCTGGAACACTATGTCTCCGTAGGTTTGCGGGTCGTCTTCCCAGAACTTGGTGCGGAAAAACGAGCGCGTCAGGCCGTCGCCGCTGGTCATGGTCAACCCGTGGGGCAAGCGCATGTCGGTGCCGCGTAACAGGCGATCGAACACGGTGCAGGCAAAACTGCCCGGTACCGCGGAGGCCTGGAGGAAATGCTCATCGATGCAGCCGTCGGGGAACAATCCACGCAACGGCTCGATCAGGCTGGCATCCCAGCAGGCATGCACGACGCGAAAGCGTCCGGCATCGACGAACAATGGCAGTTCATAGAACCATTGCAGGAAGTCATGCCATTCCGCGGGATGGTCTTCGAACTGGGTCAGGGTTTCGTGCAACAGGCGGCCATGGCGCGGCGTGTGTTCACGCACGAACTGCTGGCCACTGCCCGGCAGCGCTGGCGTGCTCCAGCCAAGGGCGTTGAATTCATGGTTGCCCATGATGCACAGCGCCTGCCCGGCCTCGACCATGTCACGGACGATGTGCAGCGCCTCGCGAATCCGCGGGCCGCGGTCGATGATGTCGCCGAGGAACACCGCCATGCGCGACGGATGCCGCCAGACGCCAGCCTGTTTGTGGTAACCGAGCCGGTCGAGCAAGTGCTCAAGGGTCAGAGCGCAACCGTGCACGTCACCGATCAGGTCGTAGCTACGCGCGGGATCGAGCATCAGTCGCCTCCACCACCCAACTTGCTGCCCCAGCCGAGCTTGGTCCGGCAGACTTCATAGTAGTTGTGGTCCAGCGGATGAATCAGCCGCAGTTTCTGCGCTTTCTTGCTGATGGTGATGGTGTCACCGGGCGCGCAGGTGAAGTGATTCTGCCCGTCACAGGAGACTTGCGGGTAAATCTGCATATCTTTGGACACGACGATTTTCAGCTCACTGTTGCCATCGACCACGATCGGCCTACCTGACAAGGTATGGGGGTACATCGGCACAATCACAATAGCGTCGAGCTTGGGATGCATGATCGGGCCGCCCGCCGACAGCGCGTAAGCGGTCGAACCGGTTGGCGTGGCAACGATCAGGCCGTCGGCCTTCTGGCTGCAGACGAACTGGCCGTCGATGTACAACTCGAACTCGATCATCCGCGTCGATTTGCCGGGGTGCAGCACCACATCGTTCAGCGCATCGCCCTGGCCAATGGCCTCGGCGTGGCGGCGGACTTCGGCTTGCAGCAGGAAGCGGTTTTCCACCAGGTAGTGGCCGTCGAGCACTTCGGCGACTTTGACTTCCAGCTCATCGGGACGAATATCGGTCAGGAATCCCAGGCTGCCACGGTTGATGCCGAGCACCGGAATATTGTGTCGGGCCAGCGCCCGGGCGGCGCCCAGCAGGCTGCCGTCACCACCGACCACAATCACCATGTCACACACTTCACCGAGCATCTTGCGCGACGAAGTTTGCAGGCCATGACCCGGCAGGACTTCGGCGATGGTGTCTTCGAGGATCACGTGCAGGTGACGATCGAGCAGAAACCGTTTCAGTCGGCGGACGGTATCCAGCACCTGAGAACTGCCCAGGCGACCGATGATGCCGATATTACGAAATTGCTCCATGGGGCTCCTATTGGGACGCGGAGGGCCTGCGACGGCGAAAAACACGATTATGGGCGAAAGCGCGGCGTAGACAAAACCCTTTCAGCCACAACGGTGCGCTCGCGTTTCGGGCTATGCTCGCAAGATGATCCTATTTCCAGATTTGCTCCAGTTACCTCACCAGTTGCGCCACCCTGAAGTGCGCGACCTGGCTTGGGTCATCCTCGCGCCGCCGATGCTCAGCATCACCCCGTGGCCGCAGCGTCATCCGCTGGCGGGCAGCGACTGGGTGCAGGCACCGGAGCGCCTGGAACACTGGCTCAGGCAACTGGATCGCGACAGTTACGATTTGCTGCACTGGCTGGCCCAGGCCAGGACCCGGCGGCTGGGTCTGTACTATGAGCGGCTGTGGCAATACGCCGTGCGGCACGCGCCGGGCATCGAACTGATTGCCGCCAACCTGCCGATCCGCCGTGAAGGCCACACTTTGGGTGAGCTGGACATGCTGCTGCGTGATCGCGATGGCGTGCATCATCTGGAACTGGCGATCAAGCTCTACCTTGGGCCACAGAACGGTGACGGCCATGACTCCGCGCAGTGGCTCGGACCGGGTTGTCATGATCGGCTCGACCGTAAACTGAAGCACCTGAGCCAGCATCAATTACCGATTTCCGCGCGGGCGGAAAGCCGCGCCGTGCTGGCATCACTGGATATCCAGCAATTCAGTGCGCATCTATGGCTGGGCGGTTATCTGCTTTATCCGTGGCCGGGACAGGCCGAGTCCCCCAGCGGCGCGCACCCTCAGCATTTGCGCGGTAGCTGGCTGCATCAGAAGGACTGGGCAGACTTTGTCGTGCAGCGCCCATCCGGTCGCTGGCAACCCCTGCCCCGCCATGCCTGGCTGGCGCCGGCGCACTACCCCGAGGAGCAAACCTGGAACGCTGAACAGCTGAGTGCATGGTTGAGCGATCTGGACCCACTGGCACCGGCGCAATTGATGGTGCGGCTGACAGAACGCACGAACGGGGATTGGGAAGAAGCCGAGCGATTGTTTCTGGTGTCCGATCTTTGGCCGAATGTGCCGGGTAATGGTTGAGTTTTGTGGTGAATGGTCGGGCCCTATCGCGGGCAAGCCCGCTCCCACAGGATGATCTGCACCCCAAAAGTTGGACACCAATCCTAATTTGGGGTCAGATCAGGATCACACTAAACCCTGTGGGAGCGGGCTTGCTCGCGAAAGCGGTATGTCAGGCGACATCGATGTTGACTGTGCCGTCGTCTTCGCGAGCAAGTCGAATCGTCGCACCGCCGCTCCCACAGGGTGCTCGCCGCAGGAGTTATTCAGCGTTTGGTAAACGGGTCATTGCTTTTTATGCTGCTCAACCCACTGCGCATACGCATCAATGAATTTCTGCAAGAACGGCCTGACCGACTCCGACAATTTGCCCGCCTCGTCGAACGCTGAACCGGCACCGCCCAGATAGGCTTCCGGCTGTTGCATGCACGGTACATTGAGAAACACCATGGACTGGCGCACGTTGTGATTGGCCCCAAATCCGCCGACGGCGCCCGGTGAAGCGCTGATCACCGCACCCGGCTTACCGTTCCAGGCGCTCTGGCCATAGGGGCGCGAACCCACGTCGATCGCATTCTTCAATGGCGCTGGCACCGAACGGTTATATTCCGGGGTCACGAACAGCACCGCGTCGGATGAACTCACTTGTTGTCGGAAAGTGCTGTAGGCTGCCGGCGGTGATTCGCCATCAATGTCTTCGTTGTAGAGCGGCAAATCGCCGATTTCGACGATAGTCAGCTTCAGATTGGCAGGCGCCAGCTCGGCCAGCGCCAGCGCGACTTTGCGGTTGATCGACGCTTTTCTCAGGCTGCCGACCAGAACGGCAATCTCGTAGACGTTGCTCATGGAAGATTCTCGACTGTCCGATGGAAAGAGCTTCTAGTTATAGATTTCAAATGACGATTCAACCAGTGAGCGACGGAAATCGCCGCCCCTGACTATTTTTTTCCTGTAGGAAAACTTACCTCGCCCAACCACGGTCTACAGAACCGCAAATTGAGTGATTTATCTCCAGAGGTTCTAAGCAGATGGCAGCAGTACTCGTCGGTCAGTTCCATGCAAGAGACGCGGAAGGCCGCGTTTATTCCGTGCATGAGTTCCAGGAATCCACCCCGTCGCACGACGGCCTCGCCGGCTCGGTGCCTGTCACCACCTATAAGCTGGCCATTGGCGACCGGCTCAACAAACTCGACGACAACGCATTTGTGCTAGTGCAATCAGGCGTCACCCTCACTCGCGAACCTGAAACGAACGTGGCCTCATAACCCGCTGTTATGAGCAGAAGTCATATGCGCGCACTTGAGTTAGGATTCAGTGACTGACTCCCTCACCTGCTGAACATGGACTTCACGCATGCGTTTACGTCATATCGAAGTGATCCAGGCGCTCCTGCAGACCGGTCACCTGGGCACCGCCGCCGAATGGCTGCAGCTGCCGGTGGCCGAGGTTGAACGCACTCTGCGTGATGCCGAGGATCAGTTGGGTTTCATGCTGTTTGCCAGCGTGCGTGGTCGCCTGCAAGCCACGCGCGAGGCGCGGGAGCTACAAGTCGAGATCGCCCACGTCTACGAAGCCCTCGAGCCGGTCCAGCGACTGGCCAGCAGCCTCAAGCAATATTTGGCCCCGCCCCTGCGGATTATCTGCACCCCGCCGTTGGCACAACAACTGTTGCCACACAGCATCGCGGCCCTGCGCCGACGCCTCCCAGACGCACCGTGCTCTCTCCTGAGCCAGCCGACCCGCGAAATTGTCAGAAGCTTGTTGCTGCGTGAAAGCGATCTGGGCCTGAGCCTGCATGACCCGGACCACGCCGACATCCATTGCCAGGTCATCGCTCAAGGCAAGCTCCAGCTGCTGGCACCCCATGGCTGGCTGCAACCGAAACAGAAGTACATCTCGCTGCAGGACCTGGCCGGCCAGTCGATGGTCGGCCTGGAAGGTCACGATCCGTTAAGCCCGGCGCTGGACAACAAACTGCATGCGCTGCGCCCTGCCCCGGTCATTCAGACCCGGGTCCAGACCCACCAGATGATGCGCAGCATGGTCGAGGCCGGTGAAGGCCTGGCGATCGTCGACCCGTTTACCGCCCTCGGCGCCAAATCGGCCGGGCTCGATGCCTGCCCGCTGGCGCCTGCCGTGCCGATCAGCGTCTATGCCTTGACCCTGAAGGGTGTCGAGCACTCTTCGGCCGTTCAGGCGCTGCTGGATATCATCACGGAACAAGCCGTGGCGATGTTGGCGAGCTGAGCGGGTTTTCCAGCGGATTATCGAACAGCCGATACCAGAACAGCGCCACCTCGGCGGTGTTCGGATCGATCCCGCGGTAGCGCAGATGATCGACCCCGCCGACGGTGTAACCGCAACGTTCATAAAGTCGACAGGCGCCGAGGTTGTTGTTCTGGGTTTCCAGCATGATGCCCGGCAGTTTTTTCTTGCGGCTCCAGAACTGCGCCACGTCCAGCAGCGCCTTGGCCACGCCATGACGGCGCGCTGGAGCATGCACCGCTAATTCGTCGATATGGGCGAAGCCGTTCCAGTTGGTGCTGACCACCAGATGCCCCACCGGCTCATCATCCAGATAGGCCATGAAAATCGCGCTGTCAGTAGCATCGTGAAAACTGCTGAATTCCTCGGGATCGATGCCATAACACTTGCGATACGGGGTAATTGGCGTCACCGGCCACTGCGCCACCGGCTTACCAATTTGCGCGGCACCGTAGGCGGCGACTTCAAAACTGAAATCGCTGCCCCAGATATAAGCCGCAAACCCCTCATCGGCGACACGCACCGAGAGGCCTGGGTATTTGGGATTCATGACTGGTTGCATACTCGGAAAGGTCCTCATTCCTTGATGCAATCGACGGTGTAATGCCGTCCATTGCCCTCGTCTTCGTGTTGCAAGCCATGCACATCGGCGACAAATCCGGGAAAACTGCTGTCGAACGTACGGGCAAACTTCAGGTAATCGATGATCGAACGGGTCGACTCGGTGAAACGCTCGCCGGGCATGATCAACGGGATCCCCGGCGGGTATGGCACCAGCATTACCGCTGCGATCCGCCCGTCCAGAGCATCGATCGAAACAGCCTCAACCTCCCCGCGTACCAATTGATCATAGGCGTCCGCCGGCTTCATCGCGACTTCCGGCAGTACGGTGTACATGCGTTTGAGGTGTTTGGCCGTGGCGTTGCTGCGATAACAGGCGTGCAATTGATCACACAGATCGCGCAAACCCATGCCTTGATAACGGGCAATATTGTGTTGCGCCACGCACGGCAGGCAGGTGGCCAGGCTGACATTGGCATCGTAACTGCGCTTGAACTCCAGCAACTCGGTCAGCAACGTGCTCCATTTGCCCTTGGTGATGCCCATGGAAAACAGCACCAGGAACGAATACAGCCCGGTCTTTTCCACGACCAGCCCACGTTCCCAGAGGAATTTGCTGACCACCGCCGCCGGAATCCCCCGCGCACTCAGGGCACCGCCCGCCGTCAAACCCGGCATCACCAGCGTGACCTTGATCGGATCGAGCAACACGTAGTCGTCGGTCACGCCGCCAAAGCCGTGCCAGTCGGCGTCGGGTTGCAGCAACCAGTCTTCGGTGACCACCTGCTCGATACCTTCGGCCGAGGGCGGTTGCCAGATGGAAAACCACCAGTCATCAGCGGCAATGTGCTGGCGCAGATTGGCCAGGGCCCGGCGAAAACTCAGGGCCTCGTCGAACATTTCCTGCAACAGCGAACGCCCGGCCGGCCCTTCCATCATCGCCGAGGCTACGTCCAGCGAGGCGATGATGCTGTACTGCGGCGAGGTCGAGATATGCATCATGAACGCTTCGTTGAAGCGATCGCGATCGAGCTGCCGCGCCCCACCGTCTTGCACGTGAATCATCGACGCCTGACTGAACGCCGCCAGCAGTTTGTGTGTGGAGTGCGTAGTGAATACCAGCGGGCTGTCTTCGCTGCGAGAGGTGCCCATGCCGTAACGGCCGGCGAAGAACTCGTGGAATGCCGCGTAGGCGTACCAGGCCTCATCGAAATGCAACACCTCGACGCTGTTGCCCAGGCTCTGCTTGATCAGCTCGGCGTTGTAACAGAGGCCGTCGTAAGTCGAGTTGGTCACCACCGCCAACTTGACCTTGGGCTCGCGACCCTGGGTCAGCGGGCTCGCGTCGATCTTGGCCTGGATCGATTCGCGGCTGAATTCGCTCAACGGGATCGGGCCGATAATCCCCAGTTCATTGCGCTCCGGACACAGGTACAGCGGAATCGCGCCGGTCATGATGATCGAGTGCAGCACCGACTTGTGGCAGTTGCGATCTACCAGCACCAGATCATCACGGGCCACCATGGAATGCCAGACGATCTTGTTGGCGGTTGAGGTGCCATTGATCACGAAAAAGGTGTGATCGGCGCCGAAATTGCGTGCGGCTCGCGCTTCGGCCTCCGCCAGCGGGCCGGTGTGATCGAGCAGCGAACCGAGTTCCGGTACCGACACCGACAAATCCGAACGCAGGGTATTTTCCCCGAAGAACTGGTGAAACGCCTGCCCCACCGGGCTCTTGTGATACGCCACGCCGCCGCCATGGCCGGGGGTATGCCAGGAATAATTGGAGTCGGCCGTGTGCTGCACCAGCGCCTTGAAAAACGGCGGCAACAGACCGTCCAGATATTTGCGCGCCGCGCGGGCGACCTGACGGGCGAGGAATGGCACGGTGTCTTCGAACAAATAAAGAATGCCGCGCAGCTGATTGAGCTCCGCCATGGCATCAGCGGGGGCATTTTCCAGGGTGACCTGTTCGCCCAGGGCAAAGATCGGCAGGTCCGGCGCCCGAACCCGTGCCAGGCGGATCAGCTCGGCCATGTTATGCAGAAGATGAGCATGGGTGCTGGCGTCTTCGGCGGCAATCAACATGCAAGAGAGGCCGTGATGAGTCGAGGCGACCAGACGCCCTTCGTTGTAATCGACTGCCGAGACGATGCTGAAGCCTTCCTGCTCAAGCTCCCGGGCGATGCCACGCACACGATCACCGGCAACGGTGTCGGCTTTGATGTCGCGGTGGACGATCAGGACCGGAAATTTCAAATCTTTATACATGGTGCTCGGTGTCCTGAAGCGGCAGACCGTGGCCTGCCAATAACCTCAGGGTAGAGGGTTGGCGCGCATGTGGCGAGCGGGATGCCCTGAAGTGGGTCGGAAGGCGCACCAGCATGTGGCCAGCAAACCCATTGTTCAGAAAGTTTATCTGTGGCGAGGGTGCTTGCTCCCGTTGGGCTGCGAAGCGGCCCCCTGCATTCGCTCAGATACACCGTGTTGGCAGGATTTGCGACTGCTGCGCCCGGGCGCGGATCGGCCGGCGGGAGCAAGCTCCCTCGCCACAAAAGCCTTCCGCTAGGGGACTCAGGCCTGAGCCTTGGCCTCGGCCAATTGCTGCCACAGCGACGGAGCGCCGGCGGATTTGGCGATGGCTTCAAGGCGCGCAATATGCTGAGCCAGATCGTCTTCACTGGCGCGGATGATCCGGATCGGCTGACGATCGGCCGGCAGACGACGGATTTCGGTGGCGGAGTTGTCCGCGCCTTCGCCTGAGCCATTGCCGTCGGACGCGTTACCGGCCAGCGACAGGCTGGTCTGGCCACCCGTCATGGTCAGGTAAACGTCGGCGAGAATCTCGGAGTCGAGCAAGGCGCCGTGCAGTTCACGGCCGGAGTTGTCGACGCCATAGCGTTTGCACAAGGCGTCGAGGCTGTTGCGCTGCCCCGGGTGACGTTCCCGGGCCATCATCAGGGTGTCGAGGATCGAGCAGTGTTGCGTGATGTCCGCGCGATCGTGGTGGCCCATCAGGGCGAATTCGTTGTTGATGAAGCCAACGTCGAACGCCGCGTTATGGATGATTAGCTGCGCGCCCTTGATGAACTCGAAGAACTCATCGGCTACTTCAGTGAAACGCGGCTTGCCCACCAGGAATTCGTTAGTGATGCCGTGGACGCCGATGGCGCCTTCGTCACTCTCGCGATCCGGTTGCAGGTAAACGTGGAAATGCCGGCCGGTCAGGCGCCGACCGATCAACTCGACACAACCGATTTCGATAATCCGGTGGCCGTCGGTCACCGGCATGCCGGTGGTTTCGGTATCGAGTACAACGGATCTGGTGGCCATCAGTGCTCAGCTCTCAACGGGTCAATCGTGCAAAAGCGGCGATGTTAACACGCTCGCCGGGGTCTTTCAGATACACCGTGTGCACCCATCGCGAGCAGTCTCGCTCCCACTGATCGTTCCCACGCTCTGCGTGGGAACGATCAGTGAAGGGTCTAGGCTTGCTTGTACCCACGCACTTCATCAACGCCACGGTTGGCCAGTTGGTCAGCCCGTTCGTTGCCGTGATGGCCAATATGCCCGCGCACCCATTTCCAGGTGACGTTATGGCGGTTGACCTGTTCGTCGAGCAGCTTCCACAGATCAGCGTTTTTCACCGGCTCCTTGGCCGCGGTTTTCCAGCCGCGCTTCTTCCAGTTGGCCATCCACTCGTTGATGCCTTTCATCACGTACTGGGAATCGGTCACCAGCAGCACGTCGCAGGAGCGCTTGAGTTCTTCCAGGCCACGGATCGCGCCCATCAACTCCATGCGGTTGTTGGTGGTATTGGCTTCGCCGCCCCAGAGTTCTTTTTCAACGCCCTTGCACACCAGCAACGCGCCCCAGCCGCCCGGGCCAGGGTTGCCCTTACAGGCGCCATCGGTGAAGAGTTCTACGCTATCGCTCATGCCAATCTATCCAGAAAATGCGGTGGCTCGCCGATCGGTGACCGACGATGCCCGAGGCCGGGGCAAACCCGGCCGGGAAAATAAACTGTGTATTACGGTTCGAGGTGACGACGGTTGACCTTGGCCATCGGCAACGGAATCAGCTTGCCCATCGGTTCGCGCCGTTCCTGACGTACCGGCCGCAGGCCTACGACGATCTTGCGCGCGACCAATAAATAGAAGCCACCACCCGACAATTGCCAGTCACCTGCCTTGCGCTCCCAACCGGCCAGACGGGCCTGCCAGGCGGGCGACGCAAGCGGCGGACGATAGCACCCGAAGCGGCGTTTCTCCAGCGCGAAGCCCAGCAGGTTCAGCCAATCGCCAACCCGCGACGGCGAAATGCAGCGGGCCTTGCGCAAGGCGTCATGGGCGAACACATGACGCAGGCCCCAGCTGCTCCAGGGGTTGATCCCGACAATTAGCAGATGCCCGCCAGGCCGAACACTGCTCGCCGCTTCGCGCAGCAAACCGTGGGGCGACAGGCAGAAATCCAGCCCATGCTGCAACACCACCACATCGGCGGCGTGCTCGCTCAACGGCCAGGCCTGCTCTTCACAAACGATCTCAACCCCCGGCAACGGCGCACCGAGCCGCACATTGCGCTGGACCTGCGGCGCCGACGGCGGTGTCTGCGCCGAGGGGCCGTAATGCACCAGGTAGCCGCCGAAGAAGCGCCCCAACTCGTCTTCGAGCATGCGTCGTTCTTCGTCCAGCAGAAATTGCCCGATGGGCCCGGACAACCATTCACGGGCCGCGCTGATCAATGTCAGCCACTCAGGATCGGCCTGAGCGAACGCTTTATCGGTCATTGCATTCTCCAACGCGCCAGGAAGTTCTAAGATGCGCCAATGTTTTCCGCTTGGCGAATCCGACGATGATACAGATCAGTGCCCTGCCCGCCTTCACCGACAACTACATCTGGTTATTACAAGACCACAGCACCCAGCGCTGCGCCGTGGTCGATCCGGGCGATGCCGCGCCAGTACAAGCCTGGCTCGCCGCGCACCCGGGTTGGGTGTTAAGCGATATTTTGATCACTCATCACCATCATGACCATGTCGGCGGCGTCGAGCGGCTGAAAAAAGCGACAGACGCGACAGTCTACGGCCCGGCCAGCGAAAGCATCCCGGCGCGAGACGTGGCGCTCAAGGACAATGACCGCATCAACGTGCTGGGCTGGGACTTCGACGTCATGCAGGTGCCGGGCCATACCCTGGGGCACATCGCCTTTTATCACCAGGGCCATTTGTTTTGCGGCGACACCCTGTTCGCTGCCGGTTGTGGACGGTTATTCGAAGGCACGCCCGAGCAAATGCATCACTCGCTGAGCCGCCTCGCTGCGCTGCCCGAAGACACGCTGGTCTACTGCACCCACGAGTACACCCTGAGCAATCTGAAGTTCGCCACAGCAGTCGAACCGAACAACCCCGATACCCTCGAACGGCTGGCCAAAGTGACCCGGCAACGTGAAGCCGGAATCATGACGCTGCCTTCGACGCTGGCATTGGAAAAGCTCACCAATCCGTTTTTGCGTACCGGCGAAACATCCGTTAAAGAAAAAGTGGACGAACGGAACGGAACCGATAACCGGGCTCCGAGTGCGGTTTTTGCTGCCCTTCGAGCTTGGAAAGATACGTTCTAGGGAGGCTGCTTGACGATACAAAAATTCTGAATGGTTGACCGCAGGGGGTGCGCTTTCTAGAATCGCCCGACATTTTTGCCCGGAACTTACTTCCAGCCAATGTCGTCACCTATTCGTAAAGCCATCAATTCAGACGCATTGACCCGCTTGGCTCAAGCCATCGCGGTGGCTGTCTCCGCCACTTTGGCGGGCTGTTCCAGCCATGTGCCGCAGACCGAAGCGACACACACTCCGAATATTGCCGCGCGAGCCAAGCAAAAACCTGTCTGGCTCAGCGAAAAACCCACACCGCAAATACCACAGGACGTCTGGGAGCGCATGCGCCAAGGCTTCCAGTTGCAGGACAACCTGGGCGTCAACCCGCGCATCGAGCAACAGCGCCTGTGGTTCGCCAGTAACCCGTCCTTCCTCGAAAATGCCGGCGAACGCGGCAGCCTCTACATTCACTACATCGTCGAACGCCTTGAAGAACGCAACATGCCGCTGGAACTGGCGCTGTTGCCGGTGATTGAAAGCGCCTACAACCCGATGGCCTATTCCCGGGCCGATGCGGTGGGTCTTTGGCAATTCATTCCTTCCACCGGGCGTTACTTCAACCTGCGTCAGACCCGCTTCTACGATGGCCGTCGCGATATCACCGCCTCGACCACCGCGGCCATGGATTACCTGACCCGCCTGCACGACATGTTCAACGGCGACTGGTTGCTGGCCCTGGCGGCCTACAACGCCGGCGAAGGTACGGTCAGCCGGGCCATCGAGCGCAACGAACGGCTCGGCCTGCCGACCGACTACTGGAACCTGCCGCTGCCTGCAGAAACCCAAGCCTATGTGCCTAAGTTGCTGGCCCTGTCGCAAGTGGTCCTGGCGCCCGAAGCGTATGGCGTGAACCTCAACCCTATCGCCAACGAACCGTACTTCCAGGTCGTCGAAATCAACCAGCGCATGGACCTGTCCAAGGTCGCCGCGGTGGCCAACATCGACGAAGACGAACTGTTCCAGCTCAACCCGGCCTTCAAGCAGCGCACCACCATCGACGGCCCCCAGCATCTGCTGGTGCCAACGTCCAAGGCGCAACTGCTGACCGCCAGCCTGTCGACCATGCGTCCTGAGGAGCTGATCAGTCAGCGATCGTTCAAGCCTGTGTTCGAAGGCGCAGACGAGAGCGAAATCGCCAACCTCAAGCGCGCCTATCGGGTCAAACGTGGCGACAATCTGGGCACCATCGCCAAGGCCAACAAGGTCGACATCAAGGACCTGCAACGCTGGAACAAACTGACGGGCAAAGACCTCAAGGTCGGCCAGACCCTGGTGATGCAGGACACCACCAAGCGCAAATCCGGGCGCGTCAACACTGTGGTCGCGGCGAACAGCAAGACGAATGGCAGGGTAACCAACAAGACGCAACAGACCCAGTACAAGGTCAAGCAAGGCGATTCGCTGTACATGGTCGCCAAACGCTTCAACGTTGAAATGCAGCACCTCAAGCGCTGGAACCCTCGGGTTGGCCAGGCGCTGAAGCCGGGGCAGATGCTGACGGTTGCTTCGCCGAATTAAGCTGGTTCAGGCAATGGGGGCTTTTTGTGGCGAGGGAGCTTGCTCCCGTTGGGTTGCGAAGCAGCCCCAAAACCTGAAACCCGGTGATTTCTGACACACCACGTATTTCGGTTTACGACTGCTTCGCAGCCGAGCGGGAGCAAGCTCCCTCGCCACGGGTTCTGCGATCCGCCGAACCTTCACCGGCACAATTAACCACGCATTAACCCCCCGTCTTTTTCCTGTCGATACAAGCTGTTACTGTACGGCACACAAAGCCCAAGCCGCCTGGATCGGATCTCTGACTTGAAGCGTCCCCTCCTCCTGCTCCTGATCAGCCTGGCCTTGAGCTCCCCCGCCAGCGCGACGATCAGCGAAAGCCATGGTTATGCGCAGTTCGGCACGCTCAAGTACCCGGCCAGATTTACCCACTTCGACTGGGTCAACCCGCAAGCGCCCAAGGGCGGTACGTTGCGGGTGATGGCATTTGGCACCTTCGATACGCTCAACCCATACACATTCAAAGGCTCGAGCCCGGTTTCCACCGCCAACTTCCTGCAGTACGGCATCAACGAACTCAATGAACCGTTGATGGTCGGCACCGGCCAATACGCGCCGTCCGGCGATGAGCCGACCTCCAGTTATGGCTTGATTGCCCAATCGGTGGAATACAGCGAGGACCGCAGCTGGGTGGTATTCAACCTGCGCCCCGAAGCGCGTTTCCACGATGGCACGCCGATCACCGCTTACGACGTGGCGTTCTCGTACCGGTTGCTGCTCAAGGAAGGTCATCCGCAATACCGCACCAACCTTCAGGAAGTGTCGCGGGTCGACATCCTCAACCCACGGCGCATCCGTTTCGTCTTCAAACGCGCCGGCAATCCGCTGCTGATCCTGCGCCTGGGCGAGTTGCCGGTGCTGCCCCAGCATTACTGGGAAGGTCGCGATTTCAAGGCCACCACCTTCGAGCCGCCACTGGGCAGCGGGCCGTATCGCATTACCTCGGTAACGCCCGGGCGGCAGATTGTCTTCGAACGGGTCAAGGATTATTGGGGCAAAGACCTGCCGGTCAATCGCGGCAAGTACAACGTCGATCGCATGGAAGTCGAGTTCTACCGTGACAGCGACGTGGCTTTCGAAGCGTTCAAGGCCGGCGAGTTCGACATTTACATCGAACACCAGGCGAAGAACTGGGACAACGGCTACAACTTCCCGGCTGTGCGCCGTGGCGATGTGATCAAGGCGCAGATCCAGCACCAAATCCCGACCCAGAGCCAGGGCCTGTTCATGAACACCCGGCGACCAACCTTCGCCGAGGCCAAGGTCCGCGAAGCGCTGGGGCTGATGTTCGACTTCGAGTGGACCAACCGCACACTGTTCAGCGGCGCCTACAAGCGCGCCATGAGTTATTACCCCAACAGCGAGTTCTCCGCCACCGGGCTACCGGTCGGTCATGAGTGGCTATTGCTCAAGCCCTATCGCGATCAGTTGCCCGCCAAGTTGCTCACCGAGCCGTTCAGCCTGCCGCAGACCGAAGGGCGCGGCATTCCGCGGGAAAACATGCGCAAGGCCCTGGAGCTGCTCGCCGAGGCCGGCTGGAAGCTCAGCGGTCAACGGCTACAGAACACCATCGGCCAACCGTTGCGTTTCGAGATCCTGCTGGTCAACCCGAACCTGGAGCGCATCCTTCAGCCTTACGTCGAGAACCTCGCCAGCATCGGCATCGACGCACGGCTGCGCACGGTCGATCGCGCCCAGTACAAACAGCGCCTCGATCAGTTCGATTTCGACATGATCCTGATGACCCTCAACCAGACCCTCAGCCCGGGCCTGGAACAATGGCAGTACTTCCACTCCAGCCAGGTCGGGGTCAAGGGCAGCAAGAATTACGCAGGCATCGCCAACCCGGTGGTCGACCATTTGCTCGAACAACTGCTCGCCGCCCAGACCCGCGATGCACAAGTCGCCGCCGGCAAGGCGCTCGACCGGGTGCTGCTGTGGCAGCACTACATCATTCCCAACTGGTACCTCAATTATCACCGCCTGGCCTACCGCAACCGGTTCGCCTTCGTCACCACGCCGCCCTACACCCTGGGCCTGAGCGCGTGGTGGCTGAAATCTTCGGAGAAAGATCGATGAAACCCCTACGCGCCCTGCTCTTGCAGGCCAGCGGTCTGTTGTTCGCCGGGCTGGCCTGCGCCGCCCCGCAACATGCCCTGACCCTGTACAACGAGCCGCCAAAATACCCGGCCAATTTCAAACATTTCGATTACGTAAACCCTGACGCGCCCAAGGGCGGGATCTTTCGCCAAGCAGGGTTCGGTGGCTTCGACAGCCTCAACCCGTTCATCAACAAAGGCGTGCCGGCCGACGACATCAGCATGATCTACGACACCCTGGCCAAACAGGGTCTGGATGAGCCGTTCACTCAATATGGCTTGATCGCCAGCAAAATCGAAAAAGCCCCGGACAACAGCTGGGTGCGCTTCTACCTGCGTCCCGAAGCACGCTTCCACGACGGCCACCCGGTGCGTGCCGAAGACGTGGTGTTCAGCTTCCAGACCCTGACCAAGGACGGCGCCCCGCTCTATCGCGGCTATTACAGCGACGTAGAAGAAGCAGTCGCCGAAGACCCGCTCAAAGTACTGTTCAAGTTCAAGCACAAAAACAATCGCGAATTGCCGCTGATCCTCGGCCAGTTACCGGTACTGCCCAAGCATTGGTGGGCGACCCGCGACTTCAACAAGGGCAACCTGGAACTGCCGCTGGGCAGCGGCCCGTACAAGGTCAGCGAAGTGAAGGCCGGACGTTCGGTACGCTATGAGCGGGTCAAGGATTACTGGGGCAAGGACCTTCCGGTCAATCGCGGCTTCTACAATTTCGACGTAATGACCACCGACTATTACCGCGACAACACCGTCGCGCTGGAAGCGCTCAAGGCCGGCCAGTTCGACTACTGGCTGGAATCGGCCGCGAAAAACTGGGCCAAGGCCTACAACATTCCGGCAGTGACCGAAGGTCGGCTGATCAAGGAAGAAATCCCGAACGGCAACCCCACTGGCATGCAAGGCTTCGTGTTCAACCTGCGCCGCCCGGTGTTTCAGGATGTGCGCGTGCGCCACGCGCTGACCCTGTTGCTGGACTTCGAATGGACCAACAAACAACTGTTCAACGGCGCCTACGCTCGCACCCGAAGTTTTTTCGAAAACTCGGAAATGGCCGCCACCGGCCTGCCGGACGCCGATCAACTGGCGATCCTCGACCCGTTCCGCGGCAAGATTCCCGAGCAAGTGTTCGGCGAGGCATTCCAGAACCCGGTGACCGACGCCAGCGGCATGATCCGCATCCAGCAGCGCCAAGCCTGGCAATTGCTGCAAGAGGCCGGCTGGCGGATCGTCGACGACAAAATGGTCGACGCCAACGGCAAACCGGTGACCATCGAATTTCTACTGGCCCAGACCGAGTTCGAGCGGATACTGCTGCCGTTCAAGCGCAACCTCAGTGATTTGGGCATTGATCTGGTGATCCGTCGGGTCGACGTCTCGCAATACATCAACCGCGTGCGCTCCCGGGATTTTGACATGATCGTCGGCAGCTTCCCGCAGTCCAACTCACCGGGTAACGAACAGCGTGAGTACTGGATGACCGACGCCGCCGACAAACCCGGCAGCCGCAACTCCATGGGTTTGAAAGATCCGGTGGTGGACCAACTGGTCGAGCAACTGATCAACGCCGATTCGCGCCAAAGCCTGGTGGCCCACGCCCGAGCGCTGGACCGGGTGCTGCAATGGGGCTATTACGTGATCCCCAACTGGCACATCAAGACCTGGCGCGTGGCGTACTGGAGCCACATCGGCCACCCGAAGGTTTCGCCCAAATATGACATCGGCATCAATACCTGGTGGGTCAAGCCCAACGCGACATTGCCGATAGAAGTCGAAACCAAACTGCAAGCCGACCCTGCGGGCACGGAGTAATCAGATGCTGGCGTATATTTTTCGGCGACTGCTGCTGATCATCCCGACCCTGCTCGGCATTTTGCTGATCAACTTCGTGATCATCCAGGCGGCTCCCGGTGGGCCGGTGGAACAGATGATCGCCAAGCTCGAAGGCTTCGAGGGCGCCACCAGCCGAATTGCCGGCGGCGGTGCCGAAGTGTCGGTGGCGGGCTCGGCCTATCGCGGCGCCCAAGGCCTGGACCCGGCGCTGGTCAAGGAAATCGAGCACATGTACGGCTTTGATAAATCGGCGCCGGAACGTTTGTGGATCATGATCAAGAACTACGCCACCCTGGATTTCGGCGACAGCTTCTTTCGTGACGCCAAGGTCATCGACCTGATCAAGGAAAAGATGCCGGTGTCGATCTCCCTCGGGCTGTGGAGCACGCTGATCATGTACCTGGTGTCGATCCCGCTGGGGATCGCCAAGGCGACGCGACACGGCAGCCACTTCGACGTCTGGACCAGTTCGGCAATCATCGTCGGCTACGCGATTCCGGCGTTCCTGTTCGCCATCCTGTTGATCGTGGTGTTCGCCGGCGGCAGCTATTTCGACTGGTTCCCACTACGGGGCCTGACCTCGAACAACTTCGATGAGCTCAGCACCGGCGGCAAGATCCTCGATTATTTCTGGCACCTGGCATTACCAGTGACCGCATTGGTAATCGGCAACTTCGCCACCATGACGCTGCTGACCAAGAACAGCTTCCTCGATGAAATCAACAAGCAGTATGTGGTCACCGCCAAGGCCAAGGGCCTGACCCGCCATCGCGTGCTGTACGGCCATGTGTTTCGCAACGCCATGCTGTTGGTGATCGCCGGTTTCCCTTCAGCCTTCATCGGGATCTTTTTCACCGGTTCGTTGCTGGTGGAAGTGATTTTCTCCCTCGACGGCATGGGCCTGATGAGTTTCGAAGCGGCGATCAACCGTGACTACCCGGTGGTGTTCGGCACGCTGTTCATCTTCACCCTGCTGGGGTTGGTGGTGAAGCTGATCGGCGACCTCACTTACACCTTTGTCGATCCGCGCATCGACTTCGAAAGTCGGGAGCATTGAGATGAACCTGTCTCCTCTCAATCGCCGACGTTTCGAACTGTTCAAGGCCAACAAGCGTGGCTGGTGGTCGCTGTGGCTGTTCCTGATCCTGTTCGGCGCAAGCCTTGGCGCCGAGTTGATCGCCAACGACAAACCGCTGGTGGTGCACTACGACAACGCCTGGTACTTCCCGGCACTCAAGCGCTACCCGGAAACCGCGTTCGGCGGCGAATTCCCGCTGGAAGCCAACTACAAGAGCCCGTACATCCGCGAACTGCTCAAGGCCAAGGACGCCTGGGTCTTGTGGGCGCCGATTCCCTACAGCTACCAGAGCATCAACTACGACCTGAAAGTTCCGGCCCCTGCGCCGCCCTCGGCCGACAACCTGCTGGGCACCGACGATCAGGGCCGCGATGTGCTGGCCCGGGTTATTTATGGCTTCCGGATTTCGGTGCTGTTCGCTTTGACGCTGACCATTCTCAGCTCGATCATCGGCGTGATCGCCGGGGCTTTGCAGGGTTTTTATGGCGGCTGGGTCGATCTGGCCGGGCAACGTTTTCTGGAGATATGGTCCGGGTTGCCGGTGCTGTATTTGCTGATCATTCTGGCCAGTTTCGTGCAGCCGAACTTCTGGTGGCTGCTGGGGATCATGCTGCTGTTCTCGTGGATGAGCCTGGTGGATGTGGTACGCGCCGAGTTCCTGCGCGGCCGTAACCTTGAATACGTGCGCGCGGCCCGGGCGCTGGGTATGCGCAATGGTGCGATCATGTTCCGCCACATCTTGCCCAACGCCATGGTCTCGACCATGACCTTCATGCCGTTCATCCTGACCGGCGCCATCGGCACGCTGACCGCCCTGGATTTTCTCGGCTTCGGCCTGCCGCCGGGCGCGCCGTCCCTGGGTGAACTGGTGGCCCAGGGCAAATCCAACTTGCAAGCGCCGTGGCTCGGTATGAGTGCGTTTGCGGTGCTGGCGCTGATGTTGAGTCTGCTGGTGTTCATCGGCGAGTCCGCTCGCGATGCCTTCGACCCGAGGAAGTGAAATGAATCAGGACAATCTGATCGAAGTGCGCGACCTGGCTGTCGAGTTTGTCGTTGGCGAGCGTGTTCAGCGGGTGGTCGAAGGCGTGAGCTTCGATATCAAGCGCGGCGAAACCCTGGCGCTGGTGGGCGAAAGCGGCTCCGGCAAATCGGTGACCGCCCACTCGATCCTGCGACTGCTGCCCTACCCGCTCGCCCGGCATCCGTCCGGCACTATCACTTATTCCGACCGGAATCTGCTGGACCTGAAAGAGAAAACCATTCGCCACATCCGCGGCAACCGGATTGCGATGATCTTCCAGGAGCCGATGACCTCGCTCAATCCGCTGCATTCGATCGAAAAACAGATCAACGAAGTCTTGGGCATCCACAAAGGCCTGACCGGCAAAGTCGCGACCAAACGCACGCTGGAACTGCTGGAAATGGTCGGCATCCCCGAACCGGAGAAGCGTCTCAAGGCCCTGCCCCACGAATTATCCGGTGGCCAGCGCCAGCGGGTAATGATCGCGATGGCCCTGGCCAATGAGCCGGAATTGCTGATCGCCGACGAACCGACCACGGCGCTGGACGTGACCGTTCAACTGAAAATTCTCGAACTGCTCAAGGAATTGCAGGCCCGTCTGGGCATGGCGTTGTTACTGATCAGTCATGATTTGAACCTTGTACGAAGAATTGCGCATCGCGTATGTGTCATGCAGCGCGGTTGCATCGTCGAACAGGCATCGTGCGAAGAATTGTTCCGCGCGCCGCAGCATCCGTACACGCGGGAACTGCTGGCAGCGGAGCCCAGCGGCAAACCGGCGACCAATGTGATTGGCCCGCCATTGCTGCAGGTCGAGGACCTGAAAGTCTGGTTCCCGATCAAGAAAGGCTTTCTGAAAAAGACCGTGGACCATATCAAAGCGGTAGACGGTATCAATTTCAGCCTGCCCCAGGGCCAGACTCTAGGGATTGTGGGAGAAAGCGGATCCGGCAAGTCGACGCTCGGCCTGGCAATATTGCGGCTGATCGGTAGCAAAGGCACCATCCGTTTTGAAGGCAAGCAGCTAGACTGCCTGACGCAGAGTGAAGTTCGACCGCTGCGGCGGGAGATGCAGGTGGTGTTCCAGGACCCCTTCGGCAGCCTGAGCCCACGGATGTGTGTGAGCCAGATCGTCGGCGAAGGCCTGCGAATCCACAAGATGGGCACTGAGGCAGCACAGGAACAAGCGATTATTGCGGCACTCAAGGAGGTAGGTCTGGACCCGGAAACCCGGCACCGCTACCCCCACGAATTTTCCGGTGGGCAACGGCAGAGAATCGCCATTGCCCGGGCATTAGTGCTAAAACCGGCGTTGATTCTGCTGGACGAGCCGACTTCGGCCCTCGACCGGACCGTGCAACGCCAAGTGGTGGAGCTGCTACGTTCACTGCAAACCAAGTACAACCTGACGTATTTGTTTATCAGCCATGACCTGGCTGTCGTCAAAGCGCTGAGCCACCAGTTGATGGTGGTCAAGCATGGCCAAGTGGTCGAACAGGGAGACGCGCAAAGTATCTTTGCCGCCCCCCAACATCCGTATACACAGCAGTTGCTGGAAGCCGCTTTTCTGGCACCAGCCACTGCGCAATAAACCTGAAAAGAGGAGCAACACATGGGTTTTCTCGCCGGTAAGCGCGTACTGATCGTCGGTGTCGCCAGCAAGCTGTCCATCGCATCCGGCATCGCTGCCGCCATGCATCGCGAGGGCGCTGAGCTTGCCTTCACTTATCAGAACGACAAACTCAAGGGTCGTGTCGAAGAATTCGCACAAGGCTGGGGTTCGAGCCCTGAGCTGTGCTTCCCGTGCGACGTGGCCAGCGATGAAGAAATCGCCAAGGTCTTCGAAGAGTTGAGCAAGAAGTGGGACGGCCTGGATTGCATCGTGCACTCCGTCGGCTTCGCCCCGGGCGACCAACTGGATGGCGACTTCACCGAAGCCACCACCCGTGAAGGTTTCCGCATCGCTCACGACATCAGCGCCTACAGCTTCGTGGCCCTGGCCAAGGCTGGCCGCGAAATGATGAAAGGCCGCAATGGCAGCCTGCTGACCCTGTCGTACCTGGGTGCCGAGCGCACCATGCCAAACTACAACGTAATGGGCATGGCCAAGGCTTCTCTGGAAGCTGGCGTGCGTTACCTGGCCGGCTCCCTGGGCCCGGATGGCACCCGCGTGAACTGCGTATCGGCTGGCCCGATCCGCACCCTCGCCGCTTCCGGCATCAAGAACTTCCGTAAGATGCTGGCTGCCAACGAAGCGCAAACTCCGCTGCGTCGTAACGTCACCATCGACGAAGTCGGCAACGCCGGCGCCTTCCTGTGCTCGGACCTGGCGTCCGGCATCAGCGGCGAAATCATGTACGTAGACGGCGGCTTCAACACCACCGCCATGGGCAACATCGAAGAGTGATCTTCGGTTAGCCGTTAAAAAACCCGCCTCTTCAGGCGGGTTTTTTATGCCTGCAATCTTGCAGCGCACTCGATCAACTAATGTGGGAGCGGGCTTGCCCGCGATTGCAGAGTGTCAGGCAACATCAATGTTGGATGTGATGACCTCATCGCGGGCAAGCCCGCTCCCACAATAGTCCGCGCCGCACACAGATTTTGTGTTCACTACTCTCACAGGGGAAGGTGTTCAGTCGTCGATCTGTGTCAAACACCGCGCAAACAACTGCTGGATCGGCTGTGTACGCTGGCTGTAACGCTGCAACAGCACGATCTCCCGGTAGAACGTCAGCTCACCCAACGGGATGATCCGCACCTTCGCCCCATGCTCAAGCCACAGCCCCGCCTCGGGCAATAGCGAAACGCCCAGCCCGCATTCGACCATTTTGACGATCGCTTCCAGCTCATCCAGCTCCAGAGCCACCTGTACATCAATCTGCTGCTCGCGCAAAAAGCGAGTCACCAGGCGACCACCGAAAGAATTGCGGTCGTAACGTACGTGGGGATGGTGGGCGAGCAACTGCAGCGGATCGACGCCCTCAAGATCTGCCGGTACGATCAGCACAAACGGCTCCCGGCGAATGACTTGCACCGACAATTCCTTGGGTAATTCAAACGGCGGCTTGATCAGAATCGCCAAGTCCACCTCGCCGGTGTCCACCTGACTCAACAGATTCAGGGACACCCCGGGCACCAGCTTCGCCTCCAGCAACGGTGCCTGTTGCCGGAGGCGCAAAAGCGCGCGCGGCAACAACCCGGTCTGGACGGTGGCCACCGCGCCGATCTTCAATTCGCCACGAAACTCGCCGACGCTATCACTGACGGCCATGCGGCTGAAGGTCTCAAGGATTTCCCGAGCCATCGGCAACGCCCGCTGCCCCGCCGCGTTGAGAATCGCCTGACGGCCGGTGCGATCGAACAGGCGAATGCCCAATGCCTGTTCGAGATTGCGAATCTGCGCGCTGACCGCTGACTGGGTCAGACCAATATGCATGCCTGCCGCAGCGAACGTGCCATGACGTGTCACGGCAATGAATGTTTTCAATTCGCGCAGCATGGGCTCACCAATTGATCGAAATAATTTGGGCTCGCTGCAAAAACTATCGTCTTTCAATCAAAAAGCACAGGACTAAACTCGGTCTTAACGCTCAACCCGTCGAGGCACGTCCGATGCAACTGTCCCCTTTTCACTTGGCTATCCCGGTTTACGACTTAGCCGCTGCCCGGCGTTTCTATGGCGAAGTGTTCGGTCTGGAAGAAGGTCGCTCCAGCGACCACTGGGTCGACTTCAACTTTTTTGGCCATCAACTGGTGATTCATCTGGCACCGAAGAACGCTTCTCAGGAAGCCGCCCATACCAACGCCGTGGATGGCCACGACGTACCGGTGCCGCATTTCGGTGTGGTATTGGGGATGGAGGAATGGGAGACGCTGGCCGAGCGCTTGAAAGCCCTTGGCACGCGCTTCGTGATCGAACCGGGTATCCGCTTTCAGGGATTGGTGGGCGAACAAGCGACGATGTTTCTCTTCGACCCCTGCGGCAACGCCCTGGAGTTCAAGGCGTTCAAGAATATCGATCAATTGTTCGCCAAATGATCCGCCCGACCATTGACGCCAGCTCCATCATTCAACAATGACGAGCATCGAACTCCCGGGCGCGCATCGCCTTATCGGCCAAAGCCAGCAAGTCTTCCGCCGTCTGGTGCAACCGAGAATCAAACTCGATCTGCCCGATACTGAAGCGAATGTCATAGCCACGATGCGCCGTGGCATTGCGTTCATCGAGTATTTCTTCGAGGCGCGCTCTGATCGCGGCGATTTCCACGGCGTCGGCGCCGGTCAACAAGGCAGCAAACTCATCGCTGCCGAGCCGGCCGATCACATCGCTTTCACGAAAGGCGATGCGTAGCACATCGGCGAAGGTTTTCAGGGCATCGTCGCCCTCGGCGCGACCGTACAGCTGGTTGATGCGCTTGAAGTCATCAAGGTCGAAAAACAGCAGGGTCGCGGGTTTGCCCAACTGCTGACAGGCCTCCAGCCCCAATTGAGCCAAGGCCTCAAAGCCATGACGATTGGAGAGCAGGGTCAATTCATCCATGCTCGCCATCTGCACGCCCATCAGCGCTTGCTCAGCCTTGCGCGCCAGGTCGCGCAATACATCGCGATCCTGTATTGCGCTGTCGAGTGCATTCGGCGCACGCATGTCTGCGCCAGTGCCGGGTTTGAGCGGTTTGCCTGGGGTTAACATCACTCACTCCTTGATGGATATGAACGTTAGAGTCGCTCACACCCGATATGACTCCCTATAAACGCGCCGCTGGTCAGCTACCTGCCACCGGACACGGCCCTCCAGCATCGGCCCAGAGTTTGAACTGGGTGACGAAGATGTCGTGGGGCACCGGCACCGGCGCCCGCCCCTCGCCCGGATTCCAGCCCCAAAGCACCAGCTTATCGTCGCTGACGTGCTTGATCAGCGCCGCAAAATCACGGTCGCCATTACTGGAACGGTCCTTGATCATCGCGCACAACTTGTCGGCTGGCAGGCCGATCCAGGCCATTTTGTGCGCGGCCGGCGGCAGGCTCCAATGCGGCGCTCCGGGCGGCGCGTGAGGGCCATAACTGGCCGGCGGATTGCTTTCGGCATGACATGTAGCACACGGCAAACCGGCCGCGCCCTTGCCATCCATTCCGCGAACCACATTCATTGCGTGAGGAATACCGGCGTCGAACTGCAGCGGCGAATCGCCGGGGATATGACAGTTCTGACAACGAGGGCTCTGGAACACTTTCTGCACCGTGTCGAACGCCTTCACCGCCTCTTTATCATCAGCGAACAGGTCCGAGGCATAGCCACCCAGACCGATCAGCATCACCGCGCCAAGAAACACATGTCGTCTCATCTCACACCCCCGACAGTTGCAACGGCAGTTCCCGCAGACGCTGCCCGGTCAGGGCAAACACCGCGTTCGCCACTGCCGGCGCCACGGGCGGTACACCGACTTCGCCGATGCCACCGGGCTTGTCGCTGCTGGGGACGATATGCACTTCGACCACCGGCATCTCGTTCAGGCGCAGGACCTGATAGTCATGATAATTGGACTGTTCCACCTGACCGTTCTTGAACGTCAGTTTGCTGTGCAAGGTAAATCCGAGACCGAAGGTGATGCCCGACTCCATCTGCGCGGCGATGCCCTGCGGGTTGACCGCAATGCCGCAATCCACCGCGCACACCACCCGGTGCACGCGAATCGCCAAGTTATCCTGCGACACCTCGGCCACTTGGGCGACATAACTGCCAAAGGACTCATGCACGGCAACGCCCAATGCGTGGCCGTCCGGCAAGGGTGCTTTCCAGTTGGCTTTTTCCACCGCCAGATTCAGCACGCCCAGATGCCGTGGATGCGCCTTGAGCAGAGCCCGTCGGTATTCCACCGGATCCTTGCCGGCGGCGTCTGCCAGCTCATCGATCAACGACTCCATGACGAATGCCGTGTGGGTGTGCCCCACCGAGCGCAGCCACAGCACGCTGATGCCGGTTTGCGGTGAATGCAGTTCGACCTGGTGGTTGGCCAGCCGCTCAAGGTAAGGACTGTCGGCCACGCCTTCGACAGAGGTTTTGTCGACGCCGTCCTTGACCATGGTCGCCGCGAACGACGTTCCCGTCAGAATCGACTGCCCGACCAGCACATGCTTCCAGGCCATTGGCATCCCGTCGGCACCCAGCCCGATGCGCGCCTGATGCAAGAACGCCGAGCGGTAGTAACCGCCGCGAATGTCATCCTCTCGGGCCCAGACGGTTTTCACCGGCCCGCCCGCTGCCTTGGCGACGTACACGGCTTCGCTGACAAAATCCGAGGTAGGGTTAGCCCGACGCCCGAAGCCGCCACCGAGGAATTGGGTGTGGATCTCAACCTGTTCGGGTTTGAGCCCGGTGATCTTCCCCGCGATCATCTGATCCAGCGTCTGAAACTGCGTGCCGGTCCAGATTTCGCATTTGTCCTTGGATATTTTCACCGTGCAATTGAGCGGTTCCATCGGCGCGTGAGCCAGGTATGGCACGCTGTATTCAGCCTCAATCGTCTTCGCCGCTTTGCCTAGCGTCGCCGTCGCATCCCCGGCCTTACTGGCGGAAGTGCCGGGCGTGGCGGCGAGTTTGCGGAAGCTCTCCAGCAACTGTTGGCTATCCAGCCCGGCGTTCGGCCCCAGGTCCCATTCGACCTTCAGCGCATCGCGCCCCAGCTTCGCCGCCCAATAATGATCGGCAATCACCGCGACACCCGTGGGCACCTGCACCACTTTGTGCACGCCCGGCACCGCCAGCGCCTCGGCGCCTTCGAAGGATTTGACGCTGCCACCGAACACCGGCGGGCGAGCGACCAGCGCCGTCATGAGCCCGTCGAATTGCACGTCCATGCCGAACTTCGCCTGCCCGGTGATTTTCTCCGGAGTGTCGAGGCGCTTGGTGGGTTTGCCGATGACCTTCCAGTCCTTGGCGTCCTTGAACTTGATCGAGGCCGGATCCGGCACCGGTAACTTGGCGGCGTCATCCGCCAGTTCGCCGTAAGTGGCGCGTTTGTCGCCGGCAATGACCACGCCCGACTCGGTGCGAATCTGTGAAGGTGCCACGTCGAATCGCTTGGCCGCCGCCTCGATCAGCATCAAGCGCGCCGCCGCTCCGGCCTGACGATAGCGGTCGAACTCCATCCAGGTCGACGTCGAACCGCCGGTGATCTGCATTCCGCCAAACGCCGGCAGGCCATAATCGGCCGCTGAGGCCGGTGCATGTTCGACGCGGATTTTCGACCAGTCGGCGTCCAGCTCTTCGGCGATCAACATGGTCAGGCCGGTCCAGATGCCCTGGCCCATTTCAGAATGGCCGAGCAGTACGGTGATGCTGTTGTCGTTGCCAATGCGTAAAAAGGCATTGGGTGCGAAGACGTTTCCTTGATTCTCGGCGCCGAGGGCAAAGCGATTGGCACCCGGGATGACAAACGCCACCACCAGACCGCCGCCCAACACCGCACTGCCCTTGAGAAAACCGCGACGCGAGACAGGGTTGATTCTGTTCATGGGTCAGCTCCCTTCGACGTGGTATCAACCGATCTCGGCGGCGCGTTTAACCGCGGCGCGGATTCTTGGGTAGGTGCCGCAGCGGCAGATGTTGCCGGACAGCGCCTGGTCGATGTCGCTGTCGGTGGGTTTGGGGATCTTCGCCAGCAACGCTGCCGCCGACATGATCTGCCCCGATTGGCAATAACCACACTGGACCACGTCGAGTTCGGCCCAGGCTTGCTGGACCGGGTGCGAGCCATCGGCGGACAAGCCTTCGATGGTGAGAATTTTCTGCCCGTGGGCCACCGCCGTGGCGGGCGTGATGCAGGAGCGCAGCGGCGCGCCGTCGACGTGTACGGTGCAAGCGCCACACTGGGCCATGCCGCAACCGAATTTGGTGCCCGTCAGGTGCGCGACATCGCGCAGCACCCAGAGCAACGGCATGTCCGCGGGGACATCCAGTTCCTGGTTCTTGCCATTGATATTAAGGGTCAGCATTGCGGGTTTCCTCAGACTCACGGTGTTCTGAAGGGGCGCCTCGTGGCGAGGGGGCTTGTCGGATCGCCGCACCGCCCCGTTCGGCTGCGAAGCAGTCGCAAATCCAGTGCATGCGGTGTGCTTGGCAGAACGAGATTGCAGGTTTTAGGACAGCTTCGCAGTCCAACGGGGGCAAGCCCCCTCGCCACAGGGTTATCCATACAGCTAAGCGCAATTTGACTCACAAGCCATGTTCATCGACCACCGGTCGCTCTACGCGGGTTGATCGGAAAGCTGGGCCAGGCCCACCTAAAAGCAAACCAATATCATTTGCGAGACTTCCGGCCATTTGCTTTAATCGCGACCAATTCTTATTTGCACCGCGACGCCGGTCGCCACGGACGTGTGCTCTCAATGACAATCGCTGACTTTTCTTCGGTTCAAAACCTCTATACCTGCCACCACCAATGGCTGTACGAGTTGTTGCGTCGACGCCTCAGCAATGCGATGGATGCCGCTGACCTGGCTCATGACACCTTCATGCGAGTGCTCAAGCGCCCGCAGGCGTTTGACTGCGATGTTCGCGAACGCTCCTATCTGGCGACCATTGCTCGCGGTTTGTGCATTGATCACTGGCGTCGTCGGCAGTTGGAGCAAGCGTGGCTGCAGACCGTCGCCGCACGACCTCCCGACTTGCAACCTTCACCGGAACAGCGGGCGATCATCGTCGAGACCTTGCACGAAGTGGACGCCCTGCTGCAGCGCTTGCCCAAACGGGTCAGCGATGCATTTATCCTGGCTCAGTTGCATGGCATGCCCTACCGACTCATCGCCAGCGAGATCGGCGTGAGCGAGCGCATGGTCAAGAAGTACCTGGCCCAGGCCATGATGCATTGCGCGATCCTCGAGGCCGAGCTCGATGGGTTGCTGATTGAATAACCCCATGCCCGCCATCCCCTTGAAAAAACTCAGCCATGCCAGCCTCGAGCAAGCGGCCCAGTGGTATGTGCAACTCCACGACCCACAAGTGGCCGATCACGAACGCTTGAGCTGGCAGGCGTGGCTGGCCCAAAGTGCCGACCATCAGGACGCCTGGCGCTACATCGAACGGGTCGGCCAGCGCTTCACTGCGCTGCAACACGAGAGCGAGCAACAGGCTGTCAGCCAAGTCCTGCGCAGCACCGGCCGCTCGCCAATCAGTCGCCGCCAGACCCTCAAGAGCCTGCTGATCCTCACTGCCGGCAGCCTGACAGGATGGGCGGCCTGGCGCGGCACGCCGCTGCCGGAAACACTCGGGCGGTTCACTGCCGACCTCGCTACCGGGACCGGGGAAACCCGCGAAACCGTGCTCAACGACGGCAGCCGGATCTGGCTGAATGCACTCAGTGCGCTGAATGTCCGCTTCGATGCCATACAACGCTTGCTGCAGTTGCAGTGCGGCGAAGTGTTGATCGACACCGCCAAGGACCCCGGCCGACCGTTTCTGGTGGAAACCGCCCAAGGGCGACTGCGGGCGTTGGGTACCCGCTTCAGTGTTCGTCTGGAGGATCGACAGACGTTGCTGAACGTCTATGAAGGCGCGGTTGAAGTTCGCACCCGTCAGGGCGCATTGCAGGTTGTCGAGGCCGGCCGGCAACTGGCGTTCAACGACAGCGCAATGGCGCTGAGCACCGCCGCCAGCCCCTCACGGGAATCCTGGCGCCATGGCCTGCTGCTGGCAGACAACCTGCCACTGGGCCAGTTGATCGACGAATTGAACCGCTACCGACCGGGACATTTGCACTGCGATCCGGTCGTCGCCGAGCTGCCGGTGATGGGCTCGTTCCCGCTCAAGGACACCGATCAGGCATTGCGCCTGCTGGAAGCGGCATTGCCGATCCGGGTGCAAAAGACCTTCCCCTGGTGGGTCAGCGTCGGCCCGAAAGCCTGAGTAGAAAAAACTCTTTTTCGGCAATCGGTTCCCTTTTGCCTTTCTCGTTCGGTTAACCCCTCAGAAGCACCTCACATTGCCGATCGAACTGATTCCAGGGAACGCCATGTCACGCAACGCCTTCACCCGTACTCGTTTTGCCCTGCGCCCATTGGCGCTGGCCCTGCCGGCCGCATTCCTGAGTTTTTCAGCGCCGTTCGCTCAAGCAGACACCACGGGCACCAGTGAACAGACCAGCCCCCGGACACGCCATTACGCGATAGCGGCGGGACCATTGGCAAGCGTACTCAATCGCTTCGCCGAGCAGAGCGGAGTCTTCCTCGCCGGTCACAACGACCTCGCGGCCGGCAAGCGCAGCCCCGGCCTCGATGGCGACTACACCGACTCGCAAGCGTTGCAGCATCTGTTGCAAGGCAGCGGCCTGCAAGCCAGCCCCCAAGGCAACGGTGGCTATGTGTTGCAAGCAGCGCCTGCGTCGCAAGGCGCGCTGGAACTGGGCGCCACGACCATCTCCGGCCAAAGCCTGGGCGCCACCACTGAAGACACTCATTCCTACACCACCGGCTCGACCTCTTCGGCCACCGGCCTGCCGTTGTCCCTGCGCGAAACACCGCAGTCGGTGACCGTCATCACCCGTCAGCAAATGGACGACCAAGGCTCCACCAGCATCGCCGATACCCTGCGCCGCGCCCCCGGCATCAGCGTGCAGAACTACGACAGCGAACGCTGGGAGTTTTCCAGCCGAGGCCTGCCGATCACCAATTTCCAGTACGACGGCGTCAACACCGACTACGACGGCGTCTACGATTACGGCACCACCAGCACCGACATGGCGACCTTCGACCGCGTTGAAATCATCAAAGGCGCAACAGGCCTGATGACCGGCTCGGGCGATCCCTCGGCCACCGTCAACCTGATCCGCAAGCGCCCGACCAAAGCATTCAAGGCATCGATTGCCGGCACGGTCGGCTCCTGGGACAACTATCGCAGCGAAGGCGACATTTCCGGCCCGCTGACTGAAAGCGGCAACGTACGCGGGCGGTTCGTCGGGGTCTATCAGGATCGCAGCGCCTACATGGATCACTACCAGAACACCAAGGACATCGCCTACGGCATCCTCGAAGCCGACCTGACCCCGGACACCCTGCTGACCTTCGGCATGGACCAGCAAAATACCCATTCGCGCGGCGCCAGCTGGACCGGTTTCCCGATGTACAACAGCGACGGCTCGCGCACGAACTTCTCCCGTTCCTTCAACCCGGCCACCGACTGGAGCCGTCGCGACTTCACTAACCAGACAATTTTCGCCTCGGTGGAACAACGACTGGCCAACGACTGGACTCTGAAAGTCAGCTACGACCGCAAACACCGTCAGCACGACACCCTGCTCGGCTCGGCCAGCGGCGGCAATCCGGACCCGGTCACCGGTAACGGCATGTTCATGTACATGGGCAAGTTCAAGGGCGATCAGGTTCAGGACAACATCGACATCAACCTCACCGGTCCTTTCAGCCTGTTCGGTCGCGAGCATGAGTTGATCGCCGGTTTCATGTCGATGAACGCCCGCCAGGACATCCCGGTGCACGGCTCGGTCTATCCGGCCCTGGACGGCAGTATCTTCGACTGGCGCGGCGAGTTCCCCAAACCGGACATCCCGCGCGTCGGCGATAACGACATCGTCCAGCGCCAGACCGGTGCCTACCTGGCCACCCGCCTCAAGCCCACCGATGATCTGTCGGTGATCCTCGGCGGCCGGGTCAGCGACTTCAAGGGCAGCGACCACCTCGACTACAGCGATCCGAACACGCCCGACGTGCGCGACGGTTATCGCCAGACTGGCGTGGTCACCCCTTACGCCGGGCTGATCTACGACCTCAGCGATACTTATTCGCTGTACACCAGCTACACCAGCATCTATCAGCCGCAAATGAGCAAGGACGCCGCGCGCCAACTGCTCGACCCGGTGGAAGGCGACAGCTACGAAGCCGGCATCAAGGCCGAATACTTCGGTGGGCGCTTGAACGCCAGTTTCGCGGTGTTCCGCATTGAACAGGACAACATCGCCCAGTACGTCAGCGGCTTCGAGACCGAGTCGGTGTACACCGCCGTTCAGGGCGCGACCACCAAAGGCTTCGAGTTCGAACTGGCCGGTGAAGTGATGGAAGGCTGGAACCTGTCGGCCGGCTACACCTACAACCACACTCGCGATGCCAAAGGCGATTACGTCTATGGCTCGGTGCTGCAAACCACCGCCCCGGAACAAGTGGTGCGCGTGTTCAGCACCTATCGACTGCCCGGCGCGTGGGAAAACCTGACCGTGGGCGGCGGTGTGAACTGGCAAAGCGAGTTTTTCGGCAACGTGTTCCAGCCCAACCCCTCCGATACCGTCAACTTCGGCCAGTACTCACGCATCACCCAGGACAGCTACTACCTGGTGGACCTGATGGCACGCTATCGCTTCAACGATCACCTGAGCGCAACCGTCAACGTCAAAAACCTGTTCGACAAGACTTACTACACGGGGTTGGGCAATTTCGGCACCGGGTTCTACGGTGAGCCGCGCAGTGTACAGCTGACGACGAAGTGGGATTTCTGAGCCCTGCTTCAACGGCTGCCGAAGGATCGGCAGCGGTTTTCTTGCGAGTTATCGATCTACGGCGCCACCGGGCGATCACAGGCTGACTACGCTGATAATCCAGAGTGATTAACCCGCAGAGGAGCACCGCCATGCACCGCGTTCAAAAACTCACGCCTTGTCTGTGGTTCGACGATCAGGCCGAGGACGCCGCGAAGTTTTACTGCGCGGTCTTCGATCATTCCAAAATCGCCGGCATCACCCATTACGGCAAGGCCGGTCAGGAAATCCATGGCCGGCCGGAAGGTTCGGTGATGACCGTCAGTTTCGAACTCGATGGGCAGAGCTTCACCGGTCTTAATGGCGGCCCGGTTTTCAAGTTCAATGAGGCGATCTCATTCCAGGTCAATTGCCACACTCAGGAAGAAGTCGACCATTTCTGGGGACGCCTGTCTGCGGGCGGTCCCGTTGAAGCCCAGCAATGCGGCTGGCTCAAGGACAAATTCGGCGTGTCGTGGCAGATCGTGCCAGTGGCGCTGATGGACATGATGAAAGACCCCGACACAGCCAAATCCCAGCGTGCCATGGCAGCGATGCTGCAAATGAAAAAACTCGACATTGCCACGCTGCAACGAGCCTTTGACGGCGAGAGCTAATACACTCCAAAGCTGAACCGCCGAGGACGCCACGATGAAGCACACCGTCGCCAAAGATGCAGACAAAGCCCCGCGCTTCTGGCGCGACGACGCCCTGCCCTTCATCGAAGCCCGTTCCATCGCTGACGGTCGCGAGGTCTGCTACAGCCGGCATTCCCACGCGCATTTTTCCATTGGCGCAATCACCGCCGGGCGCAGCACCTACATCCACGAGCAATCGGAATATCAGGTCAGCGCCGGCACCCTGGTGCTGATGAATCCGGGCGATGTGCATGCCTGCAATCCGATCGACGACCAGCCGTGGTCGTACCTGATGCTGTACGTCGAGACGCCTTGGCTGACCGATTTGCAGCATCAGCTCGGTTTCAGCCAGGACTCGGCGTTTCGCCGGTTTTCCATCACTCACAATCGTGACGTCGAGCTGTTTACTGGCCTGAAGAATTTGTACGAGGTATTGGTCGATCGGCAGCAAGACGTGCTGTACAAGCACAGCGCGGCGGTGGAGTTTTTCACCGAGGCGCAACAGCGGCTCAACCCCATCGATCAACCGCTGCGCGAACCCAATTTCAAGCTGGAACGGGCCGCCGACTATATCCGCGACAACTGCACACAGATGCTCAAACTCGAAGACATTTGCGAGGCGGCGCAACTGTCGCCGTCCTATCTGATCCGTGCCTTCAAACAGCATTACGGCATGACGCCCCATGCGTTCCTGGTCAACCGGCGCATCCAGTTCGCCCGGGATCGGTTGCGCAGTGGCAAGTTGATTGCCGACGTGGCGCTGGAAGCCGGGTTTGCCGATCAGGCGCATTTTCAGCGCGCGTTCAAACAGCATCTGGCGGCGACACCGGGGCAGTATCGCGGCTAACTCAACCGCCCTCGCCACAAATCTTGATGAGTAGAGCTGCCACACAGATCCCTGTGGGAGCGGGCTTGCCCGCGATAGCGGTGGTCCATTCGACATCATTACTGGCTGACCAGACGCCATCGCGGGCAAGCCCGCTCCCACAGGGAAAGCATTGGCAATAAGAGTTGTGCCGGGAACCACTATTGCAGACCTACGGCAACAGCAAGTACCCCGCACTCACCGCCAGCAACAACGCCATGACCCGATTGAACAAACGCATCCCCGCCGGATTGCTCAGGTAGCCGCGCAAAAACGTCCCGGCATATGCCCAGCAACCCACCGACAAGTAGCAGATCACCAGATACACCGCCGCAAACTGCCACACCAACCGCGCCTCACCGTCGGCGACAAACGCGCCCATCCCCGCCACGCAGGCCAGCCAGGCTTTCGGGTTGAGCCATTGCATCACCGCGCCATACAGCATCGACGGCGCCCGCCCCGACTCCTTGGCATCGAGTTGACCGTTATCAGCGGCCAATTTGAACGCCATGAACAACAGAAACGCCACGCCGGCCAGTTGCACCACCCGCGTCATGAACGGCCACAGTTTCAGCAGTTCATGCAGCCCCAGTCCCATCAGCACAAGCAGTAACACGAACCCCAGGGTCGCCCCCGCCACATGCCGCTGGCTCGCGCGAAAACCGAACTGCGCCCCCGAACTCAGCGCCACAATGTTCACCGGCCCCGGGGTAATGGATGCCGCCAACGCAAACGCTGCCATCGAAACAATCAGACTCATCACACACCTGCTTCAATTCAAGGAACACAGCACTCACGGTAACCAGCGCCCGGCGCCCGGTATTGAAGAAAACTGCCCTCGCCCCTTCCATGAACAGTCAATGCCCGGCGAAAGAACACAACCCAAGATCAAAAGATTGCAGCCTTCGGCAACTCCTACGGGGGTCAACGCAGACACCCCCATTGAGGTCTGCCCGCTGTTTTCGACGGGGCCTATACTCTAAGAGTCGGCACACTCGAAGCGACCTGCAATCGTGTTTGATGCACGGGGTGGCGCGTCGAGTGATCGTTCACGCAGGCCACGGCCTGCCTTCGTCGTAGGGAGGAGAAGATCATGGCGCGTAAATACATCGACTGCCGCGAGTTTCCAAGCGATTCCAAATGCTCGGTCGCGTTGTCCGCAGACTCTGAGAACGAACTGCTCGAGGCCGCCGCGCAGCATGCGGTCAGCGTTCACAAGCACACCGACTCACCGGAACTGCGTGCTCAACTGAAGACAATGTTTCACGACGGCACCCCGCCTGTTGAAGCACCGCGTCCCGCTTGATAAGGAAGATTCCTGTAGGAGCTGTTGAAGGCTGCGATCTTTTGATCTTGATTTTCAGAAGGTCAGGATCAAAAGATCGCAGCCTGCAGCAGTTCCTGCGGGGGATTTTGGGAACTGCCCAAAACCCGACGATTTAAGCGCAATCTCTGGAAAACCCTGGAGAGTGCCTCGTTACGCTTGCCCACCGCAGCTATTTAGCTTCACGAGAGCCCGACCGTGTTAGATGTCGGGCCTGAGCTACTCTTGCCTGACAATATCGACCGAGATCTCCACCGCCGGAACCGCTCCTCTATTCTCAAGCCAGTGCGTGGTGTTCCGATCCTCGGGCCAGCCCACTCCCGGCCCATAGTCCGTGGCGACTCCATCTCGATGGTCAGTGATCGTTCCTTGCAGTATGTAGACGGTGCCTGGCCTGTCTTTATGGTTATGAATCGGCCCGAAGACGCCTCCAGGCTCGATGGTCACCATACGCATTCTGAGTTGGCGCCCTGCCATGCCCTCGATCTCAGGGCCGAGGTCCATCGTTGCAAGTAACTTCACCGCAACACCTTTTGTCTCAGGTGCCACCTGTTCGTTGCTCATCGTGCTCTCCTCTCTGTACATGCAGGGCCTGACTAGAAGTAAACACCCTAAAAGGCGGGAAAGCTCATTGGGCAGAGGCAGAAATTCCCGATTGCACCGTCACAACAACGACTCGTTCCATTTTAAGTGGCCGATGGTCGTTGCCTTTCGCTTGTCGCCGGCGTTTGGCTAAGCTGAATAAATCGGGATGAAATGAAACCTGAGTGATAGCAGCCATCAACGGATCTGGATTGGCATCAAGACGGTAACTCCAAAAGGAGACGACCATGTATGCAGTTATAAGAACCTACTTGGGTGCCGGCGCAAAGCAGCTTTTCGATCTTTTGGAACAGCGCAAAGCCGACGTCGAAGCGACCCTGCGGACAGTGCCTGGCCTGGTCAGTTACACACTGCTGAATACGGGTGATGGCGGTACGGCGGTGACTGTTTGCACGGACAAGGCCGGCAGCGATGCGAGCTTGAAAGTCGCGCGCGACTGGATTCAGAAAAACGCCTCGAATATCCACGCGAACCCGCCGATCGTGACGGAAGGTCCGGTGATTGTGCAGATCAAATAGCGTGCCTTTCCAGTTGATCTTACGTTAGAAGGGACAGACCGCGATTCAAGGCGAATGCCGAGCAATCGTGGTCTGTTCCCTGTTTTTCTCCCCACCTGAATCACGAAGGAGATCCCTGTGGGAGCGAGCTTGCTCGCGATAGCGGTGGGTCAGTCAACGGCTCTTTTGAATAAAACTTTGCCATCGCGAGCAAGCTCGCTCCCACAGGGATTTTGGGTGTTTAGGAGGCTTGTTTAATGTGGCTGCGCGTTACTTCCTGAAAGCTACAGCGTCTTGCGTCATTGCCTACGACTACGCCAGAATCCGCCGGCTTGTGCGCCTTGGCCCTGGCCTCTATCGTTTCCCTGCCACTGCCTATCAGTGGTCGGGTTTAGTCGCTCGGTGGTAATTGAAGTTGCACAGGTCTCCGTAAGACAGGTATTTCTTACCTGCACTTGATGGTGGCTGTGCGCAGGGCACTTTCGGGTGCGCCGGTTTCTTCAGTTCCCCGGTCGACTAACCTGCGTACAGCCGCCACCCATTCGTTTAGTCGCGATGAGGTGTCAGCATTACTTAAGGAACTGAAGATTATGTTCAAGATCACACCTAATCCACCGGAAACCGACGACGACGTTTCCCCTTACGAATCCATCGATTCAAAAAAGCTCCACGACGCGGCGGAACGCGCGCTCGATCATTACCTCAAGCCCCCCAAAGAACCCGCTGCGGCCCGTAAACCCAGCAAAATGTTCATCGTCGCCCCCGACATGGATACCGAAAGCTTGCTGGCCCATGCCTGCGAATCACTGGCATCAGCCAGCGTCATGCTCAGTGATTTTGCAAACCTTCTGGAAATCCCGCATCGCAACACAATACTGGGGATTCAGCAGAACATCATGCTGGGCGAGCTGGCGGTGAACCGGGCGCTGGACAACATCGATCCGCAGAATTAGTCGCTTCGTCTGTTGAAAAAACGGCCTTAACCAAGCAATGCCAGTCAGTTAACGCAGTCCATGTGGGAGCGGGCTTGCTCGCGAAGAGGGAGTATCTGCCAACATTAATGTTGCCTGACACACCGCCTTCGCGATCAAGCCCGCTCCCACAGGTTCCGCGCCTTAGCTGACTGGCACTAGCGCTAACCAACCCAGCACAAGTGTATGGCGATTTGCGCTCTCCGCTGTATGGGCCGGCCCACTCATCACTCATGATAAAAATACGGCTCTCGTTACTGGAGCCGTCGTCATGGACCTCGCCACCCTCACCCTGTTTCTACCGGCCTGCTTCGCCCTGAACATGGCCCCCGGCCCGAACAATCTACTGTCGGTCAGCAACGCCACCCGTTATGGCTATCGTCGCGCCTGCGTGGCCGGCGTCGGACGCTTGCTGGCGTTTGCCGGAATGATCGCCCTGGCCGCCGCCGGGTTGTCGGTGGTGCTGCAAACCTCGGAATGGCTGTTCTACGCGATCAAAATCATTGGCGCCGCTTACCTGTTGTACCTGGCTTGGCAACTGTGGCGCTCCAATCCCGAGGCCGAGCAGGTTGTGACCGGCGCGCCAATTGGGATTGTCGCTCTGGCGCGTCAAGAGTTTCTGGTGGCGGCGGGTAATCCCAAGGCTATTTTGCTGTTCACCGCGTTCCTGCCGCAGTTCGTCGACCCGACTCGACCGATTGCCGCGCAATTCGTCGTGCTTGGCGCCTTATTCCTTACGCTGGAATGGATCGCCATCAGCGCCTACGCCTACATGGGCCTGCACATGCGCCGCTGGTTCGCCGAACCACGGGGCAAGCGGATTTTCAACCGTTGCTGCGCGGGATTGTTGTCGGCTGCCGCTTCGGTGCTATTGATGGCACGACGGGCCTGAAACTTAGGCCGCGTGCTCGCGGTACGCGCCATCGGAACGAGTAGCCGAATCCAATGTGCAAATTGCGCTGGTGCTTAAGCTACATAGATCAGCTTTCAGAGGTAATGATTGAGTCGTCACTGGATTCAGCAGCCAGCTTCAATCGGTCAGCTTTACTAATGTATTTAGACTTGCTTGGCGGTGCCAATTTGGCACTCGCCTTTTTGGCATGAGCCTTTAATAACTGCTGAATTTTTTTACGACGATTCATTTTTCTCTACTCGGTTTGTACGTTCTCCCGAATGATATCAGTTGGCGACCCGACTCAGCCGCTGGGCCCTTTCAGTTCTACCTGGTTGCCGTCCGGATCGAAGCAATAGATCGACAACCCTTTACCTTCAGCGCCGAAACGCACGGCGGCTTTCTCGGGCGTCAGGCCATGGGACTGCAAGTGACTGACCAGCGCTTCCTCGTCGAATGGTTCGATGCGCAGACAGAAGTGATCGACGTTGCGCCGTTCGTGGCCAGCGCCAGCACCGCCCTTGCGGCCGAGTTCGCCCTGGATGTCGACGAGGTCGATCATCGAGGTGCCCGCACGCAGATGCACCATGCCCAGATCGTCGCGGCGCTTGACCAGTTCGGCGCCGAATACCTCGCCGTAAAAAGTGATGCTTCGTTCGAGATCCTTGACGCGCAGGACGATGTGATCGATGTGTTTGATCGTGAACGGTTGCATTAGGAAGATTCCTGAAAATAGCGTTTACAGGATTATCGGTGACCCGATGACTGTAGCTCAGGGCCACAAAAATTCACTGTCGATTTTTCGGTGGAGGCGCCGGGCGACGCGGCATATGCTCAGCCCATGAACCTACAAAACGCTGTGCTTCCGCCCCACGCCGAGATGGTTCGCGCCATGCTCGAACGCGACACCGCCTACGAGGGGGTGTTCTTTACCGCGGTCAAAACCACTGGCATTTTCTGCCGCCCCGGCTGTACGGCGCGCAAACCGAAGCCGGAAAACGTCGAGTTCTTCGCCCATGCCGATGAGGCGATGTCGGCGGGCTATCGGGCCTGTCTGCGTTGCAAGCCGCTGGACGCCGCGGCCATTGCGCCGGACTGGGTGCAGCGGCTGCTCAAATCCGTCGACGCGGATCCCGACCTGCGCTGGACCGATGCCCAGTTGCTCGCCGAGGGCATCGAGCCGCTGAAACTGCGCCGCTGGTTCAAGCAGCATTTCGGCATGACCTTTCACGCCTGGCTGCGCAGCCGACGCCTGGGTATCGCCCTCGGTGGCATCAAACAAGGCGGATCCATCGACAACGCTGCGTTCGACTCCGGCTACGAATCCCTGAGCGGTTTTCGCGATGCGTTTCAAAAGTCGTTCCACATCACACCCGGCCGCGCTGCCCACAGCGAGCCACTGCTGTTCACTCGACTGACCACACCGCTGGGGCCGATGATCGCCATGGCCGAACAGCGTGGGCTGGTGCTGCTGGAGTTTCTCGATCGACCGGCACTGACCAAGGAAATCGAAGAGTTGCAGAACCGTTATGGCTACGCCGTGGCACCCGGGCACAACGGGCATTTGCAGCAGATTGAACAAGAGCTGGCGCAATACTTCGCTGGTAAACGAACCGAATTCAACGTGCCACTGCACCTGCCCGGCAGCGCTTTCGCCCGGCAGGTGTGGGCCGAGCTGATGAAAATCCCCTACGGCCACACCACTACTTATGGCGCCATCGCCGCGCAACTCGGCAAGCCCGGCGCCAGTCGCGCCGTGGGCCTGGCCAACGGACAAAACCGCTTGGCGATTATCCTGCCCTGTCATAGGGTGATCGGCGCAGATGGCTCTTTGACCGGCTATGGTGGAGGCCAGCCGCGCAAGGCGTTTCTGCTCAGGCTGGAAAGCGCCGCGGTGCAAATCACCCAACAACTCGCATTCTGATCAATCCGCCGTTTCTTTTCAGAAAGTCATAAGGAAGGACATTCGATGGACACACTCGACAACCAATTCCACCAACTGCACCAGAGCGGCCTGCTGATTCTGACCAACGTCGCCGATGCCACCGGGGCTCGATTGGTGGAACAGCTGGGCAGCAAGGCCGTCGCCACCAGCAGTGCGGCGGTGGCTTGGGTTCACGGTTACCCGGATGGCAACACCCTGCCGCTTGAACGGCTGATTTCTACCGTCCAGTCCATCGCCCGGGTCATCAGTGTGCCGTTGACCGTGGACATTGAGGCCGGTTATTCCGATGACCTGGGTCGGGTCGCAGAAGTGATCGACGCTGTCATCGCCGCCGGTGCCGTGGGGATCAATATCGAGGACGGTGCTTCGCCGCCCGAGCTGCTGGCCCGCAAGATCGAAATCGCTCGCCAGGTCGCCAATCGCCGGGACGTGAAGCTGTTTATCAACGCTCGCACCGACGTGTACCTCAGGGGCCTGGTGCCGGCCGAAGATCGCGTGGCAGAAACACTCAAGCGGGCTGCGTTGTATCAGACGGCCGGTGCCGACGGGCTGTTCGCGGCGGGCGTCACGGCGGCGTATGAGATCGAAGCGCTGTGCCGTGGCACGACGCTGCCGGTGAACGTGCTGGGTTTCGCGGGCCTGCCTTCGCCGGAAGAACTGCAAGCCCTCGGCGTGCGCCGTTTGAGCGCCGGTTCGAGCATCGCCGAATTCCTCTACGGCGCCATGGCATCGGTAGCCAAAAGCTTTCTGGAAACCGGAGAACTCGATAGCAGCGACCTCAAGGCCTTCACTTATGGCCAAGTGAACGCTCTGCTGGCCCCCACCGGCAAAGTTTGACCGCAAGCAATGGAGTGCGGCGCTGCGGGGTGAGGGCTAATCTTCCCCGCAGTCACCCGCGCTTCAGGATGCTCCATGCCCGATACCTATCAACTGGCCAGCGAATTTCTCTCGGCCCTCGACGCCGACTGGCAACGCCACATCAGCGCCATCGGCCCCTGCCTGCATCAGCCCCATGCGGCTCGCGATCCTTATGAGTCGCTGGTGCGGGCGATTGCCTATCAGCAACTGCATGCCAAGGCCGGCGATGCGATTGTCGGCCGGCTGCTGGCGTTGTTTCCGGCAAGCACCTTTCCAAGGCCTGAGCAGATTCTGGCGACAGACTTCGAACAGATGCGCGGTTGCGGGTTTTCTGCCAGCAAAATCGCGACTATTCAAGGCATCGCTCAAGCAGCTCTGGACGGTGTGGTGCCGGATTACGCCACAGCCCTGGCCATGGACGATGAAGCGTTGATCGAGCGCTTGATTACCTTGCGCGGGGTCGGGCGCTGGACGGTGGAAATGCTGCTGATCTACAGCCTGGAGCGGCCGGACATTTTGCCGGCCGATGACTTTGGGGTGCGCGAAGGTTATCGGCGGCTAAAGGGATTGGAGGTACAGCCGACTCGTAAGCAGATGAGTGAAATCGGGCTGGCGTGGAGCCCTTATCGGACGGTGGCGGCGTGGTATTTGTGGCGAGTGCCTGGCCGGTAGACCGCGTTATCGTTCTTCGCGAGCAAGCCCGTTCCCACAAAAATCAAGGCTGTTCACAGATTTTTGTCCCTCCCACGGAACCTGTGGGAGCGGGCTTGCCCGCGATAGCGGCCGCTCAGCCACCCTGAATTCAACTGCCCGGAAACGCTGACGGTCTAGGCTGTCTTGAGCCATCCCAAGCCCCGTCGGAGGTTCCCATGCAGCTCGAAGGCTCCTGCCATTGCGGCGCAGTGTCGTTCAGCCTGACCAGCGCCCACCCCTACCCTTATCAACGCTGCTATTGCTCGATCTGTCGCAAGACCCAGGGCGGTGGCGGCTATGCGATCAACATCGCTGGCGATGCCGCCAGCCTCAAGGTGCGCGGTCGCAAGCACATCTCGATTTACCATGCGCGGCTCAAGGAAGAAGGCGACAAACGTGCCCGCCGCAGCACCGCCGAGCGGCATTTCTGCTCTCTTTGCGGCTCGGGATTATGGGTGTTCAGTCCTGAATGGCCAGACCTTGTTCACCCATTCGCCTCGGTCATCGACACGGCGCTGCCGGTGCCACCCGAGTACACGCACGTGATGCTCGGTTCGAAAGCATCATGGGTGCAAGTCCAGACGCAGCCCGCTGAGCGACAGTGTGATGTCTGGCCTGAAGAATCCATCGCCCAATGGCATGAGCGCCTGGGTTTGAGCCGCTAAGCCGCTTCACACCCTGAAACCGACAAAGATCAAGATCAAAAGATCGCAGCCTGCGGCAGCTCCTACGGGGGGTTACGCTGCAGCTGGAACACCGCTATGGAAACGAAACTCCACATCCGGCGACTCGATCAACGCCTGCTCGGCGTCACGAACCTTGTCGATCACCTGGGCGATGTCCTTGGCGTCACCATACTGGTAGGCCAGTTTCAGGTAACCCTGGAAATGCCGCGCCTCGCTTTTCAGCAGGCCGAAGTAGAACTTGCCCAGTTCTTCATCCAGATGCGGCACCAACGCTTCGAAACGCTCGCAGCTGCGCGCTTCGATGAAGGCGCCGACCACCAGCGTATCCACCAGCTTCACCGGTTCATGGCTGCGCACCACTTTGCGCAGCCCCGAGGCGTAACGCCCGGCGGATAGCTGACGCAGCTCGATCTTGCGCTTTTTCATCAGCCGCATGACCTGCTCGTGGTGCACCAGCTCTTCCCGGGCCAGACGCGACATCAGGTTGATCAGATCGACGTGGGAGTGGTATTTGGCAATCAGGCTCAACGCCGTGCTGGCCGCCTTGAATTCGCAGTTTTTGTGGTCGATCAGCAGGGTTTCCTGATCGGCCAGCGCGGCCTGGACCCAGCCATCGGGCGTGCGGCAGCCAAGGAATTCGTGAATTTCGGGAAGGATCATGGGGCTCACGGATAAAAGGTACAGAACGAAGGGCGCCGATTATACCGGCCTGCCGACAGACCACCAGCCGCCAACCGTTGATATGCATCAAGTCGCTGAATGCCGACCAGCAACTATAGTTGTCCAACGCAGTGTTTTTTACCTTCCAGGGAGATTCCGATCATGCAAGCCATTCGCAGCATTCTGGTGGTCATCGAACCCGAGCACTCGGAGAGCCTGGCGCTCAAGCGGGCCAAACTGATCGCTGGCGTGACCCAGGCCCATTTGCACCTGCTGGTCTGCGATAAAAAGCATGACCACGCTGGCATGCTGGGCGTGCTCAAGGCAGCGCTGTTGGAGGATGGTTACAGCGTTACCACCGAACAGGCCTGGAACGACAGCCTGCACGAAACCATCGTCGATGTGCAGCAAGCCGAAGGCTGCGGGTTGGTGGTCAAGCAGCATTTCCCCGACAGCCCGCTGAAAAAAGCCCTGCTGACCCCGGCGGACTGGAAACTGCTGCGCTACTGCCCTACTCCAGTGTTGCTGGTGAAAACCTCGAAACCCTGGACCGGCGGCGTGATCCTGGCGGCTATCGATGTCGGCAACATCGACGGCGAACATCGCACCTTGCATGCCAGCATCATCGATCATGGCTACGACATCTCCAGCCTGGCCAAGGCCCATTTGCACGTGATCAGCGCTCACCCGTCGCCGATGCTGTCGGCGGCTGACCCGACGTTTCAGCTCAGCGAAACCATTGAGGCCCGCTATCGCGAGCAGTGCAAAGCCTTTCAGGCCGAGTTCGACATTGATGACGACCACCTGCATATCGCGGAAGGTCCGGCGGATGTGTTGATTCCGTATATGGCCCATAAATTGGGGGCATCGGTGACGGTGATCGGCACCGTGGCGCGGACCGGGTTGTCCGGGGCGCTGATCGGTAATACGGCGGAAGTGGTGCTGGATACGCTGGAAAGCGATGTGCTGGTGCTGAAGCCGGATACTGTCATGGATCATCTGGAGGAGATCGTGACCCAGCATTGAGATTTTCGGCGTCAAGTAGATTGCCATCGCGGGCAAGCCCGCTCCCACAAGTTCGATGAAGAACCTGTGGGAGCGGCGGTGCGACGATTCGACTTGCCCGCGATGCTTTTAAGGGTTACCCGCCAAAGGCATCCTTGAGAAACCCCGGCGCAATGTAGCGCTGGTAATGCGCCTCAGACAGCAGGAAAAATTCCCGATCAATGGCGTCGCGCAGTTCCGGCAGGTTCCAGTCGCGGAACTCCGGCAGCAGCACCATCCCGTAGGCTTCCAGATTATTGATGACCCGCGCACCCCGGGCGATCAGCTGGTATGCCCAGCAATACTCCGACTGATGCGGCACAAAGCGGATCTTGCGCTGTTCCAGCTGCAGACGCAGCAACGCGGGATCGAAAATCTCTATTTTGCTGGCCATAACCTGTGACAACAGTTGCTCAAGACGCAGCCACACCGCGCGTTTTTCTTCCTCGTTGTAACCATTCCAGTGAATCACTTCATGGTGGAAACGCTTGCAGCCACGGCACACCAGATCACCGTAAACAGTGGAGCAGAGGCCGACGCAGGGGGTCTTGATGGTCTGATTGGGCATAGGTAGGCAAAACACGGGAAAGCAGAACAGGTTGGCATGTTAGCCCTTTGTCTAACATTCATCACCCCTCAAAATTCAGGGCGGAGGGTCTATTGGACTTTAGTGACGGCCGCGTTGTGGGCCTACGTGCGCGAGGCTGCGTTGCGGGATTTGCCAAGGGAACAACCATTAGCAGCATCCCGCGCCTTGCCTCGCACACGTAGGCCCACAACGCGCCTCGCCACCAAAGTCCAATAGACCCTCACTTACCTTTAATTTTTTTTTGCCGTAGAATCAGCCAGCCTTTTAAGGCGCCAATGTCCGTTAGAAGCTGTTTTCAAAGCGTCACGAGCACAGTCGTTCCTTCAGAGCGGTGTTGGCGAAGGGTTTTTCAGCGGTGAAAAACCTGACGCCAACCCTCATCAGCTCCCCGTTCTGCAGGCGTAAAACTTTGAAAGCAGCTTCTGTAAGGAATTGCCGGTAATTCTGGCTAAGCGGCCCACAACGCCACGCAGCGCATGAGTACGGCAATTTCGGGATGAGCGTCCCGGACACCCATTTGGGACCACTGATGAGGGTAATAACTGTGCTTGAAGCCTACCGCAAACATATCGAAGAGCGTGCAGCACTGGGTATCGTTCCCCAGCCGCTTAACGCCGAACAAACTGCAGGCCTGGTCGAGCTGCTGAAGAATCCCCCGGCTGGCGAAGAAGCCTTCCTCGTTGACCTGATCACCAATCGCGTTCCGCCAGGCGTGGACGAAGCGGCCTATGTAAAGGCCGGTTTCCTCTCTGCCCTCGCCAAAGGCGAAGCCAAATCCCCTCTGATCGACAAGAAACGCGCTGTTGAACTGCTTGGCACCATGCAGGGCGGCTACAACATCGTGACGCTGGTCAATCTGCTGGACGACGCCGAACTGGCACCAGTAGCCGCCGAAGAACTCAAGCACACCCTGCTGATGTTCGACGCCTTCCACGACGTCGCTGAACGCGCCAAGAACGGCAACGTTCACGCTCAAGGCGTGCTGCAATCCTGGGCCGACGGCGAGTGGTTCAAGAACCGCCCTGTGCTGGCCGACAAGATCAGCCTGCGCGTGTTCAAGGTGACTGGCGAAACCAACACCGACGACCTGTCCCCTGCTCCTGATGCCTGGTCCCGCCCGGACATCCCGCTGCACGCCCTGGCCATGCTGAAAATGGCTCGCGACGGCATCGTGCCGGACGTACAAGGCTCCATCGGTCCGATGAAGCAGATCGAAGAAATGCGCAACAGTGGCTTCCCGATCGCCTACGTCGGTGATGTGGTCGGTACCGGTTCGTCGCGTAAATCGGCCACCAACTCGGTGCTGTGGTTCTTCGGCGACGACGTTCCTTTCGTGCCGAACAAGCGTGCTGGCGGCTTCTGCTTCGGCAGCAAGATCGCTCCAATCTTCTACAACACCATGGAAGATGCCGGCGCTCTGCCAATCGAGTTCGACGTAACCAACATCAACATGGGCGACGTGATCGACCTGTACCCGCACGCTGGCAAGGTCTGCAAGCACGGTACCGACGAAGTCATCACCACCTTCAAAATGAAGACCCCTGTGCTGTTGGACGAAGTCCGTGCCGGCGGTCGTATTCCGCTGATCATCGGCCGTGGCCTGACCGATAAGGCTCGCGCCGAACTGGGTCTGCCAGCGTTCGACCTGTTCAAGAAACCGGATGCCCCGATCGAAAGCACCAAGGGTTTCACCCTGGCGCAAAAAATGGTCGGCAAGGCGTGCGGCGTAGCCGGTGTGCGTCCAGGCACCTACTGCGAACCGAAGATGACCACCGTCGGTTCCCAGGACACCACCGGTCCAATGACCCGTGACGAACTGAAAGACCTGGCGTGCCTGGGCTTCTCCGCTGATCTGGTGATGCAGTCGTTCTGCCACACCGCGGCTTATCCAAAGCCGATCGACGTGACCACCCACCACACCCTGCCTGACTTCATCATGACCCGCGGCGGCGTTTCCCTGCGTCCGGGCGACGGCATCATCCACAGCTGGCTGAACCGCATGCTGCTGCCGGACACCGTCGGCACCGGTGGTGACTCGCACACCCGTTTCCCGATGGGCATTTCGTTCCCGGCCGGTTCCGGTCTGGTCGCATTCGCCGCTGCCACTGGCGTGATGCCGCTGGACATGCCGGAATCGATCCTGGTGCGTTTCAAAGGCGAGATGCAACCGGGCGTCACCTTGCGTGACCTGGTTCACGCCATTCCTTACTTCGCGATTCAGGCTGGCTTGCTGACCGTCGAGAAGAAAGGCAAGAAGAACGCCTTCTCCGGCCGCATCCTGGAAATCGAAGGCCTGGACAACCTGAGCATCGAACAGGCTTTCGAGCTGTCCGACGCCTCGGCCGAACGTTCGGCTGCCGGTTGCACCATCAAGCTGTCGAAAGAGTCGATCACCGAGTACCTGAGCTCCAACATCACCCTGCTGCGCTGGATGATCGGTGAAGGCTACGGTGATGTGCGTACCCTGGAACGTCGTGCTCAAGCGATGGAAGCCTGGATCGCCAACCCTGAGTTGATGGTTGCCGATGCTGACGCCGAATACGCTGAAGTCATCGAAATCGACCTGGCCGACATCAAAGAGCCTGTGCTCTGCGCGCCAAACGATCCGGACGACGCCCGTCTGCTGTCCAGCGTTGCTGGCGAGAAGATCGACGAAGTGTTCATCGGTTCGTGCATGACCAACATCGGTCACTTCCGCGCTGCCGGCAAGTTGCTGGAACAGGTCAAGGGTCAGCTGCCAACCCGTCTGTGGCTGTCGCCGCCGACCAAAATGGACGCTCACCAGCTGACCGAAGAAGGCTACTACGGCATCTACGGCAAGGCCGGCGCACGCATGGAAATGCCAGGCTGCTCGCTGTGCATGGGTAACCAGGCACGTGTAGAGCCGAACTCCACCGTGGTGTCGACATCGACCCGTAACTTCCCGAACCGTCTGGGTGACGGCGCGAACGTCTACCTGGCTTCGGCCGAGCTGGCGTCCGTTGCGTCCATCCTGGGTCGCCTGCCGACCGTCGAGGAGTACATGGAATACGCTGGCAAGATCGACAGCATGGCGGCCGATGTTTACCGCTACCTGTCCTTCGACCAGATCGCCGAGTTCCGTGAAGCTGCTGCGAACGCCAACATCCCGGTCGTTCAAGCCTAACGTTACAACGCCATAAAAAACGCCGCCCATCGTGAGATGAGCGGCGTTTTTTTATGCCTTCAGGAAGACCGCGTTATCGTTCATCGCGGGCAAGCCACGCTCCCACAGGGATTTGCGCGAACCATGCATCACACAAAACAAATGTGGGAGCGGGCTTGCCCGCGATGACGGCCTGACAGACAACATAGATGTTGGATGTACCGGCCTCATCGCGGGCAAGCCCGCTCCCACAGGGTATTTAGCGTGCCAGGAAGATTTGCACTCAAGCAGTCAGCGAATAGATCAACGCCGAAATCGCCACCAGGCCCACCGCCGTCACGAAGACGTTAGAGGCTTGACCACGAAAGCGCGCCATGGCCGGAACCTTGCGGATCGCGTACATCGGCATCAGGAACAGGATTGCCGCGATGACCGGGCCACCGAGGGTTTCGATCATCCCGAGAATGCTCGGGTTCAGCGTGGCAACGATCCAGCAGACCACTAGCATGAACGCCGCAGTCATGCGGTCCAGCGTCTTCGGTGTCGGGCGTTTGCCGCTCTTGACGATCAGGCCCTTCAAGCCTTCGCTGGCGCCGATGTAGTGCCCCAGGAACGACTTGGAAATGGCCACGAAAGCAATCAACGGCGCCGCGAAGGCGATGGTCGGGTTGCTGAAGTGGTTGGCCAGGTACGACAGAATCGACAGGTTCTGCGCCTTGGCTTCCGCCAATTGCGCCGGCGACAAGGTCAGCACGCAACTGAAGACGAAGAACAGCACCATCACCACCATCAAGAGGTGGGCGCGGGAGAGGATCTGCGAGCTGCGCTCTTGGGCATGCACGCCATGGCGACGCTTCTGGTCCACCGCGAACGCCGAAATGATCGGCGAGTGGTTGAACGAAAACACCATCACCGGAATCGCCAGCCACAGGGTGTGCAGCAACGCCGAGGGCTCAGGTAGCGTGGTCGCGGTGCTGAGAATGCCGCCATTCCAATGCGGAACCAGGAACACCGCCAGGAACAGCAGCGCGACGATGAACGGATACACCATCAGGCTCATGGCCTTGACGATCATCTGCTCACCGCAGCGCACCACTGCCAACAGGCCGAGAATCAATACGAACGACAGCACGGCGCGCGGTGGCGGCATGATGTGCAGTTGATGCTCGAGGAAACTGCCCACGGTGTTGGTCAGGGCCACGCTATAAATCAGCAGGATCGGGAAGATCGCGAAGAAATACAGCAACGTGATCAACGCGCCGGCCTTGATGCCAAAGTGTTCTTCCACCACTTCGGTGATGTCGGCGCCTTCGCGGCCGGACAACACAAAGCGGGTCAGGCCACGGTGTGCGTAAAACGTCATGGGGAACGCCAGCAATGCCAGGATCAGCAGCGGCCAGAAGCCGCCCAGCCCCGCATTGATCGGTAAAAACAGGGTACCGGCCCCGATTGCCGTGCCAAACAGGCCCAGCATCCAGGTGGTGTCATGGCGATTCCAGCTTTCGAGGCTCGCTGGTGTCGCCGCTACATAGCGTTCGTCGACGCTATTGGCCTGATCATTCATCCGGTCGGATCTCCGCTTTCCGGTCACTTGCCACCCGGTCAGGACGAGTCGGAAAAAACCGACAGGCAGCGCCCTGGCCGAAACAGGGGCGCGATTGTCCGGGATTAAGCTACAGAAGCAAAGACTTAGCTGAGCAATGGTTGTGCGGATCAGATGCGGTTAGCCCGTAGGAGCGAGCGGTGCGGCGATCCGACTTGCCCGTGAAGAACGATAACGCGGAATGCCTGATGGACCGAGGCGACTGGTTCGCGGGCAAGCCTCGCTCCTACAAGTTGCGGACAAACTCCCACCATCTACCCTGCTCTGATCTAGTGTTGTCATTAGAAGGATCGCAGGCTCCGCCAGCTCCGACACCGAAAGCGAAAACCCTGGCCATTGCCAAACCGCTCTGAGGTCAGCAATCTGAAGCGACGTTCGAGCCCCCTACATTCCGCTGCCCGCAGGAGCCCAGCATGACCGCAACTGTTCTGGTACTGGTTGAAACCATCAATGAATACCTGCCGATTCTCGAACATCAGGGGTTTCATCTGATCCTGGCCCCGACCCCGGCCGAGCGCGCCGCCGCCATCGCCCGACAGGGCAGTCAGATCGAAGCGGTGCTGACGCGCGGCCCATTGGGCCTGCGCGCCGATGAAATTGCCGCCCTGCCCAACCTCAAGATCATCTGCGTGATCGGCGCCGGGTACGAACACGTCGACCTGCAAGCCGCCGCCGACCGCGGCATCACTGTCACCAACGGGGCCGGCGTCAATGCCTCTTCCGTCGCCGACCACGCCATGGCGCTGCTGCTGGCACTGGTGCGGGATATTCCCCGGGCCGATGCTGCCGTGCGTCGGGGCGAGTGGCCGAAAATCATGCGCCCTTCTCTGGCGGGCAAACGCCTGGGCATCCTCGGCCTTGGGGCCGTCGGCATCGCTATCGCCAAACGTGCCGCCAACGGCTTCGACATGAGCGTGAGTTACCACAACCGCCAGCATCGCAGCGACGTGCCCTACAGCTTCTGCTCGACGCCGACCGAACTGGCGCGCCACTCGGATTTCCTGATAGTCGCCGCACCCGGCGGACTCGGCACTCAACACTTGATCAACAGACAGGTGCTCGACGCCTTGGGCCCCCAGGGGTTCATCGTCAACATCGCGCGGGCCAGCGTGATCGTCACGGCAGATCTGATCAGCGCGCTGGAACAACGACGGATCGCCGGTGCCGCGCTGGATGTCTTCGATAATGAACCCCAGGTGCCGGACGCCTTCAAGGGGTTGGCCAACGTGATTCTGACCCCGCATGTCGCCGGATTGTCCCCGGAGGCCACCCAAGGCACCGTGGAACTGGTCGGCAAAAACCTGGCGGCGTTTTTTTCCGGTCAACCGGTCCTGACCCCGATTGCGTTACCGCCGCCGACGGCAGCCGCCCGGAACACTCATTAAAGGACGCACTAAAGGACGCCCAACAGCGTCCACAGTCGCCGGGATTCTGCATCGGCGCTGATCAGCTCTCCAAGCAGCTCGCTCAGAGGCTTGTTGCCCCACTCCACGCCCCGCTTGATCAAGTACGGAACCGGGCTGTGGGGTTCGGTGCGCGCCAGGTACTCGGCGATCAACAGCAATTGCCGGTACGCCTCTTCACGATTCGCCGGCTCGCTGAACACCTGGGGGGCCGGGATGAGGTCCGGCACAGCGGCTGGGCTCGATGTCGCCACCGCCGGCGTTTCGACAGGCGCCGGGGTTGGTTTTCGTGGATGCATGGCGATGAACTCCTGAACCAGCGTCAACAACGCTTCGATCACATCCTGCAGCGCTTTGAAGCCTGGGGCCTGATTGCCGAGATACGCGTCGCTCCATACCTCCAGGCGCTGCAGGTGCTGTTGGCTGAGCAACAGCGTGCCCTGGCTGCGCAACCAGAATGACAACGGGGTGGCGCGAATCTGTTCGGTGAGTTTCTTCTGTTCGTTGCGCGCGTTCTCGGCCGAGGTCTTGGCCGTTTTACTGTCGCTGGCCTGTACCTGTTGCAGCTGCAACCGGCGCCAGGCATCCAGACAGAAACTATCGAATTCATTGTTGCGCGGCTCGAACAACGGCACTCGGGTCAGCAACACTTCAGCGTAGCGTCGAGCCAGCCATTCCAGCGGTATCACCCGCCATGACTGATCGCCGTCCTCAGCCTGTGGGTGCAGGTGCTCGGGATAGCGCTCGCATAGCCCGGCCACCAGCGCCAGGCTGCCCGGCAAACCTTCGAGCCCGTCCTGATGCAGCCAGGCCTCACCCAGCCAGGCGCTGAGCATCAGATCCTTGCTGCGTTCGAGCAGCAGGCTGGTGGTCAGCTTTTCCAGTTCCGGCCATTGGGCGCGCTTGATCGACGACTGCCACACCCCGGTGGGCAAACTGGTGTCGTCCTCACGGCGCAGTTCGCGCAACCGGTCAAACTCAGGCTCATAGCGCAGGTCCTGGCCACAGGGCGCCTCCACGCTGATCGGTTCGAGCAGTTGGGTGATCAGTTCCGGCAACGGCGTTGAAGGTTGATTCACAGGCCCTCCTTTTGGGATTCGATGTCATGGGCTTCAATGCCCGCGGTCGATCTCGTCACCATGAACGGTGAGCGTGGAGCCCGGGTTGGCAAGGGCTGAATGGACAGCGGCAATTTCGAGCCCTGGGTCATCAACGACAGGCGCACAAACATCAGGGTTTGCTCGGCGGTGGTGGTGCTGGCCTGCGTCGTCACGGGCAGGCGCAAGGTCAACGGAAAATCCGTGTAGTCCATGTTCGGCTGGCGTTGCACCGACACGTGCGAACGCATCAAGCGCAATAACGACCACGGACCGCTGTACTCCCAGCCGGCTTCCAGATCTCGCACCACCAGGCTCGGCTGTAACGGATCGTTGGCCGGACGCTGGTAACCATTTCGGGCCCAACGCAAGGTCAGCCGAATCGGTTGGCCGACCATCCAGCGCAAGTTCTGCTGGGCCTCACCGGGGTAGCTGAGCTGTTGATTGCCGGCATTCAAGCCCCAGGCAATCACCTGATCGGCACCGCGCTCTTCCTCTCGATCGGTACGCCAGCGCACATCCATCTCCAGCCCCAACACACCGCTCTTGTCGCGTACAAACATCGGGCCCAGCCAGGTGCTGGCTTGCTTCAGACGATTGAGAAAGTCCTCGGCGGCCAGGCGCTCCGGGGTTTGGCTCAGAACCAATCCGGCCTGTGCCACCGGCAATCGCTTGTCGATCAGCTCCAGTAAATGCTGAACCCTGGCCGGGTCAGCGTCGGCGGCTTGAAGGCCATTGGCAAACGGAAAGCGCTCCGCCAGGTACTGATTGAAATAATTGGCCAGGTCGTTCCACGCCGCAGCAGCCTGTTGCTGTTGCAGGAACTGGCAGCGTTGCATGGCGGTTTGTTGCAGGTCCACCGCCCGCAACGCCAGTGTTCCGCGCCCGCCAGACAGGTTGGCGGTTTGCAGGATCTGGCCGCAGGACGTGGCGTCCATTTCGATGAAGTCGCGACTGACCAATTGCTCGATCTGCGCCGGTGAACTGGCGGGGTTCTGCTCCTTGTATTTGAGCAGTTCGTCGTTGAGCGCATTGAACTGCGTCACGCGTTCATAATCCAGCGCCGAGAGGTTTTGTTGCTGGACTTTCAGCCATTCCAGCGCCGAGGTGCGTCGCTCGGTGATGCCGAGCATGGTGTTGAATTGCTGCTTGAGGCTCAGTTTCAAATCCGGCACGTCGTTGGCGCCATACAATTGCAGGCCGAGGTTTTTGGAGCCGTCCCACTGGCTGATTTCAGTGCGTCCGCTGAACAGCGGCTGGGCGACGATTTCGTCGAGGCCGCTGACGATTTCGGCGAGGGCGCGGCGGTTCAACGCAGTTTGCAAACGCGTGGCCAGATCGCTGCGACGCACCTCGATAAAGGCTTTCTGCAAGGCAATCGCCTGGGAGGCCTGTACATTGAAGACGCCACTATGGACCTGAGCATTGTGCTCGCGCAGGCTCGACAACATGGCCTTGACCACCGCGCCTTCGGCCGCTTGCAGCAAGGCCCCGCGATACGCCGGGGGAATGCGTGGCAATTCTTCGGCGGCGTAACTTTTGTAGCTGGCGAAATAGTTCAGCGCACTGTCGAGGTCGTCGCCATCAACGCCCTGCCCTTGCCCATTCGGGGCTTCGGAGCGATCCGCCTGTAAGGCGATGGCCACAAAGTCACGCTTGAACAACGCCTGTACCGCGTTGTTGAGTTGCACCACATGTTCCTGCAAGACCAGTTGCCCGCTGCCTTGCTGAATCAATAGATTATCCCGGGAGCCGGCCTGGACGATCCATTGATCGCGAAAGCTCTGTTGCAGCTTGGCCGCCTGCATCTCCAACTGTTGTTCCAGTTGCGGTCCGAGCAAGGCGCTTTTGCGCACGTTGTCCAGCAACTCGCGATAGCCAGGCACCAGGTCCTGGCCCTTGCCGCGGCCCCACGCTGAATTGGTCAAGCCGATCACGGTTTGCAGGTCATCAACCAGTGCTCGCAAATCTTCGAGTTCGGTGAGGGAGTTGCCACTGCCGGCTTCCAGACGTTCCAGATGCAGCTTGAGATAACCGGCCTGACGCACGAAATTGTCGGCCAGGAAATACTGGTCCAGCCAGCGCTCCATGAGCCCGAGGAAATTTTCCTCGATCACCGGACGCTCGACGGTCAGATCCAGCGGTCGCAAGTCGCTGCCGTCAGCATCGAATAACGCCCGGTTGTAAAAACCGGCGCGGTGCAACGTGCCGACGTTTAGGTTCAGCGACAACGCGTTGTTGCTCAGCAACACCAGGTCTTCAAGGGGGGCCTTGGGGTTGTTCAGCGCCTGACTGAACCACTGGTTCTGCTGTTCCAGATTCACCGCACGCTCCACCAGATCCTTGGCCTTGACGTAGTTTTGCCATTGAGCAGGATCTTCGCTTTCGACGTTGCCCCGTCGTTCGGTGTTGCGGATGGTCTTGAGTTGCGCCAGCTCCGCGCTCAACAGGTCGCGCAACGGCAGCATCAAATGGCTTTGGGCGGTCAGGCGCAACTCGCTTGCCAACTGCGCATCCAGCGAAGAGAACCAGGAGGTTGGAAATACCACTGAGGTGAAGCTCCAGCCCGGCGCCTTTTCCAGCACTCGCCAGAAACCCTGGACGTTGCGCCGGGTCGACTCCAGCCGATGAGATTCATCGGTGACCGCCGCGTAGTTTTTCTGCGCCCCTTGCAGCAGGCGCGACAGTTCATGGGCCTCTTTGACCGAATCCTGCCAGACCCACAGCATCCCCGCGCCCCAAACCAGCGCGACCACCAGCGCCACCGCTCCGGTCACGCGCTGCCAGCGTTGGCGCAGGCGTAACAGACGCGGCACCACCTGGGCCAGGCCGCGCTCGGCAACCACCCGCCGCTGCCACAATTGCCGGGCGAAGGCGCTCTGCTGCAACCCGGTGTCGTAGGCAGAAAATCCGTCGGCGCTGTCTTCCGAGGGCTGATTGGCAGTGAAATAGATACCGCGAAAACGCGGCGCCTCGCCTTGCGCATTGCCCTGGAAAACCGGTTCCAACAAGGATTGCAGATGGCGTCGCATGGCTTCGAAGCGTTCCGGCAAGCCATACAGCTCGCTGCTCAACTGCCCGGACAAGGCGCCGATTTCGATGATCGAATCCGCCAAGGTCCGAGTAACCTGATCCAGCGCCTGATCGCTCCATTGCGCCTGCCAGACCGCATCGGTCCCGTGGGGCGACGACCAGCCCAGCGTGCGTTCGCGGGCCTCGACCGGCAGCGCGGTGATCAATTCCTGAAAGCCCGGCAACTCTTCCATGCCGGTAATGACCACGTATACCGGCAAGCTCAGCCCGAACCGTTGCAACAAATCGATGAAGCGTCGACGCGCCGCCAACCCGAGGGTCGCGGCTTGCTCGACGTTGCCCAGTCGGCTGACCGGCACCGTCCAGATCACTCCGTCCAGCGGACGTTGACTGCGCAAGCGCAGGATCAATCCCAGCAAGCGCCACCAGCCGCCGCGTTGCAGGTGCATGCCTTCATCCGGCAAAAACAGTGCCTGTGGCACCACCAATACCGCACCCTCAGGGTCCGACCACCAGCGACCGAACCAGGCGGGTTTGTCGGTGGGCTGCAAGCGCCACTGAGTACATAACTGAGTGCCCTGGGTTTCGTTGCCGAGCATCAGCAGCCACGGAATCTGGTAGCGGTCCTGGGCGCCCTGCTCCTGCTCCATGTGCCGCACCGCCAGGTAAAAACTGCGAATCGCCGCACCGCTTTGCGTGCGCAACCACCAGACCGCCACCCCGACAATCGCCAGCACCAACAGCACGGCGATGATGAGGCCGATAATCCCCAGCGTGCTCATGAGTCTTGCTCCGAGGCGGTCATAGAATCGGTCATCTGCAACACCGGTTCGAGCTCCAGACGAATGTCACGCCAGAACAACTGCCCCAACCCGGTCAGCAGCAGCACCATGGCGAGAATCCCCAAGCCCAGGCGAAAACCGTCGGGCAACGAAAGGCGCACCGGCAATTGCATCGGCGGCACCGCCGAAGGCTGTTCGAGCCGGGCACTGACGTCGGCATAATCCGCCTCGTGCTGCCAGGCAAAGGTGAACAACGCCAGGCGCCATTTTTCATGCTGGGCCTGATTCTGTTCGCCGCGCAGACGCCCCTGAAATCCCAGCACCAGACACTGCAAATAGACATTGGCCAGATCGCGAGTGGTGGGGATCTGCTCGTCCAGCAGTTCCTTGATCGCCAGCGGTATTCGCTCACCGGCCTGACGGCTGGCGTACAGCCGCGATTCCAAGGGTTTTTCCTGCCAGGCCGACTGGCCGGGCCACGGCGTGAACAGCAAGGTTTCATCGACCAGCGCGACAAAGGCATAGACCAGCGCTTTGACTTGCTCGGTGGCGGCGTCACCGACTTTGGCGAATGCGGTTCGCCAGAGTCGCTGGGAGATTTGCGTGGACAGTTCGACCACCGCGTCCACCAGCGCCTCGTCCTCGCTGTCCTTGGGCAACTGGTTCCAATCCTGGGACCATTGCTGCCAGGCCTGGCGAAAAGCACTGCTCAGCGGCGCTTCGTGGAGGCCTCGTGTACCCGACCCGACATTGCCCTCAGACATATGACGTTCCTTCCTTGATCAAGCACTCTCACTCGCCTGGGCGACAAACAACACCACTTGCCATGGACTGCTGACCGGTTTCGAAGCCGGTGCGGCAATCAGCAACGGCAACTGCCCGTCGAACCATTGGCCTTCGGCCGTCACCACAAACAACCGCGTATCGTCGCCGACGCTGTAGGCCACTTGTTCATTGCGACTCATGGCCTGATGGGGCAAACCGCTCATGCGCTGACGACTGAGCAGTGCGATGTGCGGCTGCGACGCAATGATCGCCCCGCGCAGCCATTCGTTCGCGGCCTGCTCGCTGGCACCGTTGGGCATGCGCAAACCGATGACCAGCCGTTGGCTCGGCTGGTCGTCGGGCAATTGGATCGAGAAGGTCTGTTCATTGCGTTCGAACGCCAGGCTGCGATAACCGGCGCGGATCAGTTCGAGGGTCTTTTCAAGCCAGTCGAGCACTGCTTCATAGCCGCGCTGCAACTCAAGAAAATCCAAAGGAGCGAACGCCGGAACACCGGCCAATGGATCGAGCGCCGACCAGGCGCCAGCCAACCCGAGCAGCAAGCCATACAGCGCCTGAGGCGTCGCCACTCGACTGTTCAGCAGGCCTTCGACTTCCGGCAGCCGCGCCCAGAGCGCCGTCAACTGGCGGCGAATTTCCAGCGCGTCGTCCTGATTGCCGGCCTGCTGCGCCTGACGCAAACGACCGGCGAGGAACATGCATTTCTCCCGCGCCCGGGCACACAGCGCCGCCACGCTCCGACCCACTACCGACTCGGGCAACAGGCACGGCGTCGGCGGTGTGTAAGGCAATTGAAGAAAGCCGCCGCCCTCCTTGCGAATTCTCAGCAGCGGCAGGCAGACGGAATCCGCCTTGTTCAACTGCGTGCACAAACGTGGGTTCGGACGCCAGACCGTGATCGATTCGGGGTACTCGCCGCTCGTAAGATCCGGCAACGCGTCGCCGACCACCGATTGCAGTCGGCCCTTGAGCGGCAGCAACTGCCCGGCGCGCCACAGCGGACTGATCGCCAGATAAACGGTGACGGTGGCGTTGTCCGTGGCGTCGATCGCTTCACTGACGTCGAGCTCCAGCATCGGCCCCACACCGGCCTGCAGATTGACTGGCAAACCGTCCGGCAAGGTCGCCTGTAAATTGATCAGCCGTACGAGCCCGGCGCTCAATGCCGAAGGATCGAACTCGACGCGAGTCACGCCCCAGAACCATGGATTACAGGCCTGGGCAAAATGCGCCACCAGCGCCTCGGCCCGCAGCCCTTGCAACTGAAAATGCTGGGGCAATAACTGCATGCCCTCATGCCAGCAAACCGCGTCAGGTAGCAGACTCATACGATTCCCTTCGACCTCTGGTGGCGCCGCGCAAAAAATGGCGGCCTGGCCCAATGTCTGTTAGTTAAGACGCGGAACCTGTGGGAGCGGGCTTGCTCGCGAAAGCGGTGTGTCAGGCGACTTCAATGTTGACTGTGCCGCCGTCTTCGCGAGCAAGTCGAATCGTCGCACCGCCGCTCCCACATGGATCGCGTTTAACTGACCGGTATACGGCCGGGCTCCTACATGTCTGTTCGCGCATCCTAATCTCTGTGTTCAGTTCGGATGGTCACTGACCAGCGTCATCTCGCGACTGTCGAACTTGAGCCAGGCGTTGCTCTGATCGTCCAGCCGTAACCGGTGTGCTCCGGGAGTGTTATAGCTGGCGAAGACTAAAAGTCCAGCCGCCCGCTTGCCCCCCAGCGGGAAGGGTTGTTTGTCGATGAATTGACCGGGCACCAGCTCCAGTCCCCAGACCGTCATCAGCTGTCGGTAGTCGCGCTGGAACTGCTCGCGTTCGGCGAACCACTGCCGGGCGGTGATGCCCGACAACTGCTTGAGCAGGTCCGCGTCGTTCACCGCAATGAAGTCCACCGCAATCGGGGTGTCATCGTTGGCGCGAGGCGCGACGTCCAGCGTCAGGTTATCGAGGTCGACACGAGGCCCGAATAACGAACACCCGGCGAGTGACAGGATTAGAACCAAAGAAAATAAACGTGCGTACAAAATGAATTTTCCTTTTCTCGACACGGTCCAAAATTGCTTTTTGTTTGCTTTTTTATAGACCTGTTCTAGCGTCTTGGGTAGTTCGGTCGGCACGACGAATGTGGAAGGTTCGTCAAAGGAATGACAGGTCCTCTGCCCTCCCTTTCTAACCTACGGTCCAGTAAGGGAATGCGATGAAACGGGCCTCCCGATGCATTGCGCCCGCCTCATGCATCGGAGTCAGCCACCATGGCAGAAAGTACTCAGCACAAGCTCGACAGGGTTCGCCCGCCCCGGGTGCAAATTACCTACGACGTCGAAATCGGCAACGCGATCGAGAAAAAAGAATTGCCATTGGTTGTCGGCATCCTTGCCGATCTCTCCGGCAAGCCTCTCGAGCCACTCCCGAAATTGAATGAACGGCGCTTCACCGAAATCGACCGCGACAACTTCAACGAAGTGCTCGCCTCGATCGGTCCGCGCGCCACCTTGCAGGTCACCAACACCCTCAGCGGCGACGACAGCAAACTCAACATCGAGCTCAACTTCAAACACATCGACGACTTCGACCCGGTCAAGGTGGTTGAGCAGGTCACTCCGCTGCGGCGTCTGTTCGAAGCCCGTCAGCGTCTGCGCGATCTGCTGACCAAGCTCGATGGCAACGATGATCTGGACAAGCTGTTGCGCGACGTCATCGCCAATACCGAGGGACTGCAAGAGATCAAGTCGGCCCGTCCGGAAGCCGCCGCTCCCGCCCCCGCAAGCGATGCAGAAGTACCGGCCGAACCGCAAGCCTGATCGTTCATCCACTTAGGGAGAATTCGCCATGCCCGCCTCATCCGCCGCGCAGAGCCAAGCCAGCGACAGTGCAGCCCAGACCTTGTCCCTGCTCGATGAAATAATCGCCAAAGGCCGCATGGCCCATGACGACAGCCAGCAGGATTACGCCCGCGACATGCTCGCGGAATTCGCCACCCAGGTACTCGACGAAGGCATGGCCATCGACAAGGACACCGTGGCGATGATCAACGACCGCATCAGCCAGATCGACGAACTGATCAGCGCTCAGCTCAACGAAGTGTTGCACCACCCGGACCTGCAAAAACTCGAAGCCTCCTGGCGTGGCCTGCACCTGTTGGTGAAGAACACCGAAACCAGTTCCCGGCTGAAACTGCGGTTACTCAACGTGACCCAGAAAGAGCTGCAGAACGATCTGGAAAAAGCCGTCGAGTTCGACCAGAGCGCACTGTTCAAGAAGATCTATGAAGAGGAATACGGCACCTTCGGCGGCCACCCGTTCAGCCTGCTGGTGGGTGACTACACCTTCGGCCGGCACCCGCAAGACATAGGCCTGCTGGAGAAACTCTCGAACGTCGCCGCAGCCGCTCACGCACCGTTTATTGCCGCCGCCAGCCCTCGGCTGTTCGACATGAACAGCTTCACCGAACTGGCCGTGCCGCGTGACCTGTCGAAAGTCTTCGAAAGCCAGGAGCTGATCAAGTGGCGCTCGTTCCGCGAAAGCGAAGATTCGCGCTACGTGTCGCTGGTGCTGCCGCATTTCCTGCTGCGTCTGCCCTACGGCCCTGACACGTCGCCGGTGGAAGGCATCAACTACGTCGAAGACGTCAACGGCAGCGACCATGGCAAATACCTGTGGGGCAATGCCGCATGGGCCTTGTCGCAACGAATCACCGAAGCCTTCGCCAAGTACGGCTGGTGCGCGGCGATTCGCGGTGCCGAAGGCGGTGGCGCGGTAGAAGGCCTGCCGGCGCATACCTTCCGTACTACCTCCGGTGATCTGTCGCTCAAATGCCCGACCGAAGTAGCGATCACCGACCGGCGTGAGAAGGAACTCAACGACCTCGGCTTCATCGCCTTGTGCCACAAGAAAAACAGCGACGTGGCAGTGTTCTTCGGTGGCCAGACCACCAACAAGTCCAAGCTCTACAACACCAATGAGGCGAACGCCAACGCGCGGATTTCGGCGATGTTGCCGTACGTACTCGCGGCCTCGCGTTTCGCGCACTACCTGAAGGTGATCATGCGCGACAAGGTCGGCAGCTTCATGACCCGCGACAATGTGCAGACCTACCTCAACAACTGGATCGCCGACTACGTGCTGATCAACGACAACGCGCCGCAAGAGATCAAGGCGCAGTACCCGTTGCGTGAAGCCCGGGTGGATGTGACCGAGGTCGCCGGCAAACCGGGTGCCTACAAGGCCACGGTGTTCCTGCGGCCACACTTCCAGCTTGAAGAGCTGACCGCGTCGATCCGCCTGGTCGCGACCCTGCCGCCACCGGTAGCTGCCTGACCGCTGAAACCTGTGGCAGCACTGGAGTCTGTGGCACCACTGAAACCTGTGGCGAGGGAGCTTGCTCCCGCTGGGCTGCGAAGCGGCCCCAAAAACGGGACTGCTGCGCAGTCCAGCGGGAGCAAGCTCCCTCGCCACAGGTTCAGTGTTCGGCTTGACAGGTTCAGTGTCCGGCTTAATTGATTGGCATTGGGCATTCACCCACTTGTCTATAGCGATAATCTTCAGGAGTTTCATGCGATGGATGCAATCATTCTCGACCTCGGCGGCGACATCAAAGGCGATAGCCTGCTCGAGGGTTACAAGGACAAGATCGAAGTCATGTCCTACAGCCACAACGTGGCGATGCAGGTGACCAATGACGTCAGCAACTCGGAGCGTACCTCCGGCAAGCCGCACATCGGCGAGTTCACCCTGACCAAATTCGTCGACAGCTCGACGCCCTCCCTCAACGAATATTGCTGCGCCGGCAAACCAATCCCCGAAGCCAAAATCACCATCGGCCGCAACGCCGCCGAAGGCAGCGGTCAGCTGATGCCGTTCATCATCTACACCCTGAACAACGTCGTGCTGTCCAACGTCAGCGTCAGCGGCGGTACCGGTGGCAAACCGGTGGAAACCCTGTCGCTGAACTTCACCAAGATCAAGTGGGAACTCACTGCCCAGAAAGACGACGGCACCAAGGAAGGCACGGCCGCCTCGACCTGGGACATGGCCGCCAACAAGCTCGTCAAGTAAGCGGACGCGTCGGCCATGGCAGGCACCGGCATTCTCCCACCGTTGTTCGAGCGCCTCGCCGCAAGCGAGGACGACACCGTGCAGGTGTTCGATCGCCAGGGGTTGCTCGACTCGGTGCACACGGAGTTGCTGCGCCTGTTCAATACCCGACGCGGCCAACGTCCACTGACCTCCCCGCCGAGCATTCTCGACTACGGCATCGCTGACTGGACTGCCTTGCAACAGCAGCGCAGCGATGACCGTCGTCAGTTGGCGCGGGAAGTCCGCGAAGCCATCACCCACTTCGAACCGCGCCTGCAATTGGGCGAGGTTCAGGTCAATCCGGTCCCCGGCCATCCGCAGCAACTGAGCATTCGGCTACTGGGCGAGTTGCGCAGCGGCCAGCAGCACTGGCCCGTGGCATTTGTCATCGAGAAGGTCAGCGATGGCCTTGAGGTGCGTCATGAGCGACTCGATTGACCCGCAACTGCTCGATTACTACCAGCGCGAACTGACCTGGCTGCGGCACGCCGGGAGCATTTTCGCCGAGCGTTATCCCAAGGTCGCCAGACGCCTGGAATTGTCCCCCGGTGAATGCCCCGACCCGCATGTCGAACGACTGCTCGAAGGTTTCGCCTTGCTCGCGGCACGCCTGCAACGGCGGCTAGATGACGACTACGCCGAATTCAGCGACGCCTTGCTCGAACAGCTTTACCCGCTGGCCATGCGGCCGTTGCCGTCCTGCGCGATCGTGCAGTTCGAGCCGGACCCGAGCAAAGGCAACCTGGCCGGCGGTTACCCGTTACCCAGGGACACGCCGCTGTTCGTCACCACCAGCAAAGGCGAAAGCATCCATTTTCGCACCAGCGCCGCGGTTCGCTTGTGGCCGGTGGAAATCAATGAAGCGCTGCTACTGGGCAGCGACGAAGCCCAGGCGCTGACCGGTGTTGCGCAAGCGCGCTCGGCCCTGCGCCTGAGCCTGCGTTGCCTCGGTGAAAGCCAGTGGCCTGCGTTGGCGATCAAACAGTTGCGCGTGCACTTGGCCGCCTCCCCGGTGATCAACGCTTGCCTGTATGACCTGCTCGGCGCCCATGCCGTGAAGGTGCTGGCCGGCCCCGTCGGCAGCGTGCCGAAAGTGCTGGCGGGGCTGCCAGACATCGTCGGTTTTGCCAGCGACGAAGTGCTGTTGCCGGACGAAGACGGTGTGCATCCGGGCTTGCGCCTGCTCGCCGAATACTTTGCCTTTCCGGACAAATTCAATTTCTTCGATATCCCGTTGGCCGGTGCCACCAGCGACAGCCAGACGCTGTACCTGTACATCGTTTTCGACCGCGCCCCGGCCAACCGCCTGCACCTTCAAGCCAGCGATTTCGCCTTGGGCTGTGCGCCGGTGATCAATCTGTTTCCACGAACCTCGGAGCCCCTGCGCCCGGACGGCACCCGCAGCGAGTACCGCCTGATCGCCGACAGCCACCGGGAAAATAGCGTCGAGATCCACAGCATCCGGGCGATGCGTGCCAGTTCCAGTCAGGGTGTGCTGCGCGTTCCCGCTTATTACGGCAGCCAACATATCGGCGGTGAAAAGCAATGCTACTGGCACGCGCGACGGGTCAGCGGCATGACCCCGAATCGTCTGGGCACCGACCTGATGGTGAGCCTGGTGGATACCCGGCTCGACCCATTGTCCGAGGCCACCGAATACAGCCTCACCGCCGAATTGCTGTGTACCAACCGACACCTGGCTCAGAGCCTGCCCGCCGGGACGCCACTGGGTTTTGAACGACCGGGGCCAGTGGCCTGGGCTCGCCTGCGCAATCCACCCAGCCCGCAAAGCCTGCCGCGACTGGATGGCGAATCCCGTTGGCGGTTGGTGTCGCAACTGACCCTCAATCATTTGTCACTGGTCGAGGGGCCGCAGGCGCTGGATGCCCTCAAGGAAATCCTCCAGCTGCATAACCTGCGTGACGAGGCCAGCGCCCTGCGACAGATTGAAGGCTTGTTAAGCCTTGGCTGCGAACGGGTGATTGCCCATGTCGGCGAAGACGCGTGGCGCGGCTGGCGCAATGGGCTGGAAGTTCAGCTGCAACTCGATCCGCAACATTTCGTCGGCAGCAGCGCCGTGTTGTTTTCAGCGGTGCTGGCGCAATTCTTTTCACTCTATGCCACGGCCAATCGCTTCGTGCGTACGGTCCTGGTCCAGTCAGACAAGGAGGTCAAGACATGGCAACCCCAAGCCGGCATGCCACTCTCCCTCTGAGCCTGAGTCAGAAGCTGCGGCGCGATCCACAGGCGTTCGAATTGTTGCAGGCCTTGCTGCTGCTGGAACGCGAACACCCGCAAGCCGAATCCCTGGGCAGCGGCACCGCGCCTCAAGCGGAAGCCCTGCGCCTGCGCGGTCCGTTAACGCCGCTTTTTTCCGCCAGCGAAATCGAAAGCCTGACCCAGGAAGCGGGCCAGCAACCGACGCTCAGTACCCCGGTGTTTGGTCTCGGCGGGCCCGACGGCCCCCTTCCCTACGCCTATCAGGAATGGCTGCAACAACGGGCCCGCGCCAAGGATCATGCACCGGCCGAATTCCTCGACCTGTTCCAGCATCGCTTGCTCAGCCTGCTGTACAAAGTGATGCGCAAACACCGGATTGCCGTCGGCTTCACGGCCCCAGGCGCGTCCCCGGTGCAGGCGCAACTGCGGGCGCTGACCGGGTTGTTACCCAAAGCCTTGCAGGAACGTCAGGCCGTTCCCGATGCCGCCGTACTGGCGTGCAGTGCGTTGTTTGCCGACGGCCGTCGCTCCCTCGCCGGCTTCGCCGCGATCGTGCGCGAGCACTTCGAACTGCCGGTCGCACTCAGCGCCTATGAAGGTGCCTGGCGGGAGATCCCACCCGCCAGTCGCAGTCGCCTGCAACCAGGTGGACGCAATCTGCAACTGGGCCGCAGCGCCGTGGCCGGCACTCGGGTCTGGGATGAACACGCAGGCTATCGCTTGACCCTCGGCCCACTGACCTCGGCGCAGGCGGTGCGATTTCTGCCGGACGGTGAGTCCCATCCAGCACTGGCCAGCCTCAGTGCGTTGTATTTCGGCCCCGATCTGGATTGCACCCTGGTGCTGTTGGTACGCGGTGCCAGCCCGATGAAACTCGGTCGCCAGGCCCCGCCCTTGCTCAGTTGGAACGGCGGCCTGCAACGCCAGACCAGCCTCGCCGTACAACAGATCGAAACCCGCCTTCGTCAGCTGGAGATCACCTGAACATGGAACTGGCCAGCCTGATCGGACGCCTCAACCCGGACAACCGCCGCGCCCTCGAACGGGCCGCGCAACGCTGCCTGCAACGGGGTCATCATTACGTCGAAATCGAACACCTGCTGCTTGAGCTGCTGGACATCGAAGGCGGTGACTTCGCCTACCTGCTGCCGCGCTTCGGCCTGGAGCGCGATGCCCTGACAGCGGAAATCAACAAGGCCCTGGAACTGTTCAAATCCGGCAGCACCCGCACCCCGGCGCTCTCGGCGCAAACCATCGGCCTGCTCGAAGACGCAGTGGTTCAGGCCAGCGTGCTCGGTCTCGACAGCATTCGCTCCGGCTTGCTGCTGCTGGCCTTGCTCGACCGCGATGAACGCCGCAGCCTGCTGCTCAATAGCGCTTCGTCGCTGTTGAAGATTCCGCGGGAAGCATTGCGCGGCAACCTGCTGGAGTGGACCGAAAACTCTCGCGAACACGTCGGCGGCACGCGGCCTGTCAATGCCGGCAAGCCGCAGCCGAAACAGGATTCGGTACTCGATCAGTTCACCCAGGACCTGACCGCCGACGCCCATGCTGGGCGCATTGACCCCATCGTCGGGCGTGATGGCGAGATTCGTCAGTGCATCGACATTCTGCTCAGGCGTCGACAGAACAACCCGATCCTGGTCGGCGCGCCGGGCGTGGGCAAGACGGCAGTGGTCGAAGGCCTGGCGCTGCGCATTGCCGCCGGCGATGTACCGCCGTCGCTGCAGGAAGTCAGCCTGCGAGTACTCGACCTCGGCCTGTTGCAGGCCGGCGCCGGGGTCAAAGGCGAGTTCGAACAGCGGCTCAAAGGCGTGATCGACGCGGTGCGCAGCGCCGACAAACCGATCATTCTGTTTATCGACGAAGCCCACACCCTGATTGGCGCTGGCGGCGCGGAAGGTGGCAGCGACGCGGCCAACCTGCTCAAACCGGCACTGGCCCGTGGCGAGTTGCGCACCCTCGCCGCCACGACCTGGCTTGAGTACAAAAAATACTTCGAGAAAGACCCGGCCCTGGCGAGGCGTTTTCAACTGGTGCAAGTCGAGGAGCCGGACGAAACCACCGCCGTGGAAATGCTCCGTGGCGTGGCCGCGAAACTGGAACAGCACCACGGCGTGCAAGTGCTCGACGCGGCGATCCACGAAGCGGTGAAACTGTCCCACCGCTACATCTCCGGGCGCCAGTTGCCGGACAAAGCCATCAGTGTGCTCGACACCGCTTGTGCCCGGGTCGCCCTCGGCCAGCACGACGTGCCGCCACCGCTGGAAAGCCTGCGCCATCGCCAGCAAAGCCTCAAAGACGAAGTCGAACGCCTGCGTCGTGAACAGGCCACAGGGCTCGATCACCGTGAACGCATCACCCTGCTGGAAACCGAATCCGTCGGTAATGTGCAAGCCATTCGCGACCTCGAAATCCGCTGGAACGAAGAGCGGATTGCCGTGCGCGAACTGCTGGAAACCCGCCGCGAGTTACTCACCTTGAGCGAGCGCGCCGACAACGACAAACCGGACGAAGCCACCGACAGCCGCATCGATCATCTGGCCGCTGAACTGGTACGACTCGAGGCCGGTCTGGACGCCATTCGCCAGGATGATCCGTTGGTGCCGGAACAGGTCGACGCAAAAACCGTGGCCGCCGTGATTGCCGGCTGGACCGGCATCCCCGTGGGCAAAATGCTCGCCGACGAAGCCCACGCCGTACGCACCCTCGGCCAACGCATGGGCCTGCGGGTCATGGGCCAAAGCACTGCGCTGAACACCATCGCCCAACGCCTGCAAGCCTACCGCGCCGGCCTCACCGACCCGCAAAAACCAGTCGGCGTATTCCTGCTGGTCGGCCCCACGGGCGTGGGCAAAACCGAAACCGCTTATGCGTTGGCCGACGCGCTCTACGGCGGCGAACGCAACCTGATCAGCATCAACCTCTCCGAATACCAGGAAGCCCACACCGTCAGCCAACTCAAAGGCGCCCCGCCCGGTTATGTCGGTTACGGCAGCGGCGGCGTGCTCACCGAAGCGGTGCGGCGAAAACCTTATTCGGTGGTGCTGCTCGACGAAATCGAAAAGGCTCACCCGGATGTGCTCGAAGCCTTTTACAACGTCTTCGACAAAGGCGTCATGGAGGATGGGACCGGGTTGGTGGTGGACTTCAAAAATACTGTGATGTTGGCCACCAGCAACGTCGGTGCTGAATTGCTGCTCGATACACCGACCGCGCAACTGGGCACCGATGCTTTCAACGAGGCGTTGCACAAAGTTCTGTTGAAAGCGTTTCGGCCAGCATTTCTGGCACGCATGACGGTGGTGGCGTATCGGCCGTTGGATGAGGTGACGCTGGAAGGAATTGTGTTGGCGAAACTGGAGAAATTGCGCGGGCGCTACAAGGCTGCGACCGGGAAGCAGTTTGAATTTGATGCCGGGATTGTGCAGGCGGTGTTGGCCAAGTGCAGTGCTGCCGGGGCACGGGATGTTGAGAATGTGTTGATGACGCAGGTGACGGGGAAGTTGGCGGAGTGGGTGTTGGAGTAACGTCAAAAAACCCTGTTCGAACACTGAATTTCGAGAGAGCAAACATGACAGTTCAAGTCGTGCTTCACACGTTAACGGCGATAAAAAAAACGCCACCCACCTGGAAACAGGACAAAACAACCTATGAAACAGGGAATAAAAGAAAGCCCTGTGAGCACGCTGAAATGCTGGCCTTCAATGCAAGAGGAGGTGCCAACATTATCTACCTGGCACAAAACGCATTTCCCTGTCAGACCTGTCACGACTTCCTGATCGCCAACAGTGCGACGTGCAAAGTCATTATCAATATTCAAGCCGACGAAGGTTCGTACAGCCTGGATCACAAGAAAAAACTGGGCGTAGCAACAGTGACGGTGCCCTACACCTTCTATTACCCAGGCACCACTGCCGGGACAGCGAAAATGGTCGCGGGCAACAATGTGGCAGACGCACCCTTGGGTTTCCCCGCACTTCCGGCCTTTACCGCCTATTGGTGAATACAAAAAAAGGACCACAGGGGACAGATTTGTTTTTACTCAAAAATTTGTCCCCTTTTCCGGAATAAATCGATCGTTTTACTCCTTTTTTGGAGAAAGCAAATGCCTATACACAGTGATTATTCGGATGAACAGTTTATAGCTCACGTTATCGATATAGCGGCACAACAACGAGCGGAAGACCCTTCTAAAGAGCAAACCAATGATAGAGGCAACGTCTGGGTCAGGGCCTATGCTGATTTGTGCATCGCTTACTCACGGGACTCTGGAGTCTATTACTTCGGCTACAACGGAGAAGCAGGAGGTATCACCCGGCTTGACAAGCAAAAAAAACAACATGAAACACTCGATACAGAAATGGCATATCGGCGTTTGCATCGATTGAGCGAATACATTTCCAGTCCAGCCGTCAGTAGCGGCGACAACCCATTGCGGAGGCCCTTGGCTAACTGCGCAGAAGCAAACGCTGTCTCTATCGCCTTGGCCTATGACGAACGCGTAGATCGGCTGTTCCTCATGGCTTTCTATCCAGACGACGGCCCGTACAAGAAGCACCATAATTATCTGCCTCATTTAAAGCCGCCCTGCTCAAACTGCCAAACCTGGATCGGAATGACTTACGGCTATTGGATAAACGGTATCCATCTCAACGACTAGCCCGATGAAGTACTGCTTTCAATGATAAAGGAACCAGGAACAGATCTTCTTGCTCGCCGAAATAGATCTTTTCCTGTCGCGACCTTATGAAGACCGGTTAATGAGCACGTTCGGCTGACCAACAGTTTTTTCAAAGACTGCATTTCAATAACCAGAAACCAAGGTTAAACAATGCCCCGCACGACCGACAGCAACACCACTCTCTCCCTCACCGCCGTTTCGCTGTCGGCGCTTTACCCTGAATCACTGTCCGGCGAAGAAACCCTCAATTCGCTGGGCACACAAACCCTCAACGGCCTCAACGACGGCACCTCCCTCACCCTGACCACCGCTGTCGCCACCCACGTCACCGCCACCCTGCAGAACGATGCCCAAGTTCGTCCACTTGACGCCCTGGTCGCCGAAATCCGCCAACTCCCCGCCGACGCCACCGCCGAGCGCTATCAGCTTGTACTGCGGCCATGGCTCTGGTGGCTAACCCTGGCCAGCAACAACCGCGTGTTCCAGAACCTCAGCACTTCGGACATTGTCACCACGATGTTCAAAGCTCATGGTTTTACCGATTTCCTGCTGAAGCTCAGCGGCAGTTACACGCCACGCGAATACTGCGTGCAGTACGGCGAAACCGATTTCGCCTTCGTTTCGCGGTTGCTGGAGGAAGAAGGGATTTTCTGGTTTTTCACCCACGAGGACGGCAAACACACGCTAGTGCTGGGTGACAGCAACGACGCGTTTGTGCCAATCCCCAATGGACCCAAGGTGAGCTACCTCGGCCAGCAGTTGGGCGAACGCGAGCTGCATGGCATCCGCTCCGGGCAGGTTTGCGTACAGGCGGTGGCCGGGGTGTATCAGGCGACGGATTACGAGTTCACCACCCCGACCACCTCGCTCTACAGCCAGGCCGAAGCAGTCGCCGGGCCGCGGTCGATGTACGAGCACCCGGGCAGCTACAACGCCAAAGCCCGGGGCGATGCGTTGACCAAGCAGCGTGTCGATGGATTGCGCAGTCAGGAGAAGCGTTTTGTCGGTGAAAGCGATTGCCGCTGGCTGGTGCCGGGGCACTGGTTCACCCTCGCAGGGCACGATGATTCGACGTTGAATATCGATTGGGTGGTGACGGCGGTGACTCACGAAGCCAGCCATGACAGTTATCGCAACCGCTTCGAAGCCATCCCCAAGGCCACACCTTTTCGCCCGGCGAGAACCACACCGAAGCCGCGAATGCACACCCAGACCGCCATCGTCGTCGGTAAGTCGGGTGAAGAAATCTGGACCGACGAATACGGCCGGATCAAGTTGCAGTTCCCGTGGGATCGCGATGGCAAGAACGACGAAGCCAGTTCCTGCTGGGTGCGGGTGGTATTGCCCTGGAGCGGTAAGGGTTTCGGCATGCAGTTCGTGCCGCGCATCGGCCAGGAAGTGATTGTGACGTTTATCGATGGCGACCCCGATCGGCCGCTGGTGACCGGTTGCGTCTACAACGGCGACAACGCCCTGCCCTATGCGTTGCCGGCCAATCAGACCCAGTCCGGGATCAAGACCCAATCGTCCAAGGGCGGTGGCGGTTTCAACGAGCTGCGATTCGAGGACAAGAAGGACGCCGAAGAGGTGTTTCTCCAGGCGCAGAAAGATCTGAAGATCAACGTGCTCAACGACACCACCGCCACTGTCGGCCACGACGAAACACTGACCGTACAGAACGCCCGCACGCGCACGGTGAAGGAAGGCGACGAGACCGTCACTCTGGAGAAAGGCAAACGTAGCGTGACCATCCAGACGGGGAGCGACAATCTCGATGTGAAGGACAGTCGCACGGTGACCGTGGGCGCGGACCAGACCCACAGCACCGGTGGCAACTACACGCACAAGGTGACCGGTGATTACAGCCTGACAGTGGACGGCAATCTGACCATCAAGGTGACCGGCACCCTGACCCTGCAAAGTGGCGGCAGTTTCACGATCAAGAGCGGCGCCGATCTGGCCGCCGAGGCCAGCACCTCGATCAGCCAAAAGGCCGGTACGTCCCTGAGTAATCAGGCTGGTACCTCGTTGGAGAACAAGGCCGGCACGACAATGACCAACGATGCCGGGATCAGCCTGACCAACAAGGCCGCCGCTTCGCAGACCGTGGATGGCGGTGGCATGCTGACCATCAAGGGTGGTCTGGTGCAGGTCAACTGACAAGGAGAACCCATGGCCATCACGCCGCTGGACTTGCAGCAGAACGATAAACACCTCAAAGGTCGCTTGCTCGATGGCCAGCTCGACGGTGCGTTGCACATCAAGGATGACGGGCGCGCGCAGGCTGATTTGCACTACAGTCAGGGCGAGCTACAAGGCACTACGCTGCTCTATCACCCTAACGGCAAGGTCTCGGCGCAGCTGCCATTTGTTCATGACAAGCTGCAAGGAGTCGCCAGTTTCTATGCGCCGCAAGGCTGGCTGCAGCGCAAGGCGACTTACCGCCGAGGGCTGCTGCATGGCGAGGCGTTCAATTACTTTCCCGACGGGCAACTGGCCGAGGCCGAGTTCTACCGCGATGGCGTGCGCGACGGGCGCTATCAGCGTTTTCACCCCAATGGTAAAGCTGCCGTCGAGGCCCGATATCTCAATGGTCAATTGCTGGAGCCGGAACAGGGCTTTGCCAGCGATGGGCGACCGCTGGATGCTGAAGGCAAGCCGATCTCGAGGGTGCGCTGGTGGTTCAGGCGCTGGAGTGATCCTGCGCAAGCCTGAAGCGCTGTATTGGTTGATACGTCCCCATCGCGGGCAAGCCCGCTCCCACAGGGATCACTGTTGTTCACAAATACTGCATTCACAGAAAATCCCCTGTGGGAGCAGTAGTACACCAATACTGTGTTCAACCGAAATCCCCTGTGGGAGCGGGCTTGCCCGCGATGAGGCCGGCACTTTCAACATTGATGGTGCCTGACACGCCGCCTTCGCGAGCAAGCCCGCTCCCACAGTTTGATCGTGTGAGTCAGGGAATCAGCATCTGCATTTGCCCTGGCATCACAATCTTGATAACCCCAGCCCAATTGCACATCAGGGTGCTGTTGGCATCGATGGCCGGCATGCCGCCAAGCAGCAGGGTCGGTGCGCCGCCGGGGATCCAGGGGGTGGCGGTGGCCGGGATGCAGGGCATCGGCGTCAGTACGCCAAGCGCGGCAGCGGTGGCGGCTGCGACCATTGGGTTGGCCATACTCATGCACGTGCCGAACGGCATGACGTTCACCAGCGGAATGTGGTCCATGATGTTCGCCGCCGGCATGCCCCCGGTCAGCGTGCGATTCACCGGCAGCACATTGAGTACCGCTGGTGCCGCACCGAAACTGCATTGCAGGGTCGCGGTGGCGCAGACTTGCGGACAGCCCATGTCGAATCTCCTTCCTGGAAGCGGCGCTCCCCTGAAACCATAGTCCGCCGAGCCTGTTCGTGCACATCAGGAACGCTGATTATCCGGCAACACGCTAACCTATAAGACCGTGCCGCGCTTGTGGCCGCCCCGGCGCACCATTAGATTAGCCAATGATGTCTGGCCTCCAAAATAAGCAGAAGGGATAAGCATGGCGCTTACTGACCAGTCCACCCGTATCCGCTCCGGCGAAGAACTCGATGCCAGCCTGATCGATCCGTACCTCAAGGCGCACATTCCGGGCCTGAGCGGCTTGCCGAAAATCAGCCAGTTTCCGGGCGGTGCGTCGAACCTGACTTACCTGCTGGAATACCCCGAACAGGAATTCGTCCTGCGTCGGCCACCGTTCGGCCACAAGGCCAAGTCCGCCCATGACATGGGCCGCGAATTCCGCATCCTCAATCAGCTGCGGGACGGTTTCCCCTATTGCCCCAAAGCCTATGTGCACTGCACCGACGAGTCAGTGATCGGCGCCGAATTCTATGTGATGGAACGGGTCAAGGGCATCATCCTGCGCTCCGAACTGCCGCCGGAACTGGGCCTTGATTCAGCGAAGACCGAAGCCCTGTGCAAAAGCTTCATCGACAAGTTCGTGGAACTGCACCAGGTCGACTACAAGGCCTTTGGCCTGGGCGACCTCGGCAAACCCGAAGGTTATGTAGCACGGCAAATCAAAGGCTGGAGCGAGCGCTACGAAAAAGCCCTGACCCCGGATGCGCCGAAGTGGGAAGCGGTCAAGGCCTGGCTCAACGACAAAATGCCGGCCGATCACCCGACGTCGAGCATCGTCCATAACGATTACCGCTTCGACAACGTGATCCTCGACCCCGAGAACCCGATGCAGATCATCGGCGTGCTGGACTGGGAGCTGACCACCCTCGGCGACCCGCTGATGGACCTGGGCAACACCCTCGCCTACTGGATCGAAGCCGACGACCCGGCGCCGGTGCAATTGATGCGCCGCCAGCCAAGCCACGCTCCCGGCATGCTGACCCGCCGTGAGTTCGTCGATTACTACGCCGAGCGCGCGGGCATTCAAATCGACAATTTCGACTTCTACTACACCTACGGCCTGTTCCGTCTGGCCGGCATCGTGCAGCAGATCTACTACCGCTTCTTCCATGGTCAGACCCAGGACAAACGCTTCGCGCAGTTCATTCACATGAACAAACTGCTGGAGCAGATGAGCCTGCAAGTCATCTCGAAATCCAGCCTCTGATCACGGCCGCTGATCGGGCCCAAAAACAAGGAAAAATCATGTCCAAGACTCAGTTGTTCGACCTCGACGGCAAGATCGCTTTCGTCTCCGGCGCCAGCCGTGGCATCGGTGAAGCCATCGCCAAACTGCTGGCGCAACAAGGCGCTCACGTCATCGTTTCGAGCCGCAAACTCGATGGCTGCCAGCACGTCGCCGACGCAATCATCGCCGCCGGCGGCAAGGCTACCGCCATCGCCTGCCACATCGGCGAAATGGAGCAGATCACCCAAGTCTTCGCCGGCATCCGCGAACAGTTCGGGCGCCTGGACATTCTGGTCAACAACGCGGCGACCAACCCGCAGTTCTGCAACGTACTGGACACCGACCTCAGCGCCTTCCAGAAAACCGTCGACGTGAACATTCGCGGCTACTTCTTCATGTCGGTGGAAGCCGGCAAGCTAATGCGCGAACACGGTGGTGGCAGCATCATCAACGTCGCCTCGATCAATGGCATCTCGCCGGGGATCTTCCAGGGCATCTACTCGGTGACCAAGGCAGCGGTGATCAACATGACCAAAGTCTTCGCCAAGGAATGCGCGCAATTCGGCATCCGTTGCAACGCCCTGCTGCCGGGTCTGACCGACACCAAGTTTGCTTCGGCATTGGTGAAGAACGACGCCATCCTGAAAACCGCGCTGCAGCAGATTCCGCTCAAGCGTGTGGCGGACCCGAGTGAAATGGCCGGTGCGGTGTTGTATCTGGCGAGTGATGCGTCGAGCTACACGACTGGGGTTTCGTTGAATGTGGATGGTGGTTTTCTGTCCTGATCCGACTCGCTAGATACACAAAAGGCAGCCTCAGGGCTGCCTTTTTAGTTTTCAGTACTCACCACTGATCGTTCCCACGCGGAGTGTGGGAACGATCAGATCGCAGCCGTATCGGACCCAGCATAAGAATATTTATTCCACCATTTGCATGTTGGGAATATTTATTCCATAAATAGCCCTCCTGAAAATAAAAACCCAAAGGACCCGGCTATGCGCGAACTCGGTATCGGACTCATCGGCACAGGTTTCATGGGCCGTGCCCACGCCTTGGCCTTTCGCAATGTCAGCGCCGTTTTTGAATTACCGCTGAAGCTCAAACTCGCCGCCCTCGCCGACGCCGATCCGCAACGCGGTCGACATTGCGCCGACGCCTGGGGCTTCGATGCGGCTCACAGCGACTGGCAACAGCTGATCAATGACCCCAAGGTCAACCTGATCGCCATCACTACCCCTAATCATCTGCACTACCCAATGGCCATGGCCGCCCTCGCCGCCGGCAAACCGGTGTACTGCGAAAAACCGCTGGCGGTGAACCTCGAACAGGCCAGTGCCATGCGCCTGGCTGCAAAAGCTGCGGGCGTGGTAACGCGGGTCGGTTACAACTATCAACACAACCCGATCATCGGCCTGGCTCGCGATCTGATTCAAAGCGGCGCGCTGGGGCAGATCATCAGTTTCCAGGGCGAATTCAGCGAAGACTTCATGGCCGACCCCGTTTCACCCTGGTCCTGGCGCTGCGACGCAGATTACGCTGGTGGTGCCTTGGCGGACCTGGGCAGTCATTTGCTGGCCATGGCTCGCCATCTGCTGGGCGACATCGAGGCGGTGTGCGCGGACACCCAGACCGTACATGCGCAACGCCCCGTAACGTTAGGTAGTCAGGAACGGCGCGAGGTCGCGGTCGACGATCAGGTCCACGCGTTGCTGCGGTTCGCCAACGGCGCGCGCGGGACGTTCAGCAGTAGCTGGCTCAAACACGGTTACAAGAATCACCTGAGTTTTGAAATCAGCGGCACCCTCGGCACCTTGGCGTTCGATCAGGAACGCTTGAATGAACTGCGGATGTATCGCGCTGGGCAAGGTGGTTTCCAACGGCTTCTGGCAGGGCCGGATTTACCAGGTTATGCCGCTTTCAGCCCGGCACCGGGGCATCAGTTGGGTTACAACGAACTCAAGACCCTTGAAGTGCACGAGTTGGTGATGGCGCTGGCCGGCCTCGGTCAGGACGGGACAGATTTCGAGCAGGCATGGGAAGTCGAACGCCTGGCGACGGCAATTCGTTTAGCGGCACAAGAGTCGCGGTGGGTCAGGGTCGAGGAAGTCTGACCCGCTACTCAGGCCACACCCGCCAGTCGCGCAGAAGGCAACTGGCGGTACACACCATTGCTTACTGAGTGACGCAACGGGTCAAGGTGGTGGTCCGGGTCACCTGCCCTTCAACCCTCATATCACCCTGCACATCGGTGTTTTCGGAAGTCTGACAGGTACGAACCGGTGGCGGTGGCGGCGCAGCGGGTGGTGGAGGCGGCGGACTGGCGCAACCACCCAGAATCGCCACGCAGAGTGCGAGCGACAGTGGCGAAAAAATACGTATTCCAAAACTGTTCATAGGCTGACCCGCGGTAAGTAATCGACATTTTCCGCGACACAAAAACCACACCGCACACCCGCGGCCCCGTCACAGAAAAAGAATACCCTCGCATTCCTTATAGCCCAGCCACCCGCCATTGCCAGAAAAACACCGGATAGACTGGGGTTGGCTTTGGCTTTGGCTTTGGCTTTTGATCTTGATCTTGATCCACCCGCCCCTTCGGGAGGCTGAGTGGAGGTGTTCATCTGGGGATTGGCGCGCAGCGCCGTTCGACGCAGTCGAACCCATCGCATGTAGGTCGTAGCGAAGCAGACCGTAGGGCGATGCCCCCAGATGGATACCGGAGCGAAGGAACGCCGAGCATTAGCGAGGGGCCGGACGCTTGGGGCGAGCGTTTTTTGCTTCCTTTTTTAGGCGCTTGTAAAAAAGGGAGTCGCCGTAAGGGCGAAACCATAAGCCGCCGTTACCGCAGAAATGGATATGTCCACCACCGAAAATCCCGGTTGCCTGACCAATAGCTATCGCGAGCAGGCTCGCTCCCACAGTTTGAACGGCGTACATCAACGAGAAATTTATAGACTATAAGGTCGTCTTCGCGAGCAAGCCCGCTCCCACAGTGGATCGGCGTACATCTGCGAGAGACAAGCCAGCGCCTACCAAGCACTGGACCGATGCAGACCAATGCTCTCAAGCTCATACCGCAACTCTTCAATCAACGCCGCCACCGCCTCTGGTGTCCTGAGTTTCACCACGTTCAACCCACTGACCACCAGATCCACCTGCCCCGTCGCCGGGTGATAAAGCTTCACCGTCAACGAATTATCCCCCGTGAGCGCACATTCACAGGCCAACGGCGAAAAATTTCGCTCCAGTTGCATACGCAATTGCACCAGATGAATCATCCCGATTCACCTTGGCGACGATTAAAAATCGACCCCACGCTTGATCTGTTCGCATTCATGTGGCTGTTCCTTTAGCTGCATCGTAGAGGACGCGATACCGACCTGAAGCCACGTATCGCACCCTTACAGCCTAGAAAAACCAGCCTCTGCGCAGAACATCAAATTGCACCATCCCAACTAGTGCATTTGCATCTTAACGTTGCCCCTTGGGCCGCCTCTCACTGGAGAACAGACCCCGTTCGCGAGCCCAGACAATCGCCTCACTGCGGCTGTGCACGTCGAGTTTGGAATACACCGTCGAAACATGATTGCGCACCGTATTGGGGGCCAGTTTCAGCCGCGCGGCGATTTCCTTGTCAGCCAGGCCTTCACAAATCAGGCCGAGCACATCGCGCTCCCTGGCAGTCAGTTCGGTAAACGAAGCACTGGGCAATTGCGGCGAGTTGAAGCTTTTCACATCGGCGAGTTTTTCGATCAGCGTGCGGCTGAACCAGGAGGCATCTTTCATCACCTCTTCAATTGCCGACACCAACTCCAGCTCGGTGCGTTTGCGCTCCGTGATGTCCATCAACACCAGCAGATAGCAAGTACCGTCCTGAATGTTCACAGTGTCCGCCGAGACGGCGCAATCGATCACCTCGGCATCCTGCCCGCGCACCCTGACATCGACGCGATCCACGCGCCCGGTTTTCTCCAGGGCCGCAAACAGTCGCGTGCGAGTGCCCGCATCGTCGATGAACCCGAGTTGAGCCACGGTCTTGCCGAGCACCTCTTCACTGGGGCACGCGAGGGTCTCGAGAAAGGCTTCGTTAACGTCCATCACCACCTGATCGTCGGCGCTGCACACCAGGATCGGCACCGGGGTGAGGCGAAAGGCTTTGGCGAACCGTTCCTCGCTCTGGCGCAGGGCAATTTCGGCCTTGTGTCGCAGCTCCATGTCGACGAAGGAAAACAGCATGCAAGCTTCGTCGTTGAGCTCCAGCGGTTGCCCGGCAACGATCACTTGCTTGCTGCCACCGTCGGGCAATTGCAGTTCGGCCTGCATCTGCGGAATGGTTGCCCCGTCACGTAAACGCTGCTTGGCCAGGTCCTTGTTTTCAGCGCGCTCCAGCACATCCAGCTCATAGGTCGAAGCGCCGATCACCTGATCACGGGTATAGCCGGTCATTTCCAGGAAGCCTTGGTTGACTTTGATGAAGCGCAAATCACTGAGGCGACAGATCACCGCCGGGGCCGGGTTGGCATTGAAGGTCTTTTCGAAACGCTGCTCGGCGCTGGCCCATTCGGTGAAGTCGTTCATGATCAGCACCAACGACTCCGGCTCGCCGGCGTGGTCGGCCAGCACCATGCTGCGCACGCTGTGAACCCAGGTGCGTTCGTCGTTTTCGACCGGCGTCAATTCGACCAGCACATCACTGAACATCTCACCGCGGGCAACGCGGCTGATTGGATAATTCTCCGTCGCTACCGGGTGATTGTTGCGATAGCGCAAGGCAAACCGCTTCGCGTACTCCCTGGCATTGGCCCCAAGATCACCGATCCGACTGACACCGTGCATGGTCAGCGCTGCGTCATTGGCCCAGAGGATCGTCTGGTCGAGTTCCAGCAGAATCACCCCGTCGGCCAGGCCGGCGATGATCTGCTGCAACTGGCGGCGATTGGTTTCGGTGGTCAGGACGTCCTGGCTCATTGGATCTCCACAATTGCGGCGGCGCCGTTACGCGCGGCCCTGTGAAGATTACGACCGCGAGCGTTTGCGATAGTGCAGATAGCCTGCCACCTCCTCCAATTGCCAACACAACCTTTGTGGCGAGGGAGCTTGCTCCCGCTGGAGCGCGAAACGGTCCCAAATCCTGTCACCGCAATGAATCTAGAGGCCTGACGTTTGCCATGAGAGACTTGGCCAGGCTTACCAGAACAGCCTTTCGATGGAAGGGTTAGACCTCTGGGGGCACACAGCGCTCTCAGCCTTAGGGGCAGGTAGCCAGAGGCCAACCGATGCGCGCTGCACGCAGGAGGCTGGCCTTAACAACCAAGCGGTGAAATGGGGCAATAACGAAGATGTAGGCCCGGCCTAGACGGTTGTGGCACTGGACCACGGTTGAAAAAACGAGTTGGCGACTGCCTTCTGGCTCTGCCTCTCCAGAACATAGGATCGATATCCGGAAGTCGAGGTGCTTGTCGTCCTCTCCCAACACGATTTCAGTCTGGTTCGTGCTGTAGACCTTGAAGATTCCAACCCGATTAGCAAGTGATGCCAAATGTTTGGCTGTCTTGAGACCAAAACAGGCAACGATAGTGTCTCGGACTTTCATGAGCCATCCGATCCAGGATGGCTGGTGGGAAAGGATGAATCGAGCTAGCAAATCTGGATTGCCAGATGTGCCCGCAGGGAGCCGAATCGCAAAAGCGTCCGCCAGGTTCATCGACTTGTAAAGGTGGGTGATGCCGGACCTCGAGGGGACTGGCACGGACATAATGAGCTCAAATTCTCGGGGCATCGGGGATCTCTCCTGAGTTCTAACTACTAATTAGACGACATGCATGTCGCGTTTCTTGTTGCGATGGTTTGTCGTATAACGCTCCTTGTCGCCCTGTAAGTGCTTGTCTGGCTTAGAAGTGACGGTTACCGACTTTCAAGCCGGACAGGGACAACCGCGCTCACTGCTCATTCCCAAGCACACGAGGTATCTGCATAGTGGAGGAATCTCGCTGTACAAGCGGCTCTTTTTCCATATTGCGGCGTGCCTGCTTGGGCTATCAGGTACGTATCAAGTGTGGGGTTCACGGCAACTTCAGGTTCCAGGCGCAGTAGCGCACCAGGAGCGGAGCTCGCATGGGTCGTGGCGATGCCATCCGGATAACCAATGTCCACGCCTTGATGAGGTCCAGAGCCTCGCTGAGCGAGCATGGATTAACTGGAGGTTGTTGAGGCGCCAACTTCTCCTTGTCGGATACTGAGCCCGATCAAGGCATCATAGAGCTCTTGCTGCCCAGCTGGCAGAACAGGGAGCAATGTCGCACGGCGCTTGTCGACATCGAACCAGGATTCAACCAACCATCCCACCAGATAGAGCGCCGAAAGGCATCCGCCAGCGGTTGCAACGTTCCCCTGGCATACAAGAGGCTGGTCCACGGGCTCAAGTCCCAGAGCTTGCAAGCTCGATCGTGCATCCGGGTGTGTAGTTGCTTGGCCGCTGAGCAGCCCAAGTCGTTCGAGAATGAAAGCTCCGGCGCATATGGAGCCGATTCGCTGGCGTCTGGAGTCAAGTTCAAACGATGGCAGGAAATCTGGGGCGGCAAGTGCAGCGGGTATCCCTTCCTTGCCGCTGAGGAACAATACCGCGTCGGCACTATTGGCCTCGGAAAGTGGACCGTGCACCGAAACAGGCAGGCCGTGCGCCGATCGCACGATAGAGCTAGAACCCAATATTCGAACGTGCCAGTCCTCAGTGTTGCGGCCTAGAATGTCCCACATCAGGAATAGGTCGATATCAGTGAATTGGTCGAAAGCAACCAGAACGATTTTCTTCAAGGCGAGCTCCATGAAAAGTGCTGGCGTGCAAAACGCAACGGCCATCTTTGCTGGTGTTCGCAGCGTATCAATCGGTTGCGCACCATACACAGTCTGTATGGCGCTAAATATGGAGCGAAATAACGGGTGAGAAAACTAACTCGTAACCATTGGATCGCGGCTGGTTTTGAGGCCCTCGACCAAATAGGGCATATTGGCGTTTCGGCCGAGAGTCTATCGCGCCGATTGAATGTGACCCGCGGATCGTTCTATCACCATTTCCGCAATCGCGAAGACTTTGTCCGCACCTTGCTGGCCGCTTGGGAAGAAGACTACACGGAGCGCATGCTCGCTTATGCGGCGCAGGGTCGTAGCGCGGGCGAAACCTTGAAACGCTACTTGAGTATTGCCGCTGAGAAACAACCTGGGCGGGAAGTTTCCATCCGAGCCTGGTCGCTGCACGATCCGTTGGTAGGCGAGTTTCAGCAGCGTGTTGACACAAGACGGCTGGACTTCGCGATCCGGACGTGCCGCCGCTTGGTCCCTATGCCAGGCGAAGCAGAAGTGATTGGTCAGGTGGCCCATCTGTGCCTGATTGGTGGTCAACAGGCAGGGCTGCGGCGCGATGCCGCTCGCTTCAACAGTTTCCTGCATCGAGCCTTTTCACTTTTCGAAGGGGCTCTTCCACCGTGGCGGGCCTAAGTCATGAGCTAAATTGGGTAACTGAATAAATAGAGTTCGCGTGCCACTGCAAATGTGTTTGGGGTAGGGATGTCGCTACCAATCTGCAACGCTTCCCCTTCAAGGCAAGCCGCCCAGCTAACGCGATCTACCAATCTCCAGCTCTAGTGCACGCCATTGCTCTCCTGGGGCTAACGTCCATGCCACTGGCCTAACTTGAGTACGGCCTTCACCACACGCATACCCTGCACAAGGCGTATTCCCCGTACGCTTACGTCACCGCGTTGTTTCAGGTACTGCGCGTTAGTGGGTTTACGATTCGGTTTTGTGACGCGGGGCAATTTTTTAATACGTAAATAGCAAAAGATCGCAGCCTTCGGCAGCTCCTGCAGGGGTTGCGTACATCCATGGGTGTATACGCTCAATGTAGGAGCTGGCGAAGCCTGCGATCTTTTGATCTTCAGGCCGCAAGTTCTCCGCTGGCAATCGCATCCGAAGCCGCCAGCATCGCCCGCAACAACACCGCACACCCTGCGGCCAAGTCATCGGGCGCGGCGTTTTCGATTTCGTTGTGGCTGATGCCGCCTTCGCAGGGCACGAAAATCATCCCGGCCGGGCCGAGTTCGGCGAGGAAGATCGCGTCATGCCCCGCCCCGCTGACGATGTCCATGTGCGACAAACCCAACCCTTGAGCGGCGCCGCGTACTGCTTCGACGCAACCCTTGTCGAAGTACAGCGGCGGGAAGTCGGCGGTGGGGGTCAGTTCGAAGGTCAGGCCGTGTTCCTCGCAGGTGGTTTCGATGACTTCGCGAACTTCGGCGATCATTGAATCGAGTCGCGCCGGTTCCAGATGACGGAAGTCCAGGGTCATGCGCACTTCGCCGGGAATCACGTTGCGCGAGCCAGGGTAGGCTTGCAGGCAGCCGACGGTGCCGCAGGCGTGGGGTTGATGGCCGAGGGCAGCACGATTGACCGCGCCGACGATCACTGAGGCGCCGACCAGTGCATCCTTGCGCAGGTGCATCGGTGTCGGGCCGGCGTGGGCTTCGACGCCGCGCAGTTTCAGGTCGAACCATTTCTGCCCGAGGGCGCCCATTACCACGCCGATGGTTTTGTGTTCGTCCTCAAGAATCGGGCCTTGTTCGATGTGGGCTTCAAAATAGGCGCCCACGGCGTGGCCGCTGACCGTGCGCGGCCCGGCATAGCCAATGGCGTTCAGGGCTTCGCCGACGGTCACGCCTTCGGCATCGACCTTGGCCAGGGTTTCTTCGAGGGTGAATTTTTCCGCGAACACGCCAGAGCCCATCATGCACGGGGCGAAGCGCGAGCCTTCTTCGTTGGTCCAGACCACCACTTCCAGCGGCGCTTCGGTTTCCACGCCCAGGTCATTGAGGGTGCGCAGCACTTCGACGCCCGCCAGCACGCCGAAGCAGCCGTCGAACTTGCCGCCGGTGGGTTGAGTGTCGATGTGGCTGCCGGTCATCACCGGCGGCAGGTTCGGATTGCGCCCCGGACGGCGAGCGAAAATGTTGCCGACAGCGTCGATGCTGACGGTGCAGCCGGCCTCCTCGCACCAGTTCACGAAGATGTCCCGGGCCTGGCGGTCGAGGTCGGTCAGGGCCAGCCTGCAGACGCCCCCCTTGACCGTCGCGCCGAGTTTGGCCAGGTCCATGAGCGACTGCCACAGACGGTCGCGATTGATGTGCTGATGGGTGGACTGCAGAACGTCTATGGCAGCGTTCATGGTGATCTCCTCAGGCAGTTGTTATAGGTTTCTTCATGAAAATTTGTGGTGACTGTGAGGCCGTCATCGCGGGCAAGCCCGCTCCCACAGGGATTTTCAGTGTTTACAAAATCCATGTGGGAGCGGGCTTGCCCGCGATGAGGCCATCCCTCACACCGCAGTTTTTACGGCAGTAGGACTAGGCCGCATCACGCTCAACCCGTAATAAATCAGCCCACCAAGGACTGAGCCGGTGAACCAGCCGTAACTGTAGAACCAGCTGAACGCATCGCTGCCCAGCGACAGCAGTGTCAACGCCACCGGCACGCCGAACGCGATAAAACCGAACCAGTTCCACGCCGGGTAAACGTCGTCGCGGTAGAGACCGGCCAGGTCCAGTTGCTGTTTCTTGATCAGGAAATAGTCCACCACCATGATCCCGGCGATCGGGCCCAGCAGACTGGAATAGCCCAGCAACCAGTTGGAATACACCGTCTCCAGGCTTAAATCCGAGACGATCAGCCCGAGCTTTTTCAGCAGTTCATGGGCCATCAGCGCCAAGCCGACCAGCCCCGTGAGGATCACCGCTTTGGTGCGGTTAATGATCTTGGGCGCAACATTCTGGAAGTCGTTGGTCGGTGAAACAATGTTGGCCGCAGTGTTGGTGGACAACGTGGCGATGATGATCAGCGCCATGGCCAGGGCGACCCAGACCGGGCTCTGGATATGGCCGATCAATGTGACCGGATCAGAGACAGTGACGCCCACCAGTTTTACCGAAGCGGCCGTCATCACCACGCCGAGGGAGGCGAACAGGAACATGGTCAGGGGCAAGCCGATAATCTGCCCGACGATCTGATCCTTCTGGCTTTTCGCGTAGCGGCTGAAGTCCGGAATATTCAGCGACAGGGTGGCCCAGAATCCGACCATCGCAGTCAGCCCGGCGGCAAAGTAACTGACCACGCTGGCCCCTTCCGGACGCTTGGCCGGGATCGCCATCAATTCAGTCATCGATACGTTCGGCATCGCCCACACCAGCAGCCCCACGCCCACCAGCACCAACAACGGTGCCGAGAGGGTTTCCAGCCATTTGATCGAGTCCGCGCCGCGAATCACCACCCACAGGTTCAAGGCCCAGAACAGCATGAAGCCGATCACTTCACCGGTGCCGCCGAGGGCTTTCCAGTCATCGAACACCGAACCGAGAAACAGGTGAATCGCCAGCCCGCCGAACAGGGTCTGGATGCCGAACCAGCCGCACGCCACCAGGGCACGGATCAGGCACGGAATGTTGGAACCGAGGATGCCGAAGGATGAGCGCAGCAACACCGGAAATGGAATGCCGTACTTGGTACCGGGGAAGGCGTTCAGGGTCAGCGGAATCAGCACGATGATGTTGGCGAACAGAATCGCCAGCAGCGCTTCGCCTACGCTCAGGCCGAAATAAGCGGTGAGCACGCCGCCGAGGGTGTAAGTCGGCACGCAGATCGCCATGCCGACCCATAAGGCGGTGATGTGCCATTTATTCCAGGTTCGTTCGTGCACCTTGGTTGGTGCCATGTCGTGGTTGTAACGGGGACTGTCGAGGACATCGCTGCCGGCTTCGAGCTCAAACAAGCCGTCGCGCTCGGTCACTTGCGATCTAATCTGTTGCATGGCCGCTCCACTGTTTTTTTAATTATTTTTGCTCATCAGCGGCTGGCGCAACGCGCGCGAGCCGGACGATGGCCGGAGAAACTGACAACTTTTACGGACCGGCCAAGGTGTCAGCGGCGGCATCAATAAACGTGCCGGGTGCCCCGCTTACACATCGGGCAGTGCCATAAAACTTCGCTAACCAACTGATGTTAATCAGCTTTATTTATCCAACTATTGAATCCGCGGTGAGTTGCCATGCCACTCAGGCCGAATGTCAGGCAAGTTGTCCGAACAGTCAGGACTCAATCTGGTGCGTCGATCTTTTTTTGAAAGACCGCGCATCAACCATAGACCATCCTCAAGCGGCTGATTTCTCATAGAAAATCTCGTCTATTTTTGGAACCTGTCAAGTGCGTCAAAATGGTGAGAGGTCTCACCATTTTGGTGATTTGCAGTTTTTATCGTTATTTATCAATCAGTTAAAACAGTCATAAGCTTATAAAAAATATTCTTGCTCAATCGACAAACTGCAGCTAGCGTCTATTCTTGACAGCGCTGACAGGAATACACCGATTGGCGTCTGCTTCATATAAAAACATCTAGAACCGGCATCAGTCGGTCATGCCTGCGAGGAACTCGGAATGTCTCTGTTGATCCGTGGCGCCACCGTTATTACCCATGATGAAAGTTATCGCGCCGACGTCTATTGCGCCGAGGGCGTGATCAAAGCCATCGGTGAAAACCTCGATGTTCCCGCCGACGCCGAAGTGCTCGATGGCAGCGGCCAATACCTGATGCCCGGCGGCATCGACCCGCACACTCATATGCAGCTGCCCTTCATGGGCACAGTGGCCAGCGAAGACTTTTTCAGCGGCACCGCGGCAGGGCTTGCCGGCGGCACCACCTCGATCATCGACTTCGTGATTCCCAACCCGCAGCAATCGTTGATGGAGGCGTTTCATCAATGGCGCGGCTGGGCCGAGAAGTCGGCGTCGGACTACGGTTTCCACGTCGCCATTACCTGGTGGAGCGAGCAGGTCCGCGAAGAAATGGCTGAGTTGGTCAGCCACCACGGGGTCAACAGCTTCAAGCATTTCATGGCCTACAAGAACGCGATCATGGCCGCCGACGATACGCTGGTGGCGAGTTTCGAGCGTTGCCTGGAATTGGGCGCGGTACCGACCGTGCATGCGGAAAACGGCGAGCTGGTCTATCACCTGCAACGCAAGTTGATGGCCCAGGGCATGACCGGGCCGGAAGCGCACCCACTGTCACGGCCTTCGCAGGTGGAAGGTGAAGCGGCGAGCCGGGCGATCCGCATTGCCGAAACCCTAGGCACGCCGCTGTACCTGGTCCACGTCTCGACCAAGGAAGCCCTCGACGAAATCACCTACGCCCGCAGCAAGGGCCAACAGGTCTACGGCGAAGTGCTGGCCGGGCATCTGCTGCTGGACGACAGCGTTTACCAACACCCGGACTGGCAGACCGCCGCCGGTTACGTGATGAGCCCGCCCTTCCGTCCTCGCGGCCATCAGGAAGCCCTTTGGCATGGCCTGCAAGCGGGCAACCTGCACACCACCGCCACCGACCATTGTTGCTTCTGCGCCGAGCAAAAAGCCGCCGGCCGTGACGACTTCAGCAAGATCCCCAACGGCACCGCCGGTATCGAAGACCGCATGGCGGTGCTTTGGGATGAAGGGGTGAACACCGGTCGCTTGTCGATGCAGCACTTCGTTGCGCTCACCTCCACCAACACCGCGAAGATCTTCAACCTCTATCCACGCAAGGGTGCGATCCGCGTTGGCGCCGATGCCGATCTGGTGCTGTGGGACCCGGAAGGCACTCGGACGATTTCAGCCAAGACCCATCACCAGCAAGTCGACTTCAACATCTTTGAAGGCAAGACCGTGCGCGGCGTGCCGAGCCACACCGTCAGCCAGGGCCGAGTGGTGTGGGCCGATGGAGATTTGCGGGCCGAGCGTGGTGCCGGTCGGTATGTCGAACGGCCGGCGTATCCGGCGGTGTTTGATTTGCTGAGCAAGCGGGCTGAGCTGCATAGGCCGGTTGCTGTGAAACGCTGAAAGCGGCCTTCGGCCTATCGCGGGCAAGCCCGGCTCCCACAGGGATCTTCAGTGTTCATAAAACCCTGTGGGAGCGGGCTTGCCCGCGATGAGGCCCGGTCAGGCAACAAAAAAACCAATGCCCACCAGAGGCAGTACCTCAAATAACCGTGAGGCCAACACCGTGATCAAGACCCTGAACCACCTCCCGCATCCCCATGAGGACGCGGCCGCCCTCGCCGGCCATTTCACCGATCTGGCACCGCCGCTCAACGACCGCCAGGCGCATCTGGAAGCCTCGCGCTGCCTGTATTGCTACGACGCGCCGTGCGTGAATGCCTGTCCGAGCGACATCGACATTCCGTCGTTCATCCGCAATATCCATCAGGAAAACGTTCAGGGCGCCGCACAGAAAATCCTCTCGGCGAACATCCTCGGCGGCAGTTGCGCCCGGGTCTGCCCCACGGAAATCCTGTGCCAGCAAGCCTGCGTGCGTAACAACGCCCAGGAATGCGCGCCGGTGCTGATCGGCCTGTTGCAACGCTACGCCGTGGACAACGCGCACTTCAGCGAACACCCGTTTCAGCGCGCCGCCGCAACCGGCAAGCGCATCGCCGTGGTCGGTGCCGGCCCGGCGGGTTTGTCCTGCGCGCACCGCAGCGCGATGCACGGCCATGACGTGGTGATTTTCGAGGCCCGGGAAAAGGCTGGCGGCCTCAACGAATACGGGATCGCCAAGTACAAACTGGTGGACGATTACGCACAGAAAGAGCTTGAATTCCTGATGGGGATTGGCGGGATCGAGATTCGCCACGGGCAGAAACTCGGCGATAACCTGACCCTCAGTGAACTGCATCAGCAATTCGACGCGGTGTTCCTCGGTCTAGGCCTGGCCGCCAGCAAACAATTAGGTCTTGCTCACGAGGATGCCCCCGGCCTGCTCGCCGCCACCGACTACATCCGCGAACTGCGTCAGGCCGATGACCTGACGCAACTGCCGCTGGCCGAGCACTGCATTGTCCTCGGTGCCGGCAACACCGCCATCGACATGGCCGTGCAAATGGCTCGCCTCGGCGCTCGCGATGTGAATCTGGTGTACCGCCGTGGCGCCCCGGACATGGGCGCAACCGGTCATGAACAGGACATCGCCAAGGCCAATCAGGTGCGGCTGCTGACCTGGGCGCAACCGCAAGAAGTGCTGCTCGACGATAAGGGCAACGTACGCGGCATGCGCTTCGCTCGCACCCGGTTGGTGGAAGGTCGCCTGCAAACCACTGGCGAAACCTTTGAACTGGCCGCCGACGCGATCTTCAAAGCCATCGGCCAGGCTTTCGACGGCAGCGCCCTCGCCGATCCGCTGGCCCGTGAACTCAAGCGTCAGGGCGACCGCATCCTCGTCGACGAACAGCTGCGCACCAGCATTCCCGGCGTGTATGCCGGCGGCGACTGCACCAGCCTCGATCAGGACCTCACCGTGCAAGCCGTGCAGCACGGCAAGCTGGCCGCCGAGGCCATCAACGCTCAACTCATGCTCAACGTGGAGGCTGCGTAAATGGCCGATCTCTCGATTGTTTTCGCCGGCATCAAGGCCCCCAATCCGTTCTGGCTGGCTTCCGCGCCACCGACCGACAAGGCCTACAACGTGGTTCGTGCGTTCGAGGCTGGCTGGGGCGGCGTGGTCTGGAAAACCCTGGGTGAAGACCCGGCGGCGGTCAACGTGTCGTCGCGTTACTCGGCGCACTTCGGGCCCAACCGTGAAGTGATGGGCTTCAACAACATCGAGTTGATCACCGACCGTTCACTGGAAATTAACCTGCGGGAAATCACCCAGGTCAAAAAGGACTGGCCGGACCGCGCGCTGATCGTGTCGCTGATGGTGCCCTGTGTCGAAGAGTCGTGGAAAAACATCCTGCCACTGGTGGAAGCCACCGGGGCCGATGGCATCGAGCTGAATTTCGGCTGCCCCCACGGCATGCCGGAACGGGGCATGGGCGCGGCGGTCGGCCAGGTGCCGGAATACGTCGAACAGGTCACCCGCTGGTGCAAGACTTATTGCTCGCTGCCAGTGATCGTCAAACTTACGCCGAACATCACCGACATCCGCGTCGCCGCACGTGCCGCTTACCGGGGCGGGGCTGATGCGGTGTCGCTGATCAATACCATCAACTCGATCACCAGCGTCAACCTGGAACGCATGGTCGCCAATCCCGCCGTCGGCAGCCAAAGCACTCATGGCGGCTATTGCGGCTCGGCGGTGAAGCCGATTGCGTTGAACATGGTCGCCGAGATCGCCCGCGATCCTCAGACCCAAGGCTTGCCGATCTGTGGCATTGGCGGCATTGGCAGTTGGCGCGATGCCGCGGAGTTCATCGCGCTGGGCAGCGGCGCGGTGCAGGTGTGCACGGCGGCGATGCTGCATGGTTTCCGGATTGTCGAGGAGATGAAGGACGGTTTGTCACGCTGGATGGACAGTCAGGGCTACGCCAGTGTCTCGGAGTTTTCCGGGCGTGCGGTGGGCAATACCACAGACTGGAAGTACCTGGACATCAACTATCAGGTGATTGCAAAGATTGATCAGGAGGCGTGCATCGGTTGCGGTCGTTGTCACATTGCTTGCGAAGATACCTCGCACCAGGCGATTGCGAGCCTTAAGCAGGCGGACGGGACGCATAAATATGAAGTGATCGATGATGAGTGCGTGGGGTGCAACCTGTGCCAGATCACGTGTCCGGTGCAGGATTGCATCGAGATGGTGCCGATGGATACTGGGAAGCCGTTTCTGGATTGGAACCATGATCCGAGGAATCCGTATCACGTCGCGGTCTGAACACAGCGGCGCCTGAACTGACGCCATCGCGGGCAAGCCCGCTCCCACAGTGATTTATGTCGTACACAAATTCCGTGTTTACCGAGAACCCTGTGGGAGCGGGCTTGCCCGCGATGAGGCCAGCCGCAACAACGAAGACCTCAAGGCTCCAACCCGATCCCACGCAATATCACACTCGTCACCGTCTGCACCGCCCGCTCGAACTGCATGTCCGACAGCGGCTGGTGATCGTTAAGAATATTCACCTGGTGATCAAAGTCGGCGTAATGCTGGGTCGAGGCCCAGATCATGTACAGCAGGCTGGAAGGCTCCACCGGCAGGATGCGTTTGTCTTCCACCCACTGGCGAATTTTCGCTTCTTTCATCTTGGCCCAGTCGTACAGGCTCGCGTCCAGTTTCTCACCCAGTGTCGGCGCGCCGTGGATGATTTCGTTGGCCCAGACTTTCGAGCCGTATGGCCGGCTGCGGGAATGGTTCATCTTGGCGCGGATGTAGCTGCTGAGCACCACTCGCGGGTCGTCGAACATCTCAAAGCACAGGGCATCCTGCTTCCAGACCTCCAGCAAACCCAGCAGCACCGCGCTGTATAGCTCGCTCTTAGTGCTGAAGTAGTAATGCAGGTTGGAACGCGGCAGTTGCACTTCGGCGGCGATGTCGGCCATGGCGGTGCTGCCGAAACCTTTTTCGGCGAAGACTTTTTCGGCCCCCAGCAGAATTTTTTCGACGTTACTGCGACGAATCTCGATCTTGTGATTGCCCATGAGGGCTCCCTGACAACAGCGTTGATCAAGACTAGCATCCGCTCTGGATCGGGCGACAGGGGAAAACGAAACTTCATACGGTGGTCTTGTGGCAGGTAAACTGGCGCCTCTTTGAACATGCCCCTGAGGTCTTCACGATGCTGCTCAAGAACACCCTGATTGCCACCGCCCTCCTCGGCTCGATGCTCACCGCCTCGTCAGTGTTTGCCCACGCGCATCTGAAAAACCAGACCCCGGCGGCCGACAGTACCGTCAACGCACCTGCGGAACTGCGCCTGAAGTTTTCCGAAGGGGTTGAAGCGACGTTCACCAAAGTAACGATCAGCAAGGACGGCGCCGACGTCCCGGTAAAAAACCTCGCCACCGAAGGCAGCGACAAGAAAACCCTGATTGTCACCCCCGCCGCGCCGTTGGCCGCTGGCGATTACAAAGTCGAATGGCACGCCGTGTCGGTCGACACCCATAAAAGCGAAGGCGCCTATCGCTTCAAGGTCGGTCAGTAATTCATGACCGATGCGCTGGTGCTGTGCCGCTTTCTGCATTTCACCGTGGTGCTGATGCTGTTCGGAGCCTGGGTGTTCAGGCCTCTGCTGTTGGGCCGTGAAACAGTTTTGCTGGATCCATCCCTGCCGCGAGTGACCCTCTGGCTTACCGCTATAGCGTTAATCAGTGGTGTCGGCTGGTTGCTGCTGATTACCGCCAGCATGGCCGGCTCCGCGGACGCGGCATTCGATCCGGCGACGCTAGGCCTGGTGCTGAGCAATACCTTTTTCGGTCAGGTCTGGCGTTGGCATCTGCTGCTCAATCTATTGCTCATGGCCCTGCTGCTGATGCCCTGGCGTTCCAGTTCGCTTTGGCGCATCAGCCTTTCCAGCCTGCTGCTGGCGACCCTGGCCCCGGTCGGTCATGGCGCCATGCTCGATGGCCTGCAAGGCCAGTTGCTGATTCTTAACCAGATCATTCATCTGGCCTGCGTCGGCGCCTGGCTTGGTGGGTTGATGTTGCTGGTGATGATCCTGCGTCAACCGGCAACTCATTCATTGAGTGCAATCCTGCAACGCTTCAGCGGCATCGGTTACGCCTTGGTGGCGGGACTGGTGATGACCGGGCTGATCAACGTGCGGGTATTGACCGGCGTGTTCTGGCCGACACCGTTGCTGTCCGGGTTTGCGCTGATCCTGTTGATCAAGGTTGTGCTGGTGATCGGGATGTTGGGGTTGGCGCTGTTCAATCGGCGGCGGGTCAAGGATTGCCAGCAGTATTTGGGACAGTTGCGTACCAGCGTCGTACTGGAATGGTTACTGGGAATCGGCGCGGTGGCCGCGGTTTCGCTACTGGGCACCATGCCCCCGATGATTACCGCCTGAACACATCTCCCCTGTGGGAGCGAGCCTGCTCGCGATGACGGATTGTCAGCTGATATCAATGTTGAATGTCAGACCGCTATCGCGAGCAGGCTAGCTCCCACAAGGGGACGATGTGATCGTACAACTTGTGATTGACATTCCTGCAAAGCCTCGCAAATAATCGCCGCCAATGTTGTACGACGACGTATAACAAAAATAAAAATAACAAAAACCAGGGAGCGTTACTGTGAGCAGACTCGCCCGCAATTCCTTCACCAGCACCCCTCGCCCCACCTTCGCCCGTCGCCATACCCTCAGCCTGATCGGTTGCAGCAGCCTGGCCTTCGTCCTGCCCATGACCAGCCAAGCCGAAGGTTTCGTCGATGACGCCAAGGCCACGCTGAACCTGCGTAACGCCTACATCAATCGCAACTTCACCAACCCGAACAATGCTCAGGGCAAGGCTGAAGAGTGGACGCAAAACTTCATCCTCGACGCCAAATCCGGGTTCACCCAAGGCCCCATCGGTTTCGGCGTGGATGTGCTCGGTATGTACTCACAGAAGCTCGACGGCGGTAAGGGCACGGGCGGCACGCAACTGCTGCCGATTCATGATGACGGTCGCCCTGCGGACAATTTCGGTCGTCTGGGTGTGGCGCTGAAAGCCAAGGTGTCGAAAACCGAATTGAAGGTCGGCGAATGGATGCCGGTGCTGCCTATCCTGCGCTCCGATGATGGTCGCTCGCTGCCGCAAACCTTTCGCGGCGGCCAGGTCACCTCCACCGAGCTCAGCGGCCTGACGCTCTACGGCGGCCAGTTCCGCGGTAACAGCCCGCGCAATGACGCGAGCATGGAAGACATGTCAATGAACGGCAGAGGCGCGTTTACCTCTGACCGTTTCAACTTCGGCGGCGGCGAGTATGCGTTCAATGAAAAGCGCACTCAGGTCGGCGTCTGGTACGCGCAACTCAGCGACATTTATCAGCAGCAGTATTTCAACCTGAGCCATAGCCAGCCCATGGGCGACTGGACCCTGGGGGCCAACCTCGGTTACTTCATCGGCAAGGAAGACGGCAGCGCGCTGGCCGGCGACCTCGACAACAAAACCGCGTTCGCCCTGCTCTCGGCCAAATACGGCGGCAACACCTTCTATGTCGGCCTGCAAAAACTCAGCGGCGACAGCGCCTGGATGCGCGTCAACGGCACCAGCGGCGGCACGCTGGCCAACGACAGCTACAACGCCAGCTATGACAACGCCAAGGAACGCTCCTGGCAGGTGCGCCACGACTACAACTTTGTCGCCCTCGGCATTCCTGGCCTGACGCTGATGAACCGCTACATCAGCGGCGATAACGTGCACACCGCAGCGATCACCGATGGCAAAGAGTGGGGGCGCGAATCGGAACTGGCCTACACCGTGCAAAGCGGCGCACTGAAGAGCCTCAACGTCAAATGGCGCAACGCGACCATCCGCCGCGATTTCAGCACCAACGAATTTGATGAAAACCGCATCTTTATCAGTTACCCGATTTCGTTGTTGTAAGGCGGACATTGCTGGCTGCATAGAACCCTGTGGCGAGGGAGCTTGCTCCCGTTGGGCTACGAAGCAGCCCCCAATCCAGAAGTTCAGGAACATTCAGTGATCGGATTGGGAGCGCTTCGCACTCCAGCGGGAGCAAGCTCCCTCGCCACAGGTCAGTGAACTCATTGGACGAACATGACCCTCCGTCAATTTCAACCAAAGTCGCGTTGACAAGCACCGGAAAGCCTAACAATACTTCGACCAAGTCATACGACAACCTACAACAAACCCAACAACTACAATTTTCTGTTCAGGGATTTACATGACGACCACATCCCCATTCAATCGCCTGCTCCTGACCGGCGCCGCCGGTGGCCTCGGTAAAGTCCTGCGCGAACGCCTGCGACCTTACGCCAACGTACTCCGCCTTTCGGACATCGCCGACATGGCGCCAGCCATTGATGATCGCGAAGAAGTCGTGCCGTGCGACCTCGCCGACAAGCAAGCAGTACATCAACTGGTCGAAGGCGTGGATGCGATCCTGCATTTCGGCGGCGTGTCGGTGGAGCGTCCGTTCGAAGAGATCCTAGGCGCCAACATCTGCGGCGTGTTCCATATCTACGAAGCCGCCCGCCGCCACGGCGTGAAGCGGGTGATTTTCGCCAGTTCCAACCACGTCATCGGCTTTCACAAGCAGGACGAAACCCTCGACGCCCACTCCCCTCGCCGCCCGGACAGCTACTACGGCTTGTCCAAGTCCTACGGCGAAGACATGGCCAGTTTCTACTTCGATCGCTATGGCATCGAAACCGTCAGCATCCGCATTGGCTCCTCGTTCCCGGAACCACAGAACCGTCGAATGATGAGCACCTGGCTGAGCTTCGACGACATGACCCAACTGCTCGAACGCGCGCTGTACACCCCCAATGTCGGCCACACCGTGGTGTACGGCATGTCCGACAACAAGAGCATCTGGTGGGATAACCGATTCGCGGCGCACTTGGGTTATGCGCCACAGGACACGTCCGAAGTCTTCCGCGAAAAAGTCGAAGCCCAACCAATGCCAGCCGAGGATGATCCGGCTCGGGTTTATCAGGGTGGTGCCTTTGTCGCGGCCGGGCCGTTCGGCGACTGAGCCCTCGCCAATCTCCACATAACAAAGCCAAGGGAATGCGTTGCCATGCAAGTCGAATTGATTGTCGATGCCCGCAATGCGGTCGGTGAAAGCCCGGTATGGGTCCCCGAGGAAAACGCCCTGTACTGGGTCGACATTCCGACCGGTGGATTACAGCGCTGGAATGCCGACAGCGGGCACGTTCATGCCTGGAAAGCCCCGCAAATGCTCGCCTGTATCGCTCGTCACAGCGCGGGTGGCTGGGTCGCCGGCATGGAAAGCGGATTCTTTCATCTGCACCCGCACAACGATGGCAGCCTCGACAGCGAACTGCTGGCCCACGTCGATCACGCCCGCCCCGACATGCGCCTGAACGATGGCCGCTGTGATCGACAGGGCCGTTTCTGGGCTGGCAGCATGGTGTTGAACATGGGCGCCAACGCCGCCGACGGCACGCTCTATCGATACAGCGCCGGGCAACGCGGGCCGCTCGACGCCTGGCTCAGCGGTTTCATCGTGCCTAACGGCCTGGGCTTCAGCCCGGACGGCAAGACGATGTACCTCTCGGATTCGCACCCGAACGTGCAGCAGATCTGGGCCTTCGATTACGACATCGACAGCGGCACGCCGTCCAACCGCCGGCTGTTCGTCGACATGCATCACTTCCTTGGCCGCCCCGATGGCGCGGCAGTGGATGCCGAAGGTTGCTATTGGATCTGCGCCAACGACGCCGGGCTGATTCATCGCTTCACCCCTGACGGCCGACTGGATCGTTCGCTCCCCGTGCCGGTGAAGAAACCGACCATGTGCGCCTTCGGTGGCAGCCAGCTCGACACCCTGTTTGTGACCTCGATTCGCCCCGCTGACGACCATGACCTGCAGTCGCTGGCCGGCGGCGTGTTCGCCCTCAACCCCGGCGTCAAAGGCTTGCCGGAACCCGTTTTCAACGAATGGCTTTAACCCCCTCTGCTGCATCGCTGTGCCTTGAATAAAAAAAACAACAAGACTGGAGACGCACCTCATGGACTTCAAACGCACCTTGCTCGCCGCCGCACTTCCCATCACTGCAGCACTCACCTTCACCCTCAGCAGCGCCGCCCAGGCGCTGGAAATCAAATTCGCCGACATTCACCCCGCCGGTTACCCGACTGTGGTCGCCGAGGAGCAGCTGGGTAAAACCCTGGTGGCCGACAGCAACGGCAAACTGACGTTCAAGATGTTCGCCGGCGGTGTGCTCGGCTCGGAAAAAGAGGTCATCGAGCAGGCCCAGGTCGGCGCTATTCAGATGGCCCGGGTCAGCCTCGGCATCGTCGGGCCGGTGGTGCCGGACGTGAACGTGTTCAACATGCCGTTCGTGTTCCGCGACCAGGCGCACATGCGCAAAGTCATCGACGGTGAGGTGGGTGATGAGATCCTCGACAAGATCACTAACTCCGAATTCAACCTGGTCGCCCTGGCCTGGATGGACGGCGGCACGCGCAATATCTACACCAAAAAACCGGTACGCAGCCTCGCCGACCTCAAAGGCATGAAGATCCGCGTACAAGGCAACCCGATGTTCATCGATACCATCAACGCCATGGGTGGCAACGGTATTGCCATGGACACCGGCGAGATCTTCAGTGCATTGCAGACCGGGGTGATCGACGGCGCGGAAAACAACCCGCCGACCCTGCTCGAACACAACCACTACCAGAACGCCAAATTCTACAGCCTGACCGGGCATCTGATTTTGCCAGAGCCGATCGTGATGTCGAAAATCACTTGGGAAAAACTCAGCCCCGACCAGCAAGTGCTGGTGAAAAAAGCCGCCAAAGCCGCACAGGCCCAGGAGCGCACGCTGTGGGATGCGAAGTCGGCCAGCAGTGAAGAAAAACTCAAGGCTGCCGGCGTCGAGTTCATCACCGTCGACAAGAAACCTTTCTATGAAGCCACGGCTTCGGTCCGGGAAAAATACGGCGCGCCTTACGCCGACCTGATCAAGCGCATCGAAGCCGTTCAGTAACCCTCCCTGCATTCATGAAAGGCCCGGCACCGTTGACGAGTCGATCGTCAGCGGCGCCCGGTTACGGTGAAACCCGATGAAGAATCTGCTGCTGCGCATCAACGACAGGATTTACATGACCTGCATCTGGGTCGCCGGCCTGTCGGTCCTGACCATTGCTCTGATCATTCCCTGGGGCGTCTTCGCCCGTTACGTCCTCGGCACCGGTTCCAGTTGGCCGGAGCCCACCGCGATTTTGCTGATGATGGTCTTCACCTTCATCGGCGCCGCCGCCAGTTATCGCGCCGGTGCGCACATGGCCGTGGCCATGCTCACCGACCGCATGGCCCCCGAACTGCGCAAGACCATGAGCATCGTTTCGCAGCTGCTGATGGCGACCATTTGCCTGTTCATGGCCATCTGGGGCACCAAACTCTGCCTGTCCACCTGGAACCAGTTCATGAGCTCTCTGCCCACTCTGCGCGTTGGCATCACCTACATGCCGATTCCCGTGGGCGGTGTGTTGACGCTGATTTTCGTGCTGGAAAAACTCTTGCTCGGTGACCAGAGCAACCGTCGGGTCGTGCGTTTCGACCTGGTTGAAGAAAGCGAAGGTGCCGCATAAATGGACGCTCTGATTCTGCTCGGCAGTTTTATCGCTTTGATCCTTATCGGCATGCCGGTCGCCTACGCCTTGGGGCTTTCTGCCCTGATCGGAGCGTGGTGGATCGACATCCCGTTCCAGGCGCTGATGATTCAGGTAGCGGGTGGCGTTAACAAATTCTCGTTGCTGGCGATTCCGTTCTTCGTACTCGCCGGCGCGATCATGGCCGAGGGCGGCATGTCCCGGCGACTGGTGGCTTTTGCCGGGGTGCTGGTGGGGTTCGTGCGCGGTGGGTTGTCGCTGGTGAACATCATGGCCTCGACCTTCTTCGGCGCGATTTCCGGCTCTTCGGTGGCGGACACAGCGTCGGTCGGTTCAGTACTGATTCCGGAAATGGAACGTCGCGGCTACCCGCGGGATTTCTCCACCGCAGTGACGGTCAGCGGTTCGGTGCAAGCCCTGCTGACGCCGCCAAGCCACAACTCGGTGCTCTACTCGCTGGCCGCTGGCGGGACCGTTTCGATTGCCTCGCTGTTCATGGCCGGCGTGGTGCCGGGCCTGCTGATGAGCGCGTGCCTGATGGTGCTGTGCCTGATCTTCGCCAGAAAGCGCAACTACCCCAAGGGAGAAGTCATCCCCCTGCGCCAAGCGCTGAAAATCTGCGGTGAAGCGATGTGGGGCCTGATGGCGATGGTCATCATTCTCGGCGGCATTCTCTCGGGCATCTTCACCGCCACTGAATCGGCGGCGATCGCGGTGCTGTGGTCGTTCTTCGTCACCATGTTCATTTATCGCGACTACAAGTGGAGTGAGCTGCCCAAGTTGATGCACCGCACGGTGCGCACCATCTCGATCGTGATGATCCTGATCGGCTTCGCCGCCAGCTTCGGCTACATCATGACGCTGATGCAGATCCCGGCGAAGATCACCACGATGTTCCTGACCCTGTCGGACAACCGTTACGTGATCCTGATGTGCATCAACGTGATGCTGCTGTTGCTCGGCACGGTGATGGACATGGCGCCGCTGATCCTGATCCTCACGCCGATTCTGATGCCGGTGATTCTGGGCATTGGCGTGGACCCGGTGCAGTTCGGCATGATCATGCTGGTAAACCTGGGGATCGGATTGATCACGCCGCCAGTGGGCGCGGTGCTGTTTGTCGGTTCGGCGGTGGGCAAGGTCAGCATCGAAAGCACCGTGAAAGCGCTGCTGCCGTTCTACGGCGTGCTGTTCCTGGTGCTGATGGCCGTGACCTACATTCCCGCCATTTCGCTGTGGTTGCCGCATTTGGTGTTGTAACAACGGCTGGCAAATCTCCCTGTGGCGAGGGAGCTTGCTCCCGTTGGCTCGCGCAGCGGGCCCCAGCAATCTTCCAGAGGGACCGAGTTACCTGGATTTACGACTGCTTCGCAGCCGAACGGGAGCAAGCTCCCTCGCCACAAAAAACCTCATGCAGCCAATGAAGATCACCATGACGCCAACACTCCTGGAACTCGAAGACGAACTCACCCGCCTCACCCTCGCCCCGGAACTCGGCGCGAGCATCGTCAACTGGACGGTACGCAGCACCGGCCAACCGCTGTTGCGCCACAGCGATCAGCACGCCTTGAACACCGGCCTGCCCGGTAAACTCGCCTGCTATCCCCTGGCGCCGTGGTCGAACCGCATCGCCGAAGGCGGTTTCGACTGCCCCGACGGCTGGCTCGCGCTGACGCCCAACAGCCTCACCGATCCCCTGCCGATCCATGGCAGCGCCTGGCAACAGCCGTGGCAAATCGTCTCGCACACCCGCGATGAAATCGTCCTGCAACTCGGCAGCACCACGCCCTTCGCTTATCGCGCAAGGCAACGTTTCCATCTGAGCGAGGGCAAGTTGAGCATCGGTTTACAGGTCACTCATCTCGCCGAACACACCGCGTGGCATGGGCTCGGTTTGCACCCTTATTTTCCGCGCACTACAGGGACTCGGTTGCAGGCGCAGGCGCGACAGGTCTGGTTGTGCGACAGCACAAAACTGCCAATACAACTCACTTCGATACCCAAGGATTGGGACTTCAGCCAGCCCCGGGTATTACCCGAAACGCTGGTGGACAACGGCTTTTGCGAATGGGACGGCCACTGCCTGATCCAGCAACCCGACTTAGGTTATGAACTGGAATGCCAGGCCACCGGCAGCGACTACTACCTGCTCTACTGCCCCGTGGGCCTGGATTTTTTCTGTATCGAACCGGTGAGCCATCCGGTCAACGCCCATCACTTGCCGGGCCGGCCAGGGTTGCGATTGCTGGAACAAGGCCAATCTACCGAGCTCGGTTTCAGCCTGCACTATCGCTACGCCAACAGCTGAGTCAGCACTGCGCGTAACTTGCCGGGCTTCACGGGTTTGTTCAGCAGCGGCGCGTCGAGGCGCTGCAATGAGCGCCGACACTGGTCGGTGCGGTCGGCGGTGATGATCACCGCCGGAATCACCTGGCTGAAATGCTCGCGCAAATGCCGAACCACTTCGCAGCCCACCACCCCGTGGTCCAGGTGATAGTCCGCCAGAATCAGTTCCGGCGGCTGTCCCTGCAAAGCCACCAGTGCGGTGGCCTCGTCGGTGGCGGTAACCACCTCGCAGCCCCACTGCCCGAGCAGCGCGCTCATGCTTTCAAGAATGCTGACTTCATTGTCCAGCACCAACAGACGCCGGCCCGGCAACGGGTTGCCGGTACTCGGCTGCGGCGCGGCAAGGCTGATCGGCAGTGGAATCTCATTGGAAATCGGTACTTCGATGCTGAACATCGAACCGCGCCCCGGCAGCGAATGAACCTGAATCCTGTAGTCGAGGATCTTCGCGATGCGTTCGACAATCGCCAGTCCCAGGCCTACGCCCTTGCGATCGGCGGCGCGCCCGACGTCCAGTTGGTTGAATTCGAGGAAGATCGAGTCAAGACGATCCGCAGGAATCCCGCGCCCGGTGTCCCAGACTTCGACACGCAGCGCATCGCCCCGACGCCGTGCCCCCAGCAAAATGCAGCCCTCGTCGGTGTATCGGCAGGCATTGCTGAGGAAGTTGCGCAGGATACGAGTCATCAGGCGCAAGTCGGTATGAATAGCGTAATCGCCCATGTGTACCCGCAGGTTCAACCCGGCTGCCGCGGCCACCGACTGAAACTCCGAGACCAGTGGCGCGAACAATTCGTCGAGGCGGTAGAGGGCAATGTCCGGCTTCACCGCGGCCTGATCGAGCCGGGAAATATCCAGCAGATCGGTGAGCAAATCTTCAGCCCCTTCCAGCGCCTGATGCGTGCGCTCCACCAGCACCTGTTCGACGTCGGGCAGTTTGCGTTCGCGCAAGGTCGAGATCAGCAAACGCGCGGCGTTGAGCGGTTGCAGCAAGTCGTGACTGGCGGCGGCGAGGTATTTATCCTTGCTGCGATTGGCCGCCTCGGCGGCATCACGGGCGTCGCGCAAGGCTTCTGCGATCTGTTTACGCTGGGTGATCTGTGTTTGTAGATTGCGGTTGGCGTCCAGCAACTCGTTGGTGCGCGCGGTGACCCGCTGCTCCAGTTCGTCATTGAGTTGTTGCAGGCGCTGTTGAGCGAGTTTTCGTTCGGTGATGTCGGCGACAAAGCCCTCCACCAAACCTTCCTGATCCGGTTTGAGCAGCAAGTTCATCAACACATCGAGGACGCTGCCGTCCTTGCGCCGCAGCTGAGTTTCATAGCCCAGCAGGCTGCGCTCGCGCTGGAGGATCTCGCCGATGCTTTCCAGCTCTTGCGCCCCGCCGACGAACAGCGTGCCCGCCAGGTCCGTCAGGGAAAACAGCACCTCCTGCGGGTTCTGATAGCCGAGCATCCGCGCCAGTGCCGGGTTGGCGGCGCGCATGCCCTCCAGCAGGCTGGCCTGGAAGATCCCGTGTACCGCGTTTTCGAACAGCCATTTGTAGCGGTTGCGTTCGGTTTCCAGTTCATCCAGGCGCGCGGCCAGTTCCGGGTAATGACTCTTGCGCGCCGAGTGGTTGCCTAAGCCAAGTAACCCGGCCAGCGCCCGTTGTTGCTCGTCAGAGGGCTTCGCCATAGACGACCTCGACGTCGCGCTGACTGGATTCGCGCGGGTTGGTAAGGATGCACGGGTCGTGCATGGCGTGTTGCGACAGGAACGGAATGTCCGCGGTACTCACCCCGTGCAGGCCCAGGGTTTCGTGGAAGCCGATGGCATGTTTGAGGGCGATCAGGTGTTCGACCAGCCGCCCGCAAATCTGCCGGTGATTGAGGCCACGGCAATCAATACCGAACGTCTCGGCAATCACCTTGAAGCGCTCCGGCGCCGAGCTGTAGTTGAACGCCACCACGTGTTCCACCAACACCGCGTTGCACAGGCCATGAGGCAGATCGAGAAAGCCGCCGAGGCTGTGGGACATGGCGTGCACCGCGCCAAGAATCGCGTTGGAAAACGCCAGCCCGGCCTGCATGCTGCCGAGCATGATTTTTTCCCGCAGAGCGATGTCGCTGGGGTTGGCGATCATTTGCACCAGATTGCCGTTGATCAGCCGCATCGCTTCCAGCGCATGAGGGTCGGTGAGCGGCCCGTGACCGGTGGAGACGAAGGCTTCGATGGCATGGACCAACGCGTCGATACCGGTACAGGCCGACAGGAACGGATCCATGCTCAGGGTGGTTTCCGGATCGATCAGCGACACATCGGGCACCGCAGCCTTGCTGACGATGGAGAATTTCATGCGTTCTTGCTGATTGGAGATGATCACGAACTGCGACACGTCGGCCGAAGTGCCGGCGGTGGTCGGGATCAGGATCAGCGGCGGGCTGGGCATGCGCAACATGTCCACGCCCTCGAATTCGAGGATATTGCGCCCGTGGGCGACGACAATGCCGATGCCTTTGCCGCAGTCCATCGGGCTGCCGCCGCCGATCGCCACGATCACATCGCAGTGATTCTCCCGGTACAGCTCGGCGCCGAGCATGACCTCTTCGATCCGCGGGTTGGGCGAAACGTCGCTATATAGAAAGTAATCGATGCCCTGGGCTTGCAGGCTGGCCTCGACATCGGCGACCCAACCGGCGGCAATCACACCGGGGTCGCTGACCACCAGCACCTTGCGGGCGCCGAAGGTCTTGGCGTAGTTGCCGACGTTATGCCGACAGCCGGCACCGAAGATGATTTCAGGCGAAACGAATTTACGCAGCTGGCTGAGATTCTGGCTCATTGGAAAGCCTGTTTTTTATTGTTTTGAAGGTAAAGAACACACTAAAGCATCCGGCTGCGAATGCAATCAGACCAATGGATAGCGAGCCAGCGCGGGGATGCACTCCGATTTCAGATTCACCGAAGATCCCTGTGGGAGCGGGCTTGCCCGCGATAGCTGTTTCACAGTCAACATCAATGTTGAATGTGCTGACCTCATCGCGGGCAAGCCCGCTCCCACAGGGATCTGCGTCGGATGCACCTTTTCGATTCATCCACGATAAATCAGTCGCGAAGCCTTTTCATTGCGCAAGGTCAGGTGCTCCATGCCCTGCGTCGGCGCATCGGCTTCGTCCCGGGCCTTGAGAATAACGTCGTGGTGCGGCGACTTGCTGCACACCGGGTCGGCGTTGCTGGCATCCCCCGTGAGCATGAACGCCTGGCAGCGGCAGCCGCCGAGGTCCTTGTGCTTTTCATCGCAGGAACGGCACGGCTCTTTCATCCAGTCATCGCCGCGAAAACGGTTGAAACCGAAGGAGTCGTTCCAGATGTGCGCGATGCTGTGCTCGCGCACGTTGGGAAACTGCACCGGCAACTGGCGGGCGCTATGACAAGGCAAGGCCGTGCCGTCCGGAGTGATGTCGAGAAACAGGTTGGCCCAGCCATTCATGCAGGTTTTTGGGCGTTCTTCGTAGTAATCCGGGGTGACGAAAATCAGCTTGCACGGGTGGCCCTCGGCCTCAAGCCGCTGGCGGTATTCATTGGTAATGCGCTCAGCGCGCTGCAACTGTTCGCGGGTCGGCAACAGGCCGACGCGGTTGAGTTCAGCCCAACCGTAGAACTGGCACGTCGCCAACTCGACGAAATCAGCCTCCAGCTCCAGGCACAGTTCGATGATCTGCGCGATCTGGTCGATGTTGTGCCGATGGGTGACGAAGTTCAGCACCATCGGGTAGCCCTGGGCCTTCACCGCCCGAGCCATGGCCAGTTTCTGGGCGAAGGCCTTGCGCGAGCCGGCGAGCAGATTGTTCACCTCTTCGTCGGCGGCCTGAAAACTGATCTGGATATGGTCCAGCCCGGCGATCTTGAAGTCGCGGACCTTCCGTTCGGTCAGGCCGATACCCGAGGTGATCAGGTTGGTGTAGTAACCCATGTCCCGCGCGGCCTTGATCAGCTCGGCCAGGTCCTGGCGCACCAACGGCTCGCCACCGGAAAAACCCAGTTGCGCAGCGCCCATTTCCCGCGCCTCGCGGAACACCCGAATCCATTCTGCTGTGCTCAACTCCTCGCCCTGTTGGGCGAAGTCCAGCGGGTTGGAGCAATACGGGCATTGCAGCGGGCAGCGATAGGTCAGCTCTGCCAGCAACCACAGCGGTGGGCCGGGTTGCTGTTCGATCTGGCTCACAGGGTGATCCCCCGGTGCCAGACCCGCTCGGTGGTGACGGTGTGATACGGCGGGCGATCCAGCTCATAGGCCATGCTCATCGCGTCGAGCATGCTCCAAAGCACATCGAGCTTGAACTGCAGAATCTCCAGCATGCGTTGCTGGCCTTCGACCGTGACGTAGTGCGCCAGGGTGATGCGCAAACCATGCTCGACATCGCGCCGGGCCTGGCTCAGACGCGTACGGAAATAGTCGTAGCCGGCCGGGTCGATCCATGGGTAATGGGTGGGCCAGGCGTCGAGCCGGGACTGGTGGATTTGTGGCGCGAACAGTTCGGTCAGCGAGCTGCTGGCCGCTTCTTGCCAGCGAGCGCGGCGGGCGAAATTGACGTAGGCATCCACGGCAAAACGTACGCCCGGCAGCACCAGTTCTTGCGAGAGGATTTGCTCGCGATCCAGCCCCACTGCTTCGCCCAATCGTAGCCACGCTTCAATGCCGCCTTCACTGCCCGGCACGCCGTCATGGTCGAGGATCCGTTGCAGCCACTCCCGGCGCACGTCGCGGTCCGGACAGTTGGCGAGGATGGCGGCATCCTTGAGCGGGATGTTCACCTGGTAATAGAAGCGATTGGCGACCCAGCCCTGAATCTGCTCGCGGGTGGCGCGCCCGGCGTACATGGCTTGGTGGAATGGGTGATGGATGTGGTAATAGGCACCCTTGGCGCGCAGGGCTGCTTCGAATTCGGCGGGGGTCATGGGAGTGTCAGTCATTGCGGTTCTCCGGGGAATAACCGATGGGTTCTGCGGTGTTTGGTCGGGCCCTATCGCGGGCAAGCCCGCTCCCACAGGATTTGGGTGATCCCTGTGGGAGCGGGCTTGCCCGCGATAGGGCCTTCAGCTACAACACAATGTCCATGCCGTCAAAAGCCACTTCTATCCCGCGCCGCTCCAGCAAGGCGCGCTCGGCCGAGTCTTCATCGAGGATCGGGTTGGTGTTGTTGATGTGGATCAGCACCTTGCGCTGGCGATTGAAGCCCTCTAGCACGTCGAGCATGCCGCCGGGGCCGCTTTGCGGCAGGTGACCCATTTCGCTGCCCAGGCTCTGGCCGACTTCGCACACGCGCATTTCATCGTCGCGCCACAGCGTACCGTCCAGCATCAGGCAGTCGGCGCGCTGCATCCAGCTCAACACCTCGGCATCGACCTGCCCCAGTCCCGGGGCATAGAAAACCGATGCACCGCTGCGCAGGTCTTCGATGAACAGGCCGATGGTGTCGCCTGGCTGCGGATTGCCGCGATTGGGCGAGTACGGCGGTGCATTGCTGACCAACGGAATCGCGCGAAATTGCAGGTGTGGGCAGGCAGCGATACTGAACGGCTCGCGATCCAGTTCGATGGGTTGCCACTGCAAGCCACCGTTCCAGTGCTTGAGCATGGTGAACAAGGGAAAGCCGCTGCTCAGGTCTTCGTGAACCCGCTCGGTGCACCAGACCGCATGCGGGCAGCCTTCGCGCAGGCTCAACAGCCCGGTGCAATGGTCGATTTGACTGTCCAGCAGAACGACGCCGGCAATCGCCGTGTCTCGCAAGCGTCGGGCCGGTTGCATCGCCGGAAAGCTTTCGAGTTGCGCGCGAATATCCGGGGAAGCATTGCAAAGCACCCACTCCACACCGTCGTCGCTCAGGGCAATGGACGACTGCGTGCGGCGTTGCGCGCGCAGGTTGCCGTTGCGCATAGCGGCGCATTGACGGCAGTTGCAGTTCCATTGCGGAAAACCGCCGCCAGCGGCGGAACCGAGAACGCGGATGTGCATGGGATGCCTCCAGAAGGCAGGCCCGGCCAACGCGACGGCTGACCGGGCGATCAATCAACGGTTGGCGAAATACATCGTCACTTCGAAGCCAATGCGCAGATCGGTAAACGCGGGTTTATTCCACATGGGTCAATCCTCTTCTTGTGCCGGACGATTCCGGTAAAGCCATTAATGCACGGGGGATGAGATGACCGAATGCTACTTTCGAAGGAGGTTGTGGGGTGCGTTGGTAGGGGGTGTTACGCAGATCTTTAGCACCACACAAAACCCTGTGGGAGCGGGCTTGCCCGCGATGAGGCCAGCACATTCAATATTGATGTTGAATGTCAGGTCGCTATCGCGGGCAAGCTCGCTCCCACAGGTTTCAATGGTGTTCTGGCGGGTTAGAAGAACCCCAGCGGATTGATGTCGTAGCTCACCAGCAGGTTTTTGGTCTGTTGGTAATGGTCGAGCATCATCTTGTGGTTCTCACGGCCGACACCGGACTTCTTGTAGCCACCGAACGCGGCGTGGGCCGGGTACAGGTGGTAGCAGTTGGTCCAGACGCGACCGGCCTTGATCGCCCGGCCCATGCGGTAGGCACGGTTGATGTCGCGGGTCCAGAGGCCGGCGCCGAGGCCGAACTCGCTGTCGTTGGCAATAGCCAGGGCTTCGGCTTCGTCCTTGAAGGTGGTGATACCCACCACCGGGCCGAAGATTTCTTCCTGGAACACACGCATTTTGTTGTGGCCCTTGAGCAGGGTCGGCTGGATGTAATAGCCGGTCGACAAATCGCCTTCAAGGCGCTCGGCCGCGCCGCCGGTGAGCAGTTCGGCGCCCTCCTCCTGAGCAATTTTCAGGTACGAGAGGATCTTGTCGTATTGCTGCTCGGACGCCTGGGCGCCGACCATGGTTTCGGTGTCCAGCGGGTTGCCGCGCTTGATCTTGACGATCTTCTTCATCACCTCGGCCATGAACGGCTCGTAGATCGATTCCTGCACCAGCGCCCGGGACGGACAGGTGCAGACTTCGCCCTGGTTGAAGAACGCCAGCACCAGGCCTTCGGCGGCTTTCTCGATGAACTGCGGCTCGGCGTTCATGATGTCTTCGAAGAAAATGTTCGGCGACTTGCCGCCCAGCTCGACGGTGCTTGGAATGATGTTCTCGGCGGCGCAATGCATGATGTGCGCGCCAACCGGGGTTGAGCCGGTGAAGGCGATCTTGGCGATGCGCTTGCTGGTGGCCAGCGCCTCACCGGCTTCGCGACCGAAACCCTGGACGATGTTCAGCACACCGGCCGGCAGCAAGTCGGCGATCAGCTCGGCAAACACCATGATCGACAGCGGCGTTTGTTCGGCGGGTTTGAGCACGATGCAGTTGCCGGCAGCCAGGGCCGGGGCGAGTTTCCAGGCGGCCATCAGCAGCGGAAAGTTCCACGGAATGATCTGCCCGACCACGCCCAATGGTTCGTGGAAATGATAGGCGGTGGTCAGTTCGTTGATCTCGGCGGCGCCACCTTCCTGAGCGCGGATGCAACCGGCGAAATAACGGAAGTGGTCGGCAGCCAAAGGCACGTCGGCGTTGAGGGTTTCGCGCACGGCCTTGCCGTTGTCCCAGGTTTCGGTGACGGCGAGGATTTCCAGGTTCTGTTCGATGCGATCGGCGATTTTCAGCAGCACCAGCGAGCGGTCCTGCGCCGAGGTTTTTCCCCAGGCATCGGCGGCGGCATGGGCGGCGTCGAGGGCTTTTTCGATGTCGGCGGCGCTGGAGCGCGGGAACTCGGCGATCACTTCACCGGTGACCGGTGAGGTGTTGGTGAAGTACTCGCCGTTGATTGGGGCAACGAACTCGCCGCCGATGAAATTGCCGTAGCGCGGTTTGAAGGAAACGACGGCGCCGGGTGTTCCGGGTTGTGCGTAGATCATGGTGGGCCTCTGTCTGGGTCGATGCCTGTCAGGCCAACAGGCGATGAACCGATAGTAGAGAGCCCCGCCTGCCAGACGAATGCGCCGTTGGCAGGGGGATTCTCGTTATTTGGTAGTAGAAGGCGCTGCGGTATCAGCAGGCTTTTGTGGCGAGGGAGCTTGCTCCCGCTCGGCTGCGAAGCAGTCGTAAATCCAAACGACTCGGTTGCGGCCGAGAACGTAGGGGGCTGCTTCGCAGCCCAGCGGGAGCAAGTTCCCTCGCCACAGGTAATTCATCACCACAAAGTTGTGGTCGCCGGGGTTAGTGCTTGGCTACCAGATCTTTAGGCAACTTGAACGTCCAGAGCATGCCGCCCTGGTTGAAGTCCTTGACGCGCTTGGCCACTTCGCCGCCCCACAGCGGTACCGCGCCGCCCCAGCCGGAGAGCACGGAGACGTATTGTTCCCCGTCCATTTCCCAGGTGATGGGCGAGCCGAGTACGCCGGAACCGGTCTGGAATTCCCAGACTTTCTCGCCAGTCTTGGCATTGAATGCCTGCAGGAAACCTTCCGGCGTACCGGTGAACACCAGGTTGCCCTTGGTGGTCAGCACTCCGCCCCACAGCGGCGCGAAGTTCTTGTGGCGCCAGACTTCCTTGCCGGTTTTCGGGTCGATGGCGCGCAGCACGCCGATGTAGTCTTCGTTCAACGGTTTGATGGTGAAACCGGCGCCGAGGAACGCCGCGCCTTTCTTGTAGGCGATGCCTTCGTTCCAGATGTCCATGCCCCACTCGTTGGACGGTACATAGAACAGGCCGGTGTCGCGGTTGTAGGCCATCGGCATCCAGTTTTTCGCCCCGAGGAACGCTGGCGCGACGAACACCGAACTGCCTTTGGCTTCGGAGCCCGGCGCCCCCGGACGACTCGCGTCGTTGTAGATCGGCCGACCGTTTTTATCCAGGCCGCTGGCCCAGGTGATTTTATCCACGAACGGGAAGCCGCGGATGAACTTGCCGTTGGTGCGATCTAGCACGTAGAAGAAACCGTTACGGTCCGCCGTGGCCGCGGCTTTGATTTCTTTGCCGCCTTCGTTGTAGTTGAACGACACCAGCTCGTTCACGCCGTCATAGTCCCAACCGTCGTGGGGCGTGCTCTGGAAGTGCCATTTGATCGTACCGTCATCCGGGTTCAGCGCCAGGCGCGACGACGAGTAAAGGTTGTCGCCAGGACGCAGGTGCGAGTTCCACGGTGCCGGGTTGCCGGTGCCGAACAGCAACAGATTGGTTTCCGGGTCGTAGTAGCCGCCCAGCCAAGGTGCCGCGCCGCCGGTTTTCCATAGATCGCCCGGCCAGGTCTTGCCCGCTTCGCCACCAGAGATGCCGTTTTCTACCGCTTTGCCGTCCTTGTAGACATAGCCCATGTGGCCTTCGACGGTGGGACGAGTCCACAGCAGGTCGCCGTTTTTCGGATCGTAGGCTTCGATTTTGCCCACCACCCCGAACTCGCCACCGGCCACGCCGGTGATCAATTTGCCGTTGATCACCAACGGTGCCGCGCTGATGGAATAGCCTTCCTTGTGGTCGGCGACTTTCTTGCTCCAGACGACTTTACCGGTGTCCTTGTTCAGGGCCACGAGCTTGGCGTCGAGGGTGCCGAAAATCACCAGATCGCCATACAGCGCGACACCACGGTTGATCACGTCGCAGCACGGACGGATGTCATCGGGCAGGCGCGCGTCGTATTGCCAGAGCTTGCGACCGGTGCGCGCATCCACCGCGAACACCCGCGAGTAGGAGCCGGTCATGTACATCACGCCGTCCTTGATCATCGGCTGTGCTTGCTGACCGCGCTGTTTTTCCCCGCCGAACGAAAAGGCCCAGACCGGGCGCAGATCCTTCACGTTGTCGACATTGAGGGTGTCCAGCGGGCTGTAGCGCTGACCCTGGACGCCCAAGCCATTGGTGACGACCTGCTCCGGGTTCTTCGGATCCTGGAGGATGTCTTGATCGGAGACTGCGGCCAATGCCTGGCCAGACAACAGCATGGCACTGAGCAGCATGCTCAAAACGAAGGGTTGGCGACGTGCGGGTTGGGTCATGACGGCTGCCTCTGCGGTTTTTGTTATACCCGGGAAATTTTCCCGGTCTGGTGCAGATTCTTGGGCGCCGCCGCCCTTGCAACAATTGCCCGCAGTGCGGAGATTGCTAGTTCCTTAGTACCGGGTCGGAGGAGATGAGTACCGAACCGTATGCCTGACACCGATCCCTGTGGGAGCGGGCTTGCCCGCGATGACGGCGTCACATTCAACACATTCGTTGACTGACATTCCGCTATCGCGGGCAAGCCCGCTCCCACAGGGGCCGGTGTTGCTCACAAATCTTTGGCGGAATCCACCCGCCTCATCTGCCCCCGTTCGTAACGCGGGTACAAATGACTTACGCTGCGAATCAGCTCATAGCGGCTCAGGCTGATCCCGGCAAAACGGTCGGGAATGGGGCTGCGGATCATCTCGGCCATGTCGCTGCCATTGGCCGCGCCATCGCGCATCAGCTGGTCCAGCCAGGCCAGGTAATCGCACATCTGCTCGAACGGTTTTGTGTCCGTGGCCACCGGTCCATGGCCGGGGACGATCAGCGTCCACGGCAAACCCTGCAGGGTCGCGATATCCGCCAGCCACACCGACAGCCCCGGGCTGTTAGGCGTGGTCAGGGCGCGTTGATAAAACACCAGGTCCCCGGCAAACAGCACGCCGGTTTTCTGGTCGAGAATAGCCAGATCCGCGCCGGTGTGCCCACCCAGACTCAGTAGGCGCAAATCGTGATTCCCAAAACTTTTCACGCCTGGCATCAGCGTCTGCGTCGGCAACACCACCTCGGTGCCGCGCATCCAGTCGCCCACCAGCCGATACATGTTTTCAGCCATGGCATCACCCTGTTGACGCAACAGTTCAGTGGTACCGGCCAAGGCGCCGATCGGCACGTCGGTGAAAGCCTGGTTGCCCAGCACATGATCAGGATGGTGATGGGTCAGCAGCACCTGAATCACCGGTTTATCGGTGGTCGCCGCAATCGCTTTGCGCAGGGCCTCGCCATAGCGTTTCGATGGCCCGGTGTCGATTACCACCACGCCCTGTTCGGTGACGATGAACGCGGTGTTGACGATGTTGCCGCCGTTGCTCTTGGCGAAGTTATCGGTGCTGCCTTCCAGCAACCAGGTGTCTTCGGCGATCTGCCGGGGCTTGAGTGCGTAATCGGGATCGGCCAGGGCCGGCAGGCTCAAACTGATGAACAACAGCAGCATCCAGCGCATCACTCGCTCCTTGGGTCAGGGAATGGCCGCATCGAATTGATTGCCGCTGTTGTCGCGCAACACCAGGCGCGTCTGCCCTGCTCCTTCAATATCGAAGGCCAAATTGGGGTTTTCGTTGACCGCCGGGAACAACTCCAGACGCGCCAGCAGTTGATCGTTTTGATCGCGCAGCTCGGCCTGATTGATGAAGAATTCCGGGATGCCGCTGACCATGCCGTTGTCCATCGGGTGCGCCACCTGCAAACGCACGCGACTGAACTCGCCACGGGGATAGCGACCACCCAGCACTTCGCCGATGTGTTCCTCCCAACCCGGCTGAGTGCGCACCACGCTCGGTGCCGTGCAGCCGCCGCCTGCCGCGTCAATCAGGGTCGAGCCGACGTGCCACAGCCCGTCGCGGGTCAGTACCGCCGCGCGCAATGGCGTGGCCTGTTCAACGCGGATGCGGATCGACAGCCACGGCAGCACCCCGGTCAAGGGTTCGAAGTCGACGATTTTCGGCAGCGGATTGAGTTCGGCCCAGGCGAGGATTCGCACCACTTCATCCTTGAACGCCCGGGCGTCAATTTCCAGCGGAACTTGTCGGGCGTCTTCGGCAAATGGCGGCGCGAGCAACTTGACCCGCTCGTCGAACACGAACGGCGCGTCGCCGAGCATCTGCTTGTGATAAAACCCCCACATCACCGACGGCACCGGATCGACATCCGCCGCGTGCGCGGCCAGGGGTAACCAGCAGGCCAACAGACAACTCGCTCGCCAGTTCACTATTGATACATCTCGGGCACGTCATACCGCAGGCCGTAACGGGCATAAATGGCTTTCACCGAACCCTCGCGAATCAACGTTTCCAGCGCCTCTTCCACGGCGTAGGCCAGTTGCCGATTGCTTTCATGCACCGCCATGCCGATCTCCCAGAGCTGTTTGCCCATGTTCGGGTAGGCGTTTTCCGCCAGCGCCACTTGCGGGTCGGCGGCCTGATGGACTTGCCAGTCGATCTCGCCGCGCATGGCCATCACCGCATCGACTTCACCGGCCTTCATCGCGGCAAACGCCTGAGGTACACCTGGATAATGGCGGGTCTTTGCGGCGAGCATGCCGTTGAACACCGAGGTCAGGTAAAACGACGGCACGCTGTCGACTTCGACGCCGATCGGGTGTTGCTGGAACACCGCGACACTCGCCACCGAGTCCAGTCGACGACGGTCGTAAGCCACTTGCCATTGTTCGGTCTGGTACGGCCCGAACATCACCACATGGCCGTTTTCCAGCTCACCCAGTTCATTGCGTTTCTGTGAGTAATCGCGATCGTAGGGCACGCGCATCATCAGGTCGGCCAGTTGCTGGTTGTGCAACTGACTGGCCCGCCAGATGTAATCGCGCAGGTCGTCATCGAGCTTTTCCCCGGCGGGTGCCCAGATCAGTTTCAGGCGTACCCCCATGGCCTTGGCCAAGGCCTGGGCAAGTTCGACATCGACCCCGCGAGCCTCGCCAGCGTCTTCAAAGCTGTAGGGCGCGAAGTCCTTGTACACCGCGACTTTCAGCTCCGCGGCGGCGATCATTTCGTCATAGGTACGGACCTGCGCCTGCGCTGTCTGGCAACACAGCCACACAGCGCTGACCAACACCGCGAGCAAACGCATGGGTCACTCCTCGACGTGCACGCTGTCCAGGTAGGTGCGCACCGCCCACAAGGCTTCCTGACTCAGGTAGTCGGCCATCTTCGGCATGTACACCCGGCCGTCACGCACGGCGCCATGGCGCACGCGTTCGACGAACCATTCATCACCGGCCTCGCCGACGTCGAGCATGCGCAAGTCGGGCGCGATGCCGCCAGACTTGGCTTCCAGGCCATGACAGGCCGCGCAGTTCTGGTTGTAGGCCGAAGAACCGATTTCCAAAGCCTTATCGCGCTCAGGGGAGGAGCGGTAAGGGTTCGCCGCCGCCCAACCATCGGCATCGACCTGCACGCCGGCATCCTTGATCGGGGTCAGTCCCTGGGTTTCGACGGCTTGGGGTACCACGTTGCCGTGGGCCCAGACGGAACCTGCGTTGATGAAACCGGCCAGCAGTCCGGCAACGAGCAAGGCGTTGCGTTTTGTTGTCATTGTTCTGCCCTCAAGATTGCACGCAAAACCTCTTTGAAGAGGCTATGGCACCCATCTTAGGAACGGCTTTGCGCCAACCCCATGCTGCTTTGGTGGCCGAGGCCTACTCCCTTGGTAGTAGGGCTTGTGGCGCAGGCCCAACCAGTACCGGTCGGGCGCCGTGAAGCTTGTCGACGCCGATCAGGGTCAGGATCAGCAAAAACGGCAGGAGCAGTGCTTTGAGAATTCGCATGGTCAATCTCCCCCCTTGAGTGATGGCCGTTGTAGCCCATGCTAAAACCGCGCCGCCCGGGGTGAGTTACTACCTTGGTACTGGCTCATCGGTACTTTCTGCATATTTCCCCACCCTCCCAGGGTTCCTATGCTGACGCTACCTGTGATGGAGTGCCTTTATGCGCCAGCTCGCCCCTTATGCCTTGATCTACTTGCTGGCGATTGCCTGCGCCGCCGGGGTGGCGACCCAGGTTCAGGCGGCGGATGCGCCGTTGCAGGTGCGGATCGGCTACCTCGGTTATCGCCCCGATCCTGGGCCAGTGCTGTCGAATGTCATCCCCGAACCGACCGATGCCGGCCTGCGCGGCGCCGAACTGGCGATCACCGACAGCAACAGTACCGGGCACTTTCTCAATCACAGCTACAGCCTGGTCAGCGCCAGCGTCGACAATCCGGATGCGCTGATCGAAGCGGCCAAAGCCCAACACGAACAAGGCCTGCGTTTGTTTGTGGTGAATGCACCGGTGCAAACCCTGCGCAGACTCAGCGCCGTGCTACCCGACAGCCTGCTGTTCAATGCCGGCAGCCCCGATGACAGCCTGCGCAGCACCGATTGCTTGCCGAACGTGCTGCACAGCCTGCCAAGCCGCGTGATGCTGGCCGATGCGCTGGCGCAATTTCTGGTGCTGCGCAAATGGCAACGGGCGCTGCTGATCGTCGGCCCGACCGCAGACGATCAAGCCTATGCCGCCGCCCTGCGTCGCGCGGCCAAACGCTTCGGCTTGCAACTGGTGGCGGAGAAAGCCTGGAGTTTCGATAACGACCAGCGCCGCAGCGCCCAGGCCGACATGCCGCTGTTCACCCAGACCGCCGAGTACGACGTGGTGCTGGTGGCCGATGAGCGCGGTGACTTCGGCGAATACGTGCCCTACCAGACCTGGTATCCACGGCCGGTTGCCGGCACTCAAGGCCTGACCCCGGTGGGCTGGCACAAGACCGTAGAAACCTACGGCGCCGCGCAGTTGCAGAAACGCTTCGAAGCCCTGGCCGGGCGCTGGATGAACGACCGGGATTTTGCTGCCTGGATGGCCGTACGCAGCATTGCCAGTGCCGTGGGCAAATTGCGTGAGGCCGATGCCATGGCGATTCGTACGCTTGCAATCAGTGATCAATTGCCGCTGGACGGTTTCAAGGGCCGCAAGCTCAGTTATCGGCCGTGGAACGGTCAGTTGCGCCAGCCGATCCCCATCGTGCAACCCCGGGCGCTGGTAAGCACCTCGCCGCAAGACGGTTTCCTGCACCCTGTCAACGAAATGGACAGCTTGGGTTACGACAAAGCCGAGGTCAGCTGCCGCTTTCTCTGATCCTTTTTTCACGACAACAACAATAAGGAATCTGCCATGCGCCGCACCCTGCTTTCCTGCGCCCTGCTGCTCGCCGCCGGGCACGCCGCTGCCAGCACCGCCTGGGTCTCCAACGAAAAGGACAACAGCCTGAGCCTGATCGATCTGCAGACCCTGAAAGTCACCGAGACCCTGCCCGTCGGCCAGCGCCCGCGCGGCCTGTTGCTTTCCCACGACAATAAGCTGCTGTACATCTGCGCCAGCGATTCGGATCGGGTCCAGGTGATGGACGTCGCCACGCGCAAGATCATCAAGGAACTGCCCTCGGGCAAGGACCCTGAGCAATTCGCCCTGCACCCCAACAATCGTTGGCTGTATGTCTCCAACGAGGACGATGCACTGGTGACGGTGATCGACACCGAAACTTCCAAGGTGCTCGGCCAGATCAATGTCGGCGTCGAGCCTGAAGGCATGGCCGTCAGCCCCGACGGCAAGTGGGCGGTGAACACCAGTGAAACCACCAACATGCTGCACTGGATCGACACCGGCACCCAGACCTTGGCCGACAACACCCTGGTCGATCAGCGGCCGCGTTTCGTCGAATTCAATCCCGATGGCTCGCAGCTTTGGGCCTCGGCGGAAATCGGCGGCACGGTGACGATTCTCGACGTCGCCAGCCGCAAGATCCTCAAGACCCTGACCTTCCAAATCAAAGGCGTACATCCGGACAAAGTCCAACCGGTGGGGATCAAACTCAGCGCCGACGGCAAGTACGGTTTCGTCGCGCTCGGCCCGGCCAACCATGTGGCAGTGATCGACGCCAAGACCTTCGAGATCCTTGATTACCTGCTGGTGGGCCGACGGGTCTGGCAGATGTCGTTCACCCCGGATCAACGGCAATTGCTGGCCACTAATGGCGTCAGCGGCGATGTATCGGTGATCGACGTGGACAGCCTCAAGGTCACTAAATCGGTGAAGGTCGGGCGCTATCCGTGGGGCGTGGTGGTGACGCCATGAACGCTCTTGAAGTCAGCGACCTGAGTTTCGCTTACGGCCAGCGCGAGGCCTTGCGTCAGGTGAGTTTCAGCCTGGCACCCGGGCGTTTTGCCGCGCTGCTGGGACCGAACGGCGCGGGCAAGTCGACGCTGATCGCCCTGCTCACGCGCCTTTATGATGTGCAGCGCGGTGATATTCGGGTCGGTGGCTGCTCCTTGCGCACCTCGGCACGTCCGGCGTTGAAGCAATTGGGTGTGGTGTTCCAGCAAAGCACTTTGGATCTGGACCTTAGCGTCGAGCAGAACTTGCGTTACCACGCCGCGCTGCATGGATTATCTCGACGCCAGACCGGCCTTCGGGTCGACGCCGAACTGACGCGCCAGGCCCTGACCGAGCGCCGTCGCGAGCGGGTGCGTGAACTCAATGGAGGTCATCGCCGGCGGGTGGAAATCGCCCGGGCATTGTTGCACGAGCCAAGCCTGTTGCTGCTCGACGAGGCGAGCGTCGGCCTCGATCCGGCCAGTCGCCTGGCGCTCAACCAACACATCCGCAGCCTGTGCCGCGAGCACAACATCAGTGTGCTCTGGACCACTCATTTGCTGGATGAAGTGCAGCCCAGCGACGACTTGCTGATCCTGCATCAAGGCCGTTTGGTGGCCAGCGGACAGGCCGACGCCCTAAGCCTTGAACACGGCGGCGACCTCGGTTCGGCCTTCGCTCGCCTGACCACCTCGCCCTCTTCAGGAGCAGTCGTCAGATGAACGCTTACTGGCAATGTTTCAGCGGTATCGTGCTGCGCGAATGGCTGCGTTTTGTGTTGCAGCGCACGCGTTTTCTCAGTGCGTTGGTGCGGCCGTTGCTGTGGCTGCTGGTGTTCGCCGCCGGTTTTCGCGCGGCACTCGGCATCGCCATCATCGAGCCCTACGACACCTACATTCCCTATGAGGTTTACATCATCCCGGGCCTGGCCTGCATGATCCTGTTGTTCAACGGCATGCAAGGTTCGCTGTCGATGGTCTACGACCGGGAGATGGGCAGCATGCGCGTGCTGTTGACCAGCCCCCTGCCCCGGACTTTCCTGCTGTGCAGCAAATTGCTGGCGACATCGCTGATTTCGCTGTTGCAGGTGTATGCCTTTCTGGCGATTGCCTGGCTGTACGGCGTGCAACCGCCGGCCATGGGTTTGTTGCTGGCGTTGCCGGCGTTGCTGCTGGTGGCGTTGATGCTCAGTGCGCTGGGGCTGTTGCTGTCCAACGCCATCCGTCAGTTGGAGAACTTTGCCGGGGTGATGAACTTCGTGATCTTCCCGCTGTTTTTCCTTTCGTCGGCGCTGTATCCACTATGGAAGATGCGCGAATCCAGCGAGTGGTTGTATTGGCTGTGCGCCTTGAACCCGTTCACCCATGCGGTGGAACTGGTGCGGTTTGCGCTGTATGAACGTTTCAATCCATTGGCGCTGGCGGTGTGCGTGGGGCTGACGCTGGTGTTCGCCCTGCTGGCGGTACTCACCTTCAACCCGCAGCATGCGGCCCTGCGCAAAACCAACTGACAACACTGATCCCTGTGGGAGCGGGCTTGCCCGCGATGGCGGTGTGTCAGTCAACATCAATGCTGGATGTTATGGCCTCATCGCAGGCAAGCCAGCTCCCACAGTTCTGAGGTGTTCCACATATTTGTGTTCACACACTATTCAGTGTGGGAGCAAGCGGCCTTGCGCAAATCCAGCTGACAACACATCACCCTGTGGGAGCGGGCTTGCCCGCGATGGCGGTGTGTCAGTCAACATCAATGCTGGATGTTATGGCCTCATCGCAGGCAAGCCAGCTCCCACAGTTCTGAAGTGTTCCACATATTTGTGTTCACACACTATTCAGTGTGGGAGCAAGCGGCCTTGCGCAAATCCAGCTGACAACACATCACCCTGTGGGAGCGGGCTTGCCCGCGATGGCGGTGTGTCAGTCAACATCAATGCTGGATGTTATGGCCTCATCGCAGGCAAGCCAGCTCCCACAGTTCTGAAGTGTTCCACATATTTGTGTTCACACACTATTCAGTGTGGGAGCAAGCGGCCTTGCGCAAATCCAGCTGACAACACATCACCCTGTGGGAGCGGGCTTGCCCGCGATGGCGGTGTGTCAGCCAACATCAGTACTGGATGTGACGGCCTCATCGCAGGCAAGCCAGCTCCCACAGTTCTGAGGTGTTCCACATATTTGTGTTCACACACTATTCAGTGTGGGAGCAAGCGGCCTTGCGCAAATCCAGCTGACAACACATCACCCTGTGGGAGCGGGCTTGCCCGCGATGGCGGTGTGTCAGTCAACATCAATGCTGGATGTTATGGCCTCATCGCGGGCAAGCCCGCTCCCACAGTTCTGAGGTGTTCCACATATTTGTGTTCACACACTATTCAGTGTGGGAGCAAGCGGCCTTGCGCAAATCCAGCTGACAACACATCACCCTGTGGGAGCGGGCTTGCCCGCGATGGCGGTGTGTCAGTCAACATCAATGCTGGATGTTATGGCCTCATCGCAGGCAAGCCAGCTCCCACAGTTCTGAAGTGTTCCACATATTTGTGTTCACACACTATTCAGTGTGGGAGCAAGCGGCCTTGCGCAAATCCAGCTGACAACACATCACCCTGTGGGAGCGGGCTTGCCCGCGATGGCGGTGTGTCAGTCAACATCAATGCTGGATGTGACGGCCTCATCGCGGGCAAGCCCGCTCCCACAGGGATCTTCATTGAACACAGCATTGGTGTACGACGCGGGCTCCATAAACTAGACAAATTACTACTTTAGTACTGGTTTACCTGTCTATCGTCGCATTCACAACGCACCGCTACTGGCATGTAATGGGTTCATAACTATAAGGACTGAACCCCATGCCGCGTGCACGACGTGTTCTGCTGTGCCCTTCTCTCGCCGCGCTGTCGCTGAGCCTGTTGCTGGGCGCCGCGCAGGCTGAAACTGCGCTGTTCTCCGCCGAAGGTTATCGCACCGGTTTATACCGCAGCCCGACCCCGACTCAGCTCCAGGGTGCGAGTATCATCGATACGCCAGCCCTGCAAAATCTGCTCAAGCACACGCCGCAGCCGCTGCTGATCGATGTCTACCGCCGGCAATGGCTGCAAGGTCGTTTCATCGAAGACGAGCCCCACGAAAACCTGCCCGGCAGCCATTGGCTGGCCAATACCGGTGACGGCGACCTGACGCCCCCGTGGCAGGATTATTTCGCGCGTCACCTGCAGCAATTGACGGCAGGCGACCTGACGCGACCGTTGGTCTTTTACTGCCGCTCCGATTGTTGGTTGAGCTGGAACGCGGTAAAACGCGCCGCTTCCATGGGCTATAAAACACTGTATTGGTACCGCGACGGACTGGATGCGTGGCAAGCGGCGAATCTGCCCGTGATGCCGGCCCGGCCCGAGCCCTTTCCCTGACGTGAGCGCTTGCGAGTTGTTGCCACACCCTGATCAAAAAAATAATGAGGTGAAAGGCCATGTACAAAATTCTGATTGCCGACGATCACCCGCTGTTTCGCGAAGCCATTCATAACGTCATCAGCGACGGTTTCCCCGGCAGTGAGGTCATGGAAACCGCCGACCTCGACAGTGCCCTGGCCCTGACTCAGGAACACGACGACCTGGACCTGATCCTGCTCGACCTGAACATGCCCGGCATGCACGGCCTCAATGGCCTGATCAACCTGCGCAACGAGGCGCCGACCATTCCGGTGGTGATCGTCTCGGCCGAGCAGGACAAACAAATCGTGTTGCAAGCCATCACCTATGGCGCGGTGGGGTTCATCACCAAGTCGTCGCCGCGGGTGCAGATGACCGAAGCGATCCAGCAGATTCTCAACGGCAATGTGTACCTGCCGCCGGACATCATCCGCACGCAGAAAAGCGGCACTCATCGCCGGATGAATGACACCCCGAGCTTCCCGCCGGAACTGCTACAGGCACTGACCCGCAAGCAGTTGCTGGTACTTGAGCGCATGACCAAGGGCGAATCGAACAAACAGATCGCCTACACCCTGGAAATCGCCGAAACCACGGTCAAGGCTCATGTCTCGGCGATATTGCGCAAACTTAATGTGCACAATCGGGTGCAGGCGATTTTGAGTGCCGGGGATATTGATTTCGGGTCGTATTTGCGGCGTTGATTCTGGGGGCAACAGTTAGACCGAATCGCCCCCATCGCGGGCAAGCCCGCTCCCACAGGTTTGTGGAGATCCTGTGGGAGCGGGCTTGCCCGCGATGGCGCCAGTGAACACACCAGAAGCCTCAAGGCCGGGCAAGCAAATGACTCATCGCCGTCTTGAGTTTCATCGGCCGCACCGGTTTGTGCATCAGGGTGTGGCCCAGTTCGCGGATCTGCTGTTTGAGTTCATTGCTGTAGTTGGCGGTAATCATCATCGCCGGGATCGCTGAAGCGCGACGGGCGTTGATCCGGGCCACGGCGTCGACACCATTCTTCTCGTCATCCAGGTGATAGTCGGCAATCAGCAGGTCGGCTTCGTCGTGATAATTATCCACTTGCCGCGCCAGGTCCTCCTCCGACAGTGCCGTAATCACCCGGCAGCCCCAACCTTCGAGCAAGGTGCGCATCCCGGCACAAATGGCCGCGTCGTTATCCAGCACCCACACCCGTGCACCGCGCAGGCGCTCGAGCATCGGTTCGCTCATCAGCAGGTTCGGCAACGCCTTCGGCGCCGTGGCACTCAACGGCACTTCGACGGAAAACATCGAACCCTTGCCCGGCCATGAACGCACATGAATCCGGTGGCCGAGAATACGCGCGATTTTCTCCACAATCGCCAGACCCAGCCCCAAGCCGCGATCCTGATCCGGGCGCTGCACGTCACCGCGTTTGAACTCTTGGAAAATCTCCTCCAGACGGTTTTCGGCAATGCCCATGCCGCTGTCCCAGACTTCGATGGTCAGCCGCTGATGATGACGCCGGCAGCCGAGCACCACGCGCCCGCTGTAGGTGTAGCGAATGGCATTGCTCAGCAGATTACGCAGGATCCGCGCGAGCAACTGAATGTCGCTGCGCACCAGCGCCGAACACGGGATGAAATGCAGCTCAAGCCCTTCGCTGCGGGCCACTTGGGTGTATTCGGCGGCGAGGTTTTCCAGCAATTCGCTCAGGGCGAACGGCGCAATGTCGGCCTTGATCACCCCGGCATCGAGTTTGGATATGTCCACCAGGGTGCCGAGCAGGTTTTCCACGTCTTCCAGAGAGTTGCTGACGTTGCGCACCAGAATCTCGTTGGCCACCGGCTCCCGGCGTTCCAGCAAGGCGCTGGTAAACAGCCGCGCGGCATTCAGCGGTTGCAGCAGATCGTGACTGACGGCGGCGAGAAATTTTGTCTTCGACAGGTTGGCTTGCTCGGCCTCGAGCTTGGCCTCGCGCAAACGTGACTCCACCCGGCGGCGCTCGTCGATTTCGCGCAACAATTGGTCGTTGAGGGTGGTCAGTTCGGTGGTGCGTTCGCGCACCCGCAACTCAAGGTTCTGATAGGCCTGATGCAGCGCCTCGGCGGTACGGCGGCGCTCGGTGATGTCGCGGATCAACACGAAAATCCCCACCACTTCCCCGGTGGCCAGGCGATTGGGCACGTAGGAGCGCAGCATGTAGCGCTCCTGATTATTGATGTTGGTTTCGGCAAACTCGAACGTCACGCTCTCCCCGGCCAGGGCCCGGGCCACGTAGGCTTCCAGGCGCTGATAATGCTGTTCGCTGTGAACTTCGCGCAGGCTCTGCCCGAGCATCACGCCCCGTGGCCAGCAGTACCATTCTTCGTAGACTTTGTTGGTGAATTCATAGACCAGATCGGCATTCAGGTACGCGATCAGCGCCGGCACATGGTCCGTGATCAGGCGAATCCAGCGCTCGCTTTCGCTGAGCGCTTCGGCGTGCTGGTAGCGTTCAGTGATGTCGGTGAAAGTGTTGACGAAGCCGCCGGTGGGCAACGGATGGGTGCGGATTTCCAGCACCCGGCCATCGTAGAGGCGTTGCTCGCATTCCTGCACGTGCCGCCCGTTCGGGTCGCGACTGGCTGGGGTCAGCAGGTTCAGTTCGCTGTCGGCGATCACTTCGGCGAATGGCCGATGGGCCGCCACCGGGGCCAGGCCGCTGAGCTCCAGGAAGCGTCGGTTCCACAGTTCCAGAATGCCCTCGGCATTGACCATCGCCACCCCTTGGGACAGGTTGTCGACCGCTCGTTGCAGCAAGTGCGACTTCTGCGCCACGGCCTGCTCGCGGCGCAGGGTTTCGCTGAGTTTGACGTCAGTAATGTCAGTGAACAGGATCACCCGCCCGCCTTCCTGGGTCGGCCGTTCGCTGACTTGCAGCCAGCGCCCGTTGTGCAGGCGATAGAGCAGGTTTTCGTCGGCATGCCCGCGAGGTTCTTCGCTGAACAGCCCGGTCGAGGTCATCAACCGTTTGACCTCGCTCAGGCGCATGCCGGCGGTGATCCGCACCCGACTGTTGCCCCAAAACGCCTTGAAGCGGCTGTTGAACAGCACGATCCGCTGCTCGGCATCGAACAATACAAAGGCGTCGGAAATGCTTTCGATGGCGTCGATCAAGTGTTGATGAGCGGTTTCGGCTCGCAGCCGTGCTTCGCTGAGCAAATGATTGCCGGCCTTGAGTTCGGCCATGGCCTGGTTCAGGGCGTCGGTGCGCTCACGCACCTGTTCGGCCAGCACCACCGAATGCTGGAACGCCGCATACGGATCGTTGCCCCGGGTGATACCGGATTCGATGCGCTCGATCAGCGCGCCATTGATGCGCTGCAGTTTGTGGTTTTCGTGGCGCAGGCTGGCGATCTGCGCCTGAAGATCAGCGCTGTCCAGGGGAGCGGCCTCGGGCAATGGCAACCCCGGTGAAGGTCTGGTTGATGTGCATGCCATTGAACTGTTCTCCGTAGGTGTTGAAACCCATCACCCGCTGATCCCGCAGAAACGCGCCTATCTGCTCCAGATTGCCGCCGTCTTCCAGTTCCAGACGCCTGAGAAAGCAGTCGCAGCCAATGGTCAGCAACAGGTCCCCGAGACGCTCCTGCAAACCGTCGAACAGGTTTTGCAGATTCGGCAGCATGGGGCCGGGGGTCATGACGGTGAGGACGATGCCGTTTTCCACCGCACAGTAGAAACTCAGGCTCAGGTCTGGATGAACCTGCTGGATCGCCCGCACGTAATACTGATCGTTGATTCGCACCGCTAACGGATGCGCGGCAAAGATTCGATAATCGAGATCAGCCACCGCCACGCCAATGTGCCGGGCGTATTCCTCGGCGGCCGGTTCGGCGTTGAGCTCGAACACCCGGCGCGAGGCGCTGTCGGCAGCGGTGACCACCAGTTTCTCGGCCCTGGGCAGGATGTGGTGGGTGGTGAAAACTTCGAAGTCCAGCCAGGTATTGACCAGCACCACCACCGCCGCGCCGCTGTGAAACTCGCCGCCGAAATACACGTGGGTGTGGGTCAGGTAGTTGTCGTCGCCGGCCGAACCGCCGAAATGCGGAATGTCGCCCAACGCCGCACTCAAAGCCGCGAGCACCATTTCTTCACGGCTGGACAGGCCATCGAGCAGGGTCAGGGCAAAGCTGTTGCCCTTGATCGGCGCCAAGGTATTGCTGCGACAGCCACTGACCAGTCGCTCGACCATTTGCTGGGCGTCGATCAGGCTGAAATGTTCCATCTCATCGATCAGTTCGGTGGAGATGGAAAAGTGCCGATGATCGAAGCCCACCGCCGTCACGCAGCTGCGGCCATAACCTTGGGGGGTGATTTCCCCGGCGCTGGTGCAGCCCACCAGACGAATGCCGCCGAAGCTCTGTTGCAACGCCTGCCCTAGCGCCTGCAAGTCGTACTCGGCGGAACAGAAGAACAGCACGAAGCCCAAGTGGGGGTGCAAGAGTTGTCGCGCCAGATCCTGGGCCGCTTGCTGGGCATCGGTGGCCTGGGACATCGCACTGACCACACCGTCGTTCTGAACCTGCTCCATCCTCGCCCCTCGCCGGTGCGCCTGTATGAGGCACGAGTGTACGAAGCCTGCGGGCGGCGGCGAATGCTACTTGGGTAGCGGGTGGGTGGTTCGATGGGATGAGAGCCGGGGATTGAAAGTTTGGTGGCTGACACTTTTGTGGCGAGGGAGCTTGCTCCCGCTGGACTGCGAAGCAGTCCCCCAAATCCTGGCCGATGCGCGAGCAGAATCGGGGGGCGCTTCGCGACCCAGCGGGAGCAAGCTCCCTCGCCACAGGCAAGCCCTCTCGCCACAAGTAATGGTTAGTCAGCCAGTTACCAGGTCAACACCGCCCCCACCGCAAACGTATCGGTGTCTTCATTCTGGGCGCTGGTGTCGTGGCCATTGATTTCGAACTGGTTGTATTCGGCCACCAACTTCAGGTTGTCGTTGACGTCATGGAACAGCGCAATGCTGCGGGTCTCGTAATCAGCGCCGCTGCCGACCACGCCGTTGCCATCGTCCTCGGTCTTGCCGTAAGACAGGGCCAGGCGGTTCTTGCCCAGTTTGTAGGAGCCCTGCAACAGGTAACCGTCGCTGTCGACATTGCGCAGGGTCGGTTCGCCGGCGTTGTTGGTGAAGAACGGGTTGATGCCCTTGGCCTGGAAACCGGAGCCGGTCAGCGACAGCCCGCCCATCTTCGCCTGCACGCCGTAGCCGACGCCTTTGGAGGTGACGGACTCGACGCTTGCGTCGGTGTTGTCCGAAGTCTGGTAGCTGCCGTTGAGCCAGCTGTAAATCTTCGCCCCGCCGACGTCGAACTGATAGGTGATCTCGCTCTCGGTGCGCGGGTTCTCCTGATACGCCTTGCCCGTCGCGCTGCTGTCGTTGGTGTCGACCGGGTCCATGATCCCGACCGCCACCCGCAAACCGTCCATCACCGGGGTGCGATAGGTAATCTGCGACGTCGGGAACGGGTATGGATAGCCGCTGCCGATGTTGCCGAACGACACCCCGCCGCCGTCCACCAGGCCCAACGTATCGCTGACCTGACCATAACCGGCGAGCAATTCGTCGAGCAGGATGTTGGAGCGGGCAAACAGGCCGAAATCCTTGCCGATCAGCACCTCGCCCCACTCTGGATTGGCCACCGTGCCGTAGAACTGCCGCACGTCGATGGCGGTGTCGGTGCCGTTGGTTTCGCTGTCGTTGATGGTCACCCAGAACGAGGCCCGGGCGCCGAGCTTGAGGTCATCGACCTGCTTGCCCATGTTGAAGCCCAGGTAGTTGGGCAGAAATCCCATCTTCACCCGCGCCTGGCGCCGGTCGTACTGCTCGCCGGCCCGGTCCACGTCGCTGTTCACGTAGAAGGCGTTGATGTAGCCATCCGTGGAGAACGTGGTCTGGTCCTTGTCGTACAGCATGATCTCGGCCTCGGCCATCGAGCTCAGGCCAAGGGAGGACAGGCTGGCGATGAAGGCCGGCAAGAAACGATGCTTGAAGTTCTTATTGTTGTGCATGACGCGCTCCGCAACGGGGGACTTGATGTCGGAGGCGATTATCGAAAGTGGACCGGCGGCGTCATACGCTGCCTTGGGGGCGGTTGTCAGGTGCTTTGGGGTGGCCGGTGTAGCGCGGCAAATTCGGTGTAAGACCGCCCGCCGGACAGGCCCGGAACTTAGGGTGTAAGCCTGTGGACCCGACTGGCGTCCACAGGACCCGGTGCCGGCTAGGCGAGCGCTCTAAACAGCATGTATACGGCGATCACCACGCAGACGCTGGCAAAGCTGATCTGCAACCCTCGGGCCGGCACCCGTGCGCAGAGTTTTCGACCGAGGATCATCCCGACGATGCTGGCGGCAATGAACGACACGCCCAAACCATCGATCCGCACCCCGGCATGAAACGCGCCGATCACGCCGATTACCGAGATCAGGCTGATCACCATCAACGACGTGGCAACGATGCCGCGCATCTGCACATCGGTCAGTTGCTTGAACGCCGGCACGATCAGAAAGCCGCCACCGACCCCGAGCAGCCCCGAGACCACACCGGTCACCGCGCCGAGTGCCGCCAGGGTTGCGGTGCATTTGGCGGTCCAGGAAAAACGCCCGGTCTGCTGATCGAGCATGCAGTTCTTCTGGCCCCAGTTGGCATGCCCGTGATCGCTCGGGCCATCGTCGGGCTTTTCCCGGCGCAGCATCCGCCAGGCCACCATGACCATCAGTAGACTGAACAGAATCATCAGGATCTTTTCCGGCAACTGATGGGCGAAGTAGATGCCCACCGGCGAAAACACCGCGCCCAGCAATGCAATCAACAACGCCGCCCGATAGCGCACCAGGCCATGGCGCAAACCGTCAATCGCACCGATCGCCGCCGCACTGCCCACCGCGAACAAGGCAACGGGCGCCGCTTGGGTCATGGTCAAACCCAGCCCCAGCACCAAGGCCGGCACCGCGAGAATACCGCCACCAGCACCGGTCAAACCGAGCACCAGCCCCATGACCACACCGAAAAAACTGGCCAGCAACATAGGGTTCTCTCAGTCAACCTTGGACAGATGGGTCAGCCATTCACGGCCCTTGAGCAGGCCATTCCAGTAGAACCACGGCAGCAGGGTCGCCTTGAGAAACCAGGCTGAACGACGCGGCACTGTCGGGTCGAGGGGAAAGGTCGGCAGCAACTTACCGGCGTAACCGAACTCGGCGAGAATCACCTTGCCCTTCTCCACCGTCAGCGGGCAGGAACCGTAGCCGTCGTACTTGAGTGGCAACGGCTGTTGCTTGCGCAGGGCCAGCAGGTTTTGCGCTACCACCACGATCTGCTTGCGCACGGCGGCGGCAGTTTTCGCGTTGCTAGTGGAACAGACATCGCCCAAGGCAAAAACGTCTGTATAGCGTGCGTGTTGCAGGCTGTGCGGGTTCACTTCGCACCAGCCAGCGGCGTCGGCCAGCGGGCTTTGGCGGATGAAATCCGGCGAGACCTGAGGCGGCACGACGTGCAGCAGGTCGAAGGTTTTTTCTTCTACGGTCACGACACCCGCAGCGTCCTTGACCTCAAACCACGCGGTTTTCGACGGCCCGTCAACCTTGACCAGATTGGAATTGAAGGCCAGCCGGGCGTTGTACTTTTCGATGTACTTCATCAACGGCGGCACGAATATCGCCACGCCGAATAACGCAGCGCCGGCCAGATTGAACTCGACGTCGAATTTGTTCAGAACACCGGTTTTACGCCAGTGATCGCAGGACAAGTACAAGGCTTTCTGCGGCGCACCGGCGCATTTGATCGGTATCGCTGGCTGGGTGAAGATCGCTTTTCCGCCGCGCAATCCCTGGACCAGTTCCCAGGTGTAGGCCGCGTGCCGATAGCTGTAATTGGAGGTCACGCCGTTCTGGCCGAGGGTGTCCTGCAAGCCTTCGATTTTCTCCCAGGCCAGGCGCAAACCGGGGCAGACGACGAGGTTCTGGTAACTGACGGTGCGGCCATCGTCGAGGGTCAGCTGTTTGCTGTCGGGGGCGATGTCAGTCACGGACGCCTGCAACCAGGTGGCCTGGCGCGGCATCACCGAGGACATCGGGCGCGCGGTGTTTTTCACCGCGTAAGCACCACCGCCCACCAGCGTCCACGCCGGTTGGTAGTAATGCTGGCTGTCGGGTTCGATGACGGTGATGTTTAAACCCGGATCGCGTTTCAGCAGGCTGGCAACCAAACCAATGCCGGCGGTCCCGCCGCCTATTACCACGATGTCGGCACTGATGGATGGGCCCCAGTGTTGATCGTTCATCATTCATTCCTTGTTATTGCACGCATGGCTCAGGGTTCAGTCCTGATGCCTGTCAGTTAAGCGCAATACATGTGGGAGCGGGCTTGCTCGCGAAGACGGCGGCACAGCTAACATCAATGTCGCCTGACACACCGCTTTCGCGAGCAAGCCCGCTCCCACATGGGATTGCGCTTGGCATCAGGCTCAGCCCCAGCTTTTCAGCACCGCTCCGCAGTACAGGCCGGACAGTGTCTTCATCACCTGAATCACTTCGTGACTGGCTAAACCATAGAATATGTACTTGCCTTCACGGCGGGTGACCACCAATCCCTCGTCACGCAGGATGCCCAGCTGTTGGGACAGTGTGGGCTGGCGCACGCCGGTCATTTTTTCCAGTTCGCCGACGTTGCGCTCGCCCTGGGTCAATTGGCAGAGAATCAGCAAGCGGTCCTCGTTGGCCAAAGCCTTGAGCAGCGCGCAAGCCTTGGAGGCCGAGGCCCGGAGCTGGGCGACTTCACATTCGGTCAGACTGGATTGCATTTGCAGGATGCCTTCGACGTCACTTAAGCTGCGGACATTATGTTTAAACATAAAGTGTTGCAACCGGTTATTGTTCTCCCGCCCCTTTCCACAGGTTCGTACCCATGTCTGCGTTGATTGAAGCCTTTCTTGACCCCGCCTCGTCGACCTACAGCTACGTGATCTACGAACACGATGGCGGGCAGTGCGCGATTGTCGACCCGGTGCTGGATTACGACCCCGCCGCCGGACGCACCGCGACCGTCCAGGCCGACAAAATCATCGCCTTCGTGCGCGAACATCAGTTACAGGTGCAATGGCTGTTGGAAACCCACGCCCATGCCGATCACCTGTCGGCCGCGCCTTATTTGCGTCGGGAACTGGGCGGCAAGATTGCGATTGGTGAGTCGATCAGCAAGGTTCAGGACGTGTTCAAGGCACTGTTCAACCTCGAACCTGGATTTAGCGTCGATGGTTCACAGTTCGATCACCTGTTTGCGCCAGACGAGTCATTCCGGATCGGCAACCTCAAGGCCACGGCCCTGCATGTGCCCGGGCATACCCCGGCGGACATGGCCTATTTGATCGACGGCGATGTGATTCTGGTGGGCGATACGTTGTTCATGCCGGACGTCGGCACCGCGCGCTGCGACTTCCCCGGCGGCAACGCCAACCAGATGTTTGCCTCGATCCAGAAACTGTTGGCCTTCCCCGCCAGCGTGCGCCTTTACGTCTGCCACGATTACCCGCCGGCCGGCCGCGCCCCGCAATGCCAGAGCACGGTTGGCGAGCAGCGCAAAAGCAATATTCATATTCACGATGGCATTGATGAGGCTGCCTTCGTCGCCATGCGCACCCGGCGCGATGCCGGGTTGTGCATGCCGACGTTGTTGCTGCCAGCGATTCAAGTGAATGTGCGGGCCGGGAATTTGCCGCCGGCGGAAGAGAATGGTGTGACTTATCTGAAGATCCCCCTGAATCAACTTTGACTTTCGATCGTTCCCACGCTCCGCGTGGGAATGCCGCCAGGGACGCTCCGCGTTCCGCTTGCGGATGTGACGCGGAGCGTCACGGGATGCATTCCCACGCAGAGCGTGGGAACGATCATCGAGCGGGGTTTCTTCAGTTGGTCAGGGTCAACCCATTCGCCGGCAACGGCAGCGCCGTCTTATACCTCACCTGCTTGAGCGCAAAGCTGGAACGGATGTTCGCCACCCCCGGCACTTTGGTCAAAAAGTCCATCATGAAGCGTTCCAGCGACTGAATGGTCGGCACCAGCACGCGGATCAGGTAGTCCGGGTCGCCGGCCATCAAATAACATTCCATCACTTCCGGGCGATCCGAGATCGCCTCTTCGAAATGCTGCAACGCCTCCTCCACCTGTTTCTCCAGGCTGACGTGAATGAACACATTCACATGCAGCCCCAACAGGTCGGCATCCAGCAGGGTCACTTGCTCACGAATCAGCCCTAATTCTTCCATCGCCTTGACCCGGTTAAAGCACGGCGTCGGCGACAGGTTCACCGAACGTGCGAGGTCGGCGTTGGTGATGCGCGCGTTCTCCTGAAGGCTGTTGAGAATGCCGATATCGGTACGGTCCAGTTTGCGCATGAGACAAAACCACCTGTTTTTTATGTTTATGCAGATTTTTTATCCTCAAATGACCTCAAGCGCAACGAAACAGAGAGAAATATTCTTCTTGGGCCGGCCTATGATTGTTGTAGGACAAGAATTCTTTTACCGAAGAATGACTGCCAGCTCACTACAAGAAATTCACAAGATCGAGCGTAGAAGCCATGAACCAAGCGTACGAACCGCTGCGCCTGCACGTTCCCGAACCTTCGGGCCGCCCCGGCTGCAAAACCGACTTCTCCTACCTGCATCTGACCGACGCAGGCTTGGTGCGCAAACCCCCAATCGACGTTGAACCGGCCGACACGGCTGATCTGGCCAAAGGCCTGATTCGCGTGCTCGACGACCAGGGCAATGCCCTCGGCCCGTGGGCCGAAGGCGTGCCAGTCGAGATCCTGCGAAAAGGCATGCGCGCCATGCTCAAGACACGGATTTTCGACAACCGCATGGTGGTCGCCCAGCGTCAGAAAAAAATGTCGTTCTACATGCAAAGCCTTGGCGAAGAAGCCATCGGCAGCGCCCAGGCCCTGGCCTTGAACATCGACGACATGTGCTTCCCCACCTACCGTCAACAAAGCATCCTGATGGCCCGCGAAGTGCCATTGGTGGACCTGATCTGCCAACTGTTGTCCAACGAGCGTGATCCGCTCAAGGGCCGTCAGCTGCCGATCATGTACTCGGTCAAGGATGCCGGTTTCTTCACCATTTCCGGCAACCTCGCCACTCAATTCGTTCAGGGCGTTGGCTGGGGCATGGCCTCGGCGATCAAGGGCGACACCAAAATCGCCTCGGCCTGGATCGGCGACGGCGCTACTGCTGAATCGGACTTCCACACCGCCCTCACCTTCGCCCACGTCTACCGTGCGCCGGTGATCCTCAACGTGGTCAACAACCAATGGGCAATCTCGACGTTCCAGGCGATTGCCGGCGGTGAAGCCACTACCTTTGCCGGACGCGGCGTCGGTTGCGGCATCGCCTCCCTGCGGGTCGATGGCAACGATTTTGTCGCGGTCTACGCCGCCTCCGCCTGGGCCGCCGAACGTGCGCGCCGCAACCTCGGCCCGACCATGATCGAATGGGTCACCTACCGCGCCGGCCCGCACTCGACCTCCGATGATCCATCCAAATACCGTCCTGCCGACGACTGGAGCCACTTCCCGTTGGGCGACCCGATTGCCCGTCTCAAGCAGCACTTGATCAAAATCGGTCAGTGGTCCGAAGAGGAGCACGTCGTCGTCAGCGCCGAACTGGAAGCCGAAGTGATCGCCGCGCAGAAAGAAGCCGAGCAGTACGGCACCCTCGCCGGCGGCCAGATTCCGAGCGCCGCGACCATGTTCGAAGACGTTTACAAAGAGATGCCGGAGCACTTGAAGCGCCAGCGTCAAGAGTTGGGGATCTGACATGAACGATCACAACAATAAAATCGAGTTGGAAACCGCCATGACCACGACCACCATGACCATGATCCAGGCCCTGCGCTCGGCCATGGATGTGATGCTTGAGCGTGACGACAATGTCGTGGTGTTCGGCCAGGACGTGGGCTACTTCGGTGGCGTGTTCCGTTGCACCGAAGGCCTGCAGAACAAGTACGGCACCTCCCGCGTTTTCGACGCACCGATCTCCGAAAGCGGGATCGTTGGCGTCGCCGTGGGCATGGGCGCTTACGGTTTGCGGCCGGTGGCCGAGATCCAGTTCGCCGATTATGTTTACCCGGCGTCGGACCAGATCATTTCCGAAGCAGCACGCTTGCGCTATCGCTCGGCCGGCGAGTTCACTGCACCGATGACCCTGCGCATGCCATGCGGCGGCGGCATCTACGGTGGCCAGACCCACAGCCAGAGCATCGAGGCGATGTTCACCCAGGTTTGCGGTTTGCGCACGGTCATGCCGTCCAACCCTTATGACGCCAAAGGCCTGCTGATCGCCTCCATCGAAAACGATGACCCGGTGATCTTCCTCGAGCCAAAACGCCTGTACAACGGCCCGTTCGACGGCCACCACGACCGTCCGGTAACCCCGTGGTCAAAACACCCCGCCGCACAAGTACCGGACGGTTACTACACCGTGCCGCTGGACGTCGCCGCCATTGCTCGTCCGGGCAAAGACGTGACCATCCTGACCTACGGCACCACGGTTTATGTGTCGCAAGTGGCGGCTGAAGAAACCGGTATCGACGCCGAAGTGATCGACCTGCGCAGCCTGTGGCCATTGGACCTGGACACCATCGTCAAGTCGGTGAAAAAAACCGGGCGCTGCGTAGTGGTTCACGAAGCCACTCGCACCTGCGGGTTCGGCGCCGAACTGGTGTCGCTGGTGCAGGAACATTGCTTCCATCACCTGGAAGCGCCAATCGAGCGCGTCACCGGTTGGGACACTCCCTACCCGCACGCGCAAGAGTGGGCGTATTTCCCTGGTCCGTCCCGAGTGGGCGCGGCTTTGAAACGGGTCATGGAGGTCTGAATGGGCACGCACGTTATTAAAATGCCGGACATTGGCGAAGGCATTGCAGAAGTTGAACTGTCGCAGTGGCACGTCAAGGTTGGCGACATGGTCGTCGAAGATCAGGTGCTGGCCGATGTGATGACCGACAAGGCGATGGTCGACATTCCATCCCCGGTGCATGGCAAGGTGATTGCGCTGGGCGGACAGCCTGGCGAAGTCATGGCGGTTGGCAGCGTCCTGATCAGTATTGAAGTTGAAGGCGCGGGCAACGTTAAAGAGTCGGCTCAGCCTGCCGCAGTTAAAGAAACACCCGTTGCAGCGCCTAACGTTGAAGCCGTTGTTGAAAGCAAACCGGTTGCGGCGCCTCGCCCGGCCGCTGCCTGCCAAGGTCCGATGGTTGCCCGTGAAGCCGATGAGCGTCCGCTGGCCTCCCCGGCTGTGCGCAAGCATGCGCTGGACCTCGGCATTCAATTGCGTCTGGTGCGTGGCAGCGGCCCTGCCGGTCGGGTGCTGCATGAAGACCTCGAAGCGTATCTGGGTCAGGGTCAGTCGAACGCATCGACCGCCACCGCCGCTTACGCCCAGCGCAATGATGAACAGCAAATCCCGGTGATCGGCATGCGCCGCAAGATCGCCCAGCGCATGCAGGACGCCACCCAGCGCGCTGCCCACTTCAGCTACGTCGAAGAAATCGACGTCACTGCCGTGGAAGAACTGCGCGCACACCTGAACGAAAAACACGGCGCGACCCGCGGCAAGCTGACATTGCTGCCGTTCCTGGTCCGCGCGCTGGTCGTGGCTCTGCGCGATTTCCCGCAGATCAACGCCCGTTACGACGACGAAGCGCAGGTCATCACCCGTCTCGGTGCGGTGCATGTGGGCGTCGCCACGCAAGCCGACATCGGTTTGATGGTGCCGGTGGTGCGTCACGCCGAAACCCGCAGCCTGTGGGACAGCGCCGCGGAAATCTCGCGTTTGGCGACTGCCGCGCGCACAGGCAAGGCCAGCCGCGATGAGCTGTCCGGCTCGACCATCACCCTGACCAGTCTCGGCGCCCTGGGCGGCATCGTCAGCACCCCGGTGCTGAACCTGCCGGAAGTGGCGATCGTCGGCGTGAACAAAATTGTCGAACGGCCGATGGTCGTCAAAGGCCAGATCGTGATCCGCAAGATGATGAACCTCTCCAGCTCCTTCGATCACCGCGTGGTCGATGGCATGGACGCGGCGCAATTCATCCAGGCCATTCGTGGCTTGCTCGAACAACCCGCCACCCTATTTGTGGAGTAAGTCATGCAGACCCTCAATACCACACTGCTGATCATCGGCGGCGGCCCTGGCGGCTATGTGACGGCGATCCGTGCCGGTCAGTTGGGCATTTCGACCATTCTGGTGGAAGGCCAATCGTTGGGCGGCACCTGCCTGAACATCGGCTGCATTCCGTCGAAGGCGTTGATCCACGTCGCCGAACAGTTCCATCAGACACAGCACCACAGCCAATACTCGGCGCTGGGCATCAGCGTCTCGGCGCCGACCCTGGACATCAGCAAGAGCGTCGAGTGGAAGGACGGCATCGTTGATCGCCTGACCACCGGCGTCTCGGCGCTGTTGAAGAAGCACAAGGTCCAGGTCATTCAAGGCTGGGCGAAAGTGATTGACGGCAAAACCGTCGAAGTCGGCGACACGCGCATTCAGTGCGAACACCTGGTGCTGGCCACCGGTTCGAAAAGCGTGAACCTGCCGATGCTGCCGATTGGCGGGCCGATCATTTCCTCCACCGAAGCGCTGGCGCCGAAAAGCATGCCGAAACGGTTGGTCGTGGTCGGTGGCGGTTACATCGGTCTGGAACTGGGGATTGCCTATCGCAAACTCGGCGCCGAGGTCAGTGTGGTCGAGGCCCAGGATCGCATCCTGCCGGCCTACGACGCCGAACTGACCCATCCGGTGTACGAAGCGCTCAAGCAACTCGACGTGAAGCTTTACTTGAAGCACAGCGTTGAAGGCTTTGATTCACAAGGCAATACGCTGCAAGTTCGTGATCCGAACGGCGACACCTTGAACCTGGAAACCGATCAGGTACTGGTAGCCGTCGGTCGCAAACCCAACACTCAAGGCTGGAACCTCGAAGCCTTGAATCTGGAAATGAACGGTTCGGCGATCAAGATCGATAACCGTTGCCAGACCAGCATGCGCAACGTCTATGCCATCGGCGATTTGAGCGGCGAACCGATGCTCGCCCACCGGGCCATGGCTCAGGGTGAAATGGTTGCCGAACTGATCAGCGGCAAACACCGCGAATTCAACCCGACCGCCATCGCCGCCGTGTGCTTCACCGACCCGGAACTGGTGGTGGTCGGCAAGACCCCGGACGAGGCCAAGGCTGCGGGGCTGGACTGCATCGTGTCCAGCTTCCCGTTCGCCGCCAATGGCCGGGCGATGACGCTGGAGTCGAAAAGCGGCTTCGTGCGGGTCGTGGCGCGCCGTGACAATCATGTGATTGTTGGCTGGCAGGCGGTGGGTGTAGGCGTTTCGGAGTTGTCGACGGCATTCGGTCAAAGCCTGGAAATGGGCGCTCGGCTGGAAGACATCGCCGGCACCATCCATGCGCATCCGACGCTCGGTGAGGCGGTGCAGGAAGCGGCGTTACGGGCGTTGGGCCACGCGTTGCACCTGTAAACGCGATCAACTGTGGCGAGGGAGCTTGCTCCCGCTGGGCTGCGAAGCGGCCCCTTGCTGACTTTCAGGCACACCGCGTTGTCTGGATTTACGACTGCTTCGCAGCCGAGCGGGAGCAAGCTCCCTCGCCACAAAGTTTCGAATAATGCGGGATCGACAGCGTATTTCATGAGCAGGCTAAGAAATATGCCAATCACCCGATAGTCCGGGCTGCGAAATGGGCCCGGAATGAAGTATTGTTGTCCCCATCCAGAAAAATGTCAGAAGCCTTGAACCGTTTCGGCGGTTGTTAAGTGATAGAGGGTGTCATGGGTAACGAAAGCATCAATTGGGACAAGCTGGGTTTTGACTACATCAAGACAGACAAGCGCTATCTGTCGCACTGGCGTAATGGCGAGTGGGACAAAGGCACCCTGACCGAAGACAACGTGCTGCACATCAGCGAAGGCTCCACTGCCCTTCACTATGGCCAGCAGTGCTTCGAAGGCCTGAAGGCCTACCGCTGCAAGGACGGTTCGATCAACCTGTTCCGCCCGGACCAGAACGCCGCACGCATGCAACGCAGCTGCGGTCGCCTGCTGATGCCGCAGGTGTCCACCGAACAGTTCATCGAAGCCTGCAAGGACGTGGTGCGCGCCAACGAGCGTTTCATCCCGCCTTACGGCACCGGCGGCGCGCTGTACCTGCGCCCGTTCGTGATCGGCGTGGGTGACAACATCGGCGTGCGTACCGCGCCCGAGTTCATCTTCTCGATCTTCTGCATCCCGGTCGGCGCTTATTTCAAGGGCGGCCTGACCCCGCACAACTTCCTGATCTCCAGCTACGACCGTGCCGCCCCACAAGGCACCGGCGCGGCCAAGGTCGGTGGCAACTACGCCGCCAGCCTGATGCCGGGCTCCCAAGCCAAGAAGGCGCATTTCGCCGACTGCATCTACCTGGATCCACTGACCCACACCAAAATCGAAGAAGTCGGCTCGGCCAACTTCTTCGGGATCACCCACGACAACAAGTTCGTCACCCCGAACTCCCCTTCGGTGTTGCCAGGCATCACTCGTCTGTCGTTGATCGAGCTGGCCAAAACCCGTCTGGGTCTGGAAGTGGTCGAAGGTGACGTGTTCATCGACAAGCTGTCCGACTTCAAGGAAGCCGGTGCTTGCGGTACCGCTGCAGTAATCACCCCGATCGGCGGCATCAGCTACAACGACAAGCTGCACGTGTTCCACAGCGAAACCGAAGTCGGCCCGGTCACCCAGAAGCTCTACAAAGAGCTGACCGGTGTACAGACCGGCGACGTCGAAGCGCCAGCGAGCTGGATCGTCAAAGTTTGACGCGACTGACCGTTTGAACATAAAAGCCCGGCCATCACATTGAAGGCCGGGCTTTTTTTCGTCCGCGTATCGTGGAAAACGTCACTAAACTTGCCACGCGTGCAACAGCCATCAAAAGGTGCCATCAAAACCATGGGAAAACTCTGGCGAAAGTATCTGGCCTTACTCGACACCGACTTCACCACGCAAGTGTTCGACAACATCAAAAACCTGCTGGTGTGCGCCCTGCTGTTCGCGGCGGGCACCAACGTACTGGATCGCGAGCATCACCTGTTCATGGGGTTACTCGCTTCGAATCTGGCGGGTTGGGGGCTGATTCTGGTGTCAGCGATGCTGATGTTGCTGAGTGTCAGTGACGGCCTGCGCCGACTGTCCAAGTTGCCGTATCACACGGCGTTTCAGATTATTTTGTTTCTGATTTACCTGGTTTTGGCAGTGCGCGTGGTGGAGATTGTCTGGGTTTTCAGGGCGTAGCAGTCACAGCACGAGGTGTTTGCCAACGCAACTCATCCTGAGCAATCCGGGCAAACAACCATTCCACAAACACCCGTGTCTGAGCCGTCACGTCCGGTGCAACACCGTAGTAATAACGCGGTAACGGCATACGCAACTCGGGCAACGGGCAGATCAGTTGTCCACTCAAAAGATGAGTGCCCAGCAAAGAGGTCGGGCACAAGGCTATGCCCTGTCCTTCCACGGCGGCCTCAAGCACCAGGTGCATATGATCAAACTGCCGGGTGACCTGAGTGGCTGACAGACTTTGACCAAAGTGCATCGCCCAATGGTGCCAGTCTTCGCGGCGTGCCTTGGCGGTCAGTAACGTGTGCCGGCTCAGCGAAGTGAGGTCTTCAAGGGGCAGGCGTTCGATCAGCGATGGCGCCGCGACCAGCACGAGTTCGTCTTCGAACAGCGCTCGCGCCTCAATCGCCGGTGCCCAATCGTCACGACCACGACGAATGACAATATCGAACCCATCGCGTGCCTGATCGGGCGCCTGGGTTTGCGTGATCACCTGCGGCTTGATGTCCGGGTGCTGGGCAATGAAATCCTCCAGCCTGGGCGTCAGCCAAAGCACGGCAAAGGACGGACGGACATTGATCTTCACGGTAGGCAGCGAGGCATGTTGCTTGAGCACAGCGGCAGCGTTGGCGATCTGCGCCAGCCCGGCGCTGACCTGCTCATAAAAGCGCTGGCCGGCCGGCGTCAGCACCGATTGCCGGATACGCCGCTCGAACAGCAGCACACCCAGGTATTCCTCAAGCAATTTGATGTGCCGGCTGACGGCACTGTGGCTGACATGCAGCTCTTCGGCCGCCAGGCTGAAGCTCTGATGACGAGCCGCAACGGCGAAGGCGCGAACAGCATTAAGCGGCGGTAGTTGATTTATCATGCGTCTAATTTAGTCACCTATGCGCTTTAATTAAAGCGTTTGTCACGCTCTCGACGTCACGCCACTCTGCCAGCACGCAGCCAGCGCCACCTGACGGAGCACGACATGAACAGCTATGGACTCTTTGTACTTTTCGCCACCCTGACCATTTTGAGCCCGGGGCCTGGCGTGGTCCTGACCTTGTCCAACGCGGTGCGACACGGTTGGACGGGGGCCGTGCCGGGCATTTTGGGGATCGCCTCGGGGGCGTTTGTCGTCGCCGCCATCAGCGCCACCAGTGTTGGCCTGATACTCAGCACCTCGGCGAACGCCTTTACCGCGTTGAAGTACGCAGGGGCCGCCTATTTGTTGTACCTGGGCTACAAAAGCTGGCGCTCGGATCGTTTCAGTACGCTGCTTGAAACGCGCCCCTCAAGCCCTGGCTATCGCTTCCTTGAAGCGGCTTCGATCCAGTTTTTGAACCCCAAGGCCGTGTTTTTCTTTCTGGCGGTGTTCCCGCAATTCATCGACACCTCGGCGCACTTCTCCAGCCAGTTTTTCAAGCTGGTTGCCTCCTACTGCGTACTGGTAATCCTGGTGCATGGCAGCTATGCCTTGCTCGCCAATGCCGCCAAAGGCTGGTTGTCGAGCCCGAAGGGTTCCTGGCTGGCGGCGAAAGTCTCAGGCGTGACCTTCACAGGCTTTGGCGTGCTCATGGCCTCGTCGAGTCGCTAAGCCACGGGCCTTGCGATCGCGCGGCGCCTGTTCTCGGTGGCCGTGGGTTGTGCGGTCGTCACCTGAACCGGCAGTTCAACGGCGAACCGGCTACTGAGTTCCTTGTGCCCCACCGCCGTCAACGCCAGCGCCCGGCTGTCCAGATCCTGCGTCACCCATTTGCGTTTGATCGCCGTTTGCAGCAACGCCGCGCCCAACGCGCCGCCCAGGTGCGGCCGACGCATGCTCCAGTCCAGGCACGGACAGGCGAAGCGGCGGCGCAAGGTGCTTAGTTCTTTGACGTCGACTCCCAATGCTTCGAACAACGCTTCGCCGCTGTCGCTCAGTCGATAGACCTGCTCATCAGTTTCCAGCAACCACCCCGCATCGATCATCCGGTCATGCAGCAACACCGCCAACGTACCGGCCATATGGTCGTAGCAGGTGCGAGCGAATTGCAGGCGGTCGGGGGTGCGCGGGTTGAACGTCGGCGCGGCGTTCTGGCCGATCACCATCAGTGCTTCCAGGGCCTGGGCCACGCGCTTGTCCGCGAGGCTGTAATAGCGGTGACGGCCCTGAACGTGCAAACGCACCAGCGCCAGTTCCTTGAGTTTGGCCAAGTGAGCACTGGCGGTCGAGGCGCTGACTTCGGCAACCGCCGCCAGCTCAGTGCTGGTGCGAGCGTGGCCGTCCATCAGCGAGCAGAGGATTTTCGTCCGCGCAGGCTCAGCAATCGCGGCCGCCACTTGAGAGACGCCGATGTCGTGTTGTTCTGCGTTCATATTTCGCTCCCGGACGAATCAAGGTCCTTTCGAGCTGGAGATAGTAGCAACACTTTCCCGACCGACAAGGCTGCGACCCCATGGATCCGATCATCGCTGCGACTCACGCCGATCCCTACCCTTACTACGCGCAACTGCGTGCCGAGGGTGGCCTGGTTTTTCATCAAGGACTGAAACTGTGGGTGGCCAGCAGCGCCCGAGCCGTTGCTGCCGTGCTGGCGCATCCGGATTGTCATGTGCGGCCGTCCCATGAGCCGGTGCCCAAGGCCATTGCTCAAGGCATCGCCGGCAAGGTGTTTGGTCAGTTGATGCGGATGAACGAGGGCGAACGGCAGCATTGCCCGAGGTCGGCGATTGAGCCAGGGCTTGCGCTGATTGACGTGAACGAAGTCAATGCGTTGGTCGGCGCTCGGTTGATTACCCCGGGCGCCGACGGGTTGTACACGGCGATGTTTCGCGGGCCAGTCTGTGTGGTAGCGGCGTTGCTGGGGTTTTCTCCGGCGCAGGGTCGGGCCATCAGCGAGCTCACCGCCGACTTCGTCGCCTGCCTGTCGCCTCTCAGCGATCAGGCGCAACTGGACACCGCCCATGTCGCGGCGGAACAGCTGAGGGGTTATGTCATCGAGCTTCTGGACGACCCGAGCAACCGAAGCGCCCTGCTCGCCGGTATCCGGCAGCGTTTCACTGCAACATCGACCGATTCTGAAACCTTGATCGCCAACCTGATCGGCCTGTTCTCCCAGACCTATGAAGCCACCGCCGGGCTGATCGGCAATGCGCTATTGGCGTTGATCCGAAACCCACAGTTGGATTCGGCTCAAGTTGATGACTTGATCGCTGAAGTCCAGCGCTTAGACCCGTCGGTGCAAAACACCCGCCGCTTCGTCGTCGTGCCGTGTGAAATCGACGGCGTGAGCCTGAACCCCGGCGACGTCATCCTGGTGCTGCTGGCCTCGGCCAATCGCGATCCGCAGCTTAATGATGATCCCGACACGTTTCAGCTCGACCGCCCGAACCGTCGCAGTTTTACTTTCGGCGCGGGGCGTCATCAATGTCCAGGGCAGGTGCTGGCCATGAGCATTGCCAGCGCGACGCTGACTGAGATCCTGACGATGAAACCTGCTTTGGGCTGTTTGACCTGGCACTACCGCCCTTCCCTGAATGGGCGCATTCCTTTGTTCACCGACCTGCCGAATACCTGACAGACCGCGTCATCGTTCTTCGCGAGCAAGCCCGCTCCCACAGGGGATTTGTGTCGATCCCAAACATTTGACCGCGAGCCGAACACTGAACTGTGACGAGGGAGCTTGCTCCCGCTCAGGTGCGCAGCAGTCGTAAAACTGGCGCATGCAGTCATGCATGAAGAACCCCGATGACCGGATTTACGGTCGCTGCGCACCCGAGCGGGGGCAAGCCCCTCGCCACGGATAACGAAAAACCCGCCATTTCTATTTACATAGATAGCGGGTTTCTTCCGTTTATAGCGACAAGCCTAATTTGTAACGATGGCCAGAGTTTCAGACCAGTCCTACATCTATCAAATGCCCTTTGATATAGCGTCCGCATCGTTTTCAAAAGATGAAACAAGGACGCTCATGGCTCGCAAAACAGATATACCTCGGATTCAAAACCCACCATCGGGCGACGGGCACCACATCACCAGCCGCTACATGACCGCCACCGAACTGGCAGAGCGCGACGCCAGACAAAAATCCTATGACGACATGTTGGCCCGACAGCAGGCCTATGAAGACCGTTTTGTCAGGCTGCCTCAACAGCTGGGTCAATCCAGCTCAATGGGTTGCGTGTTCGCCAAAAGCTGCAACCTCCCCGACGGAGTAATCAACCACGACAACCCAGCCGGGTTTATCCCGATCGAGAAATTGGCCGACTACGGAAAGTTCTCGCTTTTAGGTGGCCGTGAAAGGGATGAAGCAGGAAACATACCTCTCAAAAAAATCAGTGGTAGCGCATTACCTCACTCATTCGGAACACTGATTTTAGGTGGCGCAGGAGCTGCTGGCTCCGGGGCGGCTGCAAGCGGTGCGGGGGTAGTGACGACTGGTGTTGTTGCTGGCGCTTTGGCGGGAATCGTTGCGTTGCTCTGGCCATCGACGCTCGGGGACAGTTCCCTGTATTCGGAAGAACAGCTCAAATCACTCAAAGAAGGTCGCACCCGAGTTCGCCTGCATATTGAACAACAGGCCAATGGCACCTTGAAGGCATACGGATACAACACTCAAAAGCGCAGCGACTGGGAAATGATTCCTGTCGTGCAGTTCGTAGCTCAAGGCTCTCAGCAAGTGGCTGACTTTGGTAACGGGGTAACGCTGATATGGACACCAGCCGTAGATCCGTTGAGCACTTCGGGAATCCCGCCGCTAGAAGGAGCTCCACAAGCTCCGCAAATCTGGATTTATCCGCCTACACCAGCGGCTGACAACATCATTGTTAACCCCATCTACCCGCCTGAGTACAAGGACTTCATCCTTGTTTTTCCGGCTGATTCCGGCATCAAGCCTCTTTACATTGTCTTTTCCCTGCGATTCGTTGCTGCCAGGTACCATGGAAAGACGGATACACCAGTTAAAAGTAAGGGTCCCGAGAATGGCCAGGAAGCTTTGGGTAATTCGGTACAGGTAAAACCTACATCGGAACGCAGGATTGGTATTGATCCCAAAACCAACGAGTTTGTCGTCTTTGATCATACGGGAGGGGACGACTACCACGGACATGTCAGAGCATGGAATAAACTCCATCAAGATATGAAAAATGTATTGATCAAGGCAAAAAAAGCCGACACCAAGGGAAACATCCTGGGAGCTAAACAGTGAGTCTTATCTACCACGATCCGTCGATTAGCCATGACGAAGCAATCAGTCTCTTTGATAGCGGCTTAGAAAGGAACATTGTCACCGCGCTGATTTCCATCGGATTAAATGAGCAAGACAGTGCCTGGGCTCAGACCATTTGCCTGAAACATCTCGAGAGTGGTACTCAGTCGGTGGCTGCGGCAGCAATCACCGCACTCGGCCATGTAGCCCGCAGATTCGGTGAGCTTGAAATGCAAGCCGTGATGCCCGCCCTTGATTCCGTAAAAGGAAAATTCCCAGCACTTGAAGCCACAGTTGCTGACACGCTCGACGATATTGAAATGTTCACCTGACTCGCTAAATCAAAACCAGAAATCACCCTCCCAACACATAAAAACCCCACCATTTCTTCTAACAGAGATGGTGGGGTTCGCCATTTCAGCCCACACCCAACAAATCAATCATCCCGCGTCAGCACTTCCAGCAATTCAATCTCGAAAATCAGATTCGAATTCGGTGTAATCGCGCCCATCGTCCTCTCGCCATAAGCCAGATGCGCCGGCACCAGCAGCTTGCGTTTACCGCCAACCTGCATGCCCATGATTCCCTGATCCCAACCTTTAATCACCCGCCCTGTGCCAATCACGCACTGAAAAGGTTTACCCCGGCGGTAGGAAGAATCGAATTCCGTGCCGTCCTCCAGCCAACCCCGATATTGAGTGGTGATCAGCGCGCCTTTGACAGCGGCATTGCCGGCGCCCACTTCAAGGTCGATTACATGCAATTCATCATTCATTACATTCACTCTAGTGTGCGCTTGCCCGAACAGGCGTCATGGGCGCCGTTTTCCCAGAAATGTGGGCTTTTGGCAACCTTTCGGTCTGTCTCCGGCAGTGTCCATGAACAAAATCGGTTGGGCGAGCAGACGTTTAGCCATAACCAGGTCGAATGACACGCTCAGTCGTTGCTTTGACCGAAAGGAATGCCGTTGAAGGTATAAGTGCAGCAATGGCAGTCAGGCGTCATTTGCTCGGCCGTCAGCTCAGGATTGACGATCCGCAGACGCCTCTGATCATCGACATACAAGCCACTGAAATAGCTCGACTCCCCCAGTCGCACCTGTTCCTGCCTTTCGCTTTCATGAAGGGCAACCATCCAGAACACAGGTTCTGCTCGATCGAGGCGAGCCACCGCTTCGCTGAAAACCTCATCCCACGGTCCTCCAACGCGGGACAGCAGGAATCGGAACAACGGTGTGTAATCCAGGCCGTGGCGGCGGGTTCCATGCATCGAACCGCGTGACGACTCATTGTGGATTTCGGCTTTGGTATGGCGCTGATGCCGGTACTCACCCGAGTAATCATTCAGCCGAACACCCCTGGTACGAGTGTTGATCTTGCGGTAGAGGGGTTTCTTTTCCAACGAGTAGCTCCTGACATCCAGTCAATCAAACACCCTATGCGTTTTACTCGAACGGTGGACAATATCAATCAGCCCGCCGCGGCCAATTGTTTCAGACGGCGTGAAGTAGCGTCAGCGCGATAGCGGTGTATCAGCCAACAACGTTGTACCTTCATGGCTGACGTGTCTCATCCCAGCCTTTATCCTATGCCCCCCCGTCGTACCGAGTCCCTGGAGTTTCCCCATGCCCCACGAAGGCAACCTGTTGCAAGCCGCTGTCGTATTTTTATTCGCGGCGGTGCTCACCGTGCCCTTGGCCAAGCGCCTGCAATTGGGGGCGGTGCTCGGCTATCTGTTTGCCGGGGTGATCATCGGGCCGTCGGTGCTGGGCTTGATCGGTAACCCGCAAAGCGTCAGCCACATCTCCGAACTCGGGGTGGTGTTGCTGCTCTTCATCATTGGCCTTGAGCTGTCGCCGCGACGTTTGTGGGTGATGCGCAAATCGGTGTTCGGCGTGGGCCTGGCGCAGGTGCTGCTGACCGGGTCGGTGATTGGTGTGCTGGCACTGTTCGTGTTCGGCCAATCCCTGAACAGCGCCATCGTATTGGGCCTGGGCCTGGCATTGTCGTCCACCGCATTTGGTTTGCAAAGCCTGGCCGAGCGCAAGGAGCTGACCAGCCCTCATGGTCGGTTGGCATTTGCGATTTTGCTGTTTCAGGACATCGCCGCGATCCCCTTGATCGCCATGGTGCCGCTGCTGGCCGGCGGCGATCACACCACCAGCGCCGCCGAAGATTTGAACCATGGCTTGCGGGTGCTGGGCAGTATTGCAGTGGTGGTGATTGGCGGGCGTTATCTGTTGCGCCCGGTGTTTCGCGTGGTGGCCAAGACTGGCTTGCCGGAGGTGTCCACGGCGACCGCATTGCTGGTGGTGATCGGTACAGCGTGGTTGATGGACCTGGTCGGCGTGTCCATGGCACTCGGCGCATTCCTTGCCGGTTTGCTGTTGGCGGATTCCGAATACCGCCACGAACTGGAAGCGCAGATCGAGCCGTTCAAGGGCCTGTTGCTGGGGTTGTTTTTCATCAGTGTCGGCATGGGCGCCAATCTGAGTTTGTTGCTCAGTGCGCCGGTCGTGGTGCTGGGGCTGACCGTGCTGCTGATCGCGATCAAGCTGCCGTTGCTGTTTGTGGTCGGCCGACTGGCTGGAGGCCTGGGCAAGGTCAATGCGATTCGTTTGGGCATCGTGCTGGCAGCCGGTGGTGAGTTTGCCTTTGTGGTGTTCAAGATCGGCCGGGATCAGGGTTTGTTCGAGCCGCGTCTGTACGACTTGCTGGTGCTGACCATCACCCTGTCGATGGCGCTGACACCGCTGTTGCTGCTGGCCTGCGCACGACTGGTCAAGCCGAAAGTTCAACCGGTGGAAGTGCCGCAGAAGTTCCGCGAAATCGACACCGACACACCGCGCGTGGTGATCGCCGGCATGGGCCGTATGGGGCAGATCGTGGCGCGGATTCTGCGGGCGCAGAACATCAAGTTCGTCGCCCTCGACACGTCGGTGGAAACCATCGAACTGTCCCGCAGTTTCGGCGGCGTGCCAGTGTTCTACGGCGACCCGATGCGCCCGGAAATCCTCAGCGCGGCCAAGGTCGAGCAAGCGGAGTTTTTCGTGATTGCCACCGATGATCCAGACACCAACATCAAGACCGCCGAGGTGGTGCACAAGCTCTATCCGCACATCAAAATCATTGCCCGCGCCCGTAACCGTCAGCACGTGCACCGGTTGGTGGATGTCGGGGCTCAGGCGGTGCGGGAAACCTATTATTCCAGCCTGGAAATGACCCGGCGGACTCTGGTTGGACTAGGGTTGACGCAGGCCCAGGCGGATGCGCGGATCAAGCGCTTTACCCATCACGATGAACAGGTGCTGGAGGCCCAGCATGCGGTGTATGACGATGCGGCCAAGGTGATGCAGACCGCTCAGGAATCGCGGGCGGAATTGGCAAAACTGTTTGAGTCGGATCAGTTGGAGGAGGAAGCGGGTAAGGTTTGATCCAGATCGTTCCCACGCTCTGCGTGGGAACGCCGCCATGGACGCTCTTCGTCCGCTCCTGAAATGTGACGCAGAGCGTCACGGGATGCATTCCCACGCAGAGCGTGGGAACGATCACTTGGCAAGGAACCCACGATGGCTGACCAAACCTCCCCCGCCCTGAAGGAAATCTTCAACGCCGAACGCCTCGCGCATATCGCCGCCGAAATGACCGCGGTCTATCCCGGCTTCGATGCCAAGGCCTTCCTGAAACTGGCCAAAACCGGCTTGGCGGAATTGTCAGTCATGCAACGCATGGCCCGCGTCAGCGAATGCCTGCACACGGTGTTGCCGCTGGATTATGAAGGATCCCTCGACGTCCTGCGCGCCCTCGCCCCGCGCCTCAACAGCCCCTTCGTCAGTATGTTTTTGCCGCATTACGTCGCAACCTACGGCGCTCACACGTTCGATCTGTCGATGGACACGCTCAAATATTTCACGGCCTTCGGCTCATCGGAATTCGCGATTCGGCACTTTCTGCGCAGCGATATCGAACGCTCGTTGGCGCTGATGCACGACTGGTCACTGGATGAAAACGAACACGTCCGGCGCCTGGCCAGCGAAGGCAGCCGACCGCGCCTGCCCTGGTCGTTCCGCCTGGAACAGGTCCAGGCCAACCCGACACTGGCGGCTGCGATTCTCGACAATCTCAAGGCCGACGACAGCCTGTACGTACGCAAATCCGTGGCCAACCACCTCAACGACATCACCAAGGATCATCCCGAATGGGTGCTGGATCTGATCGAGGGTTGGTCACTGGAAAACAAGCACACAGCGTGGATCGCCAGACACGCCCTGCGCAGCTTGATCAAACAGGGCAACCAGCGGGCGCTGGCGATCATTGGCGCGGGTGGCAAGCCTGAGGTTGAAATCGTTGAGGTGAAAGTCGAACCAGCGGTGATTCGTCTGGGGGAGAAAATCACCCTGTCCTTCACGGTGAAATCCACGGTCCCGGACAGTCAGCGACTGGTGATCGACTACGCGATTGATTACGTCAAAGCCAACGGCAGCACGTCGGCGAAGGTGTTCAAACTCAAGACGATGACGCTGCCCGGCAAGGCTAGCGAATCCATTGCACGTAGCCAGCACATCAAGGAACTCACCACCCGAAAGCACTACCTTGGCCTGCACGCCGTGCACGTTCTGGTCAACGGCGAACGGCTGGCCAGCACGGCATTCGAAATCCTCGCCTGAAGTGAAATACGGTCCCCGTAGGAGCTGGCGAAGCCTGCGATCTTTTGGCGGTTTCAAGACCGCTGAAGATCAAGATCAAAAGATCGCAGCCTTCGGCAGCTCCTACGGGGGATTTGCGCCTTTACTCAGGCGTATCAATGTTATCCAGAACCCGGTTCGCGGTGATCTCCGCCATCATGATGCTGTTCGAAATACCCAACAGGGCGTGCCGCGACTCACCTTCTAGATGATCGACCAACTGATGGACCATCACATCGACCGAGGCCAGCGTCTCGACCAAAACAACCGCCAGAGTTTCGGTAGTCGCCTCTGGGGCCACGGTAAACAGCTTGCTGGGTTTACGCACGGTGGCTTTGATGTCGGCATTCGATGGAAAGTGAAAGTCGAGGGCGCGTTTGGCGGCCTCATTGAGTTCTTTTGAATCGGGTTCGTAGGGGGAAACCGGATCGGTGTCCGGCGGATTTGGCGTAACTTTGAACATATCTTAGATTCCTGATGTGGGCTCCCATCACTTCTCTACTAAAGAAGGGTGGCAGCTGTACGCAGGTTAGTAGACCGGGGAATCTAAGAAGCCGGCGCGCCCAAGGACGCCCTACGTACAGCTACCATCAAAATGCAGGCGCAAAGCCCGACTGATAGAAGCGTCGTACGTCTTAGATTTAACCACGGGCTACTAAACCCGATCACTGATGAGCAGTGACAGGAATCAAGTTACCGAGCGGGCCCTAGACGCACAAGCCGGCGGATTCTGTCTTACGTGTAGGGGGTGGCGCAAGGCGTTGTAGCCCTTAGGTGGTAACGGCAAGCTTCATTTAAACGCTCGCGATTTTTCTTGTTTAAATGGGCTGTAAGCTAGAAATGAATACGACACTTTCCCAAGATCAAAAGATCGCAGCCTTCGGCAGCGCCTACACCAATCCCTGTAGGAGCTGCCGAAGGCTGCGATCTTTTGATCTTTGTTATCCCATCAACAACCCCTGCTCACGCTCACACAACTCCACCACGTAATCCCACAGCACCCGCAGCCGCACCGATTTATGCAATTCGCGCCGCGTGCTGATCCAATAACTGCGCTGGATGCTTTCATCCGGCAGCAACGGCACCAAGTCCGGATCGGCACTGGCCATGTAGCACGGCAACACGGCGATCCCCAACCCCGAGCGTGCGGCCTGTTGCTGGGCGATGACGCTGGTGCTGTGAAAAACCACCTGTGGGTTGCGGCAGAAGCTGTTGAGGAACATCAGTTCCTGGCTGAACAACAAGTCGTCGACGTAGCCAATCCACGCATGGCGACCGAGGTCTTCGCGGCTGCGCAGTGGTGGCGAGCGATCCAGATAGGCCTGGCTGGCGTAGAGCGCCAATCGGTAATCGGTGAGTTTGCGGGTGACCAGCATATCGGCGGCCGGGCGCTCCAGATGAATGCTGATCTCGGCTTCACGGTTGAGGATGCTGACGAAACGCGGCACCGCCACCAACTCAACTTCCAGTCCTGGATAACGTTCGAACAACCCGTTCATGCGGCTGGCGAGGAACATGATGCCCAGCCCTTCCGTCACCCCGACGCGGATCTTGCCCAGCGGCGCGGATGATTGAGTGATTTCTTCCTGAGCCAGCAGCGCGACGTTTTCCATGGCTTCGGCATGTTTGAGCAGCGCTTCGCCGGCCGGGGTCAATTCGTAGCCTTGGGCATGCTGAACGAATAGCGCGGTGCCGAGGCTTTTTTCGATGGCTTCGATGTGCCGGGCCACGGTGGCGTGAGTGGTGTTCAAACGGCGAGCGGCGGTGAGCAAGCGGCCGCTGCGTTGCAATTCGAGAAAAAACCGCAGGTCATTCCAGTCGAACATGAACCCTCCTTGTCGTTATGCCGTGTGAATGACGCTGTTTAAAAACGCACAGCAGCTGCGTAAAAACTAACATTCTTTTAACGAAAGCTAACAACTAGGATGACCGACAACAAGAACAACAATACGAGGTCAGGGATGCAGACTTCCCTTGATGAATACGACTACATCGTGGTCGGTGCCGGGCCGGCCGGTTGTTTGCTGGCCAATCGACTGTCAGCCAACCCGCAGCATCGCGTGTTGCTGCTCGAAGCCGGCGGCCGCGATAACTACCCGTGGATTCACATTCCCGTCGGTTACCTGTTCTGCATCGGCAACCCGCGCACCGACTGGTGCTTCAAGACCGAAGCGCAACCGGGCCTGCAAGGTCGCGCCCTGAGCTACCCGCGCGGCAAGGTGCTCGGCGGCTGTTCCTCGATTAACGGCATGATCTACATGCGCGGCCAGGCTGGCGATTACGACGATTGGGCAGCCGAGGGCAATGCCGGCTGGAGCTGGCAAGACGTGCTGCCCCTGTTCAAACAAAGCGAAAACCACTTTGCCGGCGACTCGGAATTTCACGGCGCTGGCGGCGAATGGCGGATCGAACGGCAGCGCCTGTCGTGGCCGATTCTCGATGCCTTCCGCACGGCAGCCGAGCAAAGCGGCATCGCGAGCATCGATGACTTCAATCAGGGCGACAACGAAGGCTGCGGCTATTTCCAGGTCAATCAGAAAGCCGGGATCCGCTGGAACGCGGCCAAGGCGTTTCTCAAACCGATCCGCCAGCGCGCCAATCTGACGGTGCTGACTGACGTCGAAGTGGACCGCGTGCTGCTGGAAAACGGCCGGGCCTCAGCGGTCAGCGCACGTTGGCAAGGCCAGGCGAAAACCTTCAAGGCGCGTAAGGAAATCGTCCTGTGCGCCGGTTCCGTCGGCTCACCGGGCATCCTCCAACGTTCCGGTATCGGCCCTCGCCCGCTGCTGCAGAAACTGGGCATCAGCGTTGCCCATGAATTGCCCGGCGTGGGCGGCAACCTGCAGGACCATCTGCAACTGCGGCTGATCTACAAACTGGAAAACGCCCGCACCCTGAACCAGATCGCCGGCACGCTGTGGGGCAAGATGGGCATGGGCCTGCGTTATCTGTATGACCGCAGCGGCCCGCTGTCCATGGCCCCGAGCCAACTCGGCGCCTTCGCCCGTTCGGGGCCGGAGCAGACCTCGGCGAACCTCGAATATCACGTGCAACCTCTGTCGCTGGAGCGTTTTGGCGAGCCGCTGCACGCCTTCCCCGCCTTCACTGCATCGGTCTGCGATCTGCGCCCGCAAAGCCGTGGCCGGATAGACATTCGCTCCGCCGATCCGCGGGAAGCGCCGCTGATTCAGCCCAACTACCTGAGCCATCCCGAAGACTTGCGAGTGGCGGCCGATGCCATCCGCCTGACTCGTCGCATCGTCTCTGCACCCGCGTTGCAAGCGTTCAAACCGGTCGAGTACCTGCCCGGCGACAGCTTGCAGAGCGAAGAGCAATTGCACGAAGCCGCCGCCCGGATCGGCACCACGATTTTCCACCCGGTGGGCACCTGCCGGATGGGCAACGATGCGGACGCGGTGGTCGACGCCGAGCTGCGCGTCCACGGCATTCCCGGTCTGCGCATCGCCGACGCCTCGATCATGCCGCGCATCACCTCGGGCAACACCTGTTCGCCGACGCTGATGATTGCTGAGAAAGCTGCGCAGTTGATTCTCAACCCTGTTGTAAACACCAACCCTGTGGGAGCGGGCTTGCCCGCGATGACGGTGTGACATTCAACATTACTGTTGACTGAACCACCGCCATCGCGGGCAAGTCGGATCGCCGCACCGCCGCTCCCACAGGGATTGCATTAGATTCACGGACATCGAGCATTACCCCTGCAAGGAACACGCAACACCAGTGGAACAACAAAAACAATCACTGTGAGGGATACCGATATGTCAGAACATGTTCAGCCCCTGGAAGCCGTCCGCAGCGCCGGCACCAGTCAGGAAACCCAGAAAGTCATCTTCGCTTCGTCCCTCGGGACGGTGTTCGAGTGGTATGACTTTTTCCTTTACGGCGCCCTCGCGGCGGTCATCAGCAAACAATTCTTCGCCGGGGTCAACGACACCACGGCGTTCATCTTCGCGCTGATGGCCTTCGCCGCCGGCTTCATCGTGCGGCCATTCGGTGCGCTGGTGTTCGGCCGCTTGGGGGACATGATCGGGCGCAAATACACGTTCCTCGCAACCATCGTCCTCATGGGCCTGGCGACGTTCTGCGTCGGTTTGCTGCCGACTTACGCGAGCATCGGCATTGCCGCGCCGATCATTCTTGTGGTGCTGCGCATGCTCCAGGGCCTGGCGCTGGGCGGTGAATACGGCGGCGCTGCCACTTACGTCGCCGAACACGCACCGATGGGCAAACGCGGTTTCCACACCAGCTGGATTCAGTCCACCGCCACCCTCGGCTTACTGCTGTCGCTGCTGGTGGTGCTCGGCTGCCGCTACTTCACCGGCGACCAGTTCGAAGTCTGGGGCTGGCGCATTCCGTTTCTGTTTTCAATCGTGCTGCTGGGCATCTCGACCTGGATTCGCTTGAGTCTGCATGAGTCGCCTGCGTTCGTGAAAATGAAAGAAGAAGGTAAGCTCTGCAAGTCGCCGCTGCGCGATTCCTTCGGCAAATGGGACAACCTGAAAGTAGTGCTGATTGCGCTGTTCAGCATCAACGCCGGGCAAGCGGTGACCTTCTACGCGGCACAGTTCTATGTGCTGTTCTTCCTCACCCAGTTCCTGAAAATGGACCCGGCGCTGGCCAACAGTCTGCTGATCGTCAGCGTGATCATCGGCGCACCGTTCTTCATCTTTTTTGGCTGGCTGTCGGACAAGGTCGGGCGCAAACCGGTGCTGATGATCGGCCTGTTGCTGGCCACCGCGCTGTACTTCCCGATCTTCAAGACCCTGGCCCATTACGCCAACCCGGCCATCGACCAGGCCAGCCGCCAGGCACCAATCACCGTGCTGGCCGACCCGGCCACCTGCACCTTCCAGTTCGACCCGGTGGGCAAGGCTAAATTTGATAGCCCGTGCGACAAGGTCAAAACCTTCCTGGTCAAACAAGGCCTGCCCTACAACAGCGAAGCGGCTCCGGCCGGCAGCGCCGTGCAGGTCAGCATCGGCGAGGTGAAAATCGATGGCTACGATGAAGCGGCCCTGCGCGGCGCAGTCGCCCTGGCCGGGTATCCGTCACAAGCCGACACCCAACAGATCAACAAACCAATGATCGTGGCGCTGATTGTCGCGCTGATCATCATCTCCGCCATGTGCTACGGCCCGCTGGCGGCGCTGATGGTCGAACTGTTTCCGACCCGCATTCGCTACACGTCCATGTCCCTGCCCTACCACATCGGCAACGGCTGGTTCGGTGGTTTCCTGCCGACGGTGTCGTTTGCCCTGGTGGTGTACACCGGGGATATTTTCTATGGGCTGTGGTACCCGGTGGTGATTACCGGGGTGAGCCTGGTGGTGGGAATGATCTGTTTGCGTGAGACGAAGAATGTGGATCTGGACAAGAACTGACGGTATGCATCTCTAGCGGAGGCTTACCTGTGGGAGCAGGCTTCCTGTGGCGAGGGGGCTCGCCCCCGTTGGGTCGCGAAGCGGCCCTAAAACCTGTCGCGCGCGGGATTCAGATAGAGCATGGTGTCCATCTTGCGACTGCTTCGCAGCCGAGCGGGAGCAAGCTCCCTCGCCACAATGGTTCGCGAGACTCTGAATTGCTGTTAACTGGCTGGCATTAGGCCAAGCCCCTCACCACAAGGCTTTTTGCACCTCAGGTATCAAGCACCTCAAACGTCACCTCTTCAGGGTAAAACGCCACATATCCGCGAATCTGCGCGACTGACACCTTCGGATGCTCATAACTCCATACCGCATTGGCACCTTCATGCCCGGGGATTTGCAGGCTGAAATAGCTCGCATCGCCCTTGTACGGGCAATAGCTGGTGTGGTCGGTGCGGGCGAAATATTGTTCGGCGATGTCCTCGCGGGGGATGTAGTACACCGGAGGATAATTGGCCTCATGCATGACCAGCGCCCGAGTGGATGACGCCACTTGAATGCCATGGAACTTCACCACCACGCAGCCGGGTTGAGGGCTGATGGCGATGGGATTACCGGGTCCGGGGGCTTTCATGGAGTAGGATCCTCTGTCGCTGCTGTGCTGTATCCGCGCTCCGACAGGTATACCTCATGTTTCGGCATCGCGACTGCTTCACAGCCGAACGGAGCTTGCTTGCGCTACAGTGAGGTCCCCAAAAAGCATGCCCCAACCTGCTGTCATCACCCGCAACAGCTTAAGCTGTACATCCATACAGATAAAGATTGCTCCATCGCTCATCAGCCGCCATTCTGTGCACCTCTCGAACACTGATTGATGATGGTGGTTATGCAGCTGTACCTCTGTGAAAAACCCTCCCAGGCCAAAGACATCGCGGCCGTGCTCGGCGCCAAGCGCCGGGGCGACGGCTGCTGGCTGGGAACGGGCGTCACGGTAACCTGGTGCATCGGCCATCTGCTGGAAACCGCACCGCCGGATGCCTATGACGCGCGTTACAAGCGTTGGGTGCTGGCGGATCTGCCGATCATTCCCGAAAAATGGAAGATGACCGTCAAACCGCGCACGGCCAACCAGTACAAGGCGGTCAAACGCTTGCTCGGCGAGGCCAGTGAACTGGTGATTGCCACCGACGCCGACCGCGAGGGCGAAATGATCGCCCGGGAACTGGTGGAGCATTGCCGTTATCGCGGGCCGATCCGGCGGCTGTGGCTGTCGGCGCTGGACGATGCGTCGATCCGCAAGGCTCTGGCGGCGCTCAAGCCCGGGGCCGAGACGTTCAGCCTTTATCATTCGGCATTGGGGCGCTCTCGGGCCGACTGGTTGATCGGGATGAACATGAGTCGGCTGTTCACCCTGCTGGGGCGTCAGTCCGGGTATCAGGGTGTGTTGCCAGTCGGTCGGGTGCAGACGCCGACCTTGCGCCTGGTGGTGGATCGCGACCGCAGCATTGCCGATTTCGTCCCGGTCGCTTATTGGGCTATCGATGTGCAACTGCTGCACGACGGCACCGCGTTCACCGCCCGGTGGCGTGCGGCCTCCGACGCTTGCGACGATCAGGACCGCTGCCTGAATCAAGCGCTGGCTCAGAAAGCGGCTACGGCCATGGGTGGTGCGGCGAGCGCTCGGGTGATCAAACTGCGCACCGAGCGGATGCGCGAAGTCGCGCCTTTGCCGTTCGATCTGGGCACGTTGCAGGAAGTTTGCTCGAAGAAGCTCGGACTCGGGGCTCAGGAAACCCTCGACATTGCCCAGGCGCTGTACGAAACCCACAAAGTCATCACCTACCCGCGCAGCGATTGCGGCTACCTGCCGCTGAGTCAGCACAGCGAAGCCCCGAGTATTCTTGCTGCGCTGAGGCAGGCCGACCCGGCATTGAACGCGTTGCACGATCATTTGGAGCCCCAGCGCCGCTCACGGGCCTGGAACGACGCCAAGGTCAGCGCTCACCACGGCATCATTCCCACTGCTGCCGCGAAAAACCTCGACCGACTGGTAGGCAAGCAACGGGCGGTCTACACCCTGATTCGTGCGCGTTATCTGGCGCAGTTCCTGCCCAACCATGAGTACGACCGGACCCAGGCCGACTTCGACTGTGCCGGTGAAGCCTTGCGCGCCGTGGGCAAGCAGATTGTCGAACCCGGCTGGAAACGCGCCTTGCCCGAAGCCCTCGCGCCTGCCAAGGGCCGCGAAGCACCGGCGCCCCAAACACTGCCGGCATTGGCCGAGGGGCGTGACTGCGCAGTGGTCGACGTGAAGTTCAAGGACCTCTGGACCCAGCCGCCCAAGCCGTTCACCGAAGGCGACCTGATCAAAGCGATGAAGAACGTCGCCAAACTGGTGGAAGATCCGCTGCTCAAGCAAAAGCTCAAGGACACTACCGGGATCGGCACCGAAGCCACCCGCGCCTCGATCATCCAGGGCCTGCTGGACCGTGGCTACCTGATCAAGAACGGCAAGGCCCTGGCCGCGACGCCGGCAGCGTTCAGCCTGATCGATGCCGTGCCGCGCGCCATTGCCGACCCCGGAACCACGGCGATCTGGGAACAGGCCCTGGACATGGTGCAGAGCGGTGAAATGAGCCTGGAAGAATTCGTCACCAAACAGGCTGCGTGGATGAGCAAGCAAGTGGCCCGTTGCGCCGGCCTGAACCTGACCATCAGCGGGCCGGCAAGCCCGGCCGGGCGTGGCGCCACACCGTGGAAAAACAAACGCAAACCCGCCAAACGCAAGCCCTCGACCGGCACCAAGCGCGCGGCGAAACCGGCAAGCAAGGGTTGAGGTCACTTGGAACGAATCGAAATGGTCTAGTGTTCTTCAACGTCAGGCGCAGAACCTGTGGGAGCGTGGCTTGCCCGCGAAGAACGATGACGCGTAATACCTGAAAACCGCGGTGCATTCTTCGCGGGCAAGCCACGCTCCCACAGGTTCTGCGTCTTAACTTACCGGCATTAGGGTAAGCCCGTTCTCACATGGATTGCGCGCCAGGCATCAGCCCTGCTTTCTGAAAAGGTATGACCATGACGACAATCAGAAGCCAGCCCTCAATCGAACTGCACGCCGCCCAGCGCGACGAACTGGAAACCATCGAAAACCTGATGCAGTTCTACATCTACGACTTCAGTGAATGGCTGCCGCTGAAACTCGGGGATCATGGCTTCTTCAACATCCAGCCCAAGCTTGATTACTGGCGCAACCCGGCAACCAGGCCGTTTCTGATCAAGGTTGACGGCGAGCTTGCCGGTTTCGTGACCGTGGATAACGAAACCCATATCGTCGGCGCGGAACACAACATCGGCTACTTTTTTGTCAGTCGACGCTTTCGTGGCCAAGGCGTCGCGAAGTTTGTCGTCTCTGCCCTCTTGAACCGGTTCCCCGGTCAATGGCAGATTTTCCACATCGATGCCAACCAGCCTGCACGGCTGTTCTGGGCCAAGGTGATGCCTGATCTCACGGGCGGTGATTTCACCCTGCATCGCATGCCAATTGATGGTTATCCGTGCACCGTTTACGGCTTTGAAAGATCGCCTACGGGTTAAGCGTCAGGCGCTCTGCGAGTAAGTTGCAACGCCAAAACGCCTGCACCCGAAAACCGCACAAACCCCGTAGGAGCGAGGCTTGCCCGCGAAAGCCATCACGCGGACAAACGGCAGGACCGCGTCATCGTTCTTCGCGGGCAAGCCTCGCTCCTACGGGGTCGGTGTGCTAGCCACACCCGCCTTTCTAATTCCAAAACCACTTTGTCCGACAATATGTAGTGAACAAAAATAATCACTACAAAACCGTTGACGCCTCCGATTTGCCCTTGCATGATGCAGACATCTCCCCGATCGGGAGTACAGGCAACACGTTTGAGCAAGCTCGTCTGACCGCCGAGCTGTTTTCCCCGGATACACGCTGCCCACAAGGCAGATTGAAGAAGCTGACCTGGCCTGAACGTCCAGTACAAAGGACGAGAAGCGCTAGCGATCAATCCTCATGAAGCTTGTGGCCGACCCTGAAAATGTCGGCAGTGGCCTCCAGGTTTTCGCTGCTTCTCTTCGTTGTGACGCTATTGCGTAGCAGTTATTCAACACGACTACATGCAACAGATGCGGGACCCCGTCGTATTGACGGCTGACCGCTGACGTCCTGGTTTCGGTGCCAGGGATCAACTAACCGATGGGCTACTTGTATTAGCGAATCAACTTTGAAAGATCACCAAATGGTCAAGGGGCTTACAATGAATCTGAACAATCAACCTACTATCGATGAACTGGCTCGCTTGTTCGCTGCGCAAAAAGACAGTCAGGACAGCCATATTCTGTGGATCAGCAAATCGGGCCAGGTTCATATCGACTGCCTGTCGCCCCATGCCCACGAAGAAGCGTTCGACAAGAACAACCAGAACCTGCTCGCCCGACTGAAGATGTACCGTCGTGGCCAGGGTTATGTCGGCAAAAAAGCCGCAGCCGACAAGGACTTCATCGGTAATGTGCTGCAAACGCTGAAACAGGCGTGGGCATCGATGCAGAACCAGAACGAAGTTCGGGTGATTGATCGGTTGTATTGATATCCCCCCTCAGTAATGAAAGAAGGGCCCCGCTCGGAATATCGAGCGGGGCCTTTTCGTTTGTCTCGTGCGCACCAAACAAAGCTATGGTTAACCGTATGCCCTGCTGGATCTCTGGAGGCTTGCGATGAACAAAATCCTGATATTCATAGTGTTGGCGATGGCGAATGCTGCCCATGCGAACACCCTCCCTGGTATTCCCTCATTCGATGTGGACTGCCCCGGTAAAGTCGTCGTCCATGCGGATCAGGACGGTCCGGTATTGATCAACAGCAAAGAGGCGGTAACCAAAGCCATCAACGATAGCCACTTCGAAGCCAGGGGTTCGGGGATCACGATTACGATCATCCTCGCCGATGACGACTCGGTGACCGTGTCCTCCACCGGCAAGGCTCCCAATGGGGTGTGTCAATCAGTGGATGACTGACTGTTCGCCGACTCGACCGCAGCCGCGCCCAATACCAGATCCATAAAGGCCACCGACGCCGCACTGTGATAGTTGTTTTTGCGCCGAAGCAGCGCGGCCCCTCGGTTGGGCGCCTCCCCCTGCAGCGGAATTTTGCGCAATGCCCGTTCCGCAGTGGCGATGGGCTCCGGGAGGATGGTGGCCATCGGCGCGTGACGAATGACCTCCAGCAACGTACTCACCGAGTTCACCTCGATCGCCACGTTGGGCGTGATGTTCTGTTGCCGAAAATACCCGTCGATGGAGGATCGGGTGATGAAGCCCGGCGTCAGCAACGCGAACTCCAGCTGCGCCACCTCCTTTGGCGATAGCGGGTTCTGGCGCTCGTACAACGGGTGGCTGCGCCCGACCATCACGCCCAACGTCTCGACAAACGCCGGCACGCACTCGATGTCGGGGCTCCTCACCGGGGTAAAGGCGATGGCGATGTCCAGCGAGTCATCAAGCAACCCGGCCTCGATGTCATCCATCGATAGCTCGAAAATTTGCAGATGGATGTTGGGAAACTTCGCCACGTAGTCGCGCACCAACGGCCCCACCAGATATGCCATGAACGTTGGCGTCATGGCCAGTCGCAAGGAGCCGCGAGACAAGTCCTTCACGTCATGCAGCGCGCGTTTCCCTGCTTCAAGTTCCACCAGTACCCGACGGGCACTTTCGATATAGGCCAGCCCCGCATCGGTCGGTTTGACCGTGCGTGAGGTGCGGTCGAACAGGCTCACGCCCAGGGTTTCCTCCAGTTGCCGGATCTGCTGAGACAGCGTCGGTTGAGAGACGTGCAACGCCTCGGCGGCGCGGGTGAAGCTGCCGTGGTCGGCGACTGCCAGCAAGTAACGTAAATGTCGGAGCAGCATGGGGCACATCATCTATAGGCAAGACTTATGCGATGCATTGTATATCGGTCTTGGACGCTATGAATCAATCGTCCGAAGATGGCTCCACTTTCCAGCCACAACCGATAGGAGTCACACCATGCAACAGTCCCACGCTTACCAGGATCCGAGTCTGGCCCTGACCACTTCGATTCTCGATGCCAAGGCGCGCAAGAATCTGTCCTGGCAGGATTTGACTGACGGCACCGGTCTGGGCCTGGCCTATGTCACCGCCGCCCTGCTCGGCCAGCATCCGCTGCCGGAAGCCGCCGCCAAGGTGATTGGCGAGAAACTCGAACTGGACGCCGACGCCGTGGCTCGCCTGCAGATCATCCCGCTGCGCGGCAGCCTCTCGGGTGTCCCGACCGATCCGACCATCTACCGTTTCTACGAAATGATCCAGATCTACGGCACTACGCTCAAAGCCTTGGTTCATGAGCAATTCGGCGACGGCATTATCAGCGCGATCAACTTCAAGCTGGACATGAAGAAAGTTGAAGACCCGGAAGGTGGTTCCCGCGCAGTGATTACTCTGGACGGTAAATTTCTGCCGCTGCGTCCTTTCTAAAACAACACGCGGAACCTGTGGGAGCGTGGCTTGCCCGCGAAGAACGATGACGCGTAATACCTGAAAAATCGCGGTGCATTCTTCGCGGGCAAGCCACGCTCCCACAGGTTCCGCGTCTTAATTCACCGGAATTAGGCATTAGCCCGTCCCTCATTCATTGCAAGGAAGTCCACCATGAAAGCGCTCATCGAAGGTTTATTGAAGTTCCAGAACGAAGCCTTTATCCAACGTACCGACCTATTCAAACACCTGGCCACCACCCAGCATCCCGGCACTTTGTTCATCACCTGTTCCGACAGCCGCGTGGTGCCGGAACTGCTGACTCAGCAAGAGCCCGGCGAACTGTTCGTGGTGCGCAATGCCGGCAATATCGTGCCCTCTTACAGTCCGCACCCCGGCGGCGTGTCGGCAACGGTCGAATATGCGGTCGCGGTATTGGGTGTGACTGACATCGTGATCTGCGGGCATTCGGACTGTGGCGCCATGACCGCCATCGCCCAGTGCAAATGCATGGATCACTTGCCCGCCGTCAGTGGCTGGTTGCAACACGCCGAGTCGGCCAAGGTGATCAACGACTCCCGCCCTCATGCCAGCGACGCCGCCAAGGTGAGTTCGATGGTCCGGGAAAACGTCATCGCCCAACTGGCAAATATCCAGACTCACCCGAGCGTGCGTCTAGCCCAGGAAAAAGGCCTGCTGAATCTGCATGGTTGGGTTTATGACATCGAGACCGGTTCGGTCGATGCTCTGGATGCCAGCCGTCGCAACTTCGTGTCGCTGGCCGAGCACCCGGACACCTGTGCGGTGTATGGTCAAGCGGTCCAAGCCGCCTGAAGGCCTCGTCCGCCCGAGCTGCGCCAGGCTTGGCGCAGCGTTACAAAGTGCGCACGCGCGCGACTACCCCCGTCCTCAGTTCCCGACCGGGAATGTGACACTCACAAGATCGCCACTGTCATTTATCGTCAATCTTTGTAGACGATTGTGACCGACGTTCAGTGGTCTCTTCGGCATTGGGCGCTTCTGAAAAACTGCCCGGCGTGAACACGTGAGTGAGCAATTCGCTGGCGTCGATGTCGGCGACTCCATGAACCGAGCGGGCCAGAGCAACAGCATGCTCACACTGCCTGTGAGTGTTGACGCGGCCGCTCAATGCCACCCTGCCCGCATGGGTTTTGACATGGACATGCAGGCCAAGGGTTGAGTCGGCCAATGCCAGGGCCGATTTCACTCTGGTGGTAATCCACGCGTCGTGAACGACCGATTCCAGATCATGAGAGTAATGTTGAAAGGAATGAAGTTTCATGGCGCAACCCTCCCTCACGTAGTCAGATGAGCGCTGTCCGTCCCCACGCAGACACGGACACACATTAAGTATAGTGCGTGCCGTTGTCTGGGGTCGGGGGACAGCCCTGATGTCGGGAAGTTAAGAAATTTGAGCGACGAAAATCCTGTGGGAGCGTGGCTTGCCCGCGAAAAATGCACCGCGGTTTTTCAAGGATTACGCGTTATTGTTCTTCGCGGGCAAGCCACGCTCCCACAGGTTCTGTGTTTTAACTTAGGCATCAGGGCTGTCACCTCACCGGCTGTTCCGGAGTGCCGTCTCAGCGTTTGACCGACAGATCCGTCTGCGTCATGCGGCTACGGATCGTGAACACACCATCGCCAGAGAGAATCGCGCTGCGCGCAAACAGGCGCCCGCTCTCCCAGTTCGAAAGCCCCAGTTCCGGCTTGTTCAACGCGTACTGTCCATCGACCCAGCGGGTAATCCCGTTGCCGACAAAAGGCGCGTTGACCGCGTTGTAGAAACGCTCCTGCGCCGGGGCATCTTCACTGATCAGCGACACGGTGAATTGCGGGCTGTAGCGGTTGAACAAGACGATGGCCTGGTCCAGGTCGTCGACGATCTTCAGGCTGACTTCCGGGGTTTCTTCCCACTCCCACTCGCGACCCAATTGATCCACGGGCAGCGGTTCGGCCAACGCTTCGGTTTGATAGCCTTCGGCGCGGTACACCTCGACGCTCGCGGTTTGCCAATCAGTTGGCAAATGCTGCTCGCTGCCCTCGACGATATGTAACTTGCAGCCCTGGCCCCTAGCGGCGCCGGCCTGTTGCAGGGCGTCGAGAAACAGCGGCACCAGCTCGGCGGCGCGGTCGCGGTGGATCAGGCAAACGTTCAGGGTGTTGCAGACTTTGCGGTCCAGCGAGTTGCGCACCACGGCGGCAAAGCGCCGGGCATCGGCGTGTTTGTCGGCGATCAGCCAGGCGCCACCGGTGCCATGCAGGCTGACGGCGGTGCCGGCCTGTTGCGCGATGCTGCCCAACTGGCTGACCGCACGTCCCGAACCACGGGCCACAGCCAATGACAGGCGTCGGTCGGCGAACATCGCCCAACCGGCGGCGTGATTGACGCTTTCCACCAGCGAAACTGCTCCGGTCGGCAATCCGGCATCAGCCAATGCAGGATTCAATGCGTGGGTGACGATGGCCTGGGCGGTGCCCAACGCATCGCTGCCAATGCGCAGCACCGCGGTGTTACCGGTGCGCAATACACCGGCGGCGTCGGCAAAGACATTCGGCCGGCCTTCGAACACGAACGCGACGATGCCCAGCGGCGACACCACTTGCTCGACTTTCCAGCCGTCGTGCTCGACGCAACTCACAACCTTGCCGCGGGTGGCCGGTGCATCACGCCAGGCCCTGAGGCCGGCGATCATGTCGCCGCGCATGCGCTCATCGGCGAGCAGCCGCGTGGTGGATCGCCCGCGCGCCTTGGCCCGCTCGATGTCGGCCTGGTTGGCGGCCGCAATCAAGGCCCAGCATTCCGGGGTTTCCAGGCGTTTAGCAAAGTGATCGAAAAACTCGCTGATGGCGTGATCCGAGACGCTGGACATTGCAGCGAACGCCGCTTCAGCGCGCTCGATGGCGACCGCCGCCGCTTGCTGGTCCGCCACCGGGATCAGCAGCAATTCGCCGCTGACTTGCTCTACCAACAGATGGTCGCCGGGCTGAAAGCGCGCCGCCAGTTCGGGGCTGACGACAGTGACACGATTGCCGGCAAAAGGGATTGGCGTGCCAGCAACTAGACGTTCGAGCGCAAGAGACATGAAACGGTTTCACCATGCAGGGGAGCGGTCGGAAAATGTATAGGAAAATCCGTGGAGCGTCATTCACCGAGGGCGCAGTGGCGGTTACTTTTTCGCCAGTCGAAATACATCTTGCTCCAGGCGATTGCTCCCCTGTTTGCGCCACGCGGCGTTCGCGTCATAGACCACCAGCAGCAAGGGATCTTCAACGCCCGCAGTGCTGACAAAGGTCATTCCTTCGGCATGATCGCAGCCTTTATCCTCTCCTTGCCCGTAAGGAACCTCCAGGACCGGCGTCAATTGTTCGCTGAAGACAAAACTTTCGTCTGTTGGCCTGGCGCCGTCGTGCCATCGAAATAAGCTGACAGGCCCGTCGAGGTTCATTGTCGGCCCGGCCAGGATCAACATGTCGTCACCATCGATGCATAAGTCCCTGACGCCGAGTCCATCCAGCTGGAGAAAATGCTTTCGATATTTGCGCCCCTTAGGCCCGATTTTTTTCAGCCTCAGTGTGTGAGCAGCCTCGGGATGGTCCTCGGGTTCGACCTCCAGAATGATTGCCCAGCCACGCAACACCGGCCCTCGCAACCCGATAAAAACACGCTTGCCGTTGATCTCAAGACCTTCGGTATCGAACCCGTTGTCCTTGCCGGGAATGTGCAGAAATGCCCCCACATGCTCGTCGTCCTTGAGTTCATCGAGCAATTCGTTACCCTGTTGATTACCGGCCAATTGGGCGGCAACTCGATCATCGCTAACGGTGCTCTTCACCAAAGTGAACGTCCCGTTTTCTTCGACCACCGGAATCCGGGCCAGGAGAAAACGATTGCCATCACTGCTGACAGTTGCCAGACGCTCGGCGTTTTTCTTCAGGGACTTGGTGCTATCGGGTTTTTTCCGTTTCAGGCTGTGAGACCCCACAATCCAGAGATACCCCGTGTCGCGGTCGTAGCTCATGCCTTCCAGGTCTGCCTCAACGAATTCTTCGCCAATCGTCGGGATGACCGGCAGCGCCAACAGGGACGCCAACGGGAATTGTTTGTGCTGGTCAAACAGAAACTCGCCCGCACCGACGCGCTCACGCAAGGTGAAGCGCTCCAGGCTCAAGGATTCATCATTGGCGACCCACAGGGTGTCGCCTATCTGGACCACGGCAGACAACCCTTTGCGCAAATGAGTGTCCGGGTCATTGAAGACTAGAAGCGCGGAACCGAAACTCACCATGAAGTCACCCGCCCCTTCACCCGTTCGGGTGAGTCAAAGAATGCCTGCTTCACGGTAGCGGTCATCAAGCGCTAGTCAAGAAATGCCATCAGAACACCGACCAGCCGATCCGCTGACTCAACAATTCCAGCGCGGCCATGCCAGCGAGGGAGTTGCCGGCGGCGTTCAATTCCGGGGACCACACGCACACCGTGAATTGCCCCGGCACCACCGCAACGATGCCCCCACCCACGCCACTCTTGCCCGGCAGACCGACGCGATAGGCAAAGTTGCCGGCTTCGTCGTACAGCCCGCTGGTGGCCATGATCGAGTTGACTTGCTGGGTCTGGCGGGCGCTGAGGATCTGTGCGCCGCTGTGTTTGCAGAAACCGTCGTTGGCCAGGAAGCAGAAAGCCCGGGCCAGATCCACGCAACTCATGCGCAGCGCGCAATGGCTGAAGTAGCTGCGCAGCACGGCTTCGACGTCGTTATGAAAATTGCCGAACGATTGCATCAGATAAGCCATGGCCGCGTTGCGCGCGCGGTGCTGGTATTCCGACTCGGCGACCTTGCCGTCCACCATGACATTCGGGTTGCCAGACAAACGCCGGACAAAATCGCGCATCGACAATGCCGGCGCGGCAAAACGTGACTGGTTGATGTCGCAGATCACCAGCGCACCGGCGTTGATGAAGGGATTGCGCGGGCGCCCGCGCTCGAATTCCAGCTGCACCAGCGAGTTGAACGGTTGGCCGGACGGCTCGTGGCCCAGGCGCTCCCAAATGGCTTCACCGGAATGGTCGATGGCCTGCACCAGGCTGAACACCTTGGAAATACTCTGCACCGAGAACGGCGTCTCGGCGTCCCCGACGCAAAACAACTCGCCGTCGTTGCCATACACGGCAATGCCCAGCTGATTGGCCGGCACGGTGCCGAGCGCGGGAATGTAGTCAGCCACTTTGCCCTGACCGATCAACGGTCGGACTGCGTCAAGGATCTCGTTCAACAGCGCTTGCATGCCGGGTTCCGAAGTCTCGCCCCATGGGATTGCGGGGACACTGTCGCTAGACGCCCCAAGTCGGCACCGGATCACAAATCACAGTTTTGTACGGGAATGTATCTGTCACGGCCCGGGATACACCAACTTGCATCGGGCGACTTTTCAGACATACCGACCATACATCCGGTTGAAATACTTCTGTCGTCCGCTGACCACCGGCAAAACCGGGTCGGCCCTTGCTCAGGAGTGTTGTCAGATGACCCAAGTTCAAGTTCCCCGTTACCACGGCTGGTCGCTGTTTGGCCTGCTGTCCTTGCTGGTGCTGTTGATGGCCGGCCTGATTCTGCTGCTGAACCCGGATCTGGTGGAAGCCACGCGCAGCGCCATTCGCGCCACTGCACGCACTTCGTTTGCGCTGTTTCTCGCCGCGTTCACTGCGTCCGCTTTGGCCGTGCTGGTGCCCTCGCCTTTCACTCGATCGCTGGTGCGCGAACGACGCTTCATCGGCCTGGCCTTTGCGTTTTCCCACCTGGTGCACGCCATCCTGATCTACAGCTACGGCCAACTGAACCCCGAGTTCTGGCCCGGCCGCACCACGGTCGGCAACATCCCGGGCTCGGTTGGTTATCTGTTTATTTTGCTCATGGCACTGACCTCGTTCAAAACCACGGCGCGGCTGATCGGCCCCAACGCCTGGAAAGCCCTGCACGTCAGCGGTATGTGGGTGCTCGCGGCGGTGTTCACTTATTCCAACTTCAAACGCATCCCCATGAGTGCCTGGTACGTCCTGCCATTCGGCCTGATGTTTTCGGCAATCGTCATTCGGCTGCTGGGCAAGATTGCGTTGAAGTACAAACGGTCGGTCAGAAGCACTCTTTTGACCGAATGAAATATCCAGAACATCAACAATTCCCCTGTGGGAGCGGGCTTGCTCGCGAAGAGGGAGTATCAGTCAACATTAATGTCGCCTGACACGCCGCTTTCGCGAGCAAGCCCGCTCCCACAATGAATGCGCCTGTCGATCAAATCCCGGAGTTAAATCCATGAATACCTCTCTCTTCTCAGCCATCAAAAGCCTGCACCTGAACCTCGACCGTACCGGCAGCTGGATCGCCCCCCTGACCTTGAGATTGTTTCTGGCCTGGGAATTTTTCGAGTCGGGCCTGGAAAAATGGAACGGCCAGAATTGGTTCGCCGACATCCAGAACACCTTCCCGTTTCCCTTCAACCACGTTCCGGCCACGTTGAACTGGGAACTGGCGATGTGGGCCGAGCTGATCTGCGCCCTCGCCCTGCTGGTAGGCCTTGGGACGCGCCTTTCGTCCATAACGCTGATCGTGGTTACGATCGTCGCCACCGCTGCCGTTCACTGGCCGGCCGATTGGTCTACATTGAGTGAACTTGCCCAGGGTTATGCCATCAGCAATAAAGGCCATGGCAATTTCAAACTGCCGCTGATCTACCTCGCAGCCCTCATGCCGTTGTTGCTCTCGGGGGCCGGCAAACTCAGCATGGACGCGTTGTTGGCTCGACTCTTCTGGCGGCGCAGTCACCGCTGATACGCCAGCGTCTCGGTAACCCCACCCAACTTGTGTAAAAAGGAGCCGTCATGAGCGTGACCACCCAATGGATCGAGATCAGCAGCGCCGAGGGCACGTTCGGCGCTTACCTGGCCATTCCCCACACCCGTAAAGGTCCGGGAATTGTGCTGATTCAGGAAATTTTCGGCGTCAACGAACACATCCGCTCGGTCGCCGAGCAATACGCCGCCGACGGCTACCTGGTGGTGGCGCCGGATCTGTTCTGGCGCAACGGTCACCGTATCGAACTGGGCTACGACGAAGCCGGCTGGAAACGTGCCGTCGAGTTGATGAACGCCACCGACCGCTACAAGGCCCAGGCCGACATCAAACTGGCCATCGACGCCCTGAAGGCGCATCCGGCGCATCCGGCGCTGGATGGCAGGATCGCTTCGATCGGTTTTTGCTTCGGCGGCATGCTGTCGTACAACACCGCGGCCAACGGTTTCGTCGACGTGGCGATCGCCTACTACGGCGGCGGCATTCAGAACCAACTGGATCGGGCCGGTGAACTCAAGGTGCCGATGTTGATGCACTTCGGCGAACAGGACAGCCACATCCCCATCGACGCCGTGAAGCAAATCGCCGAACGTTTCGAGTTCAACGACGACGTCGATATCGAGGTATATCCAGGAGCCGAACACGGCTTCAACTGCTCGCACCGTGACAGCTACAACCAACGGGCGGCGGCTGAAGCGCATGGCAATACGTTGTGTTTTTTGAGTCAGAACCTTTAAGGCCTGATTGCCGGGGTTGGCGACATAAACAATCGGTGAGCATTCAATCCCGGAAACCAGCATGGACAACCTCTCAAAACCCAGACCGGCATCACTGCGTATCCCCTCCACGGTCTGGGCCCTGGGTTTTGTCAGCCTGTTCATGGACCTGTCTTCAGAGCTGGTGCATAGCCTGCTGCCGGTGTTTCTGGTCACGACCTTGGGCGCGAGCGCGTTGACTGTCGGGGTGATCGAGGGCATCGCCGAGGCGACCGCGATGCTGACCAGGATATTCTCCGGCGCCATCAGCGACTTTATCGGCCGACGCAAAGGCCTGCTGTTGATGGGCTATGGTCTGGCAGCCTTGTCGAAACCACTGTTTCCCCTCGCGCATTCGGTGGAGGTGGTGTTCACCGCGCGTTTTCTGGATCGCATTGGCAAAGGTATTCGTGGCGCGCCGCGAGATGCATTGGTCGCCGATATCGCACCCGCCGAAATCCGTGGTGCCTGCTTTGGCTTGCGCCAGTCAATGGACACGGTGGGCGCCATTCTGGGTCCGGTTCTGGCAATTGTGCTGATGCTCTGGCTCGGGCAGATCCATCTGGTGTTGTGGTTTGCGGTGATCCCGGCGGTGATATCGGTGGCGCTGATTGTCGGCGGGGTAAAAGAACCGACCGCTGCCGCTGGTGAACGCACCTTTCGCTCACCTATTCACTGGAAGGTTCTGCGGGATTTTTCCCGTGATTACTGGTGGGTGGTGATCGTCGGCGGGCTCTTCACACTGGCCCGTTTCAGCGAGGCCTTTCTGGTGTTGAAGGCGCAACAAACAGGCCTGACGGCCACTTGGGTGCCGATGGTGATGGTGGTCATGTCGCTGCTTTATGCCGTGTCTGCCTACCCGGCCGGCTGGTTATCCGACCGGATCAGCCGCACCAAAGTGCTGTGTGTCGGCATCGTCCTGCTGATCCTGGCGGACCTGTTATTGGCGCAAGCGGATTCGATCATGACCCTGCTGGCGGGCGTGGCTCTGTGGGGCCTGCACATGGGCTTCAGCCAAGGGATTCTTGCAACGCTGATTGCCGACACCGCGCCCGAGCATCTGAGGGGCACGGCATTCGGCCTGTTCAATCTGATCAGCGGCGTGTGCCTGTTGATCGCCAGTGTACTGGCTGGCGCGCTGTGGGAGACCTCGGGCTCGGCCAGCACCTTCATCGTCGGGGCGGTGCTGGCGGCTGCGGCGCTGCTGTTGCTTCTGTGGCGTAAGCCCTAGCCCATAGCCCCTACAAATCCTCTCAACGCGTCGACATTTGCCTAGGCACATAGCAGCTTTGACATCGCAATCAATAAGAACAAAATAGAATTAATAAATACAAAATCAGTATTTATCGTTATAAAAATATCCAAGTACTCTCAGCTCATCCCGTCATTCATCACCACAGTGAAGTGCCCCATGAATCCGACTGACAACCTCATCGACTTCGCCAGTTACCGCAAACGCAAACAGGCTCAGCAACGGGCACGGGCCATGTGGGAGATGTATGCACGTAACGCTGGTTTACAGGCTTATCAATGGGTCCAGGCCACCCATTCGACTGAGACCCGACACGCATGAACGCGCAGCAACCCTCGCGATTTCTGGCGAGCGCAGACGAACCCGTGACGGACTTGAATAATCTGGAGCCACTGGAAGAAGACCCGATCTGCGAGCGAGTCGCACAGAACCTGCAACGGTTGCGGGGCAAGCGTCACTTGTCCCTCGACGCGCTGGCCCGGCAATGCGGTGTGAGCCGGGCAATGCTGGCGCAGATCGAGTCCGGACGCAGCGTGCCATCCATCAAAGTGTTGTGCAAAATTGCCAAAGGCCTGAAGGTCTCGGTGGCCGCCTTTCTTGAGCATCGGGCCTTTGAAGGTGTAGCCGTGCTGTCGGCACGTGAGAGCAAACGTCTGGTCAGCGCCAACGGAGCCTTCGTCAGCCGCGCCCTGTTCCCGTTTGATGTGGCACGCCAATCGGAATTTTACGAACTGCGCCTGAGCCCTTTGGGCGAAGACCACAGCGAGGGGCATGGCCCCGGTGTTCAGGAGAACCTGGTGGTGTCGCAGGGCGTACTGGAAATCAGCGTCAACGATGAACGTTACCTGCTGTCTACCGGCGACTCGATCCTGTTCTACGCCGACCAGCCCCACCGCTACCGCAACCCCGCCGACAGTGAGGCAGTGGCTTATCTGGTGGTGACTTACCCGGAACGCCTGGATTAATCGCCTGAAAGAGCAATGAACATCCAATGTGCGGGCAAGCCTCGCTCCTACAGGGAACTGCAGTGTCTGCCGGAATGAAAAAGCCCCCGCAACCGTAAGGTCGCGGGGGCTTTTTTTGTGTTGTCAGGGATCAGCAGGTGCAGCACATCAGCGGCATGCCATTGCAGCTCATCATCATCGGCATGCTGCAATCGTTCATCATTTTCATCATCAAGTCGCAGCAGCTTTTCATCATGTCCATGTTCATGCCGGCCATCGGCATGATTTTGCACATCATGCAGTCGGCCATCATCGTGCATTCCATCACGCACTTCATCGACGGCATCGGCATGCCCATCATCGGCATTGGCATCATCATGTTCATCATCGGCATGGCCATGCTCGCCTGGGACATGCACATCATGCTCATGTTGCCGCAATGCATCATCATCGGCATGCCGCAGTTCATCATCATCTGCATCATTTCAGCGCTGTTCTTGAACATGGCCATGTCCATGCCCGCGGCCGGCATCATTTTGCACATCATGCCGTCGTCCATCATTTCGCAGCTCATGGTCGCCATCATCATCGGCATGCCCATCATTGGCATCATCGGCATGTTGGCGTTCATCATCGGCATTGGCATCTGCATGGCGTTCATCATGGTGTAACTCCCTAAGCGATTCGATAGTTGGACGAAGCTGATGGGGGCGGATTCTAAGGACTGGCGAAGGGACGACAAGATGATGGCCGAGCAGCAGGTTTTGATGTTGAAACCGCTTTAGTGTCGCGGTCGGTACGGCGTTGCCTGTTATAGCGGCGATATCGGCTTCATCGCAGACAGAATCGAAATTAAGACATGGTTTTATCAGTTACGGATATTCGACCCAGCGCTATATAAAGAACCTAAAGAAATAATCGATCTAAACAGTGCTGATTTTTTATTCGAAAGCTCTGGAAACGATCGGTTAGCCGTACAGAACAATTTTTACGTCGATGTATTGAGCGCCACCGCCGCACGAATCAGCGTCTTCAACGCGTCTTCATCAATCCTGTGCGAACACATAAGGCCCACGTTTGTATCACCGGCCACGATCAAATCGAAAGAATGCTCCGTTTTCGTGACCTGCTCAGGGACGCCCCTGTGATTCGCCAGCAGTATCAAGACTTCAAACTTGAACTGGAAGCAAGCAACACCGGCGGCATAGGTGAATACCTGGCACAGAAAGCACCGTTTATCGATGGGCTTATGGCGTCGGTCTCAAGCTTGATTTTCCTGAACCCTGTCACAGGCTGTTCCAGTCAGCGTTAGTTCAGATCAGAAACAGAGTTGAAGCTCTGGCCACGTCGCGAGGCGGGTCGGAGTAATCAGCTCGCAATCACGCTCGCATACACCGACCGATCAACATTCCCGCCGGACAGAATCACACCCACCTTTTTACCCAGCATCATTTCACGCTCCTGAATCAGCGCTGCCAGCGCTGCCGCACCTGCCCCTTCAGCGAGGTTGTGGGTATCGGTGTAATACACGCGCATGGCCTCGGCAATCTCGCCCTCGCTGACAGAGACGATTCGCGCCGAAGCGGCCCCGTAGATGGCGAACGCATCGGGAACTGGCTTACGCACGGCCAAGCCATCAGCAAAGGTGTTTGCCGAAGCGGTCTCGCAGATTGCCCCAGCTTCAAACGATAACTTCGCCGCCGCTGCCTCTTTGGAAACCACGCCCACCACTTGGGTGTTCAGGCCCAGCGCATCGCGGGCGGCGATCACCCCGCAAATCCCCGATCCACAGCCAATCGGCACGTAGACGGTATCCAGATCCGGCGCAGCGATGAACAGCTCCAGCGCATACGTGGCCACACCTTTGACCAACTCGGTGTGGAACGGTGGCACCAGGTAGAGGTCATGCACCTGCGCCAGACGCACGGCCTCTTCACGGGCTTCGTCGAAATCGCGACCACACTCAACCACTTCGCCGCCAAAGCCGCGCATGGCATTGTTCTTTTCCAGCGAATTACCTTCCGGCACGACAATCAAAGCCCTCAAACCCAACGTGCTTGCCGCTAGCGCCAGGCTCTGACCATGGTTGCCGCGCGTAGCGGAGACAATGCCCTTCACGCCCGGGTGTTCGCGCCGCAGCCAGTGCAAGAAGGTAATGCCACCCCGCACTTTGAAAGCACCTGTAGGTGTGTGGTTTTCGTGTTTGACCCAGACAGTGCAACCTAACCGCTCAGCCAGCAATGGCCAAGGGTATTGGGCGGTGGCAGGCATGACTTGGTACACGTGGCGGGCAGCTTGTTCGAGATCATCGCGAGTCAGTTTGTGCATGAACTGTCTTCCTGAGGCTTTTCCCAGTCTAGGCATGGGCAGGTCACGCCGGCTTTCAAAAAACTGACCTGACTTTTACGCCCCCTCTTCACTACTATGGTTCATGAGCCTTCGAAACCGCCTGCCGCCCTCGCTCGTACCTGAACCGATTCGTCGTGTCGAGGCAGGGCCGTGGGCGATCGAATTGCTACCCGGCGCCGCCTACGCGACCCGATATGTTGCGACCCAGGCAGCGATCGGCTTTGCCTTCGACAGCCAACGAGGCTTGCACGCCATCGGCAGCGACCGAGTGCGCCCCTTCGATGCCATGCCCAATGGCTTGGCGTTCATCCCCGCTGGCTGTGATGTGTTGTCCGAGTCACCCACGGGCGGTGAATACCTGCGGGTCATGCGCACCGACGGTATTTCATTGCTGGGTGACCGGGCATTCAACAATCGCATTGATCAGCCAGCCGTTAACCTCGCCCTGCGAATGCGCCGCGCGCTGTTGCAGGCTTCCGTGGAGGACGACTGTGAAGCCTGGGCACTCGCATTGGCTGAACAGGCGGAGGGCATCGACGCGTCGTCGGCGCCGCCCCAAGGCTCTATAACCGGCAGCCGGATGCGCCTGCTCGATGAATTCATAGATGCTGGCCTCGACGGCCCACTGGGTATACAGGCAATGGCGGGGTTGCTTGAATTGTCCGAAGGTTATTTCATGCGCGCATTCAAGAACGCGACGGGCAAGAGCCCCCATAGCTATCTAATCGACCGACGCCTGGCCAAGGCCCGGGCATCGATGCGCGATTCAACCGCCAGCCTGTCGGAGATCGCACTCACCTGCGGCTTTAACTCCCAAGCGCACATGACGACCGCTTTCAAGCGACGCCTTGGAGTCAGTCCAGCGCAATTGCGAAGGCGTTCGACGTGCGGTCAAAGCTAGGTTATTGGCCGTTTTGCCATTTGGTTGAGGACCCGCTAGCGGCCAATTCCTGCCCGCCACGACCGACCGGTTTGGGTCGTTTTCAGCCGGTCTCGACAGGCAGAAAACGGCCAGAAGCAGTCAATCCCGAAGGACGGCTTTCGACCACTTGCCGCCACTCATCGTTGGTAACGAACCACTCCCCCTCATCTTCGTCACACCACTGCTGCTTCAATCGTTCTGGAACGCCAGGCATAAGCCAACACCATCAGCAGCCCCAGAGCAGCCATCGCCGCTCCGGCCAAGGAAATCGCCGGATAACCCAGACCAGCGTTGATCACCGCTCCGCCCAGCGCTGCGCCAATCGCGTTGCCAAAATTGAAGGCGCCAATGTTCACCGCAGAGGCAAGATTGGGCGCGTCCTTCGCTGCTTCCATGACGCGCATCTGTAGCGGCGGCACCAGGGCGAAACTGGCGATACCCCATATCAGGATGGCCAGAGCAGCCGGCACCGTCCAACGCATCAGCAGGGTGAACGCCAGCAAGACGAGAATCAGAACGCTTAGCGAGACGATCAAGGTGCGATCTATCGAGCGGTCGGCGGCCTTGCCGCCCCACATATTGCCCAGCGTCAACCCCACACCAAAAAGCACCAGCATGGCGGTGATGTAGGCGGTGGAACTATTGGTCTCGCTGCTGAGGATCGGCGCGATGTAGGTGAAGACGGTAAACATTGCGCTCGATCCGACTACGGTCAGGGCCAACGCGCCCAGCACCGGACCACGCCCCAGTACCCGAATTTCGGCCATTACACCGACGCTTTGCGGCGTCTTCAGGTTAGGCAGGGCGAACCACAACGCGGCCATGGTCACCACGCCGAGGCCGGTAATTCCCCAGAAAGCGGTGCGCCAACCGAACAGTTCACCAAACCAGGCGGCCAGCGGCACACCGCCGATGGTCGCCAGGGTCAGGCCCATGAACATCGCCGCAACCGCCCCGGCACGTTTCTCCGGGGCGACCACGCTGGCGGCGACGATGGAGCCAACGCCAAAAAATGCACCATGGTTCAGTGAGGTCACCACCCTGGCGACCATGAGGCTGTAGTAATCGGTGGCCAGGGCTGACATCAGATTACCCAGGGTAAAAATCGCCATGAGCCCGATCAGCAGATAGCGCCGGGGAATCCTGCCGGTGGTCAGGGTCATCAGCGGTGCGCCGAGCAATACGCCCAGCGCATAAGCACTGATCAGCAAACCGGCGGCGGGAATGGAAACGCCCAGATCCGCAGCGATACCCGGCAACATGCCCATGGGGGCGAATTCTGTTACGCCGATGCCAAAGGCACCGATGGCGAGCGCGACAAGTGGTGGGTTGATACGCATGGAAGGCTCCTTATCTATGCCGCTAATGCTACGATCCAGTCTTTTCAGACGGTAGATAGTATTTTCGGCAATCACCTTTGCGCAGGAGGCACAAGTGGATTTCAACGGCAGGTCAGGTGAAATGAGCGTGTTCACCACCGTGGCACAGGAAGGCAGCCTGTCGGCCGCCGCGCGTGCACTGGGCCTGACACCCTCGGCAGTCAGTCGGATCATCGCGCGTACCGAGCAACGTCTTGGCACCCGCCTGCTGTTGCGCACCACCCGAGCGATCACCTTCACTGCCGAGGGCGAAGCGTTCCTGCGCGGCGCCCGGCGTATCCTGGCCGACATGGACGAGGTCGAAGAAGCCATCGCCGACCAGGGCGTACCCAGGGGGCGATTGCGGGTCAGTGCCGCCCTTGGCCATGGGCGGCTGGCCATCGTTCCCTTGGTTGCAGCATTCAGCGCCCGTTACCCGAACATCGTCGTCGACCTCACCCTCGGCGACGAAGTGGTCGACATTCTCGGCGGGCAGGCCGACGTCGCGGTCCGCTTTGGCCATCTGCCCGACAGCCCGCTGACCGCGCGCAGGATCGGCGACACCGGCCAGGTAGTGGTGGCATCGCCCGAGTATCTGCAGCGCCACGGCATCCCCCAGGAACCGGAAGACCTGTTACAGCACAACTGCCTGCGCTTCAACTTCCGGCGTGCCGAACCCAACTGGCCGTTCATCCGCGATGGAAAAGAGTTTTCCCTAAAGGTCAGCGGCAACATCGAATGCAGCAGTGGTGAAGCGCTGGCACAACTCGCGCGAGTAGGTGCCGGCATTGCACGTATCGGTGAGTTCAGCGTGAGCGAGGATCTGCAGCGCGGCGACCTGATTCCGCTGTTGGAAGCCTGGAACCCCGGGGACCAGGAACCGATTCATGCGGTGTTCGTCGGCGGGGCGACAATGCCGGCGCGGGTGCGATTGTTCGTGGACTTCTTGCTGGAACATCACCGGATGTAAGCGGAGGCGTAAGCTGATATTTCCGGGTACTTGTGATGTTGAAGTGACCAAAACATTTTTGGGTGCACTATCAATAGATGGTTTGCCTTACTGGAACAATCGTGAGCTCTGGCATTGATGGGTCGTCCGCACGTCTTAAATGGCCGTCGTGAAAGACCGCTTTTGGCCGTTTTCTGCCTTTCGCCACCGCCAGCTATGGGTCCGAAAGCTGTCCGCCCCTACACCACTCCTGCGTTAAATCAACCCTCATCGTTTGACCCTGCCCGACAGTCATTCCAAACCTCACGCATCACCTCCTTAAGCATCAGCGCCTCCGCCCACCGATCGGTGATGTCGCGTCCGTCGGCACCCGTAATGGCATAAGGTGGCGGGCCAAGTTCACAGGTGAAGGACAGGCTGTCGGGCGTGTTCGGTCGGGCCAGCCAATCTTTGATCCCATAACGCCACCAGCCCAGGAAACGCTCCAGCCAAGGTCGATGCTGAGCAAAGCTCAGGGGCACCTGGACCTGTTCGCTGTTGGCGACACGACCATGAAAACCCCAACTGTGGCGCAGGATGGTATGGATCTGTTCGTCGTCCTCGGCGGTGGCCGGCTCTGGCAGTTCGCGGCCCACGACATAGTGGGACAAGTCGGCCAACAGTTTGAGATCGGGCATTTCAGCGAGAATGTCGAGGGTGAACAACAGGTCATTGGTGAGGCGATAACGGTGGGTTTCCAGCAGAACGGGAAAGTCCACCTGCTCGGCCAGACGCTGCCAGCCTTCGATCAGTTCGATAGCATGCTTCAGCGTGCGCGGCCTTACGTCTGCTTGCAGCGTGAGGTGGTGGCAGCCGTAGCGGGACGCGATATCGATCGCTGCCGCCAGATCATCCACGGTGCGAGGGAACACCTGCCCTTCGATTTGCAGGCCCTGCGCCTTGGCGGCGGCATGCAGGCGTGCGGCATGTGGCGCGACCCAGAAATGGTCGGTGATGCCGTCGAAACCGGCGGCGGCGATTTTCTCCACTTGCGCTTCCAGGGGAAGGTCGCATTGGCCGCGGTGATCTTGCATGGCCCACTGGGACTGAAAGACCAGGAATTCACGCATGTCAGTTCCTCAGCAGTTGTTTGAGCGGTACATCGGCGTCAGCCAGAGCGTTCACCGAAAGGAAGTTACGGTGAGCGATCAGCCGTTCGCACAACTTGATGTCCTTGGCGACGCTATTCCCCAGCCCCCAGCCGCAAGCGCCTTGCAGACATTGCTCTGCATCAAGGTAGAACAACAGGAAACCGCCACCGGGGGTTGGCCGGCTCGCGGTGGGTTGTGTGTTTGCGATCACGCCCACGGTCTGCAAACCCCAGTCGTATTGATCGGACCAAAAACCGGGAGTGACCTCGAAGGGCAACTCGCCGCCCAACAGATTCAGGGCGGCGTGACGACCTTGGGTCTCGGCGTTGCGCCAGGTTTCCTGACGCTGGAAAACGCCTTGCGGGTGCAGCCGAAACTCACAGACATCGCCCGCCGCAAAGATGTCCGGCGCACTGGTGCGCAGTTGGGCATCGACGCGGATGCCCTGGCCGACCTCGAGTCCTGCGGCCGCGGCCAGTTCAGTGTTGGGTTGCATGCCGATACCCACCACCACCAAGTCGCAGGGCAGCAACTGGCCGTTGACCAGTTGCACGGACTCAACATGAGTAGCGCCCTGCACCGCCTCAATGGCCACATTCAGTCGGACATCCACGCCCTGACTGCGATGCAGTTCCAACAGGACACTGGACAGTTGCTCCGGCAATACCCGCCCCGCGAGACGCGGCCCGGCCTCGAGCAAGGTCACGGTGCAACCCAAGGCCCGGGCGGTGGCGGCAACTTCGAGTCCGATAAAGCCGCCGCCGATGATTACCACCCGCGCGTCCGGCTGCAACGAAGCGCGCAGTGCCAAGGCCTCGTCATGGGTGCGCAGATAAAGCACATTGCCCAGATACTCGGGCACCGAGGCGAGTCTGCGCGACCGCCCTCCCGTCGCCAATAACAGCCGGGCGTAATGTAGCCAGCTGCCGTCGGCCAACTGCAGACGATGCTGCTGCGGATCCAGCCATTTCACCGGGTTACCCGCCAGGTGTTCGATGTCCAGATCAGCGAGCTGAGCGGTGTCGCACAGGCTGTAACCCGCCAGATCGACCGTACCCTGCAACAGCCCCTTGGACAGCGGCGGACGTTCATAGGGAGGATGGGACTCATCGCCTATCAGAATCAGGCGACCGCTATAACCTTCGCCCCGTAAGGTCAGGGCCGCGCGGCCACCCGCATGCCCGGCGCCGACGATGATCAATGGTGCATTGGCAGGATTCATGGCACAGACTCCGCTCAGTTAAACCGTGATAGCGAGCAGCACACGCCCCGCCTCGACCCGGACTTCATAGGTCTTGAGATTGACGCACACCGGTGCGCCAAGGGCTTTGCCGGAGCGGTAGTCGAAACGTCCGTTGTGCTTGGGGCACTCGATGACGTGCTCCATCACCAGGCCATCGGCCAGGTGGATGGACTCATGGGTACACAGGCCCGCGGTGGCGAAAAACTCGCTGTCGGCGGAGCGGTAGACGGCATAGGTGTGCTGGCCATGATCGAAACGAATGACATCTTCGTCGTCGATATCGCCCACGGCACATACATCGATCCATTGCTCGGTCATGGCGTTTTCTCTTGTAGTGGTGCAGACAGGAAGGTGTCATGTGGGAGCAAGCCCGCTCCCACAGGGGTTGCGCCTATTGGATGTCAGCCGGGCATTGCTTCAGGTTGTGCCCGGACGGTTGCGGCGGGTTTGGTGCTTTGTGGCAAAGGACGAGAGACGAAATAAGTCGGGGCTTTGCGCTGCTTCCAGATGGTCGGGAGGATTTCCTTGAAGGCCTCGAACAGGCTGGTGTAAGGCGGCGGGCAGTCGTTGCGGATCTCCTCGTGAAGCTGCGCCAGCGCGTGAAAAGGCACCATCGGATACATGTGGTGCTCAAGGTGATAGTTCATGTTGAGGTACATGAACCGCAGCACCGGGCCCATGTAAATCGTACGACAGTTGCTGCGGTGATCGAGTACGTCCTCAGCCAGGCCAACATGCTGCGACAGGCCGAACAGGTAGGACAACCAACCGCCATAGAGCGTCGGCAGACCAATAAACATCAGCGGCAACCAGCTCTGCAGATAAAGCGCAGTGCCCACGGTAAGCGCATAAATCGTTAGCCAGACGCGTGCGTCCCTCACAACCTTAGGCCACTCGGACTCAGGGATGAACGTCTGTTCTTCTTCACCCATCCGCCCTACCGCATGCTTGCAGACTGACCCCATCGTCTTCAACGCGTAAGGCATTCTGAACAGGCTCAGCATCATATTGATCAGGCTTGGCGGACGTGGTTCGACGATCTCCGGATCGCGGCCGACGATAACGGTGTCGGTGTGGTGCCGTGCATGGCTCCAGCGCCAGACTTGGGGCTCGAACATGAACATGAAGCTCGACAGCTGGTAGACCGCATCATTCATCCAGCGGGTTTTGAACGCTGTACCGTGACCCGCTTCGTGCCAACGGGCATTGGACGCGGTGCCGTAGAGCATCCCGTAGACGAAGAAGAACGGAACGCAGGCCCAGGAGCCCCAGAACCAGTAACCGCCGAACCCGGTGACGACCATCGCCGACAGCCAGATCGCGGTATCAAGCAAGGCCGGGCCATCGCGGCGCTGCATCAATTCCTTCATGCGTTTACGAGAAATGGGGGATTGGTACCAGCTTGCCGATACCAGGCCTTTTTGCGCCGCTCGGGCGGCTTCGGGACCGGTCAATCGATAATCCCGAGGCATGGGTTTACCGGGGTTTTCAAAGGCTGCGTTTTGTTCAGGCATTTTATTGTTCTCCGCAAGCTTGATTGTTTTAGGCACTTTTCGACGCGGGATCTCATCGCTGGAGAAAATATAGAGAGCGCAGAAATCACCCTCAAGCCCTTGAATACATTCCCTATCAAGCTATCATCCAGGCCCATTGAAGCTTGATAGTTTTCTATCAAAGCGCTTGCGGGGCCCGCCATGAACAACACTAAACGCCCAACCATAGCCACTGTTGCCGAACACGCTGGCCTGAGTGTCGCCACCGTGGACCGCGTACTCAACGCCAGGGCTCCGGTCAACCCGGACACTGCCGAGCAGGTATTCCAGGCCGCCGAAGCGGTCGGTTATTTCGCCGCCCGGCTGATCGGTCAACGGATCCGCGAACGGCGTCCCACCTATCGTTTCGGCATCCTGCTGCTCGGTACCGCCCAGGCGTTTTATGGCAACGTGGCCGCCGCCATCACCGAGGCGGCGCAGCGTCAGGCCGGCGCCAACCTGAGCATTCAATTCGAGTACGTTTTCGATCGCACGCCCAGCGCGATCATTGCCCAGATCGAACAACTGGCGGTGCAGTGCGATGGTCTGGCGGTGGTCAGCTTCGCGCATCCGCTGATCAATGCCGCCATCGCGCAGATCAGAGAGGCCGGCGTGCCGGTGATCGCCCTGCTGTCCGACATTCATGAGGCGGCGGATGAGCCTTACGTCGGCCAGGATAATCACGAGGTCGGACGTACCATGGGTTGGCTGATGGCGCACACCTGTGGCGCCCGCAAAGGCTGTGTCGGGGTGTTGCTCGGCGGTCACCGTTTTCTTGGCCATCAGGCGCGGGTCGAGGGGTTGCGCAGCTACCTGGCGGAACGCGCCCCAGGGTTGCGGCTGCTGGAAGCGGTGATCAATCTGGACAACTGCGACATCACCGAAGAGGCGACGCTGGACCTGCTGGCGCGGCATGACGACTTGCGCGGTTTGTGCGTGGTCGGTGGTGGCGGCGACGGGGTCATCAATGCCCTGTCGCAACTGCCGAAGCAGCCGTCGCTGTGCTGCATTCTGCAGGAGTCGACCGAGCTGTCGCGACAAGCCCTGGATCAGGGATTGATCAGTCTGGTGATCGACTCCCAGCCGCAATTACTGGCAACCGCGCTGGTCGATTTGCTGGTCGAACTACAGACCACGCCGGACTTCGATCCGATCCGGCATCGAATCCATATTCCATTGCAGATCATCACCTCAGAGAACGCCCGACACTGAACCTGTGAGTGGTACCGAGTTTCGCAGACACACTAAACCTGTGGCGAGGGAGCTTGCTCCCGCTGGGTTGCGCAGCAGCCCCAAAACCAATCAGTGAGTTCTTTCTGAAAAACTGCGGCAGCCTTATTGGGGCCGCTGCGCGACCCAGCGGGAGCAAGCTCCCTCGCCACAAGATCGTTTTCAGCCTGTCAGAGGTCGGGTTCCGAACGGAAAACATCGGCACTCAGCCCGAACCGATTCATCTTGTTGTACAACCCACCGCGAGAAACATTCAGCTGCCTCGCGGCCAGGCGGATGTTGCCACGGGTATCCCTGAGGGCCGCGATGATCGCATTCATTTCATGGGTGCCAAGGTCCAGGGCAACTCGGGGTTCGGGCACACTTCCCGGCGCCGGCTGACGTAGCCTTTGCTTGATTTCAAGCGGTAGATCAGCTGGCTGGATCAGTTCGGTCACCGCCAGATTGGTCGCGCGCTCGATGGTGTTTTCCAATTCACGAACATTACCCGGCCAGCTGTAGGCCGAAAGAATATCCAACGCCTCTGGCGAGATGCCCTGCACCGATTTGCGCAGCGACCGGGTGCAACGATCTAGAAAATGTCGCGCCAGCAATGGAACATCTTCCCGGCGCATCCGCAGCGGCGGAACCGTCAGGTTCAGCACATTGAGCCGGTAGTAAAGATCCTCACGGAAGGCGCCATCGGCAACCGCCTGGCTCAGGTTACGGTGGGTGGCGGCGATGATGCGTACATCCACTTGCTGCGATTTTTTCGCGCCCACGCGAGTCACCTCGCCTTCTTGCAGGACGCGCAGCAGGCTGACCTGGGCATCGAAAGACATGTCACCGATTTCGTCGAGGAAGATCGTTCCGCCATCGGCCAGTTCGAACTTCCCGGCAGAGCCTCCACGGGCCGATCCAGTGAAGGCGCCCTCGACATGACCAAACAATTCGCTCTGCACCAGATCTCGCGGAATGGCCCCGCAATTGACGGCCACAAACGGACCGCTGCAACGATCGCTGGCGTTATGGATTGCCTGGGCAAACAGCTCCTTACCGGTACCGCTTTCACCCAGGATCAGCGTGGTCGAATCACTGCGACTAGCAATCCGCCCTAGGTGTAACGCGTCCTGTATGGCTCGCGAACTGCCTTGAATGGTCTCGAAGGTGTAGCTGGCTTGAGTGCCGATAATCCGCCGGGTAATTTCCCGGATGCGCCGGTTCTCGCGCAACGAAACAATGCGCCCACCCTGCTCCAGTGGGCACACCGACACCAGACACGCCAAGAGGCTGCGATCATGCAACTCGAAGGTGCAATCCAGATCCCTTATCCCTTCATACGGCTGCCCTTCCCCGCCACGCAGCAGAATCTCATCGGTCAGTTCGCTCTGACCCAGACGCTGGAACGGGCTGCCCAACAGGTCCCGACCGACGCGGAACAATTGGCGGGCATAGCGGTTGAGCGCCTTGATGCAACCCCGCTCATCCAGCACCACAAGACCCTCGTTGAGCACTTCGAGGACGGTTTGTTGTTCCTCCAGCAGCGCTTGCAGCGCCATCTGTCGCGAGACCGCTTCGGCCGCCGCCTGGACGGTGCCCAGCGTATGGAAATGAAACCAGCCCGGTTCGGCGGTCAAGGTCAGCATGGCCAGCGTCCTGCCCTGCGCATCCCTGATCGGCGCGGCGGCACAATGCATGCGCCGGCGACGCAGGCCGATCCCGAAATTCTCCTCGGCCAGCACATACACCAATCGATCTTCGGCAATCGCCAGCCCCGTGCAGTTGGTGCCCTGCACCGACTCCAGTAGCCGACTGCCCACAGGCGTGAGGTCCAGGCCACAGAAATACAGGGTCGTGCCTGCGGCATCGGTCAGATTGATATGGCCCCTGGGGTTGTAAGCCAGCAATCCCTTCATGACCTCCGCCGCCGCGGCGATCAAGGCGCGATTGGCCGCCAGCGTTGCGGTCAGAACGGCCGGGGCGACGAACCGGTATTCGCCATCCTCAGGATCGAGGCCGGCACTGACGCTGCGCAGCCAGGAGTCCCAGATAACCTGCCGGACGCCGGCCGGTCGCTCGATGCGCCCTTTCAGGCAAGCCAGCCAAGCCTGGTCCAGCTCGGCGATCGGCCCTTCGTTCAACGATGCAGGCCCTAGCGCGGTGATGTAATCGAGGTCTTGCGCGCTGAAGGCTGTCAGCTGTGGATTCACCATCATCGATACGCTTCTATGTTCACGTTTTAGACATGTCAGTGTAGACATGTCATGCGAATGAACACACTTTTCAATGTGTATTAATTAACTCCTTAAATATCAATGACTTAAATATTGGCACAGCCCTTGCTCCCTTGATTGACGCCAGCGAGGACATTCCTGCTGTGAGTCATTGAACAACAATAAAAGGGAGTCATTTCATGAGTACGTCCAAGATCATCCGCCTGGGTCTCATCGGTGCCGGCCGCATGGGCAGCTTTCACGGCCTGACTGCCGCCAGACACATTCCCGGCGCCTGCCTGGCCGCCATCGCCGACCCTACACCCGGTCAAGCCGCCCGCCTGGCCGCAGAGTTGGGTGTGCAACGGGTCTATACCGATCCACAGCAACTGCTCGATGACCCGGAAATCGACGCTGTCTTGATCGCCGCCCCCGCCCGCAGCCATGCCGAACTGGTGATCAGTGCGGCCCGCGCCGGCAAAGGCGTGTTTTGTGAAAAACCCATGGCCATCACCCTCGACGAGGCCGACCGCGCCATCGCCGCAGCTGCCGATGCGCGCGTGCCGCTACAGGTCGGCTTCAACCGCCGCTTTGCCAAAAGCTTCAGGGCTGCCCATCTGGACGTGGTCGCCGGCCGTATCGGTACGCCGCAACTGCTGCGCTCGCTGACCCGCGACCCGGCGTTGAACAATCCGGCGGCCTCACCGCAGTGGGTGATTTTCCTCGAAACCCTGATCCATGACTTCGATACCCTGCGCTACCTCAATCCCGGCGCAGAAGCGGTCGAAGTTTTTGTCATGGCCGATGCCCTGATCGCACCGGACTACAAGGCCAAGGGCTTCCTCGACACCGCAGTGGTCACGATCCGTTTCGACAACGGTGCCATCGCGACGGCCGAGGCCAATTTCCAGGCCGTGTATGGCTACGATGTTCGAGGGGAAGTGTTCGGCAGCGCCGGCATGCTGACCATGGGCAGCCTCAATGACTCTGACCTGGTGCGCTATCTGGCCAATGGCATCCAGGCCGACACCCAACGCATGGACACCGACCTGCTGCGTGATGCCTATGTGGCCGAGCTCAATCACTTTGTCGACTGCCTGCGCACCGGCGGAAAACCACTCGCCAGCGGTGAAGATGCCCGGGCGGCACTGGCCATTGCCCGCGCGTGTATCGAGTCCTTTCAGCAGGGCAAACCTGTGCGCGTGCAAGGAGCCCATTCATGAGTTTCACACCGTTCAAACTGGCGATCAGTGCCGAGATGGTCTTCCTCGACTTGCCGTTCACAGAGCGCGTCAAACGCATCCACGCGCTGGGTTTTAGCGCGGAACTCTGGGACTGGACGAAGAAAGACATTGCGGCCCTTGTCGCCACGGGCGCTGACTTCACCTCGATGACCGGCTACATCTCGGGCAACCTGACCGACCCCGAAGACATCCAGCACCTGCTCGACAGCGCACGAGAATCGCTGGCCGTCGCTGCACAACTGAATTGCCCGAGCCTCAACCTGCATGGCACCGGTTTGGGTGACCAAGGCCTGCCGGTCAAACCCGTGGCCCACACCACCGGACGCATGTGGCTGAGCGCCTGTAAGACCCTGGAAAAAATCGCTCGCCTGGGAGAAGACGCAGGCCGGGTATTCTTGCTGGAAAACCTCAATACCGAGGTGGACCACCCCGGCACGCCCTTCGCTCGCGCCGACGATACCTTGGCGCTGATCGAGGCCGTGGGCAGCCCTCATTTGAAGATGAACCTGGACCTTTACCATGCCCAGATCGGCGAAGGAAACCTGATCGAACTGATCCAGCGCGCCGGCAGCGCCATCGGGGAAATCCAGGTCGCTGATGTCCCCGGCCGCATGGAACCCGGCACCGGCGAAATCCATTATCCGGCCATTGCCAAAGCCTTGTTCCGCATGGGATACACCGGTGTCGTCGGGCTGGAGGGCTGGGCCAGCGGCGACAGCGAAGCGGCACTTGAACGCTTTCGGCAAGCCTTCACGCTGGATTGATGACGCTGGCGCTCTCGGCGGGTTTGATTCAGAGAGCGCCAGAAACCCTCACGTTTGATCTTGATGAATTTCAACTCATAACAAAAAAGGAAAAACCATCATGCGTCGCTGCACACTGCTTTTTGCCACGCTGTTATTCCTCTTCAGCCAATGGGCCGCCGCCAGCTATCGCATCGGTGTCAGCATTGCCAGGGTTGACGACAACTTCATGACCTATGTGCGCAGCGGCCTGGAAGATGCCGCCAAGAAGGAGAACGTCCAGATCCAGTTCGAGGATGCCCAAGGCGATGTGGTTCGCCAGCTCAATCAGATTCAGGGCTTTCTCGGCCAGAAGGTGGATGCCGTCATCGTCCTGCCCGTGGACACCGCCGCCACCGCCAACATGACGCGCGCCGCCGTCGAAGCGAAAATACCGCTGGTCTACGTCAACCGCCATCCGGACGAACGCGTCTTGCCCAAAGGCGTAGTCACGGTGGCGTCCAACGACGTTGAGGCCGGGCAACTGCAAATGCGCTACCTGGCTGACAAAATGGCGGGCAAAGGCAACATCGCAATCATCATGGGCGACCTGGCGCAAAACTCCACGCACGACCGCACCGAAGGCGTCAAACAGGTGCTCAAGGACTATCCCGGGATCAAGATCGTCGAACAACAAAGTGCCGAGTGGCAGCGCAATAAAGGGATGGACCTGACCAGCAACTGGCTGCTGGCCGGCACCGGCTTCGATGCCATCGTTGCCAACAATGACGAGATGGCCATCGGCGCCGCCATGGCACTGCAGCAAGCTGGCAAAGCCAAGGGCGAAATTGCAATTGTCGGCATCGACGGCCTGCCTGACGGCCTCGCGGCCATCAAGCGCGGAATGCTCGTAGCCTCGGTCTTTCAAGACCCCAAAGCGCAGGCGACCAGCGCGCTGCAAGCGGCCATCAAAATGATCAAAGGGGAGCCGGTCGAAACGGATGTCTGGGTGCCCTTTCAGCTGATCACGCCGGAGCAGGTAGCGGTGTTTGAGCAGCATTATAAATAGCGTCAAACGGTTGCGGCCTACTCCTCAAAGCGACCCGTGGCATCACGATGTTTGGCGCACGGATACGCGCCCTTGCCAACCAGGCACCGTGCAGATACTGTCAGCTTCATGAATCAACCACGCATTGCCTCGACCACCACAACCACGACCGCCCAGGGCGGGTCGTGAGAGGTGTCGTGAGCCAATAACGCACGAACTTCAAAGGCCCGCCAGTGATGGAGAGGGCCTTTTCTTTTGCCCTTGTGTCACTGGTCCAAACGCAAGGAAAAGCACTATGCATGCACTGTTGATTCTCGATATGCAGGTTGGATTGTTTCATGGCCCGGATAAACCCTGGGCTGGCGAAGCGCTGTTAAATACCTTGAATAGCCTGCTGAGCAAAGCCCGGAAGGCAGACGCGCCAGTTTTCCTGGCTCGCCATGTGGGTCCGCCTGGCTCGCCTATCGAGCCTGCGAGCCCGTTGACACAACTGGTGCAGGAACTGCTGCTACAAGGCGACGAAGTGATCTTCGAAAAAAGCCGACCCAACGCTTTCGCCATGACTGATCTGGCCGATCGGTTAAAAGCTTGTGGATCTCAAGGTGTGGTTATTGCCGGAATGAAGACCCAGTATTGTGTCGACAGCACCTGTCGCGCCGCACGAGATCTTGGGTTCGATGCAGTGCTGATCGCCGACGGTCATACCTGCACCTACACCCCTGCGTTGACGGCCGAAAATATCGTCGCTCATCACAATGCAACCCTGGCGGGCCCATTCTGTCGTGTCGTTCACGCTGAGAACTGGCACTTCTGACCAACGTTGATAGATCGGCTCAGACTGGGTCGATCTATCCTTCGTCGGCGTCGTTTCCGCTTGAACCGCGTGTCAGGCCGAGCGTGTCGGATATCGGGCCTGACATTACTCGCTCGTTCCATCTAACGAGCCATTTTCTAATTTTTGCACTCCGACAAAACCACGTGGCAGGTATCCGGCGTGCCACCGGATCGGCCGGCATAGCGTATGCAATTAGCCAGGGATTTTTCGCGCGCCATGCTCAAGGTAGAGCCCCAAGCCAGGCCACCTTCGCCAGCGGTGGGGAGCGCTTTTGCATAGCAGCTTGAACCTGTGTTTGAGGCCGAATAACGCGCCGTGGCAGCCTTGCTTGAACATCCCGCCGTCAGCGCCAGGTTGATGACTAACAGGGAGAGTAGGACCCATGACGAGCATTGGCACGCTGTTGTTCCGGTCATCCCGTTTCCCCTGTAGCAAGAGGCATGAGCCACGTTTGTGCTCGTGTACTACTCAGATTAGACGGTGTTGTGCCTGCCCTTGGCTCCGTTCAGCGGACTGATTTGCGCTGGCCAGCCACCCTCCGCAAGTTGCCAAAATAACCCGGTTGCCTACGCTACTAAAATGTATGCATCAGTCCCTATTTTGGAGAACCGAGATGATCAGCAAAAACACGATTTGTCTCTGGTACGACGGCACCGCGCTGGATGCTGCGACGTTCTATGCCGAGACGTTCCCGGACAGCGCTGTGGGAGCTGTCTTTCACGCACCGGGCGATTATCCGGCGGGCAAACAGGGCGATGTCTTGACGGTCGAGTTCACGGTGATGGGCATTCCTTGCCTTGGACTGAACGGGGGTTCGGCGTTCAAGCACAACGAGGCTTTCTCGTTCCAGGTTGCGACCGACGACCAAGCCGAAACAGACCGCTTGTGGAACGCGATTGTCAAAAACGGCGGCCAGGAAAGTGCATGCGGCTGGTGCAAGGACAAGTGGGGACTGTCATGGCAAATCACCCCACGCGTTCTGACAGCTGCAATAACCGATCCTGATCGAGCGGCGGCCAAGCGCGCGTTCGACGCCATGATGGGGATGATAAAGATCGACATCGCTGCGATCGAAGCGGCTCTGAAGGGTTAACCAGCGGTGCCTGGGGTTAGGCGCTGGACCTATCGGATGTGGCCGGTGCTGAAGCCGGGTACGGGACTGAAAAACTGTAACCGGCAGATATCGGCCAAAAAGCCTCCATGTTCAGGCCGCTTTGCACGTCAACCACGCCCCCCAGAAAAGACTGCTGAAGAAACGGGTGGCGTCCCCAAATCCGGCGTCATGCAACAGCTTTTGAACCGCCGCCTCGGAGTGTGGAGGGTCCGCACCTTGAAGGATTTTCCCAAGCTTGACCTTCACTTCATCCGGGCTGGCTCCATGCTGCCGCCACCGTTGCCCCCAGGCAGCAAGCAGTAACGGCTGGCTGGCATAAGCATATTGATTCCCCGCGACAATCAGCGGTGCACCCGGTTTTAGATGAGCCCGAATGGATCGTAAAATTTGTCGCTTGGTATCATCCCCATCGAGATGATGGAGTACACCGATCAAGGTGGCTGCGTCGTATGATTCGTCTGCTGCCAGGTCTTCAACATGCCCAAGATGCATGGTCGTTCTTTCAAGCAAGTTGTTCGCCTCTAACTGCTGCTTTGCTGCCTCCAGCATCGGCTCGGATGGATCAACGGCAGTGAAGCGCCAACCCGGCTCAAGCTTGGCCATAGCAATAATCTCCTGCGCCGTGCCCCCAGCGCCAACTACCAGTATTTTTGCCATGCTTGTATTGCCAAGGCTTGCCGCCAGCATGCACGCCGCCAAGTCTTGGCAAGCGTCATATCCGGCTAGTGCAATACGGCTCTGTCGTCCGTACTCATTGGCTCGTGAGGTATCAAATTTTTCAGCAGCGTTGAGAGGGTATGATTTCAAGGCGGTTCTCCATGTCCTTGAATCAAGCTACGTCATACCCAGCAATAATAAAAATTCATTAATTTTATGTATTGCATTCCCGTAAGGAATATATAGCCCAACCATTTTTCTCGTCTGTTTAAGCTGATTCAGCCTTGTGGCGACAGTTAGCTTTGGGTCGGTTGCAGCTCTTCCTGACAGACCGCTATCGGCCAATTCCTGCCTCTCACGACTGACCGAAATCCACAACCCAAAGCTGCCCCATCAGACATCTTCCTATGTCTAGCGAGACTGGGGCAATTACCTGTATGCGTCCGGCAAAGTCATCTAGCTAACTCCGCTGTCCAGCCATGGTGTCCACCTGATTTTGAGAAAGGACAGCTAACCCTTGGTCGATGAGAATAACGAGACATTCGTTATTCGTTTGTTGCGCTCGCGTGAACATTTTTACCTGCTTCTGCAGCAGAAATTGGTAGGGAGTCTAAAATTGAAATGCCATAGATCGGTTCCATCCCATATCTGCGTAATGATGCGAGGGACCGTTGGCATGTAGGTGGCTTTGGAGTCAACACCGGACCGGTGTTGGCTAAATGGATTTGAACTTGGAGGGAACCATGAGCAATCTCATCGCCAGCGGCGAGCCACCTGAAGCCGTTCGCGTCATGGTCAAGGTTTACGCCTACTTGCTGCTCGTCGGATTTGCGTTTGTTCCGGCCTTTTTGATTGGCTACTTATACGTCTTTCAAGACCCCACACTTATATTCGAGAACCACCTGTTCCATATCATTGCGATCGCGGCAGCCACCTTGGAAGGATTGTTTGTGACGTACGTAACGTGGCGCTGCTATCAGTCATCGGGAGACCCGCTGCTGCGCTGGATGACGCTTGGCTTTCTCGGTTTTGTGCTGATCTACGCGTTGCATGGTGTGTTCACCGGGCTCGCACACCACAATATCTGGCTCTTCCTGCTTTATGGTCCGGCCTCTCGACTGGTCATGGCGACTCTGCTGTTAGTTGGAATGCTGTCGTACCACCGCCCACCTGATGCCGCGGACCAACGAATGAAGTCCCGCCCGTGGCTGACCTGGATAGGACTATTCCTGCTGGTTGACGTGGCAGTGGCGTACGTCGCAAATTCGCCGATCGCCGGTAACCTCGCGGTGCGGCTCTCGATGGAAGGTGGTGCCCTCGTTCTTTCCACGTTGACCGTGGCAATGCTCCTGCTGCGTCGTATCCGTTCGCCGCTGATGATGATTTTTGTCATCTCGGTTACTGCGTTTGCGCTGTCATCTCTTGCCTTCATCCTTGCCCGTCCGTGGAACCACATGTGGTGGCTCGCTCATGCGATCTTCGCCGGTGGATTCTTCATGTTGAGCTATGGGGTAGTGCAAGCGTTCCTCACCACGCGGTCGTTCTCGAAGATTTACAGCCAAGAGGAGTTGATGGTGCGTCTTGCCGAAGCGATGGCGTATACCGAGAACGCCCTGCAGGAGCTCCAGCGCACCAATCAAGAACTCGGGCACCTTGCGGCGACCGATCCACTGACTGGCGCTGATAATCGGCGTCGGTTCATGGAGCGGGTCGAAATCGAAATTGGTCGGGCCAAGCGCGGCGGTGAGCCGTTCTCCGTGTTGGCACTCGATCTGGATAATTTCAAGTCCATCAACGATCGCTTCGGGCATCAGGTTGGCGATGACATCCTGAAGAGTTTCGTGGATAAATGCCTCGATTCCATCCGGCCGTATGACGGCGTAGCCCGAGTAGGCGGAGAAGAATTCATGATACTGCTACCTCAGACTTCACTTGAAGGCGCGCACGTAATTGCCGAGCGTCTGCGAAGCACCGTTGCAAATAATTCTTTTCATGGCCTGCAGCGGTTAACCGTGGTCACAGTAAGCATCGGCGTATCGCAATTTGGTCGCGACGGCGACACCATCGAGGCAATTCTGCGTGCAGCCGATCAACGCCTATATCACGCTAAACACGAAGGCCGTAACCGCGTGGTCACTACCATCAAAACCAGCCTCCAGCCTCTGCCCTGACCATCATCTCGAAGTCTCTGAAAGCGTCGGCATTGCGCCACAGCATTGGGCGCTATGGTTTTCTGGTGGGCATAGGCAAGCGCCGTCGCTCAGTCTCAATGTCCCCATAGGTTCGATAGCTGCCCTTCATGACAGGCAGAAATCGGCCAGAAGCAGACATCCATTTACAGCCCTCCACGACAGCAACTGCCTCAGAGGCGTCGAGGCAGCTTTCCACACTTGCGACCTAAGCCTGAACCAGGTTGGAGATCTTGACGTCCGGATCGACCTCAGCCTCGTAGTCCACCCCTTCGATCCCGAAACCGAAGAGACGCAGGAACTCCGTCTTGTAACCGACAAAGTCAGTAAGTTCATAAAGGTTGTCATTGCTGACCTGATCCCAGAGTTGCTTGACGCGATTCTGGATTTCGGGAGCCAGCTCCTTGTAGTCCGCGCGCAGGCGACCCTCTTGATCCATAACTGGAGAATGGCCGTACAAGCTGTCTTTGTAGAGCGCGTAGACCTGCTCGATACACCCCTCGTGTGTGCCCTGCGCTTTCATGACTTTAAACAACAATGACAGATACAGCGGCATGATCGGGATAGCTGAACTTGCCTGGGTAACCACCGCTTTCAATACCGAGACCCGCGCATCGCCCCCCAGCACAGCCAACCGTTCACGGATACCAAGGACTTTCTGATCCAGGTCCTTCTTGGCCGCACCAATGGAGCCATTCCAGTAGATGTCATGAGTCAGTTTTTCGCCCAGGTAAGTGAACGCGGTCGTTTTCGCCCCATCAGCCAAAACACCCGCTTCGTGCAGGGCATCGATCCACATCTGCCAGTCTTCGCCGCCCATCACGGCCACCGTGCCATCGATTTCGCTTTGGGTCGCGGGTTGTAGCGTGGTGTCCTTGACCACTTCCTTATCAGTATCCAGACCCCGCAAGGTCACGGCCTTGTCGAGCGGCTTGAGGGTAGAACTGAATACTTCACCCGTCTTGGGGTGTGTCCGGCGCGGTGCGGCAAGACTGTAAACAACCAGGTCGACCTTCCCGAAGTCGCGCTTGATAACGTCGATAGTCTTCTGTTTGATCTCATCGGAAAAAGCATCGCCGTTGATGCTCTTGGCGTAGAGGCCGTCGGACTCGGCAAACGTGTGAAAGGCCGCTGTGTTGTACCAGCCGGCGGTGCCGAGCTTGCCCTCATCGCCTTCACGTTCGAAAAACACACCGAGAGTGCTGGCGCCACAACCAAAAGCTGCCGTTATCCGCGCAGCAAGTCCGTATCCGGTCGATGCACCGATCACGAGTACGCTCTTTGGCCCTCCGGTGATCAATCCTTTCGTAGTAACGTAATCGATCTGATTCTTGACGTTGGCTTCGCAGCCAGTGGGATGGGTAGTCACACAGACAAAGCCGCGAACGCGCGGTTCAATGATCATAAAAGTTCTCCCTCTTCCAGGATGAGAGCCAACCTTGGCTACAAAGTTATAGACGCTTGGAAAGCTGGAACGTCACGATGGAAGATCTGCAGCGATTGGTGCCTCGCCAAGCAATGCTTGAACAAATCCTTCCTTCTGGTCATATGGCATTGGCCGACCTCGAGCCTGGCAAGAGACTGCGACGGTCTAGCCTCGACCGTTGCAGTGGGTGGTCAGACGTCCGTCTGTTCCGCCATTTCCAGGGCGTCATCGACCTCGATCCCCAGGTATCTGACGGTACATTCAAGCTTCGTACGGCCAAGCAGGAGTCGCACTGCTCTCAGGTTCTTCGTCCGCGATAGATTAGCGATACCTTGGTTTTCCGTAGCGTGTGGGTACCGTACATGGTTGGTGTGTCCTGCATCGGCAACCTCTCTTCGGTAATCTCACGCACATTCAGTGCATAAAATGGTCGCGAGAATGGACACCAGCTCCCTCACATTTCAACAGTTGTTTCGTCCGGGGAGCTGCTCAAATGGCTGCACCGTGGCCGAACGATGCTCCATCGATTTTCTAATTGACGAACGCTCATTGCTCAATGCTCTCATCACAGCTGCTGGTGATCATTCAGACTATATGGGCTGTTTCGTCAAAGGCTTTCCGGAGCCAAACAACCTGTCTAACTCTCGCCTGCTTTTATGCGAACACGCTGAAACAGAAAGTGGTCGTATCCTCCTCTACATTTGCCCCGAGTGCGGCGACATTGGGTGTGGTTCCTACTCGGTGCATGTTCGCCAAAACGATGACTGCTTTACGTGGGATTCCTTTGCTTACGAGAACGGTTATGAAGAGCCTTTAATCATAGAAGGCGTTGGCCCCTTCACATTTGAGAAGCATGCATATGAGGCGGCTATCAACGATGCGGCGGGGATCTAAAAGGTGATTTAACTGCACTACTAAAGCGGGATCGATTGCAGACCTTTGCAACGGGCAACCATGGGCCATATTGCACCCCTCCCTGACGGGCAGCTACCAGCCGAGGGGCTGGTCAGTCTTCGAAGCCCGTCTCTCCCTTTCCGATAATAGAGCGCGCGCCCGGCAGCAATCTTGACCATTGCGGCTATCATTAATGTCACTGTACTTTTTACGATTAAGCTCAGAAATGGGAAGCGTCACAGCAGTTTGCAGTGTCGCCCAGCCTTCTGGGGGGTTGCATCATGAAATGGACTTCGCACTTGGCACTCGCGGCCCTTTGTACCACCATCGTCCAAGCTGCGGATGTGTACAAATGCACGACCCCGGATGGTCGTGTGGTTTTCTCGAACTCCGGATGCGGAACCGCAAACGGGAGTGCAGAATTACAAGAGCTGAAAATCAACAACATGGGGGGGCCCATCAAACCATCTTCTGGGCAACGGAAAACCCAAAGCGTGGATTCGGATTCGCCTCATAACTCGCCGACCGTAGTCCAAGATTCCGCCGATGAAGATACAAGGGATGGTCGTATCAAGCGACGTTTAAGGGCTCAGGAGGAGTATCTCGACAGTCTGAAACCGAAAATCCCTGGCGTGACGGTGATCAAAAATAAGGGTAGCGAAACCAACCACGAAAAATCGATGCGTCTGAGAGAGGAGGCTCGAGAACTTTACTACCAACACTAATTGTTTTGAATGACGAGTTTGAATTGATGGTCTCGCGTGACCGGACTTCGCGCGCTGCTCAAGCGCCTATCTAGCGAACAAGTGATACCGCTATTTCAGTCCATGGTCGAAGCAGCTTTTCGTCACAGGCAGAAATCGGCCAGAAGTGACACCTGGAATGCCCTCGACCTTTACATCGCTTTGGAAGAGATCGCACTGGCCAACCCAAAACGTGCCTTGAGCAAACGCGGCTAGGCGCGTTCACACCGCTATAGTCGATTCTATTGCCGACCGTACTTCCAGGAGTTTTTCCCCAGTGTCTGACATGCCGATCAACTTCGCTTACACAAAACGCTTCAACGCCGTACTCGCCTACATTGATGCCCATCTCGAAGGTGACCTGTCGGTGAAGACGTTGAGCCAAGTGGCGAACTTTTCGGCGTTTCACTTCCATCGACAATTCACCGCGTTCGCAGGCGTGCCTGTCTCACGTTATGTGCAACTGATGCGGCTACGGCGCGCGGCACATCGCCTGGCCGCCTCCGCTGATCACTCGGTATTGGACGCCGCACTCGGTGCCGGCTTTGAAAGTCCCGAGGCATTTTGCAGGGCGTTCAGGCGGGCGTTCGGTATGACGCCGAGTGCGTTCAGGAGGGAACCGAACTGGCAGGTCTGGAATGCGGTATTCGCAATCCCTCACTTTTCCAGGACTATCATCATGCAAGTACGAATCGTGGAATTCCCTGAAGTCAGGGTAGCAACGCTTGAGCACTGCGGGCCAGCCGGGCTCGTCAATGAGAGCGTGCGCAAGTTCATCGAGTGGCGTATGCAGAGCGGACAGTCGCCGGTGGCATCGAGTCGCACCTTTGGCATTCCCTATGGCAACCCCGATACGACACCGCCACAAGCATTCCGCTTCGCCATTTGCGGCGAGATTCACGAGGCGGTAGCGCCGAATGAGTTCGGTGTGCACGAGATCGTCATTCCTGGCGGTCGCTACGTCGTGGTGCGACACGCGGGGTCACCGGATCACATTGGCGAAACGATCTATCCGATTTACCGCGATTGGCTTCCCGCCAGTGGAGAGGAACTTCGTGACCAGCCACTGTTCTTTCATTACCTGAGCGTCTATCCCGAGACACCGCAGGATCAATGGCAAACTGATGTATATGTTCCGCTGCAATAGCGGAGCAAGCAGCTTTCGACCCTGAGCTGATATCGACGAGTGTCCGCTCAGGGTTGTGGATTTCGGCCAGTCATGACAGGCAGGAATCGGCCTCCCAAAGCCAAAGGTTACATTCAGTCTCTTCGCCCCCTATTGATCGCGTTCTGTCATCGACTATTTATATTGACGCCAAAAAAAAGAAGTCGCGCGATTACAGCTGAGGTGTTGGGCGTGAAATATAGGCCAATGATTTATATGGATTTTTAAAAAAAGTCGGAATGGGTAGCGCAGAGTTATCTAGAGACCACTATTATTTCGTTATCGCCGAACTCGCTCTAATCACTGTTATGCGTCAGCGACAAAGCAAGCCCTTAATCAATAATTATAGGAGAGTAACATGTCGATAAAAAAAATAACGGCTTTACTCGTGCTGGCTTTTAGCTTTTTCGGAGTTACGAGTTGCGCCAACATAAGAAATTATTCAGAAATCTCAAGCGAAAGAGACAAGAGCATAGTTCCTGATATTGACTATTATGACTTTGCATACAATATAGATACCATTGTGCTTCCTGCAGAAATAAAAACCAAAGAAAATGTAAATATAGACAACAATTTTTCGGACGAATTACAAATTTCAAACTGGGGGAATGTTATCAAGAATGCGACCCAGAAAGAAATTCATAACAGTGATCGTTTTATCGAATTTGGAATTTACAGTGGCCGCATTGAAATAAGCGCAGAAGTATCTTCAGTGTCTATAAGCAACGCATGGGGTGGAATTCGATCGAAGTGCAATGTTGTTTACACATATAAAGATTTAGTGGCAGGAAAAATACTCTCCAAGCATGAGAGCGCCATTGAAATAATGGCACTGTCCCCTACCATACCAAAATCCAGCAATAGTTCTTTTTACAGCTTTGATCAACTCACCTATGCAATTGCTCGCGAGGCGATTGTTGGGCTCATTCGATTGCCGCCTATTGCTGATATTCAGCTGACACAAAAGCAAGTGAAGTTTTATAATTCGAACATCAAAAAAAAGCCCAAGCAAATTATTAGTTATGTTCCGATTGACAACCTCATCAACAAGAATAAAAAAGAACTAAACTCTGCTTTTTCAACGACGAAGAAAATTCAAAAAAATAGTAATAAATCGGGGAAGAAAAATAAATCAAAGATTAGAGTAGACACCGTCTCTGCTCCCGCCACACCTCCCCTGGAATCTAACACTACTAGTGATACCCCCACCGCAAACATCGTTAAATCGAGTGAAAATTCTGTCAGTCAGAACTCAAGCCAGGCCGCGACTGAAACTAAAAAAGACGATAGTGATTTAAGAGGAATTGCTAGTTCAACGGAGTATTTGAAGGATGGCACCGTTAAAAACGACGAGCCAAGTTATGACGGCAGTGGATATATAGCCACCCCTCAAATCAACGTATCAGTAGAGCAAGAAAGAGCAATGGACGAATGGCTAAAAGAGGAAAATGCAAAGTTACAAGGAGCGACTGGCAATGCCACTTCACGTACCGGATATACAGGTGCGCCGAGACTCTATCAACCTAAAAACAAGGTAGAGGCAGCGCCAGAAAAAGCAATGGACGAATGAAGGTCTCCGATATCCATAGGAGAACTAAAAACGCAGCGGGCACGCTCCGCTGCTTTGAATATTATTGGGCGTAATGCGTATTAAGATTTCAGCATGTCTTTCGCGATAGTGTGTAGGATTGGCGGGTGGCATTCCTGTCGATCAATGCAGTTCAGATGACTGCTATCCAGGCTTAATGTTCTCGCTGCAAAGCTGTATGAGATGAAACTGCATTCCTTGCCTAGAGCATCCAGAGGAATGTCATTCCAATAGCGAAACCAGACGCGGCTCAATCGAGCACGTAAGCACCTCAAGTAGAGCCAGCGTCACCGGTAGTTTGAAGCGCCGCCGGCCAGCGCTGCCGGGGTTGAGGTATAGCCGTTCGCCGCGCCATTCTATGCGTGGCTTATGCGAATGGCCGGTGATCACCAGCCTTATGTCTGCATCAAGCACGGCAGGGACATCGGCAATGTCGTGTACCAGCAAGGTCTGCCATCCATTCAGGTCGAAACATAGTCGGTCGGCGATATTTGCTGCCCAAGGGGCGTCCAGATCATTGTTCCCGCGTACTACATGCAGTGGGGCAATAGACGCCAGTTGATCAAGGATTTCGAGCTTGCCGATGTCTCCGGCATGAATGATCCATTCACACCCCTCCAGGGCAGCAAGGGCTTCGGCGCGCAGTAAGCCATGGGTATCGGAGATCACGCCAACTTTCATGCAAAGCTCCAGACCGGGCTCAAGTATGGGAATTCACCAGAACCAACGCAGCCGACTGAATACCGGGCTTTCAAGGTGAGTATTATGGTCGGCCCGCTCTGCTGCGGGTCATATGGATGAGTGCTGATCTACGACTATCCAGAGAAGATCGTTCTTCAACAGCAAAGGGCAAGAAGCCCAGTTTTGGATAAAGCAGCAAGCCTGCTGTGTTTTCATTGAAGCATGAGATCTGGACCTCTGTGGCGTCGTAGCGATTGAACGCCAGAGCTGTCATTGTCTCCACGATGAAGGTCGCCACACCTTTACCTCGTGCCTCTTGGGCAACGATGACATTGCCGATACAGCAAACCCCACCCGTTTCAGCCCGATAAAAGTTAGCAAAGCCGACGACGCTATTCCCGCTCTCGACAACCGTCGAGTCGAATCGTTGAGTAATAGCGTTAGACAGCTGAGCTTCAGTCAGCGGGTATTGAGCTTTCGGAAACATATAAAACAGTTCCCGAGCATCAAGGGGAAAGCTACAAATAGTTTTGATGTCATCAGCCTTCACTGGCCTGTGTTGCAATATCATCGCGCGTCCTTGAGGTCTATGTTTACCGCTAACCAAGCGGGATTGGAGCGTGTTCTGCCCCAATCCCGGCCTTCCTATTTCTGGCCACCCGACAATGGTGGGGTTCGAGGCGGAATCAATCGCTTCGTCCCCGTCGACTCAAACGCCGAAGCCAAGCGAAGCAGCGTCGAGTCGTCATAAGCACGACCGGCAAAGGTCAGCCCGACGGGCATGCCGATGTCTGGCATGACACCCATTGGCACCGTGACCGTGGGAACACCCAAGTGGCGGATGGCGAGATTGCCGTTGGCGACCCAGACACCGTTACTCCATGCGATGTCCGCAGACTTCGGATCGACATCGGCATTCGCCGGCCCGACGTCGGCCACCGTCGGGAAGATCACCGCGTCGAGCCCCAGCCGGTCCATCCACTCTTCAAGATCAATCCGGCGCGTCTGCTCAAGGCCGCGAAGTCCGTCCGGCACCGTGGTGATCTGGTCCCAAGGGGTGATGCCGCGCTCGGCCATCCGTACATATTCGTCCATGCCAGCGGCAAGGTCGCCCTCACGGTTGGGCAGTGTCCCCGGGTCGTGCGGGAAAATCAGCGGTCCGTTCACATCGACCAGGCGATTGAGTTTTGGATCGCCGTTGGCCTGCAGAAAATCGTCGAACGCCCAAGCCGTCAGATCCCATAACTCATGATGGAGGAACTCTTTGGACACCAGGCCGCGGTTAAACACCGTCGGTGCTCCAGGGCGATCACCCTCGCAATTGGAGACCAGCGGGAAGTCGACCTCGATCACTTCGGCACCAAAGGCTTCGAGTGCCTTGCGAGCCTCTTCCCAGAGCCCGATAACCGAGGGACGGGTGTTGATTCGCTGGCCCGTCGGACCGCCGATACCAGGCGCATCGCTGGTGCCTGCATCGGGATCCGCATTGATGTACATACGAGGAACGCCGAAGCGCTTTCCGGCGAGGGCATCGGTGTTCGCGGCAAGCGACCCATAGGAAGCGGGACGCACCGAGGCGACACTCGGGATGGGCACCCAAGGTTGCATCCGCCACAGATCGCCTCGTGTGTCGGGATCATCCGCCACCACCACGTCGAGCACTTCGAGCAAGTCCGCCATGGTTCTGGCAAACGGCACGACAACGTCCATGGTCGGCGTCAACGGCCAGTTGCCGCGCACCGAGATCACCCCGCGCGAAGGCGTATAGGCACACAAACCATTGTTCGAGGCAGGCCCTCGGCCGCTCGACCAAGTCTCTTCGGCCAGGCCGAAGGCTGCGAAACTGGCGGCGGTTGCCGTACCGGCGCCGTTCGATGAACCCGAGGCGAAAGGGGCGGTGAGATAGTCAGCGTTGTACGGGCTCTCGGCACGGCCATAGACCCCGCGCTGCATGCCGCCGTTCGCCATGGGCGGCATATTGGTCTTGCCCAGGCAGATCGCGCCGGCGGCACGAAGCCGTTCGATGGTGAACGCATCGCGATAAGCAATCAGGTTCGCGAAGGCGGGGCTTCCGGAGGCTGCGGTAAGCCCCTTCACCAGATAACTGTCCTTGGCCGTATAGGGAATGCCATCAAGCGGCCCCAGCGTTTCGCCCTTGGCCCGACGGGCATCGGACGCCTGCGCTTCCTTGAGCGCATCGGGGTTGCGAACCACCACTGCGTTGAGGGCGGTGGGCGTGTCCGGGCCGTCGTAGGCATCGATCCTGGCGAGATAGGCCTGGACCAGTTCAACCGCCGTCGTCTGGCCCGATTCGAGCGCAGCACGCAATTGGGCAATGGAAACCTCGGTGACTTCGATCATGCTGTTACCGTCGGCGGCTGATGGGTGACTGGATCTTGGACTCAAAGGCATCACTTATCTCAAAAGGGGTTTTCATATCGGTTCTCGTTGCACTGCATCAGCGCGGTCGATTATTCACAATATGGGCTCAACATCTTTATTTCGGGGCGCTTGATGCAGTATCTGCGACCAAGTACGTCGTACCCGTGATTTTGCATAAAATTAAAGAAAGAGCCCACCCCATAAACAGCCCTGAAATGCTACGCATCCTGAAGCCGCTCACGCAGAAACTCGATAAACCGCTGGGTTTTCGCCGGCAACAGCCGCGTCTCGGTGAGGGCGTAAACCGAGACGGGTGAAGCCTGCCACTGCGGCAGGACTCTGCGCAGCGTGCCATCGGCGATGTCTTGCGCAACGATACCTTCCCCCAATAACGCGATCCCCAGATCCAGAGTCGCCAGACGTCGAATCATTCCCACGCTGTTGAGTTCGAATCGACCGGCAACCTCAACCTCCACCTCCCCTTCACTGCCGGAGAGTATCCAGCGGTCGGCGCGCGTGCCGCGCATACGCAGGCATTCGTGGCTGACCAAGTCCGCGGGATGAATCGGCTCACCGTGAAGTTCGAGATAACGGGGCGAGGCATACAGGTAGCGGCGCAAACTGGCGAGCTTACGGGCAATCAGGTTCGAACTCGCTGGCTCGCCCATGCGAATGACCACATCGACCGGCTCACTCACCAGATCGACCTGGCGTGGAGTCAGATCAAACTCGAAGTTGATACCGGGATACAACTGCGCAAACTCCGCAATCAGCGGTGCCAGGTAGATATTGGCGAAATCCACCGGCAGTGAAGCCCGCAGTACACCGCTGGGCTGGGCAAGCATTTCGCCGAGCTGCTCGTGCGCGAGCCGGGCTTCGTCGACGATGCGTTTGCAGCGATCGAAGTACAACTGCCCCGCCTCGGTCAGCTCGATTTTGCGCGTGGTGCGATGTAAAAGCCTTAACCCGATTTCCTTCTCGAGGCCACTTATCCGGCGCGACAGTGTCGAGTTCGGCATCCCCATCGCCTCGGCCGCACGGCGAAAACTGCGCGCCTTCACGACTTCGACGAACAGCGCCATGTCGTTGAGAAACTCCAATGTCATTGCTCCATCAGTGGATCAGTCAATTCCGTTTTACCAGGTTTATCCCGAATTCGGATTGATCAATGATAGCCACATCGTTTCCTGAGGAGTACCGCAATGCATTCGCTTTTTTCTCAAGTCCAGATCGGTCGCCTTACACTGTCCAACCGCATGGTCATGGCCCCGATGACGCGTTCGCGTTCCGATGACGCCGGGGTGCCTACCGAGCTGGTGCCGACTTACTATGCGCAGCGCGCCGGTGCCGGGCTGATTATCTCTGAAGGGGTGTTTCCTGCAGCCCTTGGCCAGGGTTACCTGCGCACTCCCGGTATCGAAACCGCCGAACAAGTGGCCGCCTGGAAGCAGGTTACCGAAGCCGTACATGCTCGCGGTGGGCGGATCTTCATGCAGCTGATGCATTGCGGACGCATTTCGCACCCTTCGCTGTTGCCTGACGGCGCCCTGCCACAGGCCCCCTCCGCGATCAAACCCGCCGGCCAGACCTGGACAGCCACAGGCCTTCAGGACTTCGTTACCCCAAAGGCACTGAGCGTGGTCGAGATTGCCGCGGTTATCGAGGGCTACCGTCAGGCCGCTCGCCTGGCCATCGAGGCCGGTTTCGACGGTGTCGAGCTGCATGGCGCGTCGGGGTATCTGCCTGAACAGTTTCTCTCGACGGGCAGCAATCAGCGCACCGATGAGTACGGTGGATCGGTTGAAAACCGTGTTCGCTTTGTAGTGGAGGTGTTGAACGCCATAGCGACGGAAATTGGCAGTGATCGCGTCGGCATCAAGCTCTCCCCTGAAATGCACTTCAACGACATCGTCGATGCCAACCCGCAAGAAACCTACACCCATCTGGTCGAGCAATTGCGCGGGCTGAATCTCGCCTATCTGCACGTTGCCCTGTTCGGCGCCAGCGTCGATTACCACGCCTTGTTGCGTCCCCTGTTCGATGGCAGCTACCTGATCGGTGGCGGGCTCGATCAACGCTCCGCCGAATCGCTGATCGCCGGGGGCCAGGCCGACGCGGTGGTGTTTGGCAACGCATTCCTCGCCAACCCCGACCTGCCCGAGCGTTTTCGCACAGGTGCCGAGCTTAATGTGCCGGACAAAGACACGTTTTACGCACCGGGCGCTCAGGGGTATATCGATTACCCGGCCATGAGCTCGGCTCAAAGCGCCTGAGTGGCGCTGCAAGGCTAAAAATCTGGTGCAAAACCTGTGGGAGCGGGCTTGCCCGCGATAGCGGTGTGTCAGCCAACATTAATTTCGACTGACACTCCCTAATCGCGGGCAAGCCCGCTCCCACATGGAGGTGCGTTTGACTGACTGTTGCCGTCTACATCTCAACCTGCGTGCCCAGCTCTATCACGCGATTGAGCGGCAACTTGAAGTATTTGAGGTTGCTGTTGGCGTTCTTCAGCAAAAACGCGAACAGGGTTTCGCGCCAACGGGCCATGCCGATACGCTTGGTCGGGATGACCGTCTCCCGGCTAAGGAAATACGTGGTGCGCATTGGACTGAAATCCAGCTCTTTCAAATGGCACAGGCTCAACGCCAGAGGTACGTCGGGCTCCTCGATAAAACCGAAGTGCAGACTCACTCGAAAGAACCCTTCACCATAAGCCTCGACTTCGAATCGCCGATCCGCAGCCACACGCGGGCTGTCTTCAGACACTACGGTAAGCAACACCACCTGCTCGTGTAGTACCTGGTTATGCAACAGGTTATGCAAGAGCGCATGAGGAACCGCATCAGCCCTGGCCGTCAGAAATACCGCGGTACCCTGCACACGATGGGGTGGCTGCGAGCCGATGCTGCTGATGAACAACGGCAGCGGCAGCGAGGTTTCGTCCAGTCGCTCGACAATGATCTTTCGGCCCCGCTTCCAGGTGGTCATCAAAATGAACAGGGCAATACCGGCGATCACCGGGAATGCACCGCCCTGGAAAATTTTCGGAGCGTTGGCGGCGAAGTACAGGCTGTCCACCACGAGAAAACCCAACAGCATCGGAATGGCCAGCCAACGAGGTGTTTTCCACAGCAGCAATACGACAGCCGAGGACAGAATGGTCGTAATCAGCATGGTCCCCGTCACCGCCACGCCATAAGCCGCCGCCAGCGCACTGGACGATTCAAAGCCGATGACCAGCAACACGACGCCGACCATCAGCGCCCAGTTCACCATGCCGATATAAATCTGCCCCTGCTCCTGACTGGAGGTGTGCTGGATAAACATACGAGGCACATAACCCAGCTGAATAGCCTGGCGAGTCAGTGAGAACGCACCGGAAATCACGGCTTGGGAGGCGATGATGGTGGCCAGTGTCGAGAGCGCGACCATCGGCAGCAGCGCCCAGTCAGGTGCCAATAGATAGAACGGATTACGCACCGCTTCCGGGTTCCCGAGGATCAGCGCGCCCTGGCCAAAGTAGTTGAGTACCAGGCCGGGGAGCACCAGGATGAACCAGGCACGAGCAATGGGTTTGCGACCAAAATGGCCCATATCGGCATACAGTGCTTCAGCACCGGTCAATGCCAACACGACGGCGCCCAGAATGGCGACGCCGATGCCCGGATGAACCACGAAAAATTGCACCGCCCACGCAGGATTCAGCGCTTGCAGAACCTCCGGCCGTTGCAAGATGCCGTAAATGCCGAGTGCACCCAACACCACAAACCACAGCACCATGACCGGGCCGAACAGGATGCCGATACGCGCCGTGCCATGTTTCTGTATCAGGAACAGTGCTACCAGGACAACCACGGACAGCGGCACCACCCAATGTTCGATGCCATCGAACGCAAGCTGTAGCCCTTCAACCGCTGAGAGCACCGAGATGGCCGGGGTGATCATGCTGTCGCCGTAAAAAAGTGCCGCGCCAAACAAGCCAAGCAGTACCAGAACCCTGCTCATTTTAGGAAACGGCGCCGCGGCCCGACGTGCCAGGGCCGTCAAGGCCATGATGCCCCCCTCGCCCTGGTTGTCGGCGCGCAGGATAAACAGCACGTACTTGATCGAGACGACCCAGATCAGTGACCAGAAGATCAACGACAGAACGCCCAGTACACCGTCGTGATTAGCCTGGACTCCGTAGTGACCGGCGAACACTTCTTTGAGGGTGTAAAGAGGGCTGGTGCCGATATCCCCATAAACCACACCCACTGCGGCGACGAGCAAACCCACTCCCGAGGTTCTGGAATGGGATTCTTCATGGGCAGGGGTCGTTGTTTCGCTCACGGGTAGCTTCTCTGAAACGGAAGGAAAAGGAATTGACCTCAAGTCAGCTGGGGGACGAAGGATCGCAGGCTTTATTGATGATCAAGAAACGCGGCAAGTATCGTTGTGGGGAAGAACATCCACCGTAAAAAAACCGTAAAATTCTACCGGCAGCGCCCTCCTCCAATGCTCATCGAGCGATTCGCACCTACTGCGCCTTCCCGCCACCAGGCTTATAGAAAAGAAACTTCCGGGTCTCGGCCGTCCTGGTGTATTTCTTTGCCCAGGCGGGCTTTACCGTTCTGTCGTGGAAATACAAAGCACCATGGGTGCGGTCCGTGAGTTGCTTGTTGAGTGCCTTGCGCGCGATTTCCTTGGCGAGGGCATATTCGTCGTCTTCCTTTACCTGATCCGCACGTCCGTCGCACCACCACGAAAACTGGCAGGAGCCCGTTTCAGAACCTTGCTTGACCACGGCGCACACCGTATCGGGAAACCCACCATGGCCGAGCCGGTTCATGACCACGTTGGCGACAGCTTCCATGTTGGCAGGTGCCACACCTTTGGCTTCCCAATAGATGCTGCGTGCAAAGCAGGTGATTGCATCGTCCAGAGGGGCTGCGCCTGCCGGATCGACCGCCTGCGCTTCGGACGGGGTGATGACCGCGGACTTGGGCACCGGAAGTTCGCCGTCCTTCTCGGCGGCTTTCTCCTCCAGGACCTGCGCCTTGTCTTCGGCCACTTCCTGTTTTTTCTCTTGGTCAGCGGCCAATACCTGGCCGCACAGAAGGATGATTGCGAAGCAGGTGAGTACCCATTTTAATCGCATGATCGATCCTTCCGATGACACTGGCTTGGGCAATGAAATGGCGATGTTGTAGCGCTGACCTGCTGTGATTGTAGTCGTCGCAAGTCATTCCAGCCGTCTGACAATAAACGCGTCTCGGCGCAAAAAGGCATTGCGTCCGGAGGGGTGAAATCGCGCATCATGGATGCAGTCCGTTCAAGGGAGATTTTCATGCGCAGCCTGTCATCCGTTTTGCATCTTGCCGTGTTGTCATTCGGGCTGGTGTTCAGCGTCGCCGCGTCGGCGGCCGATGAAACGCAACTGGTCGAGTCGATCAACGTTTACCGCAGCCAGGCGCAGCGCTGCGGTGGTCAGGCATCTTCGGAGTTGCCGCCGCTGGCGAGCGATCCGCGTCTGGTCCTGTCCGCCAACAGCATCGGCGACTTGCAGCAGGCACTGGCCCGCGCGGCTTATCCGATGGTCAATGTGCAGGCGATCAGCTTGTCCGGCCCGCGTGATGCGCCGTCCGCCATGAAGGCGATTCAGGAGAGTTTCTGCCAAGTGGTGCTGGACCCGCAATTCGTCGACATCGGCGTCAGCCGCGATGGCCGTGAATGGCGCATTGTGCTGGCGCGTCCGCTGTTGACCGGGCGTCTGGGCGACTGGCAGGCGGAGGGACAGAAACTGCTTGAAGCGATGAACAGCGCTCGCGCTCAGACGCGCCAGTGCGGCACCCAAGCCTTTACCGCCACGACGCCGCTGGCCTGGAACGCCACGCTGGGTTCCGCGGCCGAGACCCACAGCCGGGCCATGGCCAACAATAACTATTTCGATCACAAGGACCGCGATGGTCGCACGCCGGGTGATCGGGCTGAACTGGCGGGTTATGCCGGCCAGCAGGTCGGCGAGAACATCGCCGCCGGGCAAGACACCGTGCGCAAGGTGGTCGATGGCTGGCTGGCCAGCCCGGGCCATTGCGCCAACCTGATGAACCCACAATTTCGTGAGTTGGGGGCAGCTTATGCAGTGGACCCGAAGAGTGATGCGGGCATTTACTGGACGGCGATGTTTGGTACGCCGTGAAGGCTTGAATCGACAGTTGAAAAAGGAATCGCCATTTGAATAAAGCCCCCTCTTCGACCGTCGAGCAGGACCTGTCGAAGCCTGCGGCCATCAGTCTGCGGGAAGCGTTTCTGTTCTGGCTGAAGCTCGGCTTCATCAGTTTCGGCGGGCCGGCCGGACAGATTTCGATCATGCACCAGGAATTGGTGGAGCGCCGACGCTGGATCTCGGAACGGCGCTTTCTGCATGCCCTCAACTACTGCATGTTGCTGCCTGGCCCCGAGGCTCAGCAGCTGGCGACCTACATCGGCTGGCTGATGCACCGCACATGGGGCGGCCTGATCGCCGGCGCGCTGTTTGTGCTGCCTTCGCTGTTCATCCTGATCGTGTTGTCCTGGGTGTACATCGCCTTTGGCGAAGTGCCGGCGGTGGCCGGTCTTTTTTATGGGATCAAGCCTGCCGTGACCGCCATTGTGGTGCAGGCAGCCCACCGGATCGGCTCGCGGGCCCTGAAGAACAACTGGCTGTGGGGAATCGCCGCAGCGTCATTCACGGCCATCTTCGTGTTCAATGTGCCGTTCCCGTTGATTGTGCTGGGCGCGGCCATCATCGGTTATGTCGGCGGACGTCTGGCACCTGAAAGGTTCCAGACCGGGGGCCACGGCGCTGCGAAAAAATCCTTCGGCCCGGCGTTGATCGACGACGATACCCCGCCTCCCGAACACGCCCGCTTCAGCAGTTTTAAATTGCTGCGCCTGTTGCTGGTGGGTGCTGTTTTGTGGGTCTTGCCGATGGGTATTCTCACCGCGCTGTTTGGCTGGGAAGGCACCCTCACTCAAATGGCCTGGTTCTTTACCAAAGCGGCGTTGCTGACGTTCGGCGGCGCGTATGCCGTGCTGCCCTATGTGTATCAAGGCGCCGTCGGCCACTATGGCTGGCTGACACCCACGCAGATGATCGATGGCCTGGCACTCGGCGAAACGACTCCAGGACCGCTGATCATGGTGGTGGCTTTCGTCGGTTTTGTCGGCGCCTATATTCAGCAGGTGTTCGGCCCCGATCATGTGTTCCTGGCCGGCGCCCTCGCCGCCACGCTGGTGACCTGGTTCACCTTCCTGCCTTCGTTCCTGTTCATTCTCGCCGGCGGCCCGTTGGTGGAATCGACGCACAACGAACTCAGGCTCACCGCGCCGCTGACCGCGATTACTGCGGCAGTGGTCGGCGTGATTCTTAATCTGGCGTGTTTCTTCGGCTACCACGTGCTCTGGCCCAACGGCTTCGGCGGTCAACTCGACTGGCCTTCGGCGCTGATCGCCATTGCGGCGGCCATTGCGTTGTTCCGCTTCAAGCGGGGGGTAATCGAGGTGTTGATGGGATGCGGGCTGATTGGACTGGCGGTGCATCTGCTGCGCTAGCCCATCAAGAGGGAATCAATGACTTTGCCGTTGCCTCTGTAGCTCAGTCTTCAGCCAGAAGCTGGCCGATTGTACGCCTGCCGGACAACGCACTTCATAGGCGCGGCCACTCATACTGCTTTGGCTGGCCGCCAGATCGATGAAGTCCTCTGCGCTGTTTACCTTGTTCCGGTCTTCAAGATACTTCAGCTTCTTCTGCAGATGTACCCGGGCCTCAGCGCCCGGGTATTCGCTTCCATTACGCACAAACCGGCACTCACTGTGCTCGACAAAGTCCAGCAAGCTGTTTATTTCCTGAGTGGCTTGAGGTGGGGTTTGCGCCTGGGCATCGAGCGCCATAGCAGTCAGGCCGATACCCGTCGCGATCAGCCAATGGCTGAGGCGCCGAGCGAAACCTCCAGGCAGAATTCCCATAGTGATTCCTCGCATGACTGACGGCAGATCAGAGCGGTGGTACCCGCTCTGAAGGCTGACGGGCAAGTATCAATCGTCGTCGCGGTCGTCACGGTCCCGATCGCGGTAACGACGGCGATCATCACGACGGTCGTAATCGCGGTCATACCCTCGATCATCACGTTGGTCATAGCCTCGGTCATGGTCCCGACGGTATTCACGACGGTGATCCCGATCGTACCTGTCGTCATCTTCCCAGTGAGGAAAGCAACCTCCCAGCAGGAGGGTACTTGCAATGGCCAGGGTCATTATCGCGGTGCGCTTCATTTGAACGTCCTAAAAGGTCAGAGCTGCGGGGATGAGGTGACGCTTCCCGCGAAATAAATCGCAGTGCGTTCAAACCCATAACTACGACCTTCCAGCCAATCAATGATTCCGTTATCGCAGGGCCTTAGAGCGTTCTTTGGCTATTGCCGATGGTTTTGGCTTTTTCGATGGCCCACTCCATCGCAGCTTCCATGTCCATCTGATGCGGCGACGGATGGTTGTCCTCAACGATGGCCGAGCCGTCCGGCCAGTAAACACCGATGAACATCCCCAGCGAACCGTCTCTCAATATCTCGGCCTTGACCTTGATCGTGCATCCGTTCGATAGCGTTTCCGAGTGGATCATATGGCGCTCAGTCATGACTGCATTCCTCCCGTCGTAGCTATCAGCGTAACCCATGCAGCGCTGACCGCGATGACGCTCAAGCGTCTATCTGCACCACCTCGATCCCCAGTTTTTGATAATCCTCGACATTGCCCGAGGCCACGTGACGCTCGGTGATCAGGGTGTGCACGCGGTTGCAAGGCGCAACAACGAAGGGCTCCACCGCCCCCAGTTTGTCTGCGGTGGTGACGGCAATCACATGAAAAGCGCTGGCGAGCATCGCCTGTTTCACCGGCACCTCATCGAAATGCAGCGAGCTGATGCCGACTTCCGGATGAATGGCGCAAACCCCGGTGAACACCAGGTCGGCCTTGATGCTCTCGATCAGCCGCAGCGCTTCGTGGCCGCCGGAAGACATCGTCGCGGGATTGAGCTGACCACCGGCGACAATCACTGTGATGCCAGTGTATTCAGCCAAGGTAATCGCGATCATCGGCGACGCGGTAATGGCCGTGATGCAGATGTCTGCGGGCAGCGAGCGCGCGATTTGCAGCGTGGTGCTGCCGGAATCGAAAATCACGATCTGGCCGTTTTTGACCCGGCGTGCGGCGAGTTGGGCCAGCCGGGTTTTCACTTCATCGGTTTCGCCGACCCGAGTGAAGTAGTCCTTGCCCGTGTCTTTGGGCCGCGGCAACGCCCCGCCATGCACCCGCTGCACCAGCCCGGCGCTGGCCAGTTCCGACAGATCCCGGCGGATGGTGTCCTCGGACACGGCGAAATGCTGGCTCAATTCGGAAGCCATGACCTTACCGTCGCGTTCCAGGATCAGCAGGATTTTCTGACGGCGTAGCTGCGGGAGTTCGGCGTTGGAATGCTCGGCTTGCATGGTTATGCCTGTTTTTGCGTGTTTGTGCGAGATTAGCCAAACACCGGGATGAGCACAACCGGCAGCAGAAGAATGCAGGCTTATGCCAGGCGCAGAACCTGTGGGAGCGGGCTTGCCCGCGAAGGCGGTGTGTCAGACGACATCAATGGTGGATGTGCAACCGCCATCGCGGGCAAGCCCGCTCCCACATGGGTTGTGCTAGCCGAACGCAGCCTTCGGCACCTGCTACAACGAACGCGTCGTGGTTGAAATGGTTTCACCGACTCGCAAACACGAAAAAGCCCGCACAAGGCGGGCTTTGAAAATCGATGTAGGTGGCCAGCGCTGGTCTCTGGCTTACAAGGTTTATCGGGCCTCTCACAGAACAGGATTTTTTGCTTTAGGCTGTTCTGCCTCACACGGCATAAGGGCTGGATCTCAGCGCGGAGATCTTTCTAACCGTGTACCCTTGGGAGCGCGCCCCACGCTTCCTCGCTATCCCTTTGCGCATCAGTCTGCGTCTTCACCTACAGCTTCAGAATAGCAAATCGTTCGAGGCCTGGGTCGGGGTTTTTAGACCGATTCTTTTCTAAGGAAATGACAGGTAAATGGAAAAATACTAACGCTGCGGGATGAGCAACAAACTTGTGTGGATGGTGGTGATCGTGTTTGTGCCGCTATTCGGGCTGATAGCGTGGGCCTTGGCGGGACCGAAGCACATCACACATAACCCGCACTCACCGCAGGCCAGGCAATAACGCCGATCTGCGGGCTCCGACAAGCATCGCGCAATCACCGACTATACTCATGAGCCACATCTACGAAATTGGAGATTGAGCTATGCCGTGGGGAACTGTAGATAACAACTCATTAGGAATCATTGGGTCTTTTCTCAGCACATCCGACAGATCGAGCTTGCAACTCACTGAAAGACGCGCCCGACACGACCCCACTCCGCAAATCAGAGAGCGATTCGATCCTGTTGTTGACCGATTGGATCAGAGTGTGGATCAACTGAGAACACAGGTGGCCGCGTACCTGACGGCCACAGTCCCTGTGATTGCAGTGAACGACCATCCTCAAAGAGATTTGTACGAAGCCGACGGCCAGCGCATCCAGGTACTCGTTGACAGGCTTAGACTTGAACAAACTCAAGCGATGACCGCGTTTCAATCCCTGCGCCGACCTGGAGATGTTGGCACGATGGTGATCACCAACATTCAAAATTCCTTGACCGGTGTTGGGGCGGCAGTCGGAGTGCAAGACTGGAGGCTCACTGCAAGGCGAGATGCAGTCGCAGCGGCCAGGACTCTTGGTTTCATGGAGGCCCTGAACCAAGCCCTATAAAAAACTCCGGGACAGACCACGATTTCAAAAACCGTTGAATGGAAAAACCGTGGACTGCCCCAAATCCAAACGCCGACCCGATCAGCGTAGGAGCTGCCGAAGGCTGCGATCTTTTGATCATGATGCCCGCAAATCCCGTAATGATCAGAACTCGCCAACAACCCCGCGACCATCACGGCTTGATGGACTCCGAACCCACACCCACCCGCTACGAACGCAACACCCCGATCGCCCGCCGATACTTCTCAACGCGCTCCAGATCCTCCCAGGACGGCTGGGCAATCCGCGACAAGTCGCTGTTCTCTTCCAGATCCGCCAGTTTCACCACCCGCCCGATCGGGTTCTGCGCCACGCGCTCGACAAACGCCTCGTAGGACTCGCCCGGCACCTTGGTCACCGACGCAATCGCCATCAGCACCGTTTCGCTAAAGCCTTCGTTACGCAGATCGTCGAAGCTGATGCCGCAGTCCTCGACCACGTCATGCAACACCGCGACGATGCGCTCTTCCAGAGTGTTCACCCGCAGCATGACCTTCAGCGGATGCAGGATGTAAGGCGCGCCGCCCTTGTCCACCTGCCCCTCATGCGCCGCCGCGGCGATGGCAATGGCGCGTTCCAGTGTCTGACTCATGGGATTCTCCTCGGGTTAAACGCCGTAACGGCCGGTGAAATGAATGTTGCGCTTGAACCAACCTGCAATCGCTTTCCACCGCCCCACAGGCTTGGCGCCCTCGGCGTGGCGTTCGAGAATCATCGACGCCAGCGTCGCCTGATCGACGCCCGGATGGCCATCCATCAGTTCAGCGACCCAGCCACAACCAGACTTCTGCAAATGCTGACGCCACTCACCCGGCCAGGCCTCAAGCTCCGACACCGCCAACCACGCCGCCCCACCCTGCTCGCAATGACCGCCACCGATGGACTGCTCGAAACAAAAAGGCGTATCCGGCCGGGAAAGGTCGATGTGGAAGAGGTAAATGTCCTGGGTTTTGTGCTGCGCCGTGGGGGCGTTGTTGCGGCTGCCGATTTCGATCATGGGTGCGTCCATTCTTGAATTCCCGTTGGCGTTCAGTCTACGACGGTGGCGGCGCTGAACGGAAGCAAGCGACCTCTCCACCGAAAACCCGCGCCTGATCGTTCGATGAACGCGCGCCAGGATTTTGAAGTCCGAAAATCTCGTAGGAAATAACCGATTGTGGTGAGGGGGCTTGTCCCCGTTGGGATGCGAAGCAGGCCCAAACCCTGCTAGCCCGTTTCCTCAGACACACCGCAACACCCGGTTTTGCGGCGGCTGCGCCACCGAACGGGGGCAAGCCCCCTCGCCACAGTGACCGCGTGTGGTCCTACAGCCCGGTTGCAGCTATCAAAATCGCTGCCTAGAGTGGGTCTGTCACTGACCGCATTCAGCGATAGGGTTTCGCAGCCCCACAGAATAGAATCATCCTGCACCGTCATAAGACACCCGGGCGTGCTACACCTGCGCCTCATTTTATGGCGACTGTGCGTGGGAGACCTTCGGGTCTGCCGGGTTTGATTCTTCCCTGGTCTGCGAACCCGCGCATAGTTGCCACCCATCTTGTTTCGCAGCAAAAAGGTGGCAGTTCATTCCCCTCATAAAGAATCTTATCTAATGACAATGAACAAGCCGCTCCGCCACTACACCCCAATGTCCCACTTCGCCACCGACCACCCCGTCCTCCTCATCGACGCCGACGCCCCACTGCGCGAACTCCACAACTGCCTCAGCGAACGCCTCAACGCCGTCCTCAAATACCTCAACCTCATGGCCTGCACCAGCCTCCCGGACTACGCCGAGCACGACATCAACACCGTCACTAACATCGCCCGGATCATGGTCCAGGATGTGAGTGATGTGTTTCGGGTGATTGAGCAGCGTGGGTTTGATATGCCTAAGGTTTAGTGAGCACATATCAGCCTAAAAAACCCGCATTGCTGCGGGTTTTTTACAGAAAAAGCACTGATAGATTACATTTATTGAAGATCTTCTGATTTGAAAAATCGCGGAACGCTCCTCGAAAGGATGGCCGGGATTAAGTTTTTCCCGATTTCAGCCAAAGCGGAAGGTGACGGCCCGCCTACTCTGTAGTAGCTTTGAGCTATCGCGATACAACAAACAAAAAGATAGAACCATGGGTAGCAACTGAGGAATGTTGATCATGGCAAAACAGCTTTCACCTGCCGGAATTATGGCGCTCAAGGAAGCGTTGTGCTCCGTGTACTGGTATAAATCAGAGCTTCGTGGATTCCTTCAGCTTTGTCTGTCGAACCCCGGTATCTTGAGCAAATTCAACTGGGAGAATTATAAACGCCAGATTGCCTCTGACATCGTAGATCACCTCGTCGCAAACCCAGTGATACATCTAGGAGACTTGACGAAAATCTGTTATGAAATCTGCAAAATTAAAGACTTTTCCCATCTTCGACCTTTAGATGACGGCACACAAAAAGTTGAAAAAGCCAGGAGTGCCGTAAACCAACTAAAGCAATTAGTCGAGCCGCATCAAGACTTTAAAAAAGAACAAGATGATATCAAGCTCCGTCAAGATGCAGCGGCGAAAAAACTGCGAGAGAACGCTGCAGTACGTCAAAAGTTAGAAGCAATCAATACCCGTTATATGGCCTTAGTCAGTTCCGATAACGCACAGAGTCGTGGTTTCGAGCTGGAGCGTGTAATGTATGAACTCTTCGAGCTGTTCGATCTCGACCCCAAAGCGTCGTTCAAAAATCTTGGGGAACAAGTGGATGGAGCGTTTTCCCTAGAAGGAACAGAATATCTTTTCGAAGCCAAGTGGCAGAAAGAACTCGTTAACAAAGCGGATCTAGTCATATTCTCCGACAAAGTCAAGACAAAACTAGAGAACACTTTAGGAATATTCCTATCCATAAATGGATTTTCGTCTGATGGAGTATCAGCACATCAAGCTGGTGGCTCTTCAATACTTCTATTAGATGGGGGAGACCTTATGGCAGTCCTAGAGGAACGAATCGACTTCACTAGCCTATTACTTAGAAAGAAACGTCACGCCGCCCAGACAGGAAATATTTATCTAAGCTATTATCAGATGGTTACCTCAGCTAAATAATTTTCTGAAGAGCTTGGCGATAGATAGAGCCACTCTATAATTCTGAATTGATCATCGAAAATACAGAACCGCAAATCAAGACCAATCTATAGATTTTATATTTAATAAGACGCACATCTAGAATGCGCCCTCGCTTGATGGCAAAGAATTCCATCCTTAACAACCGGACTCTTAGATGACCATGAACCATTAAAACAAGAGAACCAGATGAAAGCTAGACTATTACCACCAAGAGATAATCACAACGGAAATCTAGTATGGCGCCGAGACGCCTTCCTAGATAAAAACTCTCAAATATCGCAATCACTTGATGAGATTAGAACATTAGGATATTGGGCAAGCGCTTTTCCAGAAGGCGACGGAGTGGTCTTTAGACTACTAAGTGATACGATTATTAAAAGCAATGACGATATACTTGACGACTTCAGAAGGTGCTTCGACTGGATCAATATAGAAAAAGCGCAAACTCTAGGCTCAAATATCGAAATAGCGGATCTAGAAACAGAAAATAGAACATTAAGCTGCGCCGTAATAATACCTCTAGAAAAAATTTTTATACAAGACACTTTAATCCTAGGCAAATATACTTATTTTTGCCGACGAGAGTTCGATCAAGAACCCCACGAGCGGTTATCAGATTTAGAAATCGAGTACGTACAATTCACCTGCGATATAAGTTATCGCGACCTGCTGAGACTCAATCACACGATAGACCATAATGACCATGTTATAAACAAATGCTTATCTCTCGGTGAGCATGCGCTGGATCTCGTAAGGTACTCACACAGCTCTTTTAAAAATAGAGCATTTACTCCCAATCCAGCAGGTCAACGTGAAGACGGTTTTTATGACGTTGAAATCATCCCCCTTGAGAAGACTCACTTAAAACCACTAAGACTTAGTGGAATATCGAAGCCAGTATCTGCAAGTAATAATTGGCTGGGACCTCAAGTTGACCATCTATTCTATCCCGGCATCGAATATCTAGCTTGTATTTATAGTGAAGAAATCACAGACGAGATATCCGCTTCTGTAATTTCATCGTTACGCTCTTGCAGGCAGTCTTTTTACTCAGTTGGCAGCGAGTCACAATTTTTGAACTTAGTGTTTACACTTGATGGCCTTGCCAATCCTGAAAAAAAATGGGTGTCTTGGAAACACCGGAGTTACGTAGCAGCTCTCCTCTGCGAGGAGTCCCCTATTAAATTTCACTCGATTTTGGAAGAGTACGACCGTCTATATATAGATGTCCGAAACAAACTGGTGCATGAAGGCAAAGACTTTTATCAAATAACTGAAGATCCAGATGAAGCTTCCGAAACTATATTTTGCTACATAAAAACTCTAATTCAACTAATCGCCAACAAAGGAATCTCAAGTAAATCCGAATTAAAGCAATTTGCTACAACCCTACTCAGAGAACAGAGTTACAAAGAAAAATACTATGAAGTAATACTGAGAGTATCAACAATCAGGGGAAAACCCCCCGAGTACCCCATTTGGTAAACTTGCCATCAAGAGGCCGATTTAAAAACTGTGGATATATACAGTTCAACTGATGAAGTCACAATGATATCATCAGCACAGCGACCCGCCGCGATGGATAGTGGAGAATATAATTGAGCACTCGAATAAACCCTCACCTTCTCGAACTGAATGATGATGAAGTACTTTATTACTGCACGGCACAAGAGGACGATTTTTTTGACCGGAAAGCGTTTGGTGTAAAAGGCGATAAGTTACAAAAAATTGCAGTCGCTTTCGCAAACGCAGATGGCGGTGAAGTATTGATAGGAATAAAGGATGAAGGGGACGAGCAAGAGCCACTAAAGCGTTGGGCAGGACCGGATAGAATTGAAGATTTCAACTCCGCACTTCAGGCAATATCAGAAGTAAGACCAGCAATTGATTTTCGTCATGAATTCCTAAAAAAGCCTGGTATAACCGCAAACTACGTTCTTAAAATAAAAATCAATAAAGGATTGACCGTTCACTACACAGCGAGTGAGGAAGTTTACATTAGGCGCGGTGCAAGTAGCCAAAAATTAAAATCACCTACCCAGATCCTAGAGCTTTCACACGCTAAAGGCCATCAATCTGCGGAAGACCTAAATGCACCTGATGCAAATCCGGACGAAATTGTTTTTGGGACTGCTCTTAATGAATATCTAGAGCAATTACCCATCAAAAATAAAGATCCACTAGACTTTCTGCTGCAAGAAAATCTTATAGATCGAGAGAATTTAACTCCGAGAACTGCGGCGGTTTTATTGTTTTCCCAGTCACCAGAAAGTGCGCTATCAAAGCAATGTTCGATTCGAATCGCTAAGTATGACACAAGGGAGGAAGAGTCACGTGACACCCTCGTCGAAAACCACTTAGTAGAAGGCCCATTGTACGAACTAATCCATAACTCTTACTTAAAAATAGAAGAGATACTTGGGAGAAACGATGTTTGGACAATGGAAGGTTTAAGGTCAATAGAATTCCCCAAGGAAACAATTTGGGAAATCCTAGTTAACGCAGTCATCCATCGCGACTACTTGATTTCCGACAATGTACTGGTCAGCATTTTCAACAACAGAATCCAATTCAAAAGTCCAGGTCGATTCCCTGGCTTTGTAACAAAAGAAAACATCTTGGAAAATAGGTTCTCGAGAAATTCAAAAATAGTAAGATTACTGGCGAAATATAGAAATGCGCCAAACCAAGAAATGGGCGAAGGAATGAATACCGCGTTCGAAAAAATGGCAGTCAGAGGACTAAGGCTCCCTGTCATTTCCGAACATGAAAACTACGTAACTGTCAGCCTCTACCACTCACTAAACCTAGAACCTGAAACAGTTGTATTGAACTTCATAGAAAAATTTGGGGAAATCAATAATCGACAGGTTAAAGATCTACTAGGACTTGAAAAGTCAGAACAGGCGACAAATATTTTGACAAAACTTAGAATTCAAGGCTCTATCCAAAGGAAGGGCGATTCTACGGGAGTTAATGTATCATGGATAAGGAGCTAATCACTCACAACAATACTCCCTGAGCAGCGGATCGGAAAAGTATTACACTCAACCTTACTCGACAAAAAATTAGTGCTTTTTTTAAAACTGTAGATTAATTTTGAGCGGTGGCTGATTTTTATCAAATGCAGAACCCATCGTTCATACTGAAGAGGAGGAGTGCGGACTCGTTACCCGTGGTACGGTTGAGTTCACTGTTGATGATCAAATTAGTGTGCTGAATGCCGGGGATGGGTATTATTTTTCGACGACGTTGCCGCATCTGTTTAGGAATATTGGAGCGGATGAGGTGGAGATAATTAGTGCGGATACTCCGGCGAATTTTTGATGAAGTAAAGCGGTAGGTGGCGTATCGAACACTCGGTGGTCATCGGCCACGACATCGGCACCATGGTCGCCTACGCCGCGCGTTATCCGCAGCTCACCGATCGCTTGGTGGTGATGGATGCGCCGGTGCCGGGTATTCCGCCCTGGAACGAGATTGTCCGCTCGCCGATGCTGTGGCACTTCGACTTTGGTGGGCCGGATGCTGAACGCTTGGTCGCCGGCCGCGAGCGTATTTACCTGGACCGGTTCTGGAACGAGTTCGCGGGCGATCCCAGCAAGGTCGATGAAGAAACCCGTCAGCATTACGCCACGCTTTATACCCGCCCCGGCGCCATGCGCGCAGCCTTCGCTCAGTTCCGCAGCATTCGTCAGGATGAGGTAGACAACAAGGCGTCGATGGCGACGCGATTGACGATGCCAGTGCTGGCCATCGGTGGTGAAAAATCCTTTGGCAGCAATGAAGCGATCGTAATGCGCAATGCGGCGGACAAGGTCACGGAAGTCGTGATTCCAGGGGCAGGACATTGGCTGATGGAAGAAGCGCCAACGGAGACTATCCAAGCGATTCGGAACTTCATCGCGCAGTGATGGGAAAAGGTCTCGAAGAAGGCCCTGTCTCCAAGGCCTCCCAGACAACAGCAATCAGTAAACCTGCACCCGCCACAACTCCCGCAACGAAGAACCCGCCGACATCGGCAACCGCCCATGCAACGTCCGATAGTTATCAATCAGCACCAGATCACCCTCACTCCACTCATGGGCAATCATGCACTCCGGGTCATAAACCAGCGCATTGACCTGTTCCAGCAACGCCTGTTGAGCCTGCTCATCATGATCCTGCACAGCCTGGCTCAGCGTCTGCAGTGTCGAGTCAGTGCCCTCTTGGTAACGCAGGATAAGTTCGCCGCTGCGGGGGTGATGATCCACCAGGCTGTACATGCGCGGCGAGCCGCCGAAATAGGTCATTTTGGTGTAGTAAGTGATGTTCACATCCTGCCATTGTCGGGCGACTTGCTGCCCGACTTTGCGCAGTACGTTTCGGCTGTCAACGACGGTGGTCTGGCCCTCGCCCGGCTGCGGCGCGGTCTTGCAATACAGCATGAATTTGCTGGCGCAGAATTTCGGGTTGCGTTGAACCTGTGCATCGCTGTCGGGCAGCATGTTCAGGTCCCAGTGCAACGGCGTTTTCTCCAGCGAGTGCACCACGCCTTGGGGTTTGTCCGCAGGTTTGACCACGTGCACGGCGCCGAAGGCCCATTCGTACAGCGTGCCGAAGCGTTCGCAGCTGCGAGCAAAACTGTCCTGATCGTCGAAGCGACAGCCCTTGAGGCAGACGAAACCAAAGGTTTCCACCAGTGCTTCGAGCAGGCCGGTGGACAGTCGTTCGAAACCCAGCCCCAACGGGTCTCGCACCACCAGGCCAAAGAGCGGAAGCTTTTGCAGTTCGTATTCGAAGCCTTGCGCCTGTGGGTTTTCTGTTTGGTGGTAGAGCCACGGCCGCCCGTCATAGGTGACCAACACGTGGTGGTCGAGGTCGACCTGGGCGCGGGTGCGAAGGGTTTGGCTGCCATCGAGGCTGCACACCGGCACGGCATGCCAAGGGCTGTAAACACGGGTCAGCCCCTCGGCCAATCCGAAGGTGAATTTGGGCCCGGCATTGCTGTACTGGTGGACCGACAAGCGAATGTCATCGCCGAAGAAACGGTCCACTGCCGCATTCAAGGCCTGCCCGCGATACATCATTTGGTAGGCTTTGAAATTGATTTGTTGCAGGTACTCGTCCTCGCTCTGCCCGTCTTCACGGCACAGACGCAGGTCGTTGTAGAGGTGACTGCAGAGGTGGTCATGCGCCTGGCTGAGGGATTCATCTTCGCGGCTCTGCTCGATCAGATCCCCAAGGTTTTTCCAGGGCAGACGGGCCTGCTTGATCAGGCTGGCGCGAACCGACTCGGCACTTTGGGCCTGTGGGAACAGGTCTTCCATGCTGACCCACTGAATCGTGTGGGTGGTGCACAGTTCACGCAACGACCGGTTGTAGGCGACGCGAACGTCGTCGGCAACGCCAACGATGTCATTGAAGGTCGTGCCGTCACTGAGGATCGACACCACACAACCCGGTGCGTGCAACGCGGCGATGGTCTGGCCGAGCTGGTCGAGGCGTTCGATGGCGATGACCTCGCCGTAGTCCGGCAGCACGCCGAATGTCTGGTCAATGGCGTTTGGTGACTTGCAGGGAAAACCTGGCAGTACCAAACGCACCGGCAGGCTCTGATCGAAGCAATGCCCCAGGCGTAGCGCGAGATGCGCCCTGCCTTGTGCTTCGAAATAATCATCCGTGCCTTTGAGCAAATAACCCGCGAGCAAATCGCTGACGGCAGCGATCCATGCGTCTCTATGTTCCATAGAACAATTTCCTTGAGAGTGTGTGTATCAATAGGATTTAACGGTGTCGCCAAGCTCGGTGAACGCATGCGCTGTAGCGCAGACTTGCTGCAGAATGCGCAGTAATCCGGCCGGCTGTTCGCAGCAGAAGTTCGGGGCCTGGTCCTGCAATGCAGGGGTCAGGCCATACCCCCAAGTGACCGCCGCCGAGTACATGCCTGCAGCACGGGCGGTCTTCAGATCGATCTCGGTGTCACCGACGAACAAACAGCGTTGCGGATCAACCGACAATCGCCGGGCAGCTTCCCATGCCACCTCCGGCTGAGGTTTGAGCGCCCTGCCCGCGCGATGCCCCAGAATCGTCCCGAAGGTATTCTGTGGAAGCAGCGCATCGGCTACTTGCAGGGCCATTTCCTCGGTCTTGTTGGTCACGATTGCCAGCGGCACTTTTAACTGGCGACAGCCTTCGAGCAAGGCAAGCACACCGCTGAATGGCCGGGAAAATTGAACAAGGTTGTTTTGATACAACGCCACATAGCGCTGGTGCAGGGCGACCGTATCGGCTATGCCAAACTGCGTGGCAACCTGCTCGATCATCGCCGTGACCCCGCCGCCGATATAACCCCGCACGGTTTGCGCTGTCTGCGCCGGGCAACCGTGTTCGAGCATCACCTGGTTCAGGCACCAGGTGATGTCAGGCAAGGTGTCGACCAGGGTCCCATCCAGATCGAAGAGTACGGCTTCGACCCGCAACCGAGACGCCATCATTGAGCACTGGCGTAGTGACAAGGACGCCCCTTGCGGAACACCAGGCGGTGGTAGCGCTCATCGACATTGCTGCGTTTTTCGAGGGTGACCACACCCCGTCGATTGATGGCCACCGAATGCCAGGGCGTACGCCACAGGTCACTGGTTGGCACCAACCGGATACCGATCTTCGTCGACACCGCCAGTTGCGGGTGAATCGACAGGCGCAGGCAATGTGGGTAGCGCGCCTCTAACAGAGCACTCCAGGCTTCACTGCGCTGGATCACCCGCTGCGACGCCGGTTTGGCGACTTTCTTCACCGCATTAAGGCTCATGCCGGCGAAGACTTTGAGGCCCGAGTAATCCTCGGAAAGAAAGCGATGGATGCCGCAGTACATCAACATCATGTGCGGATCATCCTTGAAACGCTGCTGCAACAAGACCAATGACTGACCGTGCTCGATCATCATCTCCTCACGCATGGCGTCCAGACAATCAAGCGGAGGATAGGCATCCCGGAGGTCGAAATGGGCAAACGTGCCGGGATAGTGCTGTTCGGCGTAGTCCTGGATAGCGTCGGTGTAGGCTTTGACGTCTGCATCGGGAACATGCACCAAGTCAGAGAACACATAGCCATCGGAGCAGATATGAATCAGCGCTCCCGGTGCGTAGATCTCCTGGATCTCCTTGCACAGGCGATATAACTCGTCGATTGCGTGATGTTCAGCAAGATCAGGCAGATGGCTGAGGGTTTTCTTGCGGCTAGGCGATTTGCCGGGAAAGGCTGGCAAGACCATTTCGACCTTGCGACCACTCTCGACCGCCTGCATTACCTTGGTCAGATGGGGTTCCAGCACCTGCAACGAAAGTTCGTGATCTTGCCCTGGTGCAAGGTTACGACGGCGGAACAGGCATTCGAGGATTTGCTGGGCAATGTTCATGTGTGGAGTGTTCTGATGCTCGTGCACCAGCTGACCGCACACCTGTTGAGCAACGGTGTTTGAACCTTGCATAGACAATCCCTTGTATGGTGAATAACGGCCATTTTTTGGCCATCAGCAGATATTCCTTACCTGCGGGCGGCTAAATTCCTACAAGTCGCGAGGGCTGTCAATCGTGGCGATCCGGAATATTGCGGCCTGCACGAGCTCCTCCGGGTCTGCCGTCGGTGAAGCAATCAATCCTGTCTAGCGCTTTCACCATCGGCACACAAGCCAGCTGAAGCCCGGAGGGCGAATGGTAAATAGCAGGTTTGTCACCCACGAAACCGCAGCGCCGGTAAAAGTCAGCGGCGTTCAACGTGGCGTCCAGGTTGACTTCCCTCAGCCCCAAATCCCGCGCCAGGCATTCAAGGTAGTCCAGGACTCTCAAGCCAATGCCTTGTTGCATAAAGCTTGGGAGCACGAAGATCGCGCCGATTTCGCTCCTCTCCAGATCAAGCATTCCTGTCGCCACTGGCTCACCCTGAATACAGCCCAGATAAAAGTGTTTATCCATCAGGTCGCTATACCCGTCCTTGGCTGATCCTGCCGTCCAGGCCAGCATTTGCTCCGTGGTATAGGCTCCGATGCATTGATGCCGTATCGCTTGAAGGCGAATGTCGAACGCCGTTTGGGCATCGCTGTGCGTGGCGCGTCTAATCTCGAACATTTCATTCTCCGTTAACCATCGGTAGACGGAGAACTAAAAAGCCCCGTCCATTTCTGGCGGGGCCTTGGGTAATTACGTCAAATTCTACGAACGCATGACCTCATCGCCCGCCAGAGGCGGTCATGGAGGAGCACATCATGTTCATGCGGCGCGTATAGATCATGGGTCGATAGTGTTTTGGATGATCCGGGTTGTCAATCGTGGAGCGGAAGGACCAGGAGAAGTCCCCTCAAGTCACTCATATCAATCCAGCAATGCGACTTTCTTCAGTAGCTCGTAAAGTCCATCTGGAACCAAAGGTGACCCATTGGTGAAACTTGCGACGCCATGCCATTTCGCTATGAAGGCCGTGCCGTCACTCTCACACGCCTTCAACTGCGGCAATTCGTAGACGTTCGCATCCACAAATTTTGCATCGTACACCTGAACAATTTCATGCCCTGGAGTGCCGGCATAAGTGAAGATGCTCTCAAGCGTACCGAGTAAGCGAACATCAGAGATGGATAACCCGAGTTCCTCTTGTACCTCTCGCACAACTGCCTGGTCACTGGTTTCGCCGAACTCGATGCCTCCACCGACCGGGCGGAAAAACGTCTGTTTTTTTATTGAGTCGTAAGCTTCGTTGACCAGAATTTTTCCGTTGTGATGGAAGACGCAGAGTGCGAGGGGGCGGATGCGTTGTGTGGTCATGAGGGTGAAGTCCATTTACTTTGAAAAAGCCCGTAGCAGCTACCGATGGCTGCTACAGGTTTGTTGTTCGCTATCGATATCAGAAGTTCGCCGGGGTGTTGGCGCTGATGATTTCAGCCTCATCCGCCCCAATATTGCGAAACCGATGCGGCAGCGTCGTCGGAAAGTAATACCCATCCCCGGCATTCAGCACACTAATCTGACCATCAACGGTGAGCTCAACCGTCCCACGAGTAACCAGCCCACACTCCTCCCCTTCCGAGTGCACAATCGGCTCTTCCCCCGAACTCGCCCCAGGCGCGTATTGCTCGCGCAAAAGTCGCATCTGCCGACTCGGTACCGAAGCGCCAATCAGCAGTAACCGCAGCCCATGACGCCCGAGATCTGGTTGTTCATTGGCGCGGAACACGTATTGATGCTCACGCGGCGGTTGGTCGAAGGTGAAGAAGTCCGCCAAGGACATGGGGATGCCTTCGAGCAGTTTTTTCAGGGAGCTGACAGAGGGGCTGACGCGATTCTGTTCGATCAGGGAAATGGTGGCATTGGTGACGCCGCTACGCCGGGCCAGCTCGCGCTGGGACAGTTTGTAGCTTTCGCGTACTAATTTGAGTCGTGAGCCCGTGTCCATGACAGCCTTATGCGAAGAATACTTAAGGGGTAATGGGGGTGGGTGGCGGGCGACTGGTGGCCGCGGATTACGCCGTTTCCCGTCCCGGAACCGTGGAAGGCGGGTATTAAATCACGTTTGCTGGTGTCGCTCAGCAGGTTCGATAAACGGCAGATAAATCAAATAGGTGAATGATAGTCGTCCGCCCATGTACGCAACCTGTGGGGGCGGGCTTGCCCGCGATGGCGGTGTGTCAGGTGACATCAATGTTGACTGCGCTGGCCTCATCGCGGGCAAGCCCGCTCCCATAGTTTTGGTCCCGGTGACCACCAATTTCGTGTTCGGCATAAATCCCTGTGGGAGCGGGCTTGCCCGCGATGGCGGTATGTCAGGTGACATCGATGTTGACTGTGCTGGCCTCATCGCGAGCAAGCCCGCTCCCACAGTTTTGGTCCCGGTGACCACCAATTTCGTGTTCGGCATAAATCCCTGTGGGAGCGGGCTTGCCCGCGATGGCGGTATGTCAGGTGACATCGATGTTGACTGCGCTGGCCTCATCGCGGGCAAGCCCGCTCCCACAGGGGTTACGGTGCCTTGCGATGACTGGCATTGGTCCGGCGGCGCATTTTTGGGATGGCCGCCGGTAAGGTTCTACTTAGATGCCGAACCGGTCGCGTAGCGCGTAATACGCGGCGCCCATGGCGGTGAGTGGGGCCTGGAAGGTGCGGCCGCCGAGCATGGGCATGTGTGGCAGGGAGGCGAAGGCGTCGAAGCGTTCGGCGTCGCCGCGGATCATTTCCGAGATGAGTTTGCCGGCCAGGTGTGAGCAGGTGACGCCGTGGCCGCTGTAGCCTTGCATGTAGTAGGCGTTTTTTTCGATGCGGCCGAATTGCGGCATGCGTGACATGGTCAGTAGGAAGTTGCCGGTCCAGCGGTAGTCGATTTTCACGTCTTTGAGTTGCGGGAAAGTCTTGAGGATTTTTGGTTTGATCAGTTGTTCGATGTCGTCCGGCTCGCGAGCGCCGTAGACCACGCCGCCGCCGTACAGCAGGCGGTTGTCGGCGGTGAGGCGGTAGTAGTCGAGCAGGTAGTTGCAATCTTCGACGCAGTAGTTGTTTTTGATCAGGCTGCGCGCAACCTGTTCGGACAATGGCTCGGTGACGACGATTTGCGAACCGCAGGGCATGCTTTTGCGCGTGACCCGATTGTCGAGATCTTGAGGCAGGTAGGCGTTGCCGGCGATCAACAGGTACTTGGCCCGCACCACGCCTTTGGCGGTGCGCACGGTGATCGGTTCGCCGTAGGTGATTTCCACGGCGGCGGATTGTTCGTAGATTTTGCCGCCCAGGCTGACGATCGCGGCGGCTTCGCCGAGGGCCAGGTTGAGCGGGTGGACGTGACCGCCCTGCATGTCGAGCAGGCCGCCGACGTAGTTGTCGCAACCGACTTCGCGCTTGATGTCAGCCGCGTCGAGCATTCTCAGGTTTTTGTTGCCGTAGCGCTCCCAACTGCTCTTTTGCTCGGCCAGGCCGTTGAGTTGTTTCTTGTTTAGGGCAGCGAAGATGCCGCCGGGGCGGTAGTCGCATTTGATGTCGTACTCTTTGATGCGCGAACGGATGATGTCGGCGCCTTCAAAGATCATGCTGCCGAGCACTTCGGCGGTTTTGTCGCCGTAGTGTTCTTCGATGACATCGACGTCGCGGCTGTAGGAATTGACCAGTTGGCCGCCGTTGCGACCGCTGGCGCCGAAGCCGACTTTGGCGGCTTCCAGTACGGTGACGCTGTAGCCCGCTTCGCTGAGGAACAGCGCCGAGGACAGACCGGTGTAGCCGGCGCCGATCACGCAGACGTCGCACTCCACCAATTCTTCAAGAACCGGGTAATCACCGATCTGATTACGAGTCGCAGCGTAGTAGCTGTTTACATGAGTCTGTTTCATACGTTTCTCCGAGGGCCGCCGGCACGCGCCGGCGACCGCCGCTGTAAAGGTGTTAAAGCTTGATCCAGGTCGCTTTGAGTTCGGTGTATTTGTCGAACGCGTGCAGCGATTTGTCCCGACCGTTACCCGACTGCTTGAACCCGCCGAACGGCGCGGTCATGTCGCCGCCGTCGTACTGGTTGACCCAGACGCTGCCGGCGCGCAAACCACGAGCGAAGGTATGGGCCTTGCTGAGGTTGCTGGTCCACACGCCGGCGGCCAGACCGAAGATGCTGTCGTTGGCGATCTGCAGGGCTTCTTCAGCGGTGTCGAAGGTGATCAGCGACAGCACCGGGCCGAATATTTCTTCCCGGGCGATGGTCATGGCATTGGTCACGCCGTCGAAAATCGCTGGTTCCACGTACAGGCCACCGGTGCCTTCGAGGGTACGATTGCCGCCAGCGATCAGTTGCGCGCCCTGGTCTTTGCCGACCTGGATGTAACGCAGCACGTTGTCCAATTGGCGCTGATCGACGACCGCGCCGACGGTGGTTTCAGGATCGAGGGCATGCCCCGGTTTCCAGGCTTGCAGTGCTTCCACCAGCAACGGAATGAACTGCTCGCGAATCGAGCGCTCCACCAGCAGGCGCGAGCCAGCGGTGCAGACTTCGCCCTGGTTAAAAGCAATCGCACCAGCCGCTGCTTGTGCTGCCGCGCGCAGATCCGGTGCGTCGGCGAACACCACGTTCGGGCTCTTGCCGCCCGCTTCCAGCCAGACGCGTTTCATGTTGCTTTGCCCGGCGTAGATCAGCAGTTGCTTGGCAATCGCGGTGGAGCCGGTGAAGGCCAGCACGTCAACGTCCATGTGCAACGCCAGCGCCTTGCCGACGGTGTGACCGAAGCCTGGCAGAACGTTGAACACGCCTTTGGGGATGCCGGCGTCCAGGGCCAATTGCGCGATGCGAATGGCCGTCAGCGGTGACTTTTCCGAAGGCTTGAGGATGAACGAGTTGCCCGCCGCGAGGGCCGGGGCGAACTTCCAGCTGGCCATGATCAGCGGGAAATTCCACGGTACGATGGCGGCGACCACGCCTGCTGGTTCGCGGGTGATGAGACCCAATTGGTCGTGCGGCGTGGCGGCGACTTCGTCGTAGATTTTGTCGATGGCCTCGGCGCTCCAGCGAATCGCGTTGGCGGTCGCCGGGATGTCGATGCTCATGGAATCGCTGATCGGTTTGCCCATGTCCAGGGTTTCCAGCAGCGCCAGTTCTTCCTGGTTTTGCAGAATCAGATCAGCGAAACGAATCAGGATGCGCTTGCGCTCGGCCGGGGGCAGTTTGGCCCAGATGCCGGATTCGAATGTGCGGCGTGCAACCTGTACGGCGGCATTGGCGTCGGCTTCGTCGGTGCTGGCGATGTTCGCCAGAAAGCGGCCGTCTACCGGGCTGATGCATTCGAAGGTATCGCCGCTGAGTGCCGGGCAGTATTGACCGTCGATGAATGCGCGGCCTTCTAGTGTGAGGGACTGGAAGCGTTGTTCCCAGTCGCTGCGAGTGTTTGTCATGGTTGTGATTCTACGCAGAGGAATAGTTGATCGTTGGACTGACTGCCAGTCAGTTAAAGATTTGAAATGCAATCCCTGTGGGCGGGGTACACATGATCTGTGTACGCCCACCTTTCATCCTTGACTGACGGTTTTTAACCAATCAAACCGTATGCAAATACCAGTTGTACTCAAGGTCCGAGATGGAGTTTTCGAACTCGGCCAGCTCACTTTCCTTGCACGCCACGAATACGTCGATGTACATCGGGTCGATGTAGCGCGCCATGACTTCGCTGTCGTCCAGCTCACGCAAAGCATCGCGCAGGTTGTTCGGCAGGCTTTGCTCGTTCTGCTCGTAGCTGTTGCCTTCCACCGGGGAGCCCGGTTCGATTTCGTTGGTCAGGCCGTGGTGAATACCGGCCAGCACCGACGCCATCAACAGATACGGGTTGGCGTCGGCGCCTGCAACGCGGTGTTCGATGCGCACGGCATCCGCCGAACCGGTGGGCACACGTACTGCCACGGTACGGTTATCGATGCCCCAGCTTGGCGAGTTCGGCACGTAGAACTGCGCGCCGAAACGGCGGTACGAGTTGACGTTCGGACAGAGGAACGCCATCTGCGCCGGCAGGGTCTCGAGCACACCGCCGATCGCGTGACGCAGTGCGGCGTTCTGCTCGGGATCCTCGCTGGCAAAGATGTTGTTGCCTTCTTTGTCGAGAATCGAAATGTGCACGTGCAAACCATTGCCCGCCTGGCCCGGATACGGCTTGGCCATGAAGGTGGTGTCCATCTCGTGGTCGTAGGCGATGTTCTTCACCAGACGCTTAAGCAACACCGCGTAGTCGCAGGCCTTTATAGGGTCGGAGACGTGATGCAGGTTCACTTCGAATTGCGCCGGGGCGCTTTCCTTGACGATGGCGTCGGCAGGAATGCCCTGCTCTTTCGCGCCTTCGAGGATGTCTTGCAGGCAATCGACGTATTCATCCAGATCGTCGATCAGATACACCTGAGTCGAGTGCGGACGTTTGCCGGACACCGGCGAGCGTGGCGACTGCGGACGACCGTTCACGTTGTCCTGGTCGATCAGATAAAACTCGAGTTCGAAGGCTGCGCAAATGGTCAGGCCCATGTCATCGAACTTGTTCACCACCTGGCGCAACACTTCACGCGGGTCAGCGAAGAACGGCTGGCCTTCGAGTTCGTGCATGGTCATTAACAGTTGCGCGGTCGGGCGCTTCTGCCAGGGTTCGATGCTGAGGGTATTGGGGATGGGGAAGCAGATTCGATCCGAGTCGCCGATGTCCAGACCCAGGCCGGTGCTTTCCACCGTAGAACCGTTGATGTCCAGGGCAAACAGTGACGCCGGGAGGTTGATGCCTTTTTCGTAAACCTTATGAAGACTGGTGCGTTCGATGCGCTTGCCGCGCACCACACCGTTCATATCCGCAATCAGAAGGTCGACGTACAAAACCTCAGGATATTTCTTAAGGAATGCGTTTGCTTCGTTGAGTTGAACGGCACGCAGAGGGACCGACATGATGCACCTATTAGCTGTTAATTATTATGTTCACTTCACGTTCACGAGCCCAGTCAACCCGAACGGCAAAGTGAAGTCAATAGCGAACACTTGGCCTTTCAACCTTTATTTTCTGGCCTTTTTTGGGCTGTAGAGTGCCATATCAGTCTTGCTCACCGCGTAAACCCTGAAGACCTGACGCGTAGCGTTTAGAATTTTTTACATGAGAGTTGTTAATTAAAATCAACAAGGCTAAGCTCCGGAAAAGCCCGTTCAAGTGTGAAACTTCGAGGTGATAAAAATGGCATTCAAGCCATTGATCGGTGTTACTGCGTGCGTCAAACAGATTGGCCTGCACCCCTATCACGTCAGCGGCGACAAGTATTTGCGTGCTGTCAGCGTCGCGGCTTTGGGGTTGCCAGTGGTCATTCCTTCCTTAGGCGATCTGACCGAAATCGATGACCTGCTCGCGCAGCTCGACGGTCTGTTGCTGACCGGCTCGCCATCAAATGTGGAACCCTTCCACTATCAAGGCCCGGCCAGTGCCCCCGGTACGGATCACGATCCGCAACGGGACGCCACCACCCTGCCCTTACTGCGCGCAGCCATCGCCGCCGGTGTGCCGGTGCTTGGCATCTGCCGGGGCTTTCAGGAAATGAACGTGGCGTTCGGCGGCAGCCTGCATCAGAAGCTGCATGAGCTGCCCGGCATGCTTGATCACCGCGAAGCGGATCATCCGGACCTGGCCGTGCAGTACGCGCCTGCTCATGTGGTGAATGTGCAGCGGGGTGGCGTGTTTGAAGCGCTGGATTTGCCGCAGGTGTTCCAGGTCAATTCGATTCACAGCCAAGGCATCGACCGGCTCGCTCCCGGCCTGCGCGCTGAAGCTATCGCACCGGATGGTTTGGTCGAGGCGATTTCGGTCGAGCACAGCAAGGCCTTCGCCGTCGGCGTGCAATGGCACCCGGAGTGGCAGGTGCTTTCGAATCCGCCCTACTTGAGTATTTTCCAGGCGTTTGGCGAAGCGTGCCGGCAACGGGCGGAGCTGCGTAATACGCGCTGACGTCAAAAAGCATTCAACGATTTAACTGCCCCCGTGAGTCTGGCGGGCGTGCCTTTGCGCGCCGGTCGCTCACGTAATAGATGAACCGCAATAACAACAAGTACGACCAGGCAGCCAGGATGGCGGTGCCGAATAAGCCCGATGGGGTGCGTGCCAGTGAGTCCAACGCAAATCCTGTGGGAGCGGGCTTGCCCGCGAACGCGGTGTGTCAGGTAACGATGATGACGACTGACACACCGCCATCGCGGGCAAGCCCGCTCCCACAGGGATCACCGTTGAATTGACTGACATCGTACGGCTTGGGCCTGCAATCAACTACTAAGTCAGGCCGTGTTGGCCCGACGACTGAAACCTGTTGGGAGTTTCATATGGCAAACGCCTCCAGCATTTACAGGAAGGCTCTTGAAGGTCACCAGGCACCAAAAAAGGTGTTGGTGAAAGTCGACCGCGTCACCAAGAAATTCGACGAAACTACCGCCGTGGACGATGTGTCCCTGGAGATCCATCAAGGCGAAATCTTCGCCCTGCTCGGCGGTTCCGGCTCGGGTAAATCGACGCTGCTGCGCATGCTCGCCGGCTTCGAGCGCCCGACCGAAGGGCGGATTTTGCTCGATGGGGTCGACATCACCGACATGCCGCCGTACGAACGGCCGATCAACATGATGTTCCAGTCCTACGCATTGTTCCCGCACATGACGGTGGCACAGAACATCGCCTTCGGCCTCAAGCAGGACCGTTTGCCCGCCAGCGAAATCGACGCCCGTGTCGAAGAAATGCTGCGGCTGGTGCACATGACCCAGTACGCCAAACGCAAGCCGCATCAGTTGTCCGGCGGCCAGCGCCAGCGTGTGGCACTGGCGCGCTCGCTAGCCAAGCGACCGAAGCTGCTGTTGCTCGACGAACCGATGGGCGCACTGGATAAAAAGCTGCGCTCGCAGATGCAACTGGAGCTGGTGGAAATCATCGAACGGGTCGGAGTGACTTGCGTGATGGTGACCCACGATCAGGAAGAAGCCATGACCATGGCCGAACGCATCGCGATCATGCACCTCGGCTGGATCGCCCAGATCGGCAGCCCGGTCGACATCTATGAAGCGCCGGTCAGCCGCATGGTCTGTGAGTTCATCGGCAACGTGAACGCTTTCGACGGCACCGTGGTCGAGGATCTGGAAGGTCACGCGATCATTCACAGCCCGGATCTGCAACAGAAGATCTACGTCGGCCACGGCGTGAGTACGTCGGTGCAGGACAAGTCGATCACCTACGCCATTCGCCCGGAAAAAATGCTGGTCAGCACCCTCAAGCCCGAGACTCGCTACAACTGGTCCGAGGGCAAGGTGCATGACATCGCTTACCTCGGCGGCCACTCAGTGTTTTACGTGGAATTGCCCGGCGGCAAGATCGTCCAGTCGTTCATGGCCAACGCCGAACGCCGTGGCGCGCGCCCGACCTGGGACGATCAGGTCTACGTGTGGTGGGAAGACGACAGCGGCGTGGTACTGCGCTCATGAGAACCTTCAATCAGCAGTTCCTGCGCCTGGTGCCCAGCGGCCGCAAACTGGTCATCGGCATTCCGTTCCTGTGGTTGTGCCTGTTTTTCCTGTTGCCGTTCTTCCTGGTGATGAAGATCAGCTTCTCGGAAGCGGCCCTGGCCATTCCTCCCTACTCCGAGATTTACACCTTCGCCGAGCAGAAATTTCAGATGCTGCTGAACCTCGGCAACTACTCGCTGCTGACCGAAGATGAGCTGTACATCTCGGCCTATTTTGGCTCATTGAAGGTCGCGTTTTTAAGCACGCTGATGTGCCTGGTGATCGGTTTCCCGATGGCCTACGCAATCACCAAGGCCAACAAGGAAACGCAGAACGTTTTGCTGCTGCTGATCATGATGCCAACCTGGACCGCGATCCTGATCCGCGTCTATGCGTGGATGGGCATCCTCAGCAACAACGGTTTGCTCAATGCGTTCCTGATGTGGACCGGGCTGACGTCGCAGCCGATCGAGATCCTCAACACCAACACGGCGGTGTACATCGGCGTGGTCTATGCCTACCTGCCGTTCATGGTGTTGCCGCTGTACGCCAACCTCGTCAAGCACGATCAAAGCCTGCTGGAAGCCGCGTCGGACCTGGGTTCGAGCAACTTCAACAACTTCTGGAAAATCACCGTGCCGCTGGCCAAGAACGGGATCATTGCAGGCTGCATGCTGGTGTTCATTCCAGTGGTCGGTGAGTTCGTGATTCCAGAACTGTTGGGCGGCCCGGAAACCCTGATGATCGGACGCGTGCTGTGGCAGGAGTTCTTCAACAACCGCGACTGGCCGGTGGCGTCCGCCCTGGCGGTGGTGATGCTGGCGATCCTGATTGTGCCGATTCTGCTGTTCAACCGCAGCCAGGCCAAAGAGATGGAGGGACGGGGATGAAACGCTTCGGATTTTCAAAGTTCATGCTGATTTTCGGCCTGTCGTTTATCTACCTGCCGATGCTGATTCTGGTGATCTACTCGTTCAACGCCTCGAAACTGGTGACGGTGTGGGGCGGCTGGTCGGTGAAGTGGTACGTCGGTCTACTCGACAACTCGCAACTGATGGGCTCGGTGGTGCGCTCCCTGGAAATCGCCTGCTACACCGCGATTGCCGCCGTGGCATTGGGCACCCTCGCCGCTTTCGTGCTCACCCGCGTTACGCGTTTCAAGGGGCGTACGCTGTTTGGTGGTTTGGTGACGGCGCCATTGGTGATGCCGGAAGTGATTACCGGTCTGTCGTTGTTGCTGCTGTTCGTGGCCATGGCGCAATTGATCGGCTGGCCGCAGGAGCGTGGCTTGGTGACGATCTGGATCGCCCACACCACGTTCTGCGCAGCGTATGTGGCGGTGGTTGTATCGGCGCGCTTGCGTGAGCTGGACCTGTCGATTGAAGAAGCGGCCATGGACTTGGGTGCGCGTCCGCTCAAGGTGTTCTTTCTGATCACCATTCCGATGATCGCGCCGTCACTGGCGGCGGGCGGCATGATGTCGTTTGCCTTGTCGCTGGATGATCTGGTGTTGGCGAGTTTCGTCTCTGGCCCGGGCTCCACGACGTTGCCGATGGAAGTGTTCTCGGCGGTGCGCCTGGGTGTGAAGCCTGAGATCAATGCCGTGGCCAGTCTGATTCTGCTGGCGGTATCGATCGTCACGTTCATGGTCTGGTACTTCAGCCGCAAGGCCGAAGCCACCCGCAAACGGGCGATCCAGGAAGCGATGGACCAGACTGCCAGCGAGTCGTGGCAGCAGCCGAAAAACCAGCGAGTCGAAGCGACGGCTTAGTGCTGCGATTCAGTAACTGTGGCGAGGGAGCTTGCTCCCGCTGGGCTGCGAAGCGGCCCCAAAAACTCTGGCTACCCTTGCCCTATTTTGTGAGTGCTGCGCACTCAAGCGGGAGCAAGCTCCCTCGCCACAGGTTTTGTGCTCACTGCACTTTTGCTTTGCGTATTTGAATAAAAAAGAAAATGGAGTTGTACCGATGAAAATGTTTGGCAGGACTCTGCTGACACTGTCCTTATTGGGCGCGATGGCTACCGGCGTCCAGGCCAATGACAAGGTATTGCGCGTCTACAACTGGTCGGATTACATCGCCCCGGACACGGTCAAGAAGTTTGAAGACGAGACCGGCATTCGCGTGACCTACGATGTGTTCGACAGTAACGAAACCCTTGAAGCACGCTTGCTGGCCGGTAAATCCGGTTATGACATTGTGGTGCCGTCCAACAGTTTCCTGGCCAAGCAGATCAAGGCTGGCGTCTATCAGCCGCTGGACAAATCCAAGCTGCCGAACTGGAAAAATCTTAATCCGGTGCTGTTGAAAAACGCTTCTGCCAGCGATCCTGACAATGGCCACGCTTTCCCGTACATGTGGGGTTCGATCGGCATCGGTTACAACCCGGCCAAGGTCAAGGAAGTGCTGGGCACTGATGCCCCGGTGAACTCCTGGGATTTGCTGTTCAAACCGGAAAACGCTGCGAAGCTGAAAGCCTGCGGTATCAGCTTTCTTGATTCGCCGACAGAAATGCTCCCGGCCGCCCTGCACTATCTGAGCTATCCGGTGAACTCCCAGGACAAGGCGCAGATCGTTGAAGCCGAAACGCTGTTCATGAAAATTCGCCCGTCGGTGGCTTACTTCCATTCGTCGAAATACATCTCCGACCTGGCCAACGGCAACATCTGCGTCGCCGTCGGTTACTCCGGCGACGTGCTGCAAGCCAAGGAAGCCGGCGACAAGGTGAAGATCGAGTACAGCATCCCGAAAGAAGGCGCCGGCAGCTTTTACGACATGGTCGCCATCCCACGGGACGCGGCCAACGTCGACAACGCTTACCTGTTCATGAACTTCCTGATGCGCCCGGACATCATCGCCGAAGTCACCAACAGCGTTGGCTACAGCAACGCCAATGCGGCGGCCACGCCACTGGTGGATGAAGCGATTCGCGACGACCCGGGGTCGTATCCGCCGCAAGCGGTGATGGCGACGCTGTACGCCATTCCAGATATGCCGATCGGTATTCAGCGGGTGATGACCCGGGGCTGGACGCGGGTGAAGCTGGGTAAGTGATTCAAAATCGGACACAAAATATCTGAACACCACGGACCAAAATGTGGGAGCGGGCTTGCTCGCGAAGGGGCCATCACATTCAACATCATTGGTGACTGCCCCACCGCTTTCGCGGGCAAGCCCGCTCCCACAGGTATCTGCTTCGATCAAAGGGTTTGTGAACGACACTGATCACTGGAGCGGGCTTACCCGCGAAAGCGGTGGGGCAGTCAACATGGAACCCGGCTCCCACAGGGGTGGGCTTATGCAGAGACCAGCGGCCATTCGGCCAGTGCCCGGTAGCGGCCTTTATGGGACTCGAACAAGGTGAAGCGGTCAGCGCGCAGGAAAAACTCTGGCGGCGTCGCAGATTCGGGGGCTGGAGCCCGGTAGTCGCGCATGAGGGTTAAATGCGGGCGAAATTCCCGACGGGTGTCCTCGAAGCCGAACGGCAACATGGCTTGCTCCAGCGCATACACCAACCGCAGCAACGGCGGTTCTGCCTGCTCGGGCGCCAGCAACAAAACCCCGGAGCGACGCCAGACTTCCAGTCGATCAAGCACAACCGTCAACGGCATGCCGGGCATCTGGACATTGGCGGCGGCCTCGCAGACGCCCGCTATCTGCGCCATCCCCACCGTACCGAGAAACAGCAGCGTCAGGTGAAAGTTTTCCGCCGGTACCGGGCGCCCGACGTTGAGCCCCAGCGCGTTGCGCCATTGGGCGATGGCCCGGCGTTGTTCGGGGGCGCAGTTCAGGGCGAAGAACAGCCGTTTGAACGGCACACGATTTTCATCGCTCATGTCTGGCACCTCAAGGCTTCGGGACCCTTTGATTTTACAAAGGGATACCACACCAGCAAGTGCATTTCTGGCACCTGCCGGCATGCGCGTTATAGTTGAAGCAACCGAATCGACGGGAGGGCGCCATGCGTCAGATCATCAGTAAAGAGCCATGGTGGGCCGTGCCACCGAAACCCGGCCAGGATGAGTCCGAGCTGGAATGGGGCTGGCTGGTTCACTACAACGAAGGCGAGCCGCGCTTCGAGTTCATCAAGGAGCGCCCCTCGGACAGCGAGATTCGTAACCGCAAGAGTTGCAGGACCGCCCCGACGCCGGAGTGATCCTGCGACTTCCGTCAGGCTTTCACGATCATTTCGAAACCGCCAAAAATCATGCGCTGACCGTCAAACGGCATTGGATTGACGTCGGGTTGCATCCGCGGATCGCTCATGAGTTTCGCCATTCCGGCGTCACGGGTGGTCTTGTCGGGCCAGACGATCCAGGAAAACACCACGGTTTCGTCTTCCTTGAGTTTTACCGCCATGGGAAATGAGGTCACTTTGCCATCAGGGACATCGTCGCCCCAGCATTCGGCGAGGCTGATTGCGCCGTTTTCCTTGAAGATTGCGGCAGCGGATTGGGCGTGTTGCTTGAATTTTTCGCGGTTGGCGGTGGGCACCGCAAAGACGCAGCCATCAACGTAAGCCATGATCGTTCTCCTCGGGTTATGGGTTGATCTGATGGGTAGTCGAATCAGCGTGGCTAAAATCGACAGTTCCTGCATCCAGACCGACCGACGGCTCGACGGTTTCCTCCAGGCTGCCCTCGATCTGCCTGGCCATGTACAACGTTCCGGCCATGACGCCGGTGGCGGGGTTATCCACCAGCTTCACCCATGCCTTGTCGAACGAATTGCCCAGGCTGCTGCGAATCAGCGCCTCGCTGTCAGGCCTATCGTTGGCCTGAATAATCGCGCGCACCCCGGCTACTCCTACGGAAATCAATGCCCCGGCAGCCTTACCCGCCATTGCCGCCACCGCACTGGCCGCACCTCGGGGGGCCATTTCGGCTTCTATTCGCTTACTGGCGCGCTTGGCCACCGGTGTCATGCCTGCGTCCGTCGAGGCAATACCCTTCTCGCCGCCCGCCGTGTGGATCTTGTCGATCAGCGCCTGGTAAGCCGGCAATTTGCTCAGCTCGGCGTGCACCACCTGATACAACGAAGCTTCACGGATGGGCGGCGGGCCCAGGGAAATAGCCGGAATTTTCTGAATGCGACTGTTGAGCTGCGCCATTGGCACGCCATGCCGTTTGGAAATAACTTCAAGTTGCTGCCCCATCAGTTGCACATAAAACTCTGTCGCCTGGCCGAGGATCGCGTCGGGATCGATCTCCACTGCCACGGGTTCCAGCACGCGCTGGTGATATTGCTCCAGCAGATAGGCCGCCAGGCGTTTGGTCGTCGCGTCCTGCTCGTCCCCGGCATTGATGGCGTACCAGCTGACTTTCATCGACAGCCATTCCTGAGTCCAGTAGCTGCTGAACCACGGAATGAAGACTTCTTCGGTCTGCTGATAAACCCGCGTGCGCCAGTGCTCCATGGACCCGCGGGCGTAGACCCTGGCCTGTTCGGTGGCCTGTTGCGAAGCGGCGACAATCTCCCGGTCCACTTGCTGCCAGGTGCTCTGGGACACCACCACCGGCACCACAATTACCGGGGCAGGCGTGTGCGTGGCGCATCCCGCCAATACCACCAACACAGCGACGATCAGCGAACGCAGGTTCAAGATCGCGGTGTCCTACAGTCTTCGCCGAACGGGGTGTCCGACGCTAAAGAACGTGCTGATTTGAGTATAGGTCGGGGGCGGACTCCGTCCGTCAGATGATTGGATGGTGCCCTCAAAGCCTGGGTTGTTCTTGTGGCGAGGGAGCTTGCTCCCGCTGGGGCGCGGAGCGGCCCTGAAACCTGCCACTGCGGTGGTTCAGATAGAACACTGGCGTCTTTATTACGACTGCTTCGCAGCCGAGCGGGAGCAAGCTCCCTCGCCACAATGGATCACCTGGGCCCCTATTTTCCCTGCGCAGATCACCACCATCATTCACATCAATATTCATCATCGCCACGAATGCCTTCCGCAAAAAAACCGTCAGGTGCAGGATCAACCTCATCCCCATTTGAACCCCGCACCGGAGGGGCAAATCATGTTGATCCATCTCCTGACCTGCCTGGCCCTGACGGCCGTCACCCTGACCCTGTTTTCCCGCTTGGTGCTGGATATCGGTAAAACCGAGGAGCCGAAATCATGATTCATTCCGTCAGCCTCGCCGTGAGTTTTCCGGTGTTCGGCAGCAACTACTATTCGCAGCAGGTCATGTCTCGCAAAGCAGTCGCGCTGGTGTTCGACAAGCATTTCGAGGCCTTGCTGATGCCGGCAGCGGCCAACCACTTCAGTAACGAAGTGGTCGGGCTCAACGATCAGTTCCGCTTTTTGAATGATGTGCTGGTTGAGCATCTGCTGGAAACGGAAATGGCTCAGCATCCGTCACGGGCGGGACAAGCGTTCACCTTCTGACATGCTGGGTGATGCTGTCTGATGACGCGCTTCGATGAAACAACCGTCGCCGGCACCAGACAACCCATAACGTGAAGAACGCACCTCCCACTGCCAGTGCCATGTCGGCCTGAGAGTCCCATGGGTCATTTTGTGCAGCGACAAATGCCTTCGCCGTGTCTTTTCCCAGGAATTGCCCACCTATCCATTCCACGATTTCATAGACCGCCGAGGTCGACAGCACGATGTTCAGCGCGACAAAACCAACCCAGAAACCGCGCAGCGGAGTGATTCGCACAAGCACTTCCCGAATCGGATACACCATCAAGAGTCCATACGTCAGATGGACCAGGCGATCGTAATGATTGCGTTCCAAACCAAGGGTTTTGTTCAGGCTGACCCCGGTCAAGGCCGAGCACCAGCGGTCGTAGGGCACCAGCGCATAGGTGTAGTGCGACCCCAGTTCATGAATACAGAGAAATACGAACACCAGACTGATGGAAACGGCAGACAGACGGAATCGTCGGGAGACGCCCACCAAGACCATCACCAGCAGCAGGGCCAGCAGATTCTCCAGGACCCAATCCACTCGGCTATGGGGTGAAATACCCAGCGCTGCGACGATCAAAAGAAACGCGATCAACAGCGCCAGGTCGTATCGCGGATGTTCCTTCGGTTGCATGGCTGAGCCCCTCAAAAGGTCTCGTTTGGCCACTGTAGATTAGTTCCATTCGCGCACCGCGGTACGACCCGAGACTTGCGCCGCAAAGGCTTATTCAGGCCGGCGCACTGCCCTCACCTTCCCGCTGTTGCCGCCACCACAGAAAAACCGGTCGCGGCCATCGAACTCAAGTCCCGAGACGCCGACACCAGCCGGCATCTGGACGCTCTCCAACACCTCGCCCGTGGCCGGGTCGACTCGCCGCAACTCACTCTCGTCACCCTCCCAGGTGCCGTGCCATAGATCGCCCTCAACCCAGGTCACCCCGGTGACGAAACGGTTGGATTCGAGCGTGCGCAGTACTGCCCCGGTCTGGGGATCGACCTGATGAATCTTGCGCTCGCGATACTCGCCGACCCAGAGCGTCCCTTCAGCCCATGCAAGCCCTGAGTCACCACCGCCGCCGGGCGCGGGGATGGTGGAGAGCACGCGGCCGGTCTGTGGGTCGATTTTCTGGATGCGATCCTCGGCGATCTGAAACAGGTGCTGACCGTCGAAGGCTGTGCCGGCATGGGCGGCGACATCGATCGAGCGCAGCGTCTTGCCGCTCGCAGGATCGAGGGCGTTGAGTTTGTCGCCGGAGGCAAACCAGACCTGCTGACCGTCATGGGTGACGCCATGCACGCTGTCGACGCCTGGAAAAGGTCCGTATTCGCGGATGATTTCGGCTGTTGAATGTTTCATGTCTTGCTCCTCGTTCACTGGGTGGGTGAAGTCGATGCTAGTCACTCGGCAGCAACCCTGTGAGTAACAATACCGTCGCGAATCCCGGAACCGGCGGGGTCATCCAGCGACGGGCGCGGCCGTGACCGAATGACTGCACCTTGGCGGCAGCCGCCAGCATGTCGAGGGCTCGTTGCACGGTGCGTTGACTGGCGCCAAGCGCCAACGCCAGGGCCGAACTCGACCACGATTCGCCGTCGGCGAGGAAGGCGAGCAGCGTCGCATGCTGCTCTTCGACAGGTCGCGCCAGCACCACGACGTCACGCGCATCGTGCGGCACCAGCGCAAACCCTCGCGGGGTCGCGACGACATCAGCGATCAAGTGCAGCGCCGCGCGCAACCGCCCGAGTTCGACGCGCAACCGCGCGCGATGGGAGTCATCCGCGCACTTCATCCGAAAGGCGCGCGCAATCAGCGTCTCCCTCGGCACGTCAGCGGGCCACGCTTCGCCCAACGCCCGGGCGAGCGCAAATAACACCGGCCGCCGGGCGAGCGGAACCGACGAGCCTGCGTCGCGCACGACATACCGGCACGCGTCCACGACCAGTGTGGGGGATGCCAATAACGCTTCAATTTCATCAAGCAGCAGCGGCCGTTCCTGGCCACCGACAATCAGCCGCGCCGCCGGTGTGTCGAGGATACGGGCGGCGCTTTCGACCTCGGCCGTCAACGCGGGGATAGCGGCGTGTTGTGCCGCACGCTCGGCCCGTTCGAGTGCAGCGCGCGCCGTTTTTGTTTGCAGGCGACGCATTGCGATACCCGCCACGACCAGTTCGTAGGCTGCCCTCGATGCGGGCGGTAACGGCGTCGGATCGAGTTCGGCGAGCCGGTGTTCAGCCTCGTCAAGGTGCCCGATCAGCAACAAGCGGCGGGTCTCGAGGTACCGCGCATGAGCAGCATTGACCCCATCGCCGTGCGCCTGAAGCGTTGCCCGCGCGGAGTCGAGTGCCTTGGTTGGCCAGTTCAGGTCCCGAGAGGCGAACGCGATTTCGGCCTCGGCGACGACACATCGTGCCCGGGCCAAAGCCTCCTTCGGCCCGAAGGCACGTGCGGCGCTGCGCACCAACGCCTTCGCTCGCACAAGGTCACCCATCTGCGCCATTGCGATGCCGCGAAGCGCGAGGGCTGGCGCATCGTCGCGCAAGGCGATGCGGTTCAGCGCGCCGAGGGGATCACCCGCCGCAAGCGCACGGGCCGCTGCCGTGATCAGCGAATCCATCTTAAGCGCGCCACCTGTCACCCCCACCGTTCGATGCCCGCTGATCAGTCTATCTCACGACCGCATAGCCGCACGCCGATCCGCTATGGGAGCCGCTTACTTGATCGTAGCCTCGAAAATGACGCTCACCTTCGCGTGGAGCAATACTCCACAATCAGCTGAGTGAGCGCTGCGACAATCGCCTGATCCGCTTCAGCAGAGGTAAACAACCGAAACTGCGCTGCCGGCAAATCCGGCAACCCTTGCTCCGCCCCCAGAGCCCCCAGCCCCTGCCCCAATTGACTGACCGCCATGGGCGCCACCGCGAAACCCGCCAATGCCGCCGCCCGCAACCCGGCGGTGCTGGTGCATGACATCGCCGTACGTTGGGCGATCCCCGCCTGAGCCAGTTGCCTCAGCGCTATCTCACGATAAGGACAGGGCTCGGGGAACAGCGCCAGCGGCAACGGTATCGGTAACTGGGTGACGGGTTGCGCCGACCAGGCCCACACCAGCGGTTCTTGCCACAGTAGCAACCCCGCTTCGCTGGTTTCGCACAGCGAACCGATGACCAGCTCCAGATCGCCTTGCTTCATCAGGTTCAGCAACGTGCCGGGAATACCCACCTGCACGTCGATTTCCATGCCCGGGTACTGCGCCGCGAAATCCTGAAAAGCCCGCAGCAATCGCGGTTCGACAAAATCCTCCGACACCCCGATCCGCACCCGCCCGTGAAACGGCGTGCGCGTCAGTTGCGCCCAGGCATCACGGTTCAACGCGAGGATCGTCCGCGCATAAGCGATCAGGCGCTCGCCATCGGGCGTCAATTGCTGGGAGCGGGTCGTACGTTTCAACAGCGGTTTACCGACCTGTTCTTCCAGTCGCCGCAAGTGACCGCTGACCGCAGATTGGGTCAGGTGCAGCTTTTCGGCTGCACGACTGAAACCATCTTCATCGACGACGGTGACGAATGTTTTTAACAGCAGAACATCGAACATAGTTCTATTCGTGATTAATTGATTATTTATTCACGATTTATATTCCAAATAAAACTATGTTGCAATGCTCCAACGTCCCCACCGCCCGAGACACGCCATGACCACCCTTCTGCATATCGAATGTTCCCCGCGCAAACAGCGCTCGGCCTCCCTTGAAGTCGCCCGCGGCTTTATTGCGCGCTATCAAGAAAACACCCCGGACACCGAAATCATCACCCTCGATCTTTGGAACAGGGTGTTGCCGGAATTCGACGAGCTGGCAATGGACGCCAAATACGCCGGGCTCAATGGCACGCCCTTGACCCCGGCGCAGCAAGAGGCCTGGAACACCTTGAAAGATCTGGCCGCGCACCTGCATCGCGCAGACGTGCTGGTGATGTCCGTACCGCTGTGGAATTTCAGCATCCCGTACAAACTCAAACACTTCATCGACCTGGTGTCGCAGAAAGACATTTTGTTCAGCTTCGACCCGGAACGCGGTCTGGAAGGCATGCTGCACAATAAAACCGCCGTGGTGATGTACGCCCGCGGCCTGGATTTTTCGGCGCAGTCGATCACGCCGGCGGAGCGCTTCGACTTTCAGAAGCCCTACGTGGAAGCCTGGCTGCAATTTATCGGCGTGAGCGATGTGCACTCGGTGATTGTCGAGAAAACCATCTTGGGGGAAGACGTCGACCTTGGTGCGCGTAAGGCCGCGATCCAGCAGGCCATGAGGCTGGCAGATAGTCTCGTTAGCTGACGCTTGAAGTGCTCTCGCTGGTTGATCGCGTTAAGCAAGAAAAATGGGCGATCTCTAAAGATGCTCTCTAGAGAGCCCATTTTCATTGCGACGGTTGAACCTGCGTTTGCAACCTCAACCCGCAAAGCTGTCCTGTTCGGCTTGGCCTGCCAGCCACGCGCAGAACAGATCCAGTTTCTTGTCAGGGCCAGGATGTCGCTTCGCAATATAGGAGTAGTCACTTTGGTGGAATCCGAATGGCGCCAGTAAACGGCCAAGACGAATGTCGTCGGCCACCAGATGCCAAGGGGCGACACAGATCCCCAGGCCGGAAATCGCCGCCTCCAGTGTGAAATAGTAGTGCTCAAACTCCACTCCGACCGGCGCGGTCACCTCATGCCCAATCGCGTCACTCCAACTTGCCCAGGCATTCGGGCGAGTTTTTGTGTGCAGTAGCGGATGCAGGAAAATAGAACTCAATTCAGTGAGTTGGATACGCGCAGATAACGCGGGTGACAGAACGATGCCCAATCTTTCAGGAAACAGCAGGAGGGTATTTTTTTGACCTTCAAGGACGCCCTGCTCAGCCGTGATCATCACGTCATATCGGTCTCGGTCCGGATCGGTAGCGTGGACAAAGGAATTCAGGCAAATCTTGATCTCAGGGTACTTCGCATTGAAATCGAAAAGACGCGGAATCAGCCATTTGACCGTAAACGTACTGAAGCAAGACACGTCCAGAATACCCGTCGCGGTGTCCCTTATTCTGTCTACGGCGGCCTCAATCTGATCCAGCGCAGCCGTCAAATCTGGCAGCAATTCTTTCCCGGCAGCGGTGAGCCGTGGTTTATTTTTTGTACCCTCGAACAGGTCCACCCCAAGGCTCAGCTCTAACTGGCGTACCTGGCGACTCACGGCGCCAGGCGTGACAGAAAGCTCATCGGCAGCAGATGTCATTTTCCCCAATCGGGCAGCGGCCTCGAAAGAGCGGAGTGCATTTAAAGGAGGGAGGCGTCGTTTCATCAAGTGACTTTAACTCAATTACTTCGGGCGAATAAATCGATTTCCAGTCGTCTCCCGGTTTTGGAAGATGACCCGACGCCCGCCTGCCTGGTTACCTGTTCAGGATCAACCGCTGTGCAGGGGCGCACCCCAAATCAATTGAGAGAATCTCACATGCCCTTCGTTCGAACAGCCGTCATCAAAGGCACCAGCCAGCAGCAACGTCAGCGCATCGTCGACGGCATACACCAAGCGCTGGTAGACAGCATTGGTATGCCTGCGGATGAACTGTTCAACCTGGTAGCGGACTATGACCCGGAACATTTTTTTTACAGCCGCACCTTCAATGGCGTCGCTCGCTCAGACCATTTGGTAGTCATTGAAATTACGATGCGTAGAGGTCGAAGTGACGCCATGAAGCGGGACCTCTATAAGAAAATTGCCGACAATCTCAGCACTCAAGCACAGGTTCGTCCGCAAGACCTTTTCATCTTCATGCATGAGAATGACTATTCGGATTGGTCGGTGGGTTTTGGCGCGTTTGCAATGGCATTAGTGCAACAAACCGGTGGTGCCTCTGCCGTGTAGAGGCCAAAGCGTCAAATCTTGCTTGCCTTGAGCGTTTTCGACACTGATTCACCAACGGTCCGACGATGGGGCTGTAAACTGGCCGCTTGGCTGATCCAGCCCGCTGCCAGCCGCCCCATACACAACCGCACTCTCACCCCCTCAAGCAAGAGATCCCTCATGGCAAACCGCGACCTCACCTTTCTGCCCGACCCAGACCCGGAATCCATCTCCTCCGACGTCGCCGGTTTCGGCGGCCTGCTGGTCTCCACTCAAATCCCTACCCGTGCCGACGGCAGTCTGGAACTGGGTGGCATCGCCGAGCAGAGCGAGTGCACTCTGCAAGCGCTCAAAGTGGCGTTGGAGCTAGCCGGCAGCTCTATGGACCGGGTTCTGCACCTGACCATCTACCTCACCGACATGGCCGACCGCCCTGCTTTCAACGAAGTCTACAAGCGCTTCTTCGCCAAGCCCTGGCCGGTTCGCGCCGCCGTTGGCGTGGCGTCCCTGGCGGTCGAAGGGATGCGCGTGGAAGTCACTGCGATGGCGGCCAAGGGCTGAGTCCGCGGATTTATCCGGTGGCGCTGCTCCAGCGAGCGGCTGCCACCGGGCCATTCCCCACGGCAAATTTTGCGCCGTCGGGAGATCCTCACCGGGACTCAAAAAGCGGCTATTTGACCAGCCGTTTTTCCTTGGAAGGCCTGTAGCCGAAGTACGAGCTATAGCACTTGCTGAAATGACTGGGCGACACAAAGCCACAGGCAACCAGCACGTCTACCTGTGACAGCTCTGTGTGCTGAAGGAGTCGACGCGCTTCGGTGATGCGCAGCTCCATGTAATATCGCTGCGGCGTTGTCCCGAGCTGCTCCTTGAACAAGCGTTCGAGTTGGCGCCGGGAACGGCCGGCGTAGACCGCCAGCTGCTCCAGCTCCAGAGGCTCTTCGAGGTTGGCGTCCATCAGCTTGACCACCTCTCGCAACGGCGCGCTCACACAGATATTTTCAGCCGGTTTGATGCGCCGGTAGCGAGACTCCTCGAAAGCCAGAATGTCCTCGATACCCTCGACCAGGGCCTTATCGTGCAGTTCCTTGATCCAGTCCAACGCCATATGAAATGCCCCAGAGGGACTGGACGCGGTGAGCCGGTCTCGATCGATGACATAGGGCTCACTGGTGACATGCGTCGCCTTGGAGAGTTCCGCGAGTGCGGGACGATGTTCGGGGTGAATGGCGCAACGGTATCCATCGAGCAAGCCTGCGCTGCCCAGGAACCATGCACCATTCCACAACCCGGCCAGACTGACACCGTGGTCTGCTGCCATTCGCATCAGGCTGATGAACTCATCAGTCGCCTTCAGTTCTGTCCTGTAGCCGCCGCAAATGACCAGCAGGTCCAGGTTGTGAATGGCTGAAGAATCGATACGTGCGTCTGGCCGAATGACCAGGCCCAGATCACTGACGACCTCCCCCTCATTCAAGCCGAACGTTCGGGAAGAGAACAAGCCGGGGCGCAGAAGATTCGCAGTGACAATCGTGTCCAGCGCTTGCGTGAACGCCGGCAGCGAAAAATGCTCGAGCAGCAAAAAGCCCGCCCGAGTCATTCGAGCAGGCTCGCCAGGGTTTTCATTCAGATAGCGGAGGTTTTTCCCCTTCATGCCTCCGCTGAATTGACGTCGTTCGATCAATGTTCGGCCCACTCGGTTACGTTAACCAACCTGTCATTTGGTGCGCTAATAAAGCGTAATGCTAACGGCAAAAGCTCAAATAGCCCTAGCGCCATTATGCGACCGATCATGCAAGTTGAAAGCCGTGACGAAGCGGGTCTTTATCATCGAACTCCCTCCATACCGCTGAATCCAATGTGTAGGCCAATGGAGGTGAGCGAAATGAACAATGATGACCGTGTTAATGACGACGAATCAGAAACGACCTCGAACGTCCCGCCTGCCGATACGTCTGGCAAACCCGTCGATGTGGTCGAAGGTGAACTTGAGGACAGCGACAATGACAGTGACGGCGAAGGTGTAGATCAAACTCACGCCCAGGAGCTGGAGGCTGAAGAGCTCAGGCGAAAAATAGCGGAGATAGAACGCAAGGTGGCGGATGGTAATTAGCAAAATACCGGAGGGGCGAGGCCTTCGGATCGCTTCGCTCACCGACAAAGGTCAGTTAGACATTGATGGTGTATTTGAGAGATTGCAGTGGCCATCATCCCACAGGTAGTATTGAGAACGATTCACACTAACATCTGGAAAACCGACCGGTGCACTCTCTCCCGACCAGCAAGCTGGGCTTCTTTTTCAGCGACCACCATCGTTGGCTGTTGCACCATATTCAGCAGCGTCTACGCAATCACGCGGATGCCGAGGACACCGTCGGCGATACGTTTTACCAGATGCTGGTGGCCCGCGTTGACCCCGACAGCATCGAACAACCTCGTGCATACCTTTCCACGATTGCTCGACGGCTGATTTACGATCGTCATCGCCGGCGCAAGTTGGAGTTAACTTACCTGGAACGCCTGTCTACGCTGCCCGAAGCGCTAGCACCCTCCCCCGAAGAACAGTTGCAGTTGATCCAGGCGCTGGTCGCGATCGACCGGGCGCTCGACGGTTTGCCTGTTGTGGTCAAGGCGACCTTTCTCTACAGCCAACTGGACGGTCTGAGTTATGTGGCTATTTCGCACAAGCTGGGGCTGTCGGAACGCACGGTCAGCCGCTACATGAAACAGGCATTGCGGCAATGCTACCTGAGCGAATTATCGCCATGAGCAAGCTGCGCCTGGATCCTGTCAGCGAGCAGGCCATTGACTGGATGGTGAGGCTGCGCGCCGGTACGCCCGATGCCGCACTGCAAGAGCGTTTCAACGCGTGGCTGGCTATGGATCCTGCGCACGCTCAGGCCTGGGTAACATTGCAGGAATGTATCGGTGGTTCCTTCGACACGGTTCGCGCGCTGGATCGACGGGTGCCCGGTCAAGCCGGCGAAGCCCGCCAACTATTGCTGCAGCCCCATGGTTCGCGACGCGACGCACTCCGTGTGATCGCCGGCTTGGGTTTGCTCGGTGGCGGTTTGTGGCTGGGTGCTCGCAGCCCGCTGGGCGACTCGATACTGGCCGATCTGCACACCGGACGCGGCCAGCGTCAGGACTTCAAGCTGGTTGACGGCAGTCGCCTGAGCCTGAACGCCGACAGTGCGGTGGACCTGTACTTCGATGACAAGCAAAGGCTGGTGATTTTGCGCCATGGCGAACTGGTGATTCAGGTGGCCGCCGATCCCCAACGTCCGCTGCGCGTGCGTACTGCACAGGGTGAAATACGTGCACTGGGCACGCGTTTCCTGGTTGCCAAGGAGCAGGACGCCAGTCGAGTGGTGGTGCTGCAGCATTCGGTCGAAGCTCGGCTGTTCGACGGTCCAACGCTGAATCTGCAAGAAGGTCAGTCAGCCTTGTTATATGACCGGCAGATAATCCCCATTGCCGGCGACCAGCGCCATCGCTCCAACTGGCTCAGCGGGCGGCTGAACGTGCTGGACGATCCACTGCATCAGGTCGTCGACGCTCTACGCCCCTACAGTCGGGGCTTTTTACGGGTCGCCCCTGAGGTTCGCAATTTGCGCGTCCAGGGCGTTTTCCCGCTCAACGACCCCGATCGGGCCTTCACCGCCCTGGCCGAAACCCTGCCAATACGCGTGGATCGCTACAGCCCCTGGGTGACGCTGATTCGTGCCAGATAATTTTTTTTGAAAATCACTCTCATTCGTGTCCGGTTTTCATTTCTCGTCCCACCTATCTCCTGACACTTCCACACGATCAGGAGAATGCTGTGTTCAACCCGTGGCCCCACCCCCTTTGCGTCGCCGTTGCCCTGGCAACCCTGGCCAGCCCCACCCTGGCCCAGGCGCAAAGCCTGACCTTCAATCTGCCGGCCGGCCCACTGGCCAGCACACTGAATGCCATCGCCAGCCAAAGCGGGCATATCGTTTCCCTGGAGCCTTCGCTGGTGCAGGGCAAACAGGCGCCGGCGGTGATCGGCCAGATGCTTGCTGAACAGGCGATGCACATGGCACTGACGGGCAGCGGCCTGCAGTTGCGGGTGACCGAGCAAGGCAACTTCAGCGTCGAGCCGGTCGCCGCCAGCAACGCAACGCTGCAACTGGATGTGACCAGTATCGTCGAGCACAGCGCCGATGCCACCACCGAAGGCTCGGGCTCCTATGCCGCGCGGTCGGTGACCATCGGCAAGGGCACGCACACGCTCAAGGAAATTCCGCAGTCGGTCACGGTGATGACCCGTAAACAAATGGATGACCAGGGCCTGACCGACCTCAAAGACGCAGCCAACCAGACCACCGGACTGGTTGGCGTCCAAGGCGTGGGCAAGGGCATGATTCTGACCTCTCGCGGTTTTCAGATCGATGACTGGCAGTACGACGGCGTGCCGATCCCACGCAACACCTACACGCTGGGCAATTGGGCCACGCAGGATCTGATCTTCTTCGATCGCATGGAGGTGCTGCGCGGCGCATCCGGGTTGCTTCAGGGCACAGGCAGCCCCGGCGGTGCGATCAACCTGGTGCGCAAACGCGGCCAGAACGCACCGACCGTGACCCTCACCGGCAAGGCCGGCTCCTGGGATCACTACGGCCTGCAACTGGACGCCGGCGGGCCGCTGAACCAGACCGGCACTGTGCGTGGACGCTTCGTTGCCGACGAGGACCAGAGTGGTTCATTCATCGACTACGAATGGAGCAAGACCCACTCGCTGTACGGCGCTCTGGACATCGATCTGCGCGACGACACCACCCTGGGCCTGGCGGTCAGCCGCTCCGACGCCGAATCGCGCCCAATGCTGCGTGGCCTGCCACGCTACGCTAACGGCGACCCTGTCGACGTGTCGCGTTCAACCTACTCCGGCGCGCGCTGGAACCATTCGGACATCGACGTCACCACCGTCTATGCCGATCTGGAGCATCGTTTCAACGATGACTGGGCCTTCAAGGTCGGCGCAGTGCGCATGAGTGAAGAGAACAAATCCACCCACCAGCGAGTGCAAACCTCCGGGGCCGGCCTCAACGCCGACGGCAGTGGCATGCAATACGCCGATTGGGTCACAGACTTCGACTCCACCAAGATCGGTCTGGACATGAACCTGACCGGGCGCTTTGAAGCCTTGTCCATGCAGCAAGAAATCACGCTGGGCGGTAATTACGCCAAGATGACCACGGATGACCGTTACGCGCGAACCTTCAATAACACCAGCGACAGCATTTTCGAGATCGACCACGACCGCCCCGAAATCAGCTACGACGGCTTGCTCAATACCGTTGGTGGCCGTGCGACCACCAGCAAGTACGACATCCGTCAAAAAGGCCTGTATGGCAGCTGGCGAATCAAGCCATTCGAGCCGTTGACCCTGGTACTCGGCTCTCGGGTCAGCTGGTATGACTACAGTTACACGTCTGCGAACCAGACGGCCTTTACCAACCTCTCTATCGCCAATACTCCAAGCGCCATGCACGAAACCGGGGAAGTCACGCCCTACGCCGGCATCGTCTATGACCTGAGCCACGAATGGGCGGTCTATGCCAGCTACACCGACGTATTCGAACCACAGACCGCACGCACCGCGAGCGGCTCGGTGCTTAAACCGGTGATCGGTACCAACTACGAAATCGGCCTCAAGGGCGAGCTGATGGATGGCCGGGTCAACACCTCCCTCGCCGTGTTCCGCTACGACCAGGAAAACCGTGCCGTCAACGACGTCGCCTCGGGTTTCGCCTGCGATGGCTGGTATTGCTCGACGGCCGCGGGGAAAGTTCGCAGCCAGGGGATCGAAGCAGAAATCAGCGGTGAAGTGCTCAGCGGTTTGCAATTGTTCGCCGGGTACACCTACAACACCACCAAATACCTTGAAGATCCGGTCGATGAAGGCAAAGTCTTCAGCCAGTGGACGCCAAAACACATGCTGCGGGTCTGGAGCGACTACCAGTTCAGTGGCGACTGGAACCGAGTCAGCACCGGTCTGGGCTTCACCACCCAAAGTCATACCCTGGGTTACGAACGCACTTACCAGGTGCCAGGTTACACCGTATGGAACGCCCGCCTCGGGTACCAACTCTCCCCCGAGATCGGTCTGGCACTCAACGCCAACAACCTGTTTGACAAGTCCTACTACATGGCGGGATACAATCAACTGAATGGCAACAACAACTTTGGTGAGCCGCGAAACGTCATGTTCAGCGTAAAATACACCCCCTCGTTCTAGCGACGAAGATGTGGCACTGACGCTATGGAGCTTCGAGTCGACTGTCACCCTTCGCAACAGATTGCAATTGGGCCAAAACCGGTCAATATCGCTCCTTTCGTCTACCCTCACAAAGCGCCAGGCATGCTTGGCGCCTCGACATTCTTTCGTTAATACACCGGAGATCTTCCATGCTCAAGCGCACCCTGGCATTGGCCATCGGCTTGACCCTGTCATTTTGCACCCTGTTGGCGCAGGCCGCCGATACGTTGAAAGTCAGCGCGATTCCCGATGAAGCCCCTACCGAACTGCTCCGCAAGTTCAAGCCGCTTGGCGCCTATCTGGAACAACAGTTGGGCATGAAGGTTGAGTTCGTGCCGGTGAGTGACTACCCGGCCGTGGTCGAGGCGCTGGCCACCGACCGAATCGACCTGGCTTGGCTGGGCGGCTTCACGTTCGTGCAGGCACGCCTGAAAACCGGCAATGCCATCCCGCTGGTACAGCGCGAACAGGACGCCCAATTCACCAGCAAATTCATCACCGCCGACCCTGCCGTCAAGTCCCTCGCCGATCTCAAGGGCAAGACCTTTGCATTTGGCTCGGTGTCTTCCACTTCAGGCAGTCTCATGCCGCGTTACTTCATGTTGAAGGACGGCATAAAGCCGGAAACCTATTTTAGTCGCGTGGGTTACTCCGGCGCCCATGACGCCACTGTCGCCTGGGTCCAGGCCGGCAAGGTAGACGCCGGCGTACTGAACGCCAGCGTGTGGGAAAAACTGGTCGCCGCCGGCAAGGTCGACACCACCAAGGTCAGAGTGTTTGCGACCACTCCGGCCTACTTCGACTACAACTGGACGGTGCGCGGGACCCTTGACCCAGCGCTGGCGGCCAAGATTAAGGCAGCCTTCCTGGCTCTCGATCCGGCGAAGCCTGCGGACAAGGAGATTCTGGATCTGCAGGCCGCCAGCCGATTCATCGAAACCAAGCCTGAGAACTATAAGGGCATCGAGGAAGCCGCCGTCGCCGCCGAACTGCTCAAATGACATTGCGTCTGACCCAGGTCAGCCTTACCCACGCCAACGGCGTCCAGGCGTTGCGTGGCGTGGACCTGCACATCGGTGCAAGTGAACAGGTCGCCATCATCGGCCCGTCCGGCGCGGGCAAGTCGAGCCTGCTCAACCTGCTGGCCACCGCCCTGCGACCGGGCAACGGTGAGCTGCAGGTGCTCGGCGAGCGAGCCTGGCAGCTTTCTGCCCGTCAGCGCCAGCGTCTGCGCGCGCGCATCGGCCTGATCCATCAGTCGCCTCCCCTGCCACCGCGCCAGCGCGTGATCACCGCGGTGCTGGCCGGAAAGCTGGGTCAGTGGGGGCTGGGCAAGAGTTTGCTGAACCTGCTGCACCCACTGGATATTCCGGGCGCACGCGCGGCATTGGCCAGGCTGGACCTGAGTGACAAGTTGTTCGCGCAATGCCAGCAACTGTCCGGTGGACAATTGCAGCGCGTGGGCATTGCCCGCGTGTTGTACCAAGCGCCCGAGGTGTTGCTGGCCGATGAGCCGGTTTCGGCCATGGACCCCGTGTTGGCCCAACACACGCTTTCGGTGCTCTGTCGCCATGCCCGGCAGCACAACGTCACCCTGGTCGCCAGCCTGCATGCGGTGGAGCTGGCCCTGGCGCACTTTTCGCGCATCATCGGCTTGCGGGATGGGCAGATCCTGTTCGACCTTGCGGCCAGCGAAGTCGACCGTGAGTTGCTCGACAAGCTCTACGCCAACGAACAATTGCTATCCCCACCGATTGCTCCGCCGCCCTTGAGTGTGCAGATTCCCCGATGCTGACCCGTGATACCCGAGATCCGGCCACCCGGCCCCGCTTGCTGTTCACCTTGCTGATCCTTGCCTTGCTATGGCCGGGCATCCACTTCAGCGAGTTGGACCTCAGCGTATTGGTGGCGAGTGACAGTCAGAGCGAGATGGCCCGGTTTGTATCCGCCTTCTGGCCACCAGCCCATGGCGAGGAGTTCATCGAGCTGTTGCTGCAAGCCACCCTGCAGACCTTGGCCATCGCCACGGCCGGCATGGCCCTGGCGTTGCTGTTGGCAGTTCCCGCCAGCCTGTTGGCCAGCCGTGCTCTGTCGCTGTCTGCTGCCTCCCGTGCCGGCCACCCGAGCTATTGGGGTCAACTGCTGCGCTGGCCTGTACGCGGCTTATTGATCTTCCTGCGCAGCGTGCCGGAAATCGTCTGGGCCCTGCTGTTCGTGCGCGCCGTCGGCCTCGGCCCGACGGCCGGGGTGCTGGCCATTGCCATTACCTACAGCGGCATGTTGGGTAAGGTTTACGCGGAAATTTTCGAGTCGGTCGACCAGCGCCCTGCCCACGCGCTACTGCAATCGGGCAGCGGTCGGCTCACAGCCTTCTGCTACGGGATCCTGCCCAATGTCGCTGCGGAGCTGCTGTCGTACACGGTGTACCGCTGGGAATGCGCAATTCGCGCCTCGGTGGTGATGGGCTTTGTCGGTGCCGGCGGTCTGGGCCAGCAAATGGATTTGTCGTTGCGCATGTTCGCCGGCGGTGAAGTGGCCAGTTTGTTACTGACGTTCCTCGTGCTGGTGCTGCTCGCCGATCAACTCAGCCGCCTGTTGCGCTGGAGGCTGGCATGAATCGTCTGATCAATCTGGCACTGCTGCTCTGCATCGGCGCATCGATCGTCGCCTCGTTCATCTACCTGGGCATTGACCTCGGCGAACTGGGCGGCACCGGCAACCTGAAGCAGATGGGCGCTTATGCGCAGCGTTTTCTCAGCCCGGACCTGAGCTTCGGCCATCTGCAAGCCATCGGCCATGGCGCCCTGGAAACCATTGCCATGTCTGCCCTGGGCACCCTGCTCGCGGCGGTATTCGGTCTGTTATTGGCATTGCCTGCGGCCGGGCGCTTCGGCTGGCCATTGCAGAGCGCATCGCGTCTGGTGCTCAACGCCTTGCGCGCGGTTCCGGAACTGGTGTGGGCCGCGCTGATGGTCCTTGCCGCCGGTCTCGGCCCCAATGCCGGTACCCTGGCATTAGCCCTGCACACCACCGGCGTGCTTGGCCGGCTGTTCGCCGAAGCGCTGGAAAACACCCCACCAGAACCGGCCGAAGCCATCCGCCTGCAGGGCGGCAACGCCGTATCGGCTTTCTGTTACGGCACACTGCCTAACCTGTTGCCACAGCTACTGGCCTACATCCTGTATCGCTGGGAAAACAATATCCGCATGGCCAGTGTGCTCGGCTTCGTCGGCGCCGGTGGTTTGGGGCAGATGCTCTATGTCAGCCTCAGCCTGTTCCAGGAAGCGCAAGCCAGCACGGTTATTCTGGCCATGCTGTTACTGGTACTCGCCGTCGATACATTGAGTAGCTGGAGCCGTCAACGCTGGGTCAAGGCTTGACTGCTTTCGGTGCCCGGTAATCGGTCTTCGAAGCTATGCGAACCCGAGGAACGACAGAATAACCACGACGATCACAACTACCCCAACGATGTAGATGATGTTGTTCATGAAGGCCACCTCTCAACCTGGACAGGATTGCGATACGAGAGTGCTACAAATACAAGGTACTGCACCTTTGCGCGCAATTCCATTCGGAGCACAGATAGGCTCTGCTCTCGCCAAAACCTTAGTTTGACGCCGGGGTAAAGGGGGACGAATTCGTTTTCCCTGAACGTCCGCCAAAAGCAATGGGATGGACTCCTCCTCACTTCGGCATCTTGAGTGCCAGACTGAAAGTGCGAACCACAGGCAACCGTGAGAAGGAGTCCACACATGAAGCTTATGCGCATTGGGGTCGACCTGGCCAAGAACGTGTTTCAGATCCACGGCGTGGATTGTCATGAGCTCAATGACCAGCCTGATCCAAACACAAGTGGTTGTTTTCGGTCAGCTAGCGTTAAAGAAGCGTTAATGGCTCGCCAACGGTAACGTCACCACAAACTCGCATCCCTTACCATCACCCTCGCTCATGCCGGTCACGGTGCCGCCGTGGGCTTCGACCAACTCACGCACCACCGTCAGACCAATGCCCAGACCGGCGCCGTTGAAGCCGACGGCATGAACGTCCTGTACAAACGGCTCGAAGATAAACGGCAGCGCTTTGGCGGAAATACCGATGCCGTTATCGCAAATGCTCATCTGCAGCACGTTCGCTTCAGCGGTGACCGTCAGCGCAACATTGCCGCCCGATGGCGTGTATTTGGCCGCATTGCCTAGCAGGTTGCCGAGAATCTGCGTGAGGCGCACAGGGTCACCATCTATCGCCAACGCGCACTCGGGCAGTTCAGCGGTGAAGTGCAAATGGTGATCAGTCATCACCGGGCTGCACACTTCGATGGCCTGATGGATGATCTGCACCATGTCCACGATGCGGCAATCGAGGCGTAACTTGCCGGTGCTGGCGCGGGACACGTCGAGCAAATCGTCCACCAGCCGCGACATGTGCCGCACCTGGCCTTCGATCAACGCCTGCATTCGCGGCAGTTCTTCACTGGGTACTCGCGCCAACCGTCCGGCGATCATGCTGATGGGCGTCAGCGGGTTGCGCAGCTCGTGGGCCACCATGGCGAGAATGTGTCGTTGTTGTTCCAGTGACTGTTCGGCCGAGGCTTGCAAATGTTGCGCGCTGAGGGCGGCGATCACCAATTGTTCGTTGGCGTCGCGCATCTCCAGGTACAGCCGTTGTTCTTCTTGCGTGCGCTGGGGTTTTTCCGCCTCTGAATGCGCCAGGAGGATCGAAAGCACCAATTGCTGATTGGCCTCGATCAGTTGCTCGACCTGCTGGCTATCGACGAGTTGGGTATTGGCGTCGCTCAATTCTTTTTGCAATGCCGCCAACACTGCCCGCGCCTTAACGGTTTTCTGGCCAAGCAGGAACAGTTCGTGAGCGGCATTGGCCACCGCTTCTTCGTTCTTGCCATCGCCCTTGCTCAAGACCTTGACTCACGCATTGTTGTCTCCGGGACGCTGCCGGGTTGGCCGCCCCCCGAGCAAACCTTCCTGATCCGGTAGCATTTCGCCGATCTGAAGGCCGTTATCGTCAATGTGGTACAGGCGCAACTCATCGGAGTGGGCGCTGGCCCGCACCTTGACCACGGCCATGATCCGCAACAAGCGGCTCTGCACTTCAATATAGCGCTGAACGATGATTGCGTCGGTGAGAAACGCGGTGCCGTAAGGGCTGAATCGCAGATCGGTGTAGCGGTCTTCCAGCTCCGAGGTCATCAGTACACTGACCCCGGCGCTGGTCAGCGCAGTGACCATGCGTGACAGCGACTCGCGAAAATCTTCGCGAAAGGTCGGCGCCAGCGCCAGTTCGAAACCCGACAGCGAATCGATCACCACGCGAGTGGCTTTCAGTCGGGCGATCTCAGCTAACAGTAACTGGACTATTTCGTCGATGGATAGATCCGGCGCGCGGCTGTCCACCAGACCGACCTGACCACTCTGGATTAGGCTGGCCAGAGTGGCGTTTTGTGAATGATTGGGGCGCTGTTCGAACACCGCAATCACGCCGGTTTCACCATTGCGTGCGCCTTCGGCGAGGAAGGTCGCAGCCAGAATACTTTTACCCGAGCCCGAGGGCCCGGCCACCAGCAATGAATAGCCGCGTGGCAGACCACCACCGAGCATCTCATCGAGCGGTGGCACGCCCATTTTCAGGCGCTTGATGGGGAACTCCAGCGGAGCCTCAGCGGGATTGATTGTCGCTGGAGCAAATACCTTGATCCCCGACGTAGCGATGCGGAAGGTGTGCAGGCCCGGCAGCGTCGGCTGGCCGCGCATCTTCATGATTTCCATCTTGCGCACCATGGAATTGCGCTGAACGCTTTGGCGCAGCCAGATCAGGCCATCGGCCACAGTGAAAATCGGGTTGGTGTCGGTTTCGGTGAAATATTCGCCGATCAGGAAGGTCGTCGCCTGCCAGGTGGTCATCAACATGCCCAATTGCTGAACGAACTGCGGCAGATTGTTGTTGGGGTTGTCCTGGGTCTGGCTGGCCAGCACCACCGAACGGAACGAGTCGACGAACACCAGTGATGGAGAGTGCGTCTCCACCGCGCTGACGATGCGCCGCAGCACTTCGTCCAGATTCCCGGCGAGGGTGTCGTTGGCTAGGTTGATATAGCGAATCGAATTGTTGATTGCTTCACTGTCGAAAAAATCGAATTGCTGTTGATAACGCAGCATCTTCAGCGGCGGCTCGCCAAGCACCGTAAAGAACAGCGCCGGACGTTCGGGCGTCGCCAGGGCAAACATCATCTGGTGAGCGAGGGTGGTCTTACCGCAGCCCGGAGGGCCGGCGATCAAGTTGAACGAAAACTCCGGCAAACCTCCGCCCAGCACCTCGTCCAGTCCTGGCACGCCGGTGGCCAAGCGGTTGATAGTCACTTTGGTGCTCATGGCGAATTTTCCTGCGAAGGGGTGTCGCTCAAAGAAGGTTCCCACACGTCACGAAGCAACCGTGCGGTAAGCGAGGGCCCGATCAGCGTGGTCAGCAGCTCGTAGAAGGTGGTCAGCATCACTTCACCGAAAAACAACGCATCGGCTTCGCTTTGTTCGACGAGTACGGACTTGAGGGCAGTCAGATCCAGCGCGGCCTGCACGCGGTCATAGGTGCCGACCAGACGCGGATGAGCTGAAGCGCACAACTGGAGGCTGCGGCGGTAAAGCGCGGCAACCCCTTGCTGGCCAATGATGGGCGTGAGGGCTGCGTTCACATCCTGCAAGGTTGAAACGATCGTCTGGGCGACCCTTGCAATGTCAGCATCGGGGCCAACACGGTGCACCAGAGAAGCTACGATCTGGCGGCTCTCTTCGCTTAGCGTGGCCATGACTGACTAATATCTGATGGACAGAGTCTGATGGTACACCCTAAAACGCGTTATCGAGATTCATTTGGACGCAGCACTTCAGCTTCGGTCATGTAGGTGGGGCCCGGCTGTAGCCAAGTTAACTGGCCAATCTGTGGTCCAGGGCGACGTAGCGAGTTTTCAAAGCTTGCGCTGCTTCTTGGGCTTGGGTTAGCGACATACCAATCAGGGTGCAGAACAATGCATCTCAGCGACACGTCACTCAACTCATAGCCAGTATTCCCAGAGTCGCGCCATCTGCTCCTTGGCTCTCACACCGAGCGAGCGACGCTGCCACTTTTCCAGCTTGATTTCGTTCGACTTGGCCAGATCAGCCAGGAATGCCGCCTGCATCCTTTTTCCAAACCCGGTGCCCAGCACAACAACGTTGACTTCATCGTTGTGCAGGAAGCTGCGCCAGTCCAGGTTGGTGGAGCCGACACTCGACCACACGCCATCGATTACTGCAGTCTTGACGTGGAGTAGCGCGTCACGGCGCTCGTAAAGTTTGACGTTGGCCTTCAGCAGCTCGCTGTAGTAAGCGCGACCAGCATGGAGCACCAGCCACGAATCTGTGCTGCTGGGCAGCACCAACTTGACGTCGACTCCACGTGCTGCTGCCTCCTTGAGTGCCGCCAGCAACTGCGGGTCGGGTACAAAATAGGCGTTAGTCAGCCATATCTCGGTCTGCGCGCTACGCAGCGCCGAAATCAGCGTGGCATAGATCAGGCTGAACGGCTCATCTGGCGAGCTACCGATGGCGCGCACCACCTCGGTGCCTTCGCGCTCAGGTGGCGGAAAGTAGTGGCGAGCCGCGAGTGGTTCACCTTTCTGGGTCGTCCAGGTTTCGATGAACAGCTTCTGCAGTTCCGCAACCACGGGCCCCTCGATGCGCAAGTCGGTATCGCGCCAGGGCAGATCACCATTTGGGCGAGTCTTCGAGTGAGAGCTGAGCGAGCCCCCTGAATAGACGCTGCTGATGTTGATCCCGCCGAGAAAGGCAATACGGCCGTCCACTATCAGCAGCTTTCGGTGGTCGCGCTGGTTCACGTCCCAGCCTGCTTTGGCCGTCATCGGATTGACTGGGTTGTACTCCAGCACCTTGATACCCGCTGCGGTCAATCGAGAGAAAAACGCTGATGGTGTTCCAAGGGTTCCGACGCTGTCACGGATCAGATTGACCTGTACGCCTTTCTGTTGCCGAGCGATCAGTGCGGCGGCGAAGCGCTGGCCGACTTCATCATCGTCAAGGATGTAGGTCTCCATGTTGATGTGGTCGCGCGCAGCTTCCACGGCTTTGATCATCGACTGGTAGGTGGTGGGGCCGTCCTGCAGCAAGTCGACCTTGTTTCCTTCCGTTAGCGGGCTGCCGACGATGGATTCTTCGATTGCAAGGTGCACGTCGAAGATGTCGGTCTCTGCGCCGGTGGACTTGAGTCGATCGAGAATGGCCTTGCTGCGCTCGGCTGACAAAGGTCCGTGTATCCCGTCGAGCTGCACTGGCGCAGAGGGCGCGCGAGCCATGTCGGGCACTATCCTCGGCAATGTACTGCAGGAAACCACAAATGCCAGGAGCACAGCCACGCACAGAGCCAGAGGAATACATGCTCCCTTACATGTGGTTAGAAGATTCATTAGGCCCCCTCTTTGTGAGGACGGTGATAGCGAGTCGCGACGCCATCACTTGCTTTGACCACTGTGTAAGGGCCGGGTTCGTCGTCAGGGGGTGCTTTTGGTTGTGGATTCAATCGGTCATGTAGTGCGGCTAACGATCGTAGTTTGGGGCCTCCCGGAGAAGATGTCCGGACCAGACTCGCTGATCCTGCAGCCCTGCCATACTGTTCAACATGACCCGTGCAACCTTCCGCTTCTACGAGGAGCTCAACGATTTCCTGCCGGCCGGACGGCGGCAGCAGTCCTTTACCTGCGAGTGCGCACGAGGGGCAACGGTCAAGCACATGATCGAGGCGCTCGGGATTCCGCATACCGAGGTCGAGCTGGTGCTGCTCAACGGCGAGTCGGTGGGCTTCGAACGGGTGATCTTCGACGGTGACCGGCTGGCGGTGTATCCCAAGTTCGAAGCGCTGGACATCAGCCCGCTGCTCAAGGTTCGTGCGCACCCTTTACGGGTGCTGCGCTTCGTCGCTGATGCGCACCTTGGCGGGCTGGCCAACCTGCTGCGCATGAGCGGCTTCGACACCCTCTACGACAATGGCTTCGAGGATAGCGAGATCGCCGAGATCGCCGCGCAGCAAGGACGCATCGTGCTAACCCGCGATCGCGAACTGCTCAAGCGGCGGATCATCAGCCACGGCTGTTACGTGCATGCCCTGAAACCGTCGCTGCAGCTGCGCGAATTGTACGAGCGCCTCGACCTGGCGCGTAGCGCGCGGCCATTCAGCCTGTGCCTTCATTGCAACCTGCCGCTGCACGAGATCAGCCCGGAACAGGCCAGGCCGCAGGTGCCGCCACGCGTTGGCGTCCTCTATTCACACTTCCTGCGCTGCGACGCCTGCCAACGGGTTTACTGGGAGGGTTCGCACTGGCGCAGCATGTGCGAACTGCTGGCACCTCTGCTGGCCCGATAGCCGAGCGCATCGGGCCGGCTGCGTTGCCAGGGAATAACTGGCTTTTGTATCAGCTGGATAACGGCCAAAAGCGGCTAATCAAATGTTACCCAGGAAATCTGGTTCAATTCAGAGCAGCGAAGCGGCTACCGCTTGAATGAATTGTCAGGCCGCGTCCTCGCAGCTACATAGATTAGCTCTCAGAAGAAATGATTGAGTCCTGACTGGATTCAGCAGCCAGCTTCAATCGGTCAGCTTTACAAATGTATTTGGACTTGCTTGGCGGTGCCAATTTGGCACTCGCCTTTTTGGCGTGAGCCTTTAATAACTGCTTTATTTTTTACGACGATTCATATTCTTCTACTCGGTTTGTAAGCTCTTGAATGGTATCAGCTTAAAATATTGGGCCAGAATGAAACACCCCATCGGTTGCATCCAGCCTTTGGGGTGCAGTTCATCAAGCCATCAAGAGCGCCCTACGGAACCTGTGACCGGTAGATTCCCCAGCAACTTGAGCCCGGTACTCTTCACGAAAGCGTCATAGTCCATCGGTCTCTCGATGCGAGTTTCAGCGTTGGGCAGTACGTAGGCCCAGGCACGCTTGGACGATGCGTCGTAAACCAGCTTGAACAGCCGAGTCGGCACCCAGACCTTGTTGTCGCCGATGGTGGTGTGGCCTGAGTCAAAGAGCGGGCCGGTAAAGACAAAAACATTGCCATCGGCTCGCTTGGCAAATTTCCTGACATCGGACTCGACCTTACTCCAGATCTTCCGGTTGTTGGTTGGGTCTTGCGGCACCATGTTCGACAGTGCAAAGGATTGGGCCATTGCATTGGGGTTCGGTGCATCGGCTGCCGGGGATTGATGGCCACGGTCCACGGCCGGATGTTGGCTGCGGTAGTCGCTCAACTCTGCCCGTCCACTCTTGGGGATGCGTGGGTCCGGGTAGAACTGGTTGGTGCGCTCCTCGCCTTTGGCATCCTGCAGTTGGGCGGCATTAAGGCGTTCGACCACGACCAATGGCGTCTTGCTGGTTTGCGAGTACAGCACCGCAAAGTTGTCGGAACACAGCGCCAAGGGTTTCATGGTTGCAGGCACAGTGGCCGTGTTGATCGGTTTAGCTGCCGGGAACAGCTCTGTGCAGCCGTCAAACGATGCCTGTTTCTGTTTGTTTGAATAGAGGTCCAGGGCCGCGTTCTGGCTGACCGAGCCCGAGCGGGATACTTGTTCCTGATGCTGGGTGGGCGGTTTGAGGAGATCCAGCAGACCGCGGGCTTCTGCCCCGGTCGAGAGCAAAACAAGGGCCGACAGCCCAACTGCAATTTTGCGTAGGTGCATGCTTTAAAAATCTTCGAATTGGATTGAGGGGTAAACGTACGACGAATCCCGGTTCACGGAACTCGGTGGAGGCGGTTGCTGATTAAATTGCGGCAAGCATGCTTTCACTGTCCTTGATCAAAATACCGATGTGGATTCGATCGGTTCCGAGCAGTACGACTACTGATGGTCGTTGCAGGATTTATTGACCATCACAAGTCACTTTAGTGCTGAGCAGCGTTTACATTCGACCCGCCGATGCTCGTCGAAGAAGCCGATCGGCAGAGTACGGCCAGAAGCGGACACACCAGCCTGCGTGGCGTCGGAAAACTATAGAGATTATTAGAATGCCAATTGAGTGCCAAAGATGCTGTCAAGGTTCCGTTCGAGCGATGCGTATCCGCTCTACGCATATTTTGCTGTGGGTCTGCGAGGAGTGTGAAGCGACCTGGAAAAGCCAAGATGAAGTCAATGTCAGTAAATTTGAAGACTACGGAACGTTAATGATGGGTATCCGACGCAGCCCTTTGTGGTCGGAGCTGGAGCCCCAGTAAAAAGCACGTAACCATTTGCTTTGCACTTTCTGCGAACTGTCCTCTTTGGGTTGTGAATTCAGCCCATTCCCCAAACCCCACCCTCCCATCTAAAGTAGCGCGATCAAAATCCGGGGAACGATGAACATGGATGGGTTTCACCAAGGTAGCTGCCTATGCGGGGCGGTGAAGTATCAGGTGTCAACTGAGCTGAAAGCCGTCACCCATTGCCATTGCAGCCAATGCCGAAAGGGACATGGAGCAGCCTTCGCGACGTATGCCAGCGCCCCCAGGTCAGCGGTTTCGATCATGACCAGCGCAGAGACGCTCAAGGGTTATCAATCGTCCGAAGGCGTAACGCGACAGTTCTGCTCCAACTGTGGCTCCTCGCTGTTCTGGTCTGATTCGAAAGGATCGTTTCCGGACTGGATTTCGGTCGCAGCAGGTACGCTGGATACGCCATTACTGGCTAAAAAGCAGAAACATGCCTGTGTATCCTCGAAAGCGTCCTGGTACGAAATACAAGATCCGCGATAAACCCAGCCAAGGCCAGCAAGCCCGGGATGTCGACATCGCGCTCAACGGCACCACAACCCCATGGGCAAACCCGATCATAGCGCTCTATGATTGAACCCCATGACGACCTCTCTTCCGATCCGCCAACCCTGCCCGCCCGGGGCCTGCATCTGCGAGCGTGAGCCGTTGCTGGAAACCCCCGGCGCGGATTTGCGCATCCTGAGCCTGACCCGGTCGGAGGAGAAGCGCCTGATCGAACGCCTGGAAAATCTCCAGAGCCTGAGCGATCTGGAGCGTCTGCAACACCGGATGTTTGAGCAGTTGGGTCTGCGCGTGGAGATCGTCCCGGGCTTCAATGAAGTGCGCACCATGCGCGGCATCAACATCACCCTCGGCGAATTGCCGGGCCTGTGTCGCAAAACCCGTCAGTCGATTCCGGCGGCGATTCGCCGCGGGTTGGAGAAGCGCCCGGAGATTGCCTACGAGCTGCTCAATGCCAACGACTTGCTACGTGATGCCTGATGGTTTGCACTGTTATCCCGATATGTTCATTTCAGATGCCTGAAAGAGGATCAGCGGTCGTACGCAAAACGCGGGCCGCTGCTATGCCTTTTCATGGGAGAAAGGGTTTCAGGCCAGCCAGGATGAAGCTGGAAACACAAGCGTGACCGTGGCCCCGGCGCCAGCCAGGTACGCGAAAATAATGGTGCCAATCCGTAGCAGGAGGTGGCAGATGTTATTCATCGTCCGTTGGTCCATCAGCCCGCAACATCGTAATAGCGCGATCGAACGTTTTCTCAAGACCGGTGGCGCGCCACCCGCAGGCGTCAAGATGCTGGGGCGCTGGCATGCCGTCGGCGGCTCGAGTGGTTTTGGCATTGCAGAAGCCGATGATCCGGTGTCGATTCAGAAGTGGGTGCTGGAATGGAGCGACCTCATGAGCATGGAAGTCCACGCCGCATTGACCGATGAACAGGCGGCTCCGCTGCTGGCTGCCGCGCTCGGCAAGCAATAGTCGTCGAGACGGCGAGCCTGTGGTGAGGGGGCTTGCCCCAATGCCAGTCAGTTAAGAGACAGAACAAGCGATGAGCAACCTGTGGCGAGGGAGCTTGCTCCCGCTGGGCCGCGAAGCGGCCCCTCTTATCCCCAAAAAGAGGGGGACTGCTTCGCAGTCCAACGGGAGCAAGCTCCCTCGCCACAGGTTCAGTATCATTACTTTTTCATCCCGACCCGCCGGCGCATTTCGGCAGTAATCGTCTGCCGGGTTTTCTTCAGCTCGGCCCAGGGTTCATCACCGATCTCGGCCAAGCGTTCATGTACATTGTGCACGTTCCATTGATTGCCACCCTTGAGCTCGACCACCTCCTCCCGAAAGATCGGCACCGACACCGGCAGCCCTTCGCGGGTGCGCACGGCGTAGGCGCAAATAGTGGTGGCGCCCAGACCGTTGCGCAGGTAGTCGATGAAGATCCGCCCGACGCGGTTTTTCGGTCCGGACACCGCAGAAAAGCGATCCGGCAGTAATTTGGCCATGTGGCTGACAATCGCGTGGCTGAAGTCCTTGACCTCGTCCCACCCCTGTTTTCGGGTCAGCGGTACCACCAGGTGAATCCCCTTGCCGCCGCTGGTTTTGAGAAACGCCTTGAGCCCCAGTTCATCCAGCACTGTGAGGGTTAGCTGGGTCGCTTCGATCATGCTTTTCCAGGGCAGCGCCGGGTCCGGGTCGAGGTCGAGGACGAAGCGATCGGGTTTATCCAGATCGACTGACGTGGCGTTCCAGGTGTGCAGTTCCACCGTGCTCATCTGCACCGCGCCGATCAGCGCTTTGGCGTTGTTGATGATCATCACCGGTTGGCCCGTCAGTTCCTTGTCCAGGGTAACAATCCCCGGAATGGCCAGGCGCTCGGCGTTTTTCTGAAAGAACAGTTCGCCGGCGATGCCGTCCGGCGCGCGCACCAGCGCCACCGGCCGGTCCTTGAGTTGCGGCAGAATCCATTCGGCAATGCTGGCGTAGTACTCCGCCAGTTGCATCTTGGTGGTGCCGCTGCTGACGTCGATCACCCGGTCCGGGTGCGTGATGCGCACCTTGCCGCTGGCCAGGCCGATCTGCGACGGCGCGACAGTCGACTGGGCGTTTTTTGGCTCGGCGGTGTCAGGTTTCTCGGCGACGGATTTCTTCTTTGCCGCGGACTTTGGTGCGGCGGTTTTCGAGGCTGATGTTTTCGAGGCTGAAGTATTCACGGTTTTCGGCAGCTCCTCGGTAATTTCTTTGGCTGGCTTGTCATCACGCAAACCATGGAACACGGCGTGGCGCACCGAGCCGTCCTTGGTCATTTCGGCGAAGGCCACTTCTGCCAACAGTGTGGGTTTGAGCCAATGCACACCCTTGGCTTCAAAACCGCTAGGCGGATTGACCACCGACGGTTTTTTCGTCTGCAGCGGTTTCAACTGTTCGTAAATACGCTTGAGAGTCGCCTCGTTGAACCCGGTGCCCACCTTGCCGGCATAACGCAACTCACCGCTGTCGAGGTCGTGCAATCCCAGCAACAGTGCGCCAAAAGCACTGCGTGCGCCTTTGGGATCGGTGAAGCCGACCACAACGAATTCCTGCCGATGCTTGCACTTGAGTTTGATCCAGTCACTGGTGCGCCGAGACACGTAAGGCGAGCCCAGGCGTTTGCCGATCAGCCCTTCCATCTTCATTTCGCAAGCACTGTTGAGCAACGCCTCAGGGGATTCGCCGAAGGCGTCGGAGAATCGCAACAGCGGATTCTCATTGAGCTTGAGCACGGTCGCCAGCGCCGCCCGGCGCTCCTCGACAGGCACTTCGCGCAGGTCCACGCCATTGAGGTAGGGCAAGTCGAACAGGTAGTAAACGATGCTGCCACTTCGGCCGGAATCGAACGCGTTTTGCAATGCCTGAAAATCCGGAACGCCCTGCTCGTTGGCCACCACCATTTCGCCGTCGAGCCAGGCCGACTCCAGGCCCAGCGCTGCCAGTGCCTCGGCTTGCCCGGGCAATTTGTGGGTCCAGTCGTGACCATTGCGGGTGAAGAGTTTGACCTCGTCGTGATCGATGCGCGCCATGACCCGGTAGCCGTCGAACTTGATCTCATAGCTCCATTCGCCGGTCGGCGCGGATTCGACCAGCGTCGCCAGTTCGGGTTTGAGCAGCTCCGGTAGCCTGGCTTTGCGCGCGCCCGTCAGTTGTGTCGACTTTTCCTTGCGCGCCTTGCCAGGGGCTTTTTTGATCGGTTTGGTTTCTTTAGCTCCGTGCTTTTTTTCCACGATGGTGCGGTCGCTGAGCACGCTGTCCGGCTCGGCGGCGACCACGTCGTATTCGCTGTCGGGTCTGGCGGCGCTGTCCTGATGCTTGATCAAAAACCATTGTTCCTGCTTGCCCGGCATGTGCGTGCGCACGAGGTTCCACAGACCGCCAAGCTTCTCTCCTTTCAGCTCGAATTTCAGCCGGCCCTTGGTGTACGCCTTGGCCGGATCGTCCAGGGGAATCCACACCCCACGATCCCAGACGATCACATCGCCGGCGCCGTAATGCCCTTCGGGAATGGTGCCCTCGAACGTGGCGTAATCCAGTGGATGGTCCTCGACATGGATGGCCAGGCGCTTGACCTTGGGGTCCAGCGACGGCCCCTTCGGCACCGCCCAACTTTTCAGCGCACCGTCGAGTTCCAGGCGGAAGTCATAGTGCAGGTGGGAGGCGTCATGCTTCTGAATGCAGAATTGCAACGCATGATCCTTCGCCGTTTTTTTGCCCGAGCGTTTGGCGGCGGCCGGTTCCGAGGTCGCCGAGAAATCGCGCATGCGGTTGTAATCGTCCAGGTTCTTGTTCATGGCTGATGCTCGTTGCCGAACGCTGAGTGGGCAGGTTCTACATCAGCAGAGCGACAGGCCTGGAAGAAAATTCCATCGCCGTTGAAATTGCCCGGACAGACGGATCGGTGTTAGGGCACTTGTTCGCGGCGCAGTGAATATACTCAGCGCAGAGGGATTCATGCCTCGGAGAGCAAATCATGCGAACGGTTCACGTCATCGAAGCCGGGAAAACGCCCGCGCCGGTCAAAGTTGTTGGAGAGACAATCACTATTCTTGCCGGTGACGATCCGACCAAACCCTTTGAAATGCACATCCAGGAAGGTGTGCAAGGTGGCGGGCCACCGCTGCACTTTCACCCTTGGGACGAAGCGTTCTACGTCATCGATGGGCAGATCAAAGTGACGGTCGCGGGTCAATCCACCATCGTCTCGACCGGGGGTTACGTACACATCCCCGCTGGGGCGATCCATGCTTACAAGAACATCAGCCCCACCGCGAAAATCATTGGCGTGGTTTCCGATCCGCGTGGCGGTCAGTTTTTTGCGGCGTTGGATCAGCTCAAAGTGCCTGAAGACCTGCCTCGGATACTGGAGATATCTGAAGGCTTCGGCGTTACATTTCTGCTGCCGAAATCATCAGAACACACGTAAGAGCTGCCGCAGGCTGCGATCTTTTGATCTTTGGTATGTTCGAAACTGCTGAAAATCAAAAGATCGCAGGGGAACGCTCAGGCAGCACCGCCCTTGGCCTGCTGCTCCAGGTGCACCTGCAACTCTGGATCGATCTTCAACGCAGCGGCCAATTCATCCAGATAATTGCGCTCGGCGTCCTGCTGATCGTCCACCAACATCACGCTGGCAAGGTACATCTCGGCGGCCATGCCCGGATCCTGGGCGGACTGCGCCACATCGGCGGCATCCAGCGGCCGGGCGACTTCGTCATCGAGCCATTGCTGCAGTTGCGGATCGTCGGTGTGGCGGCCGATTTCGGTGCTGATCATGTGTTTCTCGGCATCATCGATGCGGCCATCGGCCTTGGCGGCGGCGATCAAGGCACGCAGGATGGCGTGGCTGTGGTCTTCGATTTCCGGGCCAGACAACAGGTCAACGGTGCGCGGTGCCTGTTGCGGTGCCGAGGCCTGGCTGCGTTGCCAGGCCTGATACGCCTGGAACGCCATCATCCCCAAAGAAGCCAATGCCGCATAATTGGTGCCGCCCGAACGTGTCTGGGTCGAACGACCGATGGGTGAATTGCCGCCCAGCAGACCACCGAGCAAACCACCCAAGCCTCCACCGCCCGCACCGGCACCCGCGCCGCGCCCTAACAGACCACCCAGCAACCCGCCAAGATCGCCCAAACCTCCTTGAGCTGACGCCGCACCGCCACTTTGTTGCGACTGCGAGCCCTGGCCGGCCCGCAGTAATTGCTCAAGCAAATCGCTGGTGTTCATGACGACGTCCTCATTAGTGGGCAGAAACTCAGTCAGGCAACGATAGTCTTCGCCAGACATTCCGCCAACTCCGTCTGACTGACGTCATGGGTGTTGCCCTTGCCCTTCACACTCCTGACAGAAACTGACACCGCCTCCTTTTATGCTGCGCCCACCTTGAATGGAGCAGCCCCTATGATCACTCCCCGTTATATTTTGCTTTTCGTGGAAAACCCCGCCGTCAGTGCGCGGTTCTATGAGTTTCTGCTGGAGCGCAAGCCCGTGGAAGAGTCACCGACCTTCGCGCTGTTTGTCCTGGAGGGCGGCTACAAACTGGGGCTCTGGTCACGGCACACCGCCGAACCGGCAGCGCAAGCGACGGGCGGCGGGACCGAGCTGGCGTTCCCGGTGGAGTCCGCCGAGCAGGTCGATGCACTGTTTGCCGATTGGAGCGCGCTTGGGCTGACCATGGCGCAAGCACCGACAGAGCTGGACTTCGGTCGCACCTTCGTCGCGCTTGACCCGGATAACCATCGACTGCGCGTGTTCCACCCCTCGCTGAGCTGACCGCCCGTCTCGACATCGGTCAAACGCTCGATAAGTGCCCCGGATTATTTCCGGGGTATTTTTTTGCGCGGCGGCTAAGATTCAAGGGTGGTGAACCTTATTCCCAAAAATCCGGTCGATACCTGCAACCCGACCCGGTTTGCCGACGCCCTCAACCAGAGGGTGATAATTGGCTGCTTCACTTTCTGGAGAACGCCCCCGTGATATCCACTGTACACATTGCCAGGCTCAAAGCATGGGGCGCCCATGGTTTTACCGCCACTGGCGTGGTCACAGCCTTCCTCGCGACCCTCGCCTTGTTGGAGAATCAGCCCACCAATTGCCTGCTATGGCTGGGCGTGGCGCTGATCGTCGACGGTCTGGACGGCGCGCTGGCGCGCAAGGTGAACGTGCAGTCGGTGCTGCCGAGTTTCGACGGTTCGATCCTCGACCTGGTGATTGACTACCTGACGTATGTGTTTATCCCGGCACTGTTCATCTATCGTTACATCCCGTTGCCGGACTACACCCTGCTGCTGAGCGTGTCGCTGATTCTGGTGTCGTCTCTGTTTTGCTTCTGCAACGTCAATATGAAGAGCAAGGACAATTACTTTCAGGGCTTCCCCGCCGCGTGGAACGTCGTTGCGCTGTGCCTGTACATCATCGACCCATCGCCGTGGATTACCTTGCTCACCGTCATCGGCCTGGCGCTGCTGACCGTGACCCGAATGAAATTCCTGCACCCGTTCCGCGTGCGGCGGTTCATGCCGATCAACATTGCCGTGACAGCCATCTGGCTGCTGTGCAGCTTGTCGCTGGTGGTCAACCACCCGGTCATCAATCCGCTGGTGATGGGTTTGTGGCTGCTGATGTCGGCGTACTTCCTGGGGATCTGCTTCTGGCGCACGGCGCTGGAGTGGTTCGACAGCTCGCGGCTCAAATAGGCATTGCAATCATGCCCATCCACATCGTCCAACTCGGCTCCCCCCGCACCGCGAATGAAGGCCTGCGCCTGGGCACGGTACGCCGCCCGCCTCGGGGTGTGCCGAAGGCCGAGTTTGCCAGCCGGGATTTCTACGATGTGTGGCAACCGCTGCTGTCCCCCAGCCCCGAGTTGGTGGCCGAAGCCAAAGCGGCGGACGATGCCAAAGCCTGGGGAGCCTTCAAGCGCAAATTCAAGGCCGAGATGAACCATCCCGCGCCCAGCCAGATGCTCGACCTGCTGGCCGCCCTCTCCCATCAAACGTCGCTGGCTTTGGGGTGTTATTGCGAGGAAGAGGCGCACTGCCACCGTTCCGTATTACGGGAGTTGCTGGAGGCACGGGGCGCGAAGGTTGTCTAGATAGGGTAAACACCCAAAATCCCCTGTGGGAGCGGGCTTGCTCGCGAAGGCGGTCTTTGAGTCGATAGAAATGTTGCCTGATACTCCGTCATCGCGGGCAAGCCCGCACACATTAGAACGTCGGCGCAATACCCATCGCATGAACACCGCCGATTCCGAGCAGTGCTCTGCTTCGCACGGCCCGTTCGAGCGACCAAGCACCCCAGAGACTGATCATGGTCAATAATCAAGGGATTGAGATGTATTAAACGACCGTCGTCTGCTCGTTTACCCACGGGAGGTTTGTCATGTCTGGTCAAGCACGTTTCATGCTGGTCGCCTCGCCCCTGATGGAACACAGCCCTGCCTTCGACCGGGCCGCCGCGCTGGCCAAGGCTGAGGATGCGGCCTTGCACATCGTGGCTTTCGACTATCTGGAAGGCCTGGCGACCGCCGGCATGGTCAATGAAAAGGCTCTGGAGCAGATGCGTCTGGGGTACGTCGAGCGCCACCGTCAGTGGCTTGAGGACCAGGCCCGTCCCTTGCGCAAGATCGGTGTGCACGTCACCACCGAGGTGGTTTGGGTCGAAAATCCGCTGGAGGAAATCCTGACTCACCTCAAAGAGCAGCCGATGGACGTGCTGATCAAGGCGCTGGAACATCAATCACGGCTGTCGCGGCTGGTGTTTACCCCTCTCGACGTGCATTTGCTGCGCGAATGCCCGGTGCCGCTGCACTTCGTCAGCCATGCCATTCATGCGTTGCCGCGCAAGATTGTCGCCGCGGTCGATCCGTTCCATCGTGATGATCACTACAAAAGCTTCAACGACCGGATCCTTCACGAAGCGTCAAAACTGGCGAGCGCCTGCAATGCCGAGCTCGACGTGGTCTACGCCTATGACCTTTCGTCTATCAGCTCGGACGAGTTCAGCTTCGAAAACGGTTCGGCGTTTTTCGCCTCGGACAAGGCCAAGACCCTGTTCGACTTCCAGGAGGATGCCTTCAACGATTTGGCCGCGCGCAATGGCATCGCCCCGGAGCAACGGCACATGCTCATGGGCAGCCCGACCAAAGTGCTGACCCGCTATGCCGATACTTATGACGTCGACGTGATTGTCATGGGCCGGGTCGGCCATCGCGGCATGGGCCGGTTGATCGGCAGCACAGTGGAGCATCTGCTGTACAAAATGCCGTGCAGTGTGTGGGTGGTGTACACCGAGCGGCTGGATGAGTAATTGCGCCGGCTAAATCACATACCTCTGTGGGAACGGACTGCTGTGGTGATGGACATCTGTGGCGAGGGGGCTTGCCCCCGTTGGGTCGCGAAGCGGCCCTAAAAGCTTTGCGACTGCTTCGCAGCCGAACGGGGGCAAGCCCCCTCGCCACAAAGGCTCCCTCACCACAAAGGCTCGCTCCCACAAGTGTTTTGCGTTTTCAATTCAACGCCGTGTAATCACCACCTCCAGGTATTCACTGGGCACCACCAGCGACCGTTCCCCCGCCCGGTTCAGGCGATTCAGCAGTTCGGTCAGGTCGTTTTCCAGGGCCGCGCCCTCTTCGGGTGGCAGGGTCGCAAAGGCCTTGTGAACCGGCCCATACCAGGTACGGAAGGTGTCGATCCAGTGCGCGGCCGAGCGATAGCGGAAGTTGAACAACCGCCGCGTCACCTGGAGCTGGAAGTCGCGCTGGTCGAAGTGCGAGTTTAACCAGGCTTCGGTGCCCCAGTTCGAAGGTGGTTGCGCTCCCGGCGGTGGCGGCATGTGGCGGCCCAGGGTCTTGAATACCTGGCCGATGTAGCCTTCAGGCGTCCAGTTGGCAAGGCCGATCCGCCCGCCAGGGCGGCACACCCGCGCCAGTTCCGCTGCAGCCTTGGGCTGATCCGGCGTAAACATCACACCAAAGGTCGAAAGCACGGCATCGAAACTGGCGTCCTCGAACGGTAAGTCCTCGGCATCGGCCACCTGAAAAGTCACGTCCAGATGTTCCGCCCGTGCGCGGTCTTCGCCGCGTTCAAGCAGCTTGGCCACGTAGTCAGTGGACGTGACCTTGCAGCCCCGGCGCGCAGCGGCGAGCGTTGCGTTACCGTTGCCGGCGGCGACGTCCAGCACCTGCTCATCACAGAGCAAGTCGCAGGCTTCGGCCAGTTGTTCACCGACGATCTGTAAGGTGGTGCCGATCACGGTGTAGTCGCCGCTGGCCCACGTGGCCATTTGACGGTTTTTCAGGGCAGTGAGGTCAATGGGTGTGCTCATGAAGTCTGCTCCGTTGCGGGTTGGAACGCGTCCCGGTTCACTCCGCCGTGGTGGGATCGATGATGTTCATGACCCGGGAAACGCTGTTGATGGGAAATTCACCCTTTTTGGCGTGCTCCCTGATCAGTCCCTCGTTCGGCGCGATGTACACGCAGTAAATCTTGTCGCCAGTGATGTAACTCTCCAACCACTGCACCTCTGGCCCCATCTCGCGCAATACATCGCAGGATTTTTGCGAAATCGCTTTGAGCTCTTGTTGTGGCAGTCCGCCGGCACCCGGAAGCTCGCGTTCAATAATGTATTTAGGCATGGCAACTTCCTTTTCTTGATGGTGATGACAGGGTCAACAATGATCCCGTCGTCCACAAACTATCGCTCCCGGATACGCCGACGTCCTGCCGATCGTCCGGAGAGCTCACGAAATATGGCATTCTCCGATGCATGGTCACCTATCTGTAACGACGCATTAACACCCAAGTGCCCGGATTGCCGATACGCCATGAATCAGCTCTTATAAGCCACCGACTTTTGGAAAGGATTCCCCATGCCTCGACTGGACTGGCTCGCCCACCATATGCACCACAGCGACACCTTTGCCTCATGGATTCACCAGCAGTTCGACTACGAATACGCCGACCAGCCCTTGCCTCACTGGCAACGGGAATTCGCTGACGGCCAAACCAATGGCCGCTGGCAATGCTTGATCGCCCAGGACGGAGATCAACTGCTGGGTGGCGCTGCGCTGGCCATGGCCGATCTGGCTCAACGGCCTGACCTGGGCCCTTGGCTGGCCTGTGTGTTCATCACACCCGAAGCGAGGGGAAAAGGATTGGCCGAGCGTTTGATCGAAGGGATATGCGCAAAGGCCAAGGAAAATGGTGTAGCGAGGATCTACCTGCACACCCACGACCAGAGCGCCTACTACACCAGACGCGGGTGGACGGTACTGGAGCGCTTTCAGGCTTGGGAAAAAGACCAATGGCTCATGGTGAGGGACCTGTGAGCCATTGATGAACGGTTATGCGGCAGGCGCTTTGGCCTCTTCCAGCAGTTGCCGAATCATCTGTTCCTGAGTCTCGTAGCGGCCCTCACCAAAGTGGGTGTAACGCACCTGGCCCTTGGCATCGATCAGGTAATGAGCGGGCCAGTACTGGTTGTCAAAGGCGCGCCAGATCGCGTAGTTGTTGTCGATCGCCACCGGGTAGGTGATACCGAGTTTTTTCACCTGATCGCGGACGTTGTCAATGATGCGTTCGTAACCGTACTCCGGGGTGTGCACGCCGATTACGACCAGGCCGTCCTTCTCGTATTTCTTCGCCCAGTCCTTCACGTAGGGCAAGGTGTGCTGGCAGTTGATGCAGTCGTATGTCCAGAAGTCCACCAGCACCACTTTGCCGCGCAGGGAATCGTTACTTAGCGCTGGCGAGTTGAGCCATTCGACTGCGCCGGAAAGTGACGGCATCGCGCCTTTGGCCGCGTCCATGGTCGAGTCGGCCTTGACCTTGCTGATGAAGTAATCGACCACTTTCGGTACGGTTTCCAGCACGTGCTGTTCAACCGTGGTGACGCCTTCGGATGAGGTGCTGGCGAGCAGCTTGTTGTCAGCGCCGGTGGAGATAACGGCTGCGGCGACCAACACCGCAGCCCCCGTGCCGCGACGCAGCCAACCGGTGAGCGGAATCGACGGTTTCAAGCGATTGACCAGGCCGCGACCGGCGAAGATCAAAGTGCCCAGGGACAACGCGCTGCCCAGGCCGTACGCCACCAGCAGCAGACTGGTCTGAGCGTTGGCGCCTTGCAGCATCGCGCCGGTGAGAATCACCCCGAGGATCGGCCCGGCACACGGCGCCCAGAGCAGACCGGTGGCGACGCCGATCATCACCGAGCCTAACGGGCCAGACATTTTGCGAGTGTCGGGATCGAGGCGATTGCCCAACAGCACGAACGGGCGCGCCAGCCAACCGCCGACCCGTGCGGAGATCAGCGACAGGGCGAACAGCACCATCACAATCAGTGCCACATGGCGGCCAGTGTTGTTGGCTTGTACCACCCAATCGCTGCTGACCACGGCCAGGCTGGAGATCAGGGCGAAAGTCAGGGCCATGCCGCCGAGGGTGAGCAGGATCGAAGAACGCGTGCGTTTAACACCGGCAAACAGAAACGGCACGACCGGGAGGATGCAGGGGCTGAGGACAGTCAAAATGCCGCCCAGGAAAGCGATGAGAAACATGGGGATCACCTTGAGATACGATCCATGTGGGAGCGAGCCTTTGTGGCGAGGGGGCTTGTCGGAACGCCGCATCGCCCCGTTGGGGCGCGAAGCACCCCTGAAATCAGCCACCGCGATCTTGAATTAGAAAGCAGTGACCGGTTCACGACTGCTTCGCAGGCGAACGGGGCGATGCGGCGTTCCGACAAGCCCCCTCGCCACAAAGGCTCGCTCCCACACTGGAAATGTTGAGTTCATAGGAACAGTGGCTGGCTTCAAGCCGCCTGGTTGTCCAACTGCTGGCCCTGTGGCGTGCGGCTGTAGCCATTCTCTGCGACCAGTTGCCCTTGCGGCGTGCGGCTCGAACCATCCTCAGTCAGCAGCGGAGTCAGTTGGAAGCAGGTGCTGCTGCCACAGGTATTTTGTTCAACCGCGGCGTTGGCATGGGCGGCGGCGCCAGCTACGGAGAAAACGATGGCGGTCAAAAAGCGGGTGACGTTGTTCATGATGTTCTTCCTGTTTCAAAGGGGATGGGCAATGGGGAGTCGAAGGACTCAGTTGCCTTCGTTGCAGCCGTCAGCGAATTTGCTGTAATCCAGAACCTGGGTTTTTCCTTGGGAATCCAGGTAGGTCATCCGGGCATTCACAATCCCGCAGGCAGGTGTGGCGTCCTGTTTCATCGACAGCACTTTCTGGATGTCCAGGTGCGTGCCGTAGGTGTAGGTTTGAGGGGTTACATCGGCTTCGGCGCGGGCCGACAAAGTGCAGATGTTCAAGGCAGCAAACAGGCAGGCGGCGTAGACGGCTTTGGTGTTCATGGTGGTTTCCTCAGAGCTTCAATAGGTCAATCGTTGATTGAGCGAGGCGGTTTGGGTTTGCCTCGATGGAACCTATTTGAAACCCGCGAGGTATCTCGTCTGTGTCCAGAACAGGCGCGGGTAAATCGCTGTGTATCTGTGCCTGCTTGCGATACACAGCGATACAAAACGCCCGAAATCGCAATGCTAGTCTTGAGTCCGTGAGAAACCTGTGGCGAGGGAGCTTGCTCCCGCTTGAGTGCGTAGCACTCACAAAAATCGGCGATTGTTATCAGATCTTTGGGGCCGCTACGCAGCCCAACGCGAGCAAGCTCGCTCGCCACAAAGGTAGGCTTGACTGAAGAGTCGCGCTTAAGTGAACAACATCGCCCTGAAATCGGCTGCTTTTTGCGTCCCCGTGTATCCGCCGATACTCCAGATACACTGCAATACAATCGACGGCAGGCGAGCGGGCCAAGGCTCGATAGACTGCGTGACAACTCCCATTCAAGAGGCTTGGTCACCATGGAACACGTCGATCACATTCTCATCGTGGACGATGACCGCGAGATCCGGGAACTGGTAGGCAACTACCTGAAAAAGAACGGCCTGCGCACCACCGTGGTAGCGGATGGACGGCAGATGCGCTCGTTTCTGGAGTCCACGCCGGTGGACCTGATCGTGCTCGACATCATGATGCCGGGCGACGATGGCCTGGTGCTCTGCCGCGAGTTGCGCGCAGGCAAACACAAAGCCACGCCGGTGCTGATGCTCACCGCTCGCAACGATGAAACCGACCGCATCATCGGCCTGGAAATGGGCGCCGACGATTACCTGGTAAAACCGTTCGCCGCCCGTGAATTGCTCGCCCGTATCAACGCTGTGCTGCGACGCACGCGGATGCTGCCGCCGAACCTGGTGATTACCGAAAGCGGTCGCCTGCTGGCATTCGGTCGCTGGCGCCTGGACACCTCGGCCCGGCATCTGCTGGATGAGGACGGCACCATGGTCGCCCTCAGCGGCGCGGAATATCGCCTGCTGCGGGTGTTCCTCGATCATCCTCAGCGGGTGCTCAATCGCGACCAATTGCTCAACCTGACTCAAGGCCGCGATGCCGATCTGTTCGACCGCTCCATCGATTTGCTGGTGAGCCGCTTGCGTCAGCGCCTGCTGGACGATGCCCGGGAACCGGCCTACATCAAGACCGTGCGCAGTGAAGGCTATGTGTTTTCCCTGCCGGTGGAAGTGCTCGGTGCGCCGTCATGAATCTTGCGCTGCACTGGCCCCGCACGCTGGCCTCGCGGCTGTCACTGATTTTCCTGATCGGCCTGATCCTCGCCCAGGCGCTGTCCTTTGGCGCTCAGTACTACGAGCGCTACGAAAGTGCGAAAAACACGATGTTGGGCAATCTGGAAACCGACGTCTCGACCTCCCTCGCCATCCTCGACCGTTTGCCCGCCGATGAGCGTGTGAACTGGCTGCAGCGTCTGGAGCGCACCAACTACAGCTATCTGCTGAATGAAGGCTCGCCGGGCACGCCGATGGCAGCCAGCGATGT